>DHPL01000046.1:0-273 GCA_002407905.1 Anaerolineaceae bacterium UBA5365
AAGCGCAAGCGCTAAATAAGGGGAAGGGAGAGAAAGATGGAAAAATCCATTATAGAGGCTGTTGCCCCTACAGTTGAGGAGGCAATCGATAAAGGCCTCACCGAAATGGGCCGTCAGCGCGAAGAAGTGGACGTTGAGGTATTGGACGAGGGCAAACGCAACATTTTTCGTTTTGCCTCACGTGATGCCCGGGTTCGCCTTACCTTGAAAGGAACAACTCCAGCGGAGGACCACGAGGTACCGGTGGTTGGCCTGGAAAGCGATTCCTTCGCG
>DHPL01000046.1:502-15085 GCA_002407905.1 Anaerolineaceae bacterium UBA5365
AAGAAGCTTTGGCTGCCATTGACCCGGAATCGGAAGATTACGAGGGCGCGGTACGTGCAGTACTGGGGCAGCTCTTGAACAAGATGGAAGTGAAGGCAGACTTCACCATTGAGACCAGGGTCTCTGAGGATGATGGCCGCAAGATGATCATGGTGAACATCGAAGGCCAGGATCTGGGTTACCTCATCGGACGTAAATCGGAAACATTGAACGCCCTGCAGTACATCACCAGCCTGATCGTCAGCCATAAGATGCAACAGTGGGTTCCGCTGCAAATCGATATTCAGAATTACCGCAGCCGGCGCGAGAATGAACTGCGCAAATTGGCCCGCCGCATGGCTGACCAAGTATTGAAAACCGGACGCAAACAATTCCTGGAACCGATGCCAGCTAACGAACGGCGCATCATCCATATGGAATTGCGCGAAAACCCGGATGTTGAAACCGAATCCGTGGGCGAGGAACCCAACCGCAAGGTCAGCATTCACCTCAAGGGCGAATAGAGCCAATCATGATGCGCGCGGTTGACCTGATCATCAAAAAGCGGGATGGCGAAACGCTTTCAGCCGAGGAACTTAAGTTCCTGATTGAGGGCTTTACCCAAGGCGAGATAGCGGATTACCAAATCTCGGCTTGGGCGATGGCGGTATTGCTGAACGGTATGACCGAAGCAGAAATCACCGACCTCACCCTGGCAATGGCCAATTCTGGCGAAACTCTGGATCTGAGCAGCCTGAATGTAACCGTCGTGGACAAGCACTCTACCGGCGGCGTGGGCGACAAAACCACCATCTCAGTGGCACCGATCGTAGCAGCCTGCGGCTTGCCGGTTGGCAAGATGTCTGGCCGCGGCCTGGGGTTTAGCGGTGGAACGATCGACAAGCTCGAATCGATACCAGGTTATAAGGTTGACCTCAGCACGGATGAGTTCATCGAACAACTGAAAACCCATGGCATTGTTTTGACCGGCCAAAGCATGGATTTAGCTCCGGCTGATGGAAAACTGTATGCCTTGCGCGATGTGACCGGCACGGTGGATAGCATCCCCCTGATCGCCTCCTCCGTGATGAGCAAAAAGATCGCCGCGGGGGCGCATGCCATCGTTTTGGACGTAAAGGTGGGGGAAGGCGCGTTCATGCGCACAATTGAGGATGCCCGTGAATTAGCCCGGGTGATGGTTGCCATCGGAAAGCTGAGCGGAAGACGGGTGATCGCTGTTTTATCGCCCATGGACCAGCCTTTAGGGTCGGCAGTTGGTAATGCCATCGAACTGCGCGAGGCGGTGGAGCTCCTGCAGGGCAACGCCCCTGAGGATTATCACTATCACTGCACACACCTGGCAGCTTACATGCTTATTTTGGGCGGAAAAGCCGGGCACCTGGATGAAGGCATCGCGATGGCGGAACAGGTCATTCGTGATGGGACAGCCTTCGCCAAATTGTGTGAACTGGTTGAAGCCCAGGGCGGAGACGTAAGTTACATCAAAAACCTGGATAAACTGCCCAAAGCCAGACTGCATCAAACGGTCGTGGCAGAGCAAAATGGCTACGTGAGCGCTGTGAACGCGCGCGAAGTTGGCCAGAGCGCGGTACTGCTTGGCGCAGGCCGGGCGAGTAAAAAAGACAAAATTGATCTGGCAGTTGGCATTTATGTGCACGTCAAAACCGGTGACCAGGTGAAAACTGGAGACATCTTGTTTGAAGTACTGGCAAACGACCAGAACAATCTGGACGAAGTGCTGGTCAAACTGAAAAAGGCCGTTGAATTTAGCCAGGACCCGGTGGAGAAACCGTCTTACTTCTGGGGTGTAATTGGCCTCGATGAGTAGATAAGGACGCGAATAAACCCGGGCGACCGGGTTTTTTCTTGCCTGTTTTTAGGAGTTATATGATCAGTGAACGCAAAGACATTCGTAACGTGGCCATCATCGCCCATGTTGATCACGGAAAAACAACCTTGATCGATTCAATGCTGCGTCAGGCTAAAATTTTCCGCAGCAACCAGCGCGTGCAGGAACGCGTGATGGATTCCAATGACCTCGAAAGAGAGCGCGGGATTACCATCCTGGCCAAAAACACGGCCATCAGCATTCCGGACCCGCAAATCGGGAGCATGGTCAAGATCAACATCGTGGATACGCCTGGCCACGCCGATTTTGGCGGTGAGGTTGAACGCATCATGAACATGGTTGATGGCGTGTTGCTCCTGGTGGATGCTGCTGAAGGCCCAAAACCCCAAACCCGTTTCGTACTCAAACAGGCGATTGCCAAGAACCTGCGTACGATCGTGGTTGTGAATAAGCTGGACCGTAAAGACGCGGACGCCACCCGCACCCTGGACGCAACCTTCGACCTCTTCATCGAGCTGGGCGCCAGCGACGAATTGGCCGACTTTCCGATCATCTACGCCAATGGCCTACTGGGACAAGCCGGGTTAACCCCTGAGTTGGAGCCAGACCTGCAGGTGCTTTTTGATTGCATCCTGCGTGAGATCCCAGGCCCGAGCGCTGACCCTGAGGCGCCGTTCCAGATGCTGGTGACAAACCTGGGCTACGACGAATACAGCGGCGTTACTGCCAGCGGGCGCATCCATTCCGGCGAGCTTAAAACAGGCCAATGGCTGCAGCGCATCCATCATGATGGCAGCATGGAACGCATTCAGGCGCGCTACGTTTTTGCCTTCCAGGGCCTGGATAAGGTGCCGGTTGAGGTGGTGGACGCCGGGGATATCGTCACTATCGGCGGATTAAAGGATATTCAGATCGGGGAAACGCTTGCAGACGCTGAAGCGCCGGTTGCGCTCCCGGTGATCACCGTCCAGCAGCCTACAGTGCAGATGACGATCGGTGTGAACACCTCGCCGTTCGCCGGCCGGGAAGGGAAATGGAGCACCTCCCGCAAGATCGCCGAACGATTGCAAAGTGAACTGCGCACGAATATCGCCTTACGTGTGGCCCCAACAGCCCAAAACGATGTTTTTCTCGTCTCAGGCCGGGGAGAGCTGCACTTGGGCATCCTGATCGAGACAATGCGCCGGGAGGGATACGAATTTCAAGTCTCCCGACCGGAGGCGATCGTGATCACGGCTGAGGACGGCAGCAAGCTGGAACCCTTCGAGGAAGTACATGTGGATGTGGATGCGGAGTACGTTGGGCCTGTAGTTGAGATGCTGGGGCAGCGCCGGGGAAAGATGAGCAGCATGAGCAATAACCCGGATGGGAGCGTTCACCTGACCTATAACCTGCCTACCCGCGGCCTTTTGGGGTTCAGATACAAATTTTTGAATATCACCCGCGGTCGGGGCGTACTCAATAGTTTTTATGTTGGAAATCAACCGCTGGAAGGACCGATCGAAGGACGCCAGGTATCATCGATCATTGCCCATGAGACCGGGACAGCCACTACTTTTGGCCTCAAAAATGCCGAAGAAAGAGGTCAGCTGTTCATCGCGCCAGGTACCGAAGTTTATGAAGGTATGTTGGTAGGAGAGACCCAGCGGCCCCAGGACCTGACGATTAACGTGGCCAAGAAAAAACACCTCACCAATATGCGCCAGTCAATTCGCGATTTGGATGAACGTCTGGACCCACCCCGGCTGCTTTCTCTGGATGAAATGATCGAGTATCTGGCAGAGGACGAACTTCTGGAGGTGACCCCTAAGAGCCTGCGGATGCGCAAGCGCATCTTGAACACCCATGAGCGCCTGCGTTTTGAGAAAACGGGCGATTCGGAGGATGATGTTTAGGCGGCAGGAAGAAGTCGATTATCCGCCAAAGAAATTACAGGGTCTGCCAGGTACATCTACGCGGAAACTGAAGAGAGCTCCAGCGTAGGGCTGCGCTTCCAATTGGCCGGCATCCAGCCCAACGGATGCTGAACTGATGTAGAGATCGCGGTAGTCCGCTCCGCCGAGGCAAACCGATGTCGGGCGGCTTACCGGCATACTAATTTCGTCCAGCCGTCGGCCAATTGGGTCCAGGTGGAGCACCTTTGCTCCATCCCAGAAAGCGACCCAGAGGTTTCCTTCGCTGTCCAATGTCATCCCATCTGGCTTGCCAGCATCGCTACGAAATACTTGTTCCGGATCACTGATCATCCCAGACGCTGGGTTGTACCTATATTTTAAGATACTCTGCGTATAGCTATCGATATAATACATGCATTTCTGGTCAAGGCTCCAATCCAGGCCGTTGGATATGGTTGCTCCTGGGATCACGGTTTCCCAGCTAAAGTCTGGTTCAACCCGGAAGAGGCTGGATTGGCCAACAGACCCTTTGGATCCGATCCAAAACCTTCCGGTAGGGTCCGCCTTCCCATCATTCATCAGCTGGGGAGCATCGTCTTCATAGAACCTGACCAGATACTCACTTAAACCCGAACGCTCGTCCCAATATGCCAAACCTCGCTCTGCGGCCACCAGCAAGCCGCCAGTTTTCCGAAAGGCAAACGCGCCGCACCGCTGGCCCAGATCGTATTTCTGGTAACTGCCAGTTTCAGGGGTGTAGGTCTGCAGCAGGCAACCGTCGATATCCAGCCAGTACAGCCTTTGTTCTGCCGGGTGCCATACCGGGCCTTCACCCAAAATATTATGGGTATCGAGCAATGGGGTGCTAATTTCATACCGGGCCATGGCGCCTCCTCTATGCCTCTGATTATGATATATTCTATCCAAGTTGAGGACGAATGCCCGAAAATCACAAGCCTGAGCCAAATCCTGAGAAGGATTTTTACCCCCGATTACTCAACCGCGGAGCCGGCAGCGCCTGGCTGTTAGTTTTGATTTGCGCCTTGATCGGAGCCCTCTCGGCGTACTTTCTGGCCGGCTTACTCAAGCCGGTGTACGAAGGTACAGCCGTGGTTTCAATGAATATGGAACTGGTACCGGATACGAACATCACCGAGATCATGGTGGACGCGGAGATCAACCATATTGGGGAGTTAGCCTGGCACCCGGATGTGGTTGCTGGCCTTTCAAGGATGCAACCATCCATCAACGAAGAAATTCTGCGCCGGAGCGGGCAGGTAGAGCGCCAGTTGATGAATACGCTCCTGCGCTACCGCAGCGCTTCCGCGGAGGAAGCGGCAAGCGTCGCGAGCGCCTGGGCAGAAGCACTCTACAGTCGTTTACTAGAGGCGTACCCTTACGCCCTTAAGGTCTCGGAGGCAAAAGCCAGCCTGGCAGCGGTGCAAAATTGCCAAAACGATGAAGAAAAAGCCGAGCTTCCCTTCTGCGAAGACTTAACCGACGAGCGCGCCAGGGACATAACGGATGACGCGCATACCCAGATCGAAGCGAATGCCGGCCAAAGCCTGGGTCTCACCCAGGACCTAAACCCCGGAACCGTGATACCTGCTGTGAACCCCGCGCCCCAGGTGGTCAATCGCCGTGGGGATCTTACCCTTGCCGGAGCAGTGGTTGGCCTGGCCTTGGGGGTTTTTCTGGCCGAAGTAATGCCGCTAAAACGCCGCCATGCAGCCGGATAAACTTTCCCGTCTCAATTGGATACTTTGGGTAGGGTTACTCCTGGCTTTGCCGGTCACCTCTTTCCCAATGATCGCCAACATTTTTGGCGGGTCTAACGTTGCCCCGCTTTCCCTGGTTTTTCTGCTGGTGCTTGTGTTTACCTTTATCCTGCCGCAGGTGATCAAAACAGGCCGTCTGCCTGCGCAGATCACGCCGCTCCTGCTCTTCTTCCTGGCGGCGGTCCTATCTACCAGCCTGGGCTGGTTCAGGAATATCCCCAGCTTCCGAGGCGCATCTCTCTTTGCCAACAACCTCGAAGGGGTGCTGACCCTGGTGACCGGCATTGCTTTTTACCTGGTAACCGCCATGATCATTCAGGATGAGAAAACGCTGTGCCAAAGCCTGCGCTGGATCAACATCGCTGGCACGCTCATTCTCTTTGTCAGCCTGCTGCAAGCCCTCTACTGGCAGCTCGATCACGATTATCCTGAGTATCTCTGGCAGCTGCAAAGGCTGGTTTCCGTAAAAGAGATGCTTTTCGTCCGCCGTACCACTGGCCTTGCCATGGAGCCATCCTGGCTGGCTCATCAGCTGAATATGCTCTTTTTGCCGCTCTGGCTGGCTTTTACCGTGCAGGGTCGGTCAATCTACGGCTGGCGGCTTTGCAAACGCCTGAGTGCCGAGAACATTTTGCTGGCTACGGCTTTGATAGTCCTGTTCACCACACTATCCCGGATTGGGTGGCTGACAGCCGGGGCAATCCTTGCCTTTGCCTTCTACCCCTTGCTGTGCTGCTGGGTTAAAGCAATAGCACAAGGCAGGTCCCAACGCCGTGGATTGCCCGAAGGCTTTGTTTGGGCCGCGTTATTCCTGGGCGGAGTGATCTCGCTGTATGTCTTAGGACGTGTGGCTGCCCAGATTGACCCGAAAATGCGTGCCATCTTTGATTTCGAGACCCTGCGGAGGATCGGTTTCATGGGCTGGATGAGCCGCCTGAGCCTCGCTGAGCGTTTCATGTACTGGGATGTAGGCTACCAGGTCTACCGCCTTTATCCTATATTTGGCGTCGGGCTGGGGGGTATCGGATTTTATTTCACTCGCTTCGTCCCCAGTTTTGGTTACGGCTTGCCGGAGATTTATGAGGTGATCGGCCTGGGAGCTGGTTTGCCGAACGCCAAGAACCTCTGGGCCAGGTTATTGGGCGAGACAGGTATTCTGGGGTTTATCCTATTTGTAGTCTGGCTTTACCGACTTGCTAAAGACGCGCGATTTCTTTACCTGCATGGCAACAGGGAGTTTTCCCGGACTTTTGGTCTCTTTGGCGGACTGGTACTTGTGGCCCTTGTACTGGAAGGCTTCAGCCTGGATACCTTTGGCCTTCCGTACTATTGGTTGAGCTTGGGGATGGTGACGGCTGCCTGGCGAATTGAAACCCAGCCTGAGCAGGTTTAGCCTATCTTAGGCTTCTCTGTTGGTTAGGGAAGCAATCAGCTCTGCAAGAACCTGCGCTTCAGGTGTTTTGAAATCGATCAATCCCGCCAGGAGATGCTTCGCCTGCTGAAAATGGCTTAAAGCCAAAGCCCTGCATTCTGCAAGCACTCCGGCTTCTTCAAGTGCAGTTTTGGCTTGGAGAATCGATTTTGCGTCAATGGTTTGCAGGGTATTCCAGAAGCGCCCAAACTCCTCAGAGCGTTCAAGCCCAAGCAATACCGGCAAACTTGCCTTGCGCTCCAGTAGGTCGCTTCTGCTGGACTTGCCCGTGATTTCTTCCTCACCCCAAATGCCCAAAACATCGTCCTGAATCTGAAAACCGACTCCCAACTGAAAACCTGCCAACTCGGCCGAGTGCAGACTTTGATTATCCTGTTTGCCAGCGCAAATGCAGGCCAATTTGAAGGCCAGGGCGAAAAGACTGCCCGTTTTCAGGCGCACCATCTCCAGGTAGGCAGGCACCGAATTGAGCGCAGACTGGCTGATATCCAGATGCTGGCCGGACGTCACCTGGTTGAATGCAGTTAGGAATGCATGCAGCAGCGCCAGTTGCAATTGCGGTTGATCGTGGGTCAGTTGGCCAAGCGCCAGAGCATATAAATGGTCGCCAAAATTGAGTGCCAAAGCCTGGCCGTAAACCTTCCAAAGGGCTGGCTGACCGTGCCGGCTTGGGCCATTATCCTCGATGTCATCGTGCACCAAAGTGGCGTTATGCAACAACTCAATGGCGGCCGCGGAAGAAAAGCCCTCTTCGATATCTGTTCCCAAGCCTTGCAATGCTGCAAGGAGTAAAAGCGGCCTCAAGCGTTTCCCGGCATTTTGGTTTGTCCAGCCCAGGTGATATGCAGTCATCTCCTCCAAGAGCGGGTCTGAGGTGGCGTCAAGGGTCAGGTGTTTAAATTCAGGCTCGAAGGCAGACAAGATCTGGGAAGACTCAGAGTACTGCATGGGTTTAGTGTTTCCGGTTTAGTTTATCCGTGTCCAGGGCGGAGAGGTTTTGCGCCCCACAGCTGAACATCGCTACTCTCAACTCGCGGAGGATGGCGCTCACTTTTGCGTTCATGGCCTCCTGGCCGGCATTGGCCGCCATCAGGAAGGCCCGGGCATAACCGCCCATTTTAGCGCCGAGGGCGAGGCATTTGGCTAAATCGATCCCGTTTTCCAGGCCGCCTGACGCGATTACAGGCACTTGAATATGCTCTGCTCCCATCTGCCGCAGACATTCCGCAGTCGGGATGCCCCAGCCCCTGAAACGGGCGGCTGAGGCCTGCAAGGCCGGGTCCTTCAGCCGGTAACGCTCGACTTCGCTCCAGGAGGTACCCCCCGCGCCGGCCACATCGATGACGGCAACACCTTCATCAACCAAGTTTCTGGCCAATTTACCGGAGATGCCATAGCCAACTTCCTTGGCGATAACCGGAACAGGCAGCTGGCGGCATAGCCGGCCAATTTTAGGCAGTAGAGCGCTAAAATCCGTATCGCCTTCGGGCTGAATGGCCTCCTGGAGGGGGTTAAGGTGTAGGATCAATGCGTCTGCCTGGACCATGTCCACAGCCGCTTGGGCCTCATCCAGCCCCCAACCGTCATTCAGTTGGACAGCTCCCAGATTAGCGAAGATCAGGGAACTGGGGGCAAAACGGCGGATGTCGAAACTCTCCCGAAGTTCCGGGTGCCGGATGGCAGCACGCTGGGAGCCCACACCCAGAGCGATCCCAAATTCCTCGGCTGCGATGGCCAAAATCTCATTCAAGGGGCCGGCAGATGCCGTACCCCCGGTCATGGATGAAATCAGGATAGGGGCGTTCAGGCGTTTACCCAGGAACTCCAGGCTTGTATCCACAGCGTTCAGGGCAAACTCCGGGAGGGCACTGTGGATTAGCTGGTAATCCTCCAGCCCTGTATTAAGGCTCGAAAGCACGTCTTCACGCAGGTTGATCAGGATGTGATCCGCCTTGCGGCCTGAAATTTGCGTATCTTCTGTCATTGCTAAGGGTTATATTATCGACGCAACTAAAAGTCAACGGTTGTTATAATAGGCAAAATCAGAATTTAGAGTGAGGACATATGGAGAGCACTTTTGATGCCGTGAAAGCCCTGATCGTGGAAGTGATCAAGCCTAAAGAGGAAGTGGAGATCACTGCCGATACCCGTTTCATCGAGGACCTGAAAGCTGATTCGATGGACCAATTCTTCCTGGTGGATGGTTTGTGCGAGAAATTCGACATCAACATCCCAGATGAAGCCGCGCTAGAGATCCACACTGTGGGTGATGCTGTGGCTGCCGTGGATAAATTGCTGCAGGAAAAATCCGCTTAGATTTGATCGGTTTAAAGACAAGAGCCGCTGTTAATAACAGCGGCTCTTTGCATATTTAGGTAGAGATCAACCGCGCAGGTATTCCTCGAGGGCGTCCTTGCTGATGCGGTAAGCGCTCCCGATCTTACGGGCGCGCAGCTCGCCTGCCGTGATGGCGGCTACAACATCTTCCTCCGAAACGCGCATCGCGGCGGCTGCTTCGGCAGGGGTCATTACATCCAGAAAACCGCCAGTGCTGGGAACTGAAGGCTGCGTGGCGCCCTGCTGCTGGGCCTGGCCCATGTTCTGCAGGGATTGATTTAGCACACCGCCAATCCCCATACCAGCGCCAATTCCGGCAGTCAGGCCGGCGCCGCCGCTGGGGTTTTGGGCTGCGTCGCGCATGGCGTCTGCGGCCTGCAGCTGGGTGTAGGTTTGCATATCCAGCATGCCCATCGAGCGCAGCTCCTCGGCGCTCTTGTCCGAAGGCTTGAGGTTTCCAATGTAGAAACTCTTGAGCGTGAGACCGATCGCGGCAAAATCGTCCTGGGCTTTAGCCCGTACAGCCGCGCCAAGTTCCTCGGTCAGGCCGATCAAATCCATCACATTTTTATTGTTGGACGCGGTCTCGCCAAGAACATCCTGCAGCTTGGAGAGCAGCATGATGCGCAGACGGGTTTCGATATCCGAGGTGCGGTAGGCGCCAAGCTGGCCTACGATTTGGGTAACGAACTGCTGGGGGTCGCGCACCTGGAAACTGTAGGTGCCAAAACCCTGTAGGAGGGCAATCCCAAGACCAACGCCAGGGTTGCGCACGATGATCGGCTGAGGCGTGCCCCATTTGCGGTCAGCAAATTCCCGCATGGATACAAAGTAAACCTCGGCGGTAAAGGGGGTGCGATCGCCGAATAGCTTGCCAAGCAAGCCCGTGAGCAAGGGTACGTTCGCGGTCGTGATCGTATGCCGGCCTGGGCCAAGCACATCCAGCGCACGGCCATCACGGAAGAAGACCGCTGCCTGTGACTCGCGAACGATTACCTGCGAACCAAAGCGCAGGTCAGCAATGCCGGTCTCTGGGAAGCGATGGACGATCTCATCGGTCATCTCGCTTGGGTATTCAACAACATCAAAAATTCTTGCCATTATTCCTCCTAATCCTGACGGACGCTAGCCACCCAGGCCGCGCATATGATCGGAACGCTTGTTGTAGGCGTCCAGAACGCCTTGCGAAACCGCTGTAAGGTTGCGAATAGTCGCATCGAGGCCTTCGCCTCCGATGGAGGCTTCAACGTTGTCCAGCGCGCGCGCTACGTTGTCCTTCAGGCTCATCAGATAGGCATCGTATTCGTAGACCTTGGCCAGTTCTTCGGTATCAACCTTAATGGGGTCAAAAATACCGGCATAGCCGTAGGCGGCTCCGCGGATGCGGTCAACGAATTGGCGTAATTTAAGGCCAGCGGCCTCGAGGTCATCGATGTATTGGATGCCTCCCTGACCGATCAGATCGCGCTGCAGTGATGACAGACGCTGATACTGACCTTCGTACTCGTTGGCAATTTGCTCACGCAAAAGCTTATCGGCCATACGCTGGTCACCGCGTTTGATCACATCCTTGAAACCAGGGATCTTATCGCCAATTTTCTTGAACCAATCATGGCTCTGGGCAACTTTTTCAAAAATATCGCTCATTATTCTCCTTTTACCTAGTTGTCACACCCTAAAGATACTGCATTTGGCTCTCTGGAACCAAAGATTTTCTAGCCTTCTATCAAGAAGTTCGGAAATCATTATAATTGCTGCGAGGAATTTAGTTAACATCTGGAGAAGGTTAATGAACAGGCGTGGCGGCTCCTGGGGACCATTGGAATACGTTTTACTGATCATTCTGATCGCGCTGATCATTTTTACGGTGCTTTCTCTATTCTGGCCAGCACTTACCCTTTTTTACGAAACCAACCTCAAATAATGCCCTTTACGCTGCGGCCTTTGAAGAGTTTTCATCCGGCACTGGAGAACGCGGCGGATTGGCTCTTCCCGCCGGTGTGCATAAACTGCGGAACCGAGGGCAGCTTGATCTGCGATGATTGCCTGGCGAAAACAAGCCCGCTTGGGAGCCCGCGGTGCGTCTACTGCGGAGATAGACTAAAACGCAAAGGTGTCTGTAAACGCTGTGCCGGCAGAACCTGGTACTTTGACGAGGTACGCCAGTATGCCATCTACGCTGGCGCTCTGGCAAGCGCTGTGAGGGCCATCAAGTACGGCCACAATTTTTTTCTGGCCCGTCACCTCACCGGAATGCTCTTATCCGCGATGGAAGGCTGCGACTGGCAAGTCGATCTGATCACTGCGGTGCCCTTGAGCCCCAGGCACGAACGCTCACGGGGATACAACCAGGCCGCTCTGCTGGCACAACCCCTGGCAGAGCTGCTCAAACTGCCGTATCTGGGAAAAGCGATCAGGCGGTCCCGCGAAACACGCTCGCAGGTCAATTTGAACCTCGCCGAGCGCCAACTCAATGTTTCTGGAGCCTTCTCCGCCAATCCGGATCTTGTTAGAGGCAGGCGGGTTTTGATTGTGGATGATGTTTACACTACCGGCGCCACCTTGAATGAATGCGCCCGTGCATTGAAGGACTCCGGGGCAAGGGAAGTGTATGCTTTGGCTTTGTGCAAGGCTTTGCACAGCCTTGAAACTGCTAGCATTGGGTAGAGAAATGGTTATAATCTAAAAAAAAGACGGAGGTAGTTTATGGCTCTCAAGATCGACATTTACACTAAGGATTTGGAACTTACTGATCCGGTAAGAGATTATGTCAATAAGAAAGTCGGACGCCTCGAAAAATTTCTCAACGAAATCGATGAGTGTCGGGTGGATCTTAGTTTTGCGAAGTCGGCGCGCAATATCGCTGATCGAAACATTGCCCAGGTAACCATCCGGGGTAGAGGCTTTATTCTGCGTTCTGAAGAACGCGCCGAAACTATCCAGGCGGCCATTGATGCCACCGTGGACAAAATGACCCGACAAATCGAGCGGTTCAAGGGAAAACACTGGTTTAAACGCGGTGACGATTCCGCGAAACACGCTGTTGAAGAGCCTGAGGAAGAGGAAGTCCTGGACGAGCCGCGCATCGTGCGCCGCAAGACCTTTGCCCTTACACCCATGGACGAACTGGAAGCCCTGGAGCAGCTGCAGCTTCTGGGTCATGAGGACTTCTTTGTATTTCTGAATGCCAAAGACAACAAAATCAATGTGCTCTATCGCCGCCGTGATGGAAGTTACGGCCTGATAGACCCTGAAATCGCGTAATAAATTAGAACCCAATAGCCTGCTCCAAGATTGGAGCAGGCATATTATTCCTACAAAGGAGCGTGAAACGATGCCATGTACAGATCCGTTAAGCGTATCCGCTGAATTGTTTTGTGACAGCGAACTTGACGGCGAAAAGATTCAAGTGGCTGCGCGTGACATTTTGACGGCGCTGGGCGAGGACCCGGACCGTGAAGGCCTGCAAAAGACCCCTGGCAGGGTGGCCAAGGCCTATGCTGAAATGATGGCCGGCTACCGCACCAACCCAAAAGACCTGCTGAATGGGGCGTTTTTCGACGTCGATTACGATGCAATGGTAATTATCAAGGGCATCGAGTTTTACAGCATGTGCGAACACCACATGCTGCCTATTTTTGGGGTGGCTCACGTAGCTTACATTCCCAACGGGAAAGTGGTTGGATTATCAAAAATACCCCGTATTGTAGACTTGTTTGCGCGTAGATTACAAGTACAAGAGCGCATGACCCAGCAAATTGCGAATTTCATAGACGATGCGATCCATCCCCAGGGCGTTGCTGTGGTGGTGGAGGGGCAGCATATGTGCATGATGATGCGCGGAGTCAAAAAACAGGAAGCCAGTATGACCACTTCGGCGATGCTAGGCGTGTTTAGAACCAAACTGGAGACCCGGACCGAGTTTCTGGATCACATTGCGCGGAAGGATTAATCCTTTTTGGCCTCGCGCCAGCGCTCAATCTCAATACCCACGCTTTCGGTTCCCATCACAAAGCGTGGTTTTTCTACCCGGACTAAAACCCCATCGACAGGGTAGGTTTCCAGGAGCATCTCAACGATTTGGTCTGCCAAAGCTTCCACGAGATGATAACTGGTGTTGGCAACCAATTGCCTTACGGATTTAGCCACCGTGGAGTACGAGACCGTATGCGCGAGTTGGTCGCTTTTACCGGCAATGCTCAGGTCCTTGTATAAGGTAAGATTAATCCGCAAACCCTGGGCTGAATCCCGCTCAGGGTGCTCCACGCCGATAACACCGGTGGCAACGAGGTCAGTGATAATGATTTTGTCCATAAACACCTCAGCGAATAATGGCTGCAATTCTAACAGGTGAGGGATGCGGATTCTGGCTTTTTCGATAAACCCTTTATTCCCGGGTAAGGTCAGCGGCGGCGCCTCGAAACATCTGGAAAACCTGGCTGCTTATCTGGCAAGACAGGGGCATGAGGTTTCTGTGCTTTGCACCCAGCCTCAAACCGGGCCAATGGAATTTGCGGCCAGGGATGGCTACCTGGTTAAAGCTGTGCTGCCATTTCATCAGCCTTTTCCCCAGCCATATGCCGTTTCACCAGGTGACCTGGCGGAAATCTACCGCAGCCTATCTGCGACATTAGAGCAGACCGACCGTTTTTATATCCACGATGGCGAGTTACTGATGCCTCGGGGTTTCAGCCCCGTCCCAGTAATCAGCTCTTTTCGGGATAACTTCTACCCGGAATCGATCCTGGGCAGTTTCCTCAGCCAGGCGGACGAGATCATTGCGGTTTCACCCTACTCCGCCGCGGTGTTAGCGGCCAGCGCGGGCAGCTTCCTGGAAGGTTTTCGGTCCAGGCTACACCAGTTTAATAACGGCCTGGATTCCGATTTTTACAAGCCCAGCGAATCACTGGATTTGAGCGCCAAACTCCTGAAGGGTCACGCCCAGGCCTGGCCGATTCTCTTGCATCCGCACCGGGCGGAGCCCGGAAAAGGCCTGGAAGAAACCATCAAACTCGCCCGAAGGCTCCTCCAGGACCCGGGCTTTAAAGACCTCAGGGTGCTTCTGCCGAGCGGGATGCGCGTGATGCAAGGGGAAACAGAAACGGATTTCCTCAAGGCCTGCCGAAAAACGATCGCTGAAGCTGGCTTGGAGGAACACTTTCTTTTCCATTCCTGGCTAAGCGTTGAAGAAACCCCCGCGTATTATTCTTTAGGCGACCTGACCATCTGCCTGGGTACGGTGCCGGAGGCCTTCGGAAACGTGGCTTACGAATCGCTGCTTTGCGGAACGCC
>DHPL01000046.1:15274-22757 GCA_002407905.1 Anaerolineaceae bacterium UBA5365
GGAGCGGCACAGCTTGCTGCCAACGCCCTCAAGGCAAAAAAGCGTGTTTCGGAGGCCGAAAGGGCTGGGATTGCCGCGTATTTCGACGCGCAAACCCAGCTTGATGGCTATGCCCGGGTGATCACGGGGGCAGAAAAAAGAGAGCCGCTTACTTTCATTAATCCTAAAAAAGCCGCGAGCCTCCCGTTGGGTCTTGCCCCGTGGTGCACCATTGAGGGCAAGCGGGTCTATCATGACTACGATGCGCGCTGGTACAGTGCTGAGGATCTGCCCGGATTAGATAAATTGATCAGCGAACTTGATCAGGACGGTTTTGTACGATCTTCGGCATCCGCCGCTGGTTTTCTGCGGATGGGTATCCTGGCACCAATGCCTGAGCTTTAGAGGTTTTCGCCGCCGTCCACAGGTAAAATCACACCAGTCATAAAATCCTGCTCCAGCAGATGAAGCACGTTTTGGGCGATCAATTCCGGCGCCCCGATCCGTTTGAGCGGGATGAGCCGCTCGGCACGAGCGCTCATATCCTGGTCTTCAAAACCCGCCAGGGGCATCATGACCCCCGGCGCGATCGCGTTGACCGTGATGCGCGGGGCCAGTTCCAGGGCGAACATCCGCGTCATCTGGATAATGGCGCCCTTGGTGAGGCGGTAGGCAAAATGGTCGCAGCCTACTTGAAGCACCTTGGCATCCGCGATGTTGATCACCTTGCCTTGCCCATCTTCGGGGACCTGGGCAGCAAAAGCGCGGGTGAGCAAAAGCGGGCTGAACAAATTCACGCTAAATTGTTCCTCGATGAGCGGCAGAGTCGTTGCCATTCCTCTTCCCTTGCCGTAAAGCCCGGCATTGTTAACCAGAATATCCAGGCTGCCAAACTCATCCACAGCATCGGCTACCAGGCCATCGGCCGTGTTGGGGTCGCTTAGATCAGCTTGGAAAAGGGCGGCCTTCACGCCAAAAGCTGCGGCTTGGCCCAAAACTTCCTCCGCTGGCTGCCGGCTGGAATGGTAGTGGATTGCCAGGGAGACCCCGGCTTCAGCGAGAGCCAGGCAGATCGCCTTGCCTAAACGCACCGCACCGCCGGTGACAAGTGCTGTTTTTCCCCTGAGTTCCATTTGTGCCTTCCTTTCGTTTTGCGGACAGCTTAGCAGCTTGCATCTGGGAATTTCAAACCGGAATGGTAGAATTCTAACATCCCAGAAAAATGAATATGGAGGAATGAATATGCCTAAACCCGCGATGACAGACAACTTGAATGCCATCCGATTCATTTCCGCTGACGGCGTTCAGGTTGCAAACTCTGGCCATCCCGGCCTGCCGATGGGCGCCGCAGCCATGGCTTATGCAATTTGGATGCGTCACATGAAACACAATCCCGCGGACCCAAAATGGGCTGATCGGGACCGCTTTGTGCTCTCCGGAGGGCATGGGTCCATGCTGCTCTACACCCTGCTTTACCTCACCGGTTACGGCCTGAAGGTCGAGGACCTGAAACAATTCCGCCAGTGGGGTTCGCTGACCCCCGGGCACCCGGAGTACGGCCACACACCAGGTATTGAAACCACAACCGGTCCGCTGGGCCAGGGCTTCGCCAACGCGGTTGGCATGGCCATCGCTGAAGCGCATCTTGCCGCCGAGTTCAACCGACCGGGGCATGATGTCGTAGACCATTACACCTATGCCATCGTTACCGATGGGGACCTCATGGAAGGCATCACTTCAGAGGCGGCCTCGCTAACTGGCACGATGGGGCTTGGTAAACTGATCTTCCTCTACGACTCCAACCGGATCTCGATTGAGGGTTCTACAGAAGTGGCCTTTACCGAAGATGTTGCCGCACGCTTCGCTGCCTATAACTGGCATGTGCAGGACGTTGCAGATGGGAATGACGTTGAAGCACTCAGCGCTGCAATCGACGCGGCCAAGGCGGACCCGAGGCCTTCCCTGATCGTTTGCCATACAATCATCGGCTATGGTCTGCCCACCAAGGCGGGCAGCGCCTCCGTACATGGTTCACCTGCCGGCTGGGATGAACTCAATAAGGCAAAGGCCGCGGTAGGGTGGCCGGAAGAGCCTTTGTTCCACGCTCCGGAAGCGGTGCTGAAACACTTCGCCGAAGCTAAAACCGCTGGCCAGAAAGCCCAGACTGCCTGGGAGAAGCGCTTCGCTGCCTATGCCAAAGCTTATCCGGACCTGGCAGCCGAATTCGAACGCCGTATGGCCGGCAAATTACCGAAAGGCTGGAAGAAAGCCCTGCCCGTTTTCAAAGGCGATGCGAAGGGCATGGCCAGCCGGGCCGCGAGCGGAAAAACGATCAATGCCCTGGCAGCTACCCTGCCCGAACTTATGGGTGGCTCCGCGGACCTCGCACCCTCGAATAACACCTGGATGGATGGTTACGAAGCCTTCAGCGGCAAGAACCCGCTGGGACGCAACATTCACTTTGGCGTGCGCGAAATGGGGATGGCCGGAATTACCAACGGTATGGCTGTGCATGGGGGCCTGATTCCGTATTGTGCGACCTTCCTGGTTTTTTCAGACTATCTGCGCGGTGCTCTGCGCGTTTCAGCGCTATCTAAAATGGGGTCTGTCTACGTTCTGACCCATGATTCGATCGCGGTTGGCGAAGACGGGCCAACCCATGAACCGATCGAGACTGTAATGAGCCTGCGCCTGATCCCGGACTTGGTTGTCATGCGGCCGGCGGATGCCAATGAAACTGCTCAGGCCTGGCGGTATGCCATCGAACATCGCGACACACCGGTAGTACTGGCTCTCTCCCGCCAAAATCTGCCTACATTTGACCGATCCTGGGTGAACAGCGCTGATGGTGTGCAGAAAGGCGCTTATACGCTTTTCCAGACCAAACCTGGCACCCCTGACCTGATCATCATTGCAACCGGATCCGAAGTGCAGCTGGGTTTGGATGCCGCCATGCGCCTCAAGCGCCAGGGGCATATCGTGCGGGTTGTCTCGATGCCCAGTTGGGAAGTATTCAAAGCGCAAAGCCGGTCCTATCGCGATGAGGTCCTGCCGCCTGCGGTTACCGCGAGGCTTTCAGTGGAAGCAGGTGTGACCACCGGTTGGCAGACCTGGGTAGGTGAGGCTGGAGCCAGCATCGGCATTGACCGCTTTGGCGCTTCGGCCCCTGGCGACCGGGTGATGAGCGAATTTGGTTTCACTGTAGACAAAGTTTTGAAGCAAGCGCGTAAATTGCTGAAGAAATAAGTGTGAGGTGAAATGAACAAGGCTGAGCAGCTTTTCAAATTGGGTCAGTCCATCTGGTTTGACAACATCGAGCGCTCACTGCTGGATGACGGCAGCATTGCCGCGATGATCGATTCCGGCAAGATTTACGGCATTACATCCAACCCCAGCATTTTCGAGAAGGCCATCGGCGGTTCAGCCGCCTATGATGATGTATTGCAGGCGATGAGCTGGGCTGGAATGCGCAGCGAGCAAATCTATTTGCAATTGGTTGTCTCGGATATCCAGCGGGCAGCAGACCTGTTTAAAGGTCTCTATCAGCGCACGAATGGCGGCGATGGCTTTGTGAGCCTGGAAGTGAGCCCGCTGCTGGCTCGGGATACCGAAGGAACAGTCAAAGATGCGCGCGCGCTATGGGCTCAGGTGGCCCGGCCGAACCTGATGGTAAAGGTGCCGGCTACCAAAGAGGGAATTCCCGCCATAGAAACCCTGATCTCTGAGGGCATCAACATTAACGCCACCCTGATCTTCTCCATTGAACAGTACCAGGCGGTGATGGAAGCTTACCTGCGCGGCCTGGAATCCAGGCTGGCGCGCCATGAGTCGGTTGACAACATCGCCTCAGTGGCTTCTTTCTTCGTCTCACGCATTGACTCGGCTGTGGATAAACTGATCAGTGAACGCGGCGCGGATCTGGAGGCTGGCCAGACCGCGGTGGATAATGCCAAATTGGCCTATCAGGCCTATAAGGAAGTTTTCGAGGCGGATCGGTTTGCCCAGCTGGCAGCCGCAGGAGCCCGACCCCAACGGCCATTGTGGGCATCCACTGGCACTAAAAACCCGGCTTACAGCGATGTGCTCTACGTGGACAAACTGACCGCAGCCGGCAGTGTTAACACCGCTCCGCCGGACACGGTAACCGCGCTTCTGGACCACATGGATAGCAGTCGACTGCAAATTGAGGACGACCTGGATGGGGCGGTAAGCCGCCTGGAAGCATTGGAAGCTGCCGGGATCAGCTTGCGCCAGGTGACCGCTGACCTGGAAGCCGATGGTGTACTGAAATTCCAGGAATCCTTTGAAAGCCTGATGCATACCATCGATACCAAACGCCAGGCTTTCCTGGCACAGCTTGGCCCCCTTGCCGCTCAGATGCCAGGGGTGCTTAAACAAGCGGCTAATGATCTTTACGTCCGCCGCCTTTACGACCATGACCCCAGTCTCTGGACTGCCGACACAGCCGGTTACGATGAGATCCGCGAGCGGCTGGGTTGGCTTGACCTGCCGGCCAAACAGTTTGAAAGCGCTGCGGAATACACTGCTTTTGCCCAAGATTGCCTGAGAGACGGCTTGCGTTACGCCTTTGTATTAGGGATGGGCGGCTCTTCCCTGGCGCCTGAAGTATTAAGCCTGGCAGTCAGCCCGTTGGTCCCGGAAGGGAAGGGCATGCGCCTGGCGATCATCGATACCACCAACCCGGATGAGATCCAGGAACGCCTTGCCGGCATTCCGCTGGAACAGACCTTATTCCTGGTCTCGAGCAAATCCGGCACGACCAGCGAAACAAACGCTGCTTTCCACTACTTCTGGGAACAGTGCCATAAAGCCAGCTTACCTGAACCAGGCAGCCATTTTGTGGCGATCACGGACCCAGGCACCTCACTTGAGAAACTAGCTGCCGAACTTAAATTTAGGCGTGTGTTCAAGGCGCCGGCGGATGTTGGCGGACGTTATTCGGTTTTCACGGCTTTTGGTTTAGTGCCCGCGGCCTTGATGGGCATCGACCTGGGGAAATTGCTGAACAAAGCTGCGACGATGGCTGCGTTTAGCGGCGCGGAGATACCCTATCCCGCGAACCCTTCACTGATGCTGGGATTGGTGCTTGGTCAGGCCGCGCTGAATGGCCAGGATAAGTTGACTTTCTTGACGGACGGCTTCGCGGGTTATCTGGTGCCCTGGCTGGAGCAACTGATTGCTGAAAGCACGGGCAAGGAAAGCAAAGGCATCCTGCCTATCGAGGCTGAGCCGCTGCAGAGCGTGGAGAAATACAGGATGGACCGCATCTTCACGTATTTACATACTGACGGCGAGAATTTGGAAACCGCAAAGGCATTGGTGGACGCTGGGTTTACCGTTTTGGTTTACCACTTGCAGGAACCGTACGATTTGGGGCGTGAGTTTTATCGCTGGGAATATGCTACGGCCGTTGCAAGCGCGAAACTAAAAGTGAATGCATTTGACCAGCCGAACGTGCAGGATAATAAAACGATCACCAAGACGAAGATCAGTGAATACCAAAATAATGGCCGATTAAGCGAAGGCAAACCCATCTGGGAGAATGAAGAAGCGGCAGTTTACGGCAGTACCCTGCCTGGGCTGGACCAAGTGAAGACCCTGGCTGAACTCCTGGACCGCTATGCTGAGGCTTTAAAGCCTGATGGATACATCACGCTGAGCGCTTACCTGGCCCGGAATGCTGCCAACGAAGCGGCGCTGCAGAAGTTGCGCGCGAGACTCTTGGAGAAAACCAAGCTGGCGACCACACTCGGTTTCGGCCCGCGCTTCCTGCACTCCACCGGCCAATTGCATAAAGGCGGCCTGGGCGGCGGCTTGTTTGTGATTCTGACCACTGACCCGAAGCATGACCTGATTATCCCGCAGGAAGGCATGAGTTTTGGAACGCTGCAAAAAGCCCAGGCCCTGGGCGATCTGGAGGCCTTGCGCGCCCGGGACAAATTGGCTATCCGGGTGCACTTAAAGGACCAGAATTTACAGGCTTTGGTAAAGTAGACTGTACGAAAGAGCCCGGTCAAAAAACCGGGCACTTTTGATTTAATTTCCGTGAACAGATCGGGTTTTGTGGTCAACCGGCCCCGAGTGGCTTGGACTCAACGAGGAGATCTGTCCGGTTTTGTGGTTTTGTGCTCAAAAGCAGGGGGTACAAAACCCGGTGTGGCGGACGGTAGTGCCTCTGGCTTTCCAACAAGCAGGGCGTGAAGCCCTCCGTACGAGTTGCCCATATAGCCGGAATCCATGATCGACCGGCTAAGCAGAAGACCAGTCTTGTATAATATCGGAGTGATGATTCCCAAAAAGAGGCGCGGTCCTTGAAGATATTAGGCGTAGACCCCGGTACACAGCGGATCGGCCTAGCCATCTCGGATGAAGGCGCAGGCTTTGCCCGCCCGCTCTGCATCCTCAAACATATATCCCTCGGGGAAAACGCATGGCGGATCCTGCAAATTGCCCACAACGAAGGCACCGCGAAGATTGTGGTCGGTGTGCCTTACGATTCAGATGGCGGATTGGGACCAAGGGCGCGTGCTTCGATGCGCTTAATTGAGGCCATCCAGGCACTCGAAGGCGGTGTGGAACTGATTGCCTGGGATGAAAGCCACTCCACCCAAAAGGTAATCGAAACCGAACGCATATTAGGCCTTAAGCCAAAGCGGCGGCGAGAGCCCAAGGATGATCACGCCGCGGCGATGATCCTGCAGGATTACCTGGACGCCAATGCTTTATCTGAGGGCGGCCATGCCTGAGAAACCACGCCAGAGCCGCGGAGGCTTGGTCTTTTTCCTGCTCATTTTGCTTTTCGCCGCATCCGGATTTTTGGTCTTCAAAGTGACCGGGGATGTCCGTGAGACCTTTGGCGCGCCGGCTCCCGGCCTTTCTCTCCCGAGTTTGTTCCGACAAACGCTCAGTTTATACGCCGCACGCAAAAGCATGCTGCAAGCCTCGCCGCTCATTCAGGAGGCAAAATTCGGGATCAGCCCTGATGAGCCTGTGCCGGCGCTCTGCGCCCGCCTGGAAGCCGAGGGCTTTGTGAGATCCGCGGAGCAAACCTGTGCCTACCTGATCTACTCCGGCCTGGACCGGCGCCTGCAATCCGGCAGATTCACCCTGGAGCCCGGCCTATCGATGCTGCAGATCGCCCAACGCTTCGCGGACCCCGCCGCACGGGACCTGCAGTTGACCATCTTTGCCGGCTGGCGCGTGGAGGAAGTAGTTGAAAGCGGTTCCGTTTTCGGCACCGCCTTTCCCAGCCAGGCATTGCTGGAACTCAGCCTCAACCCACCTGCTCCTCTGGCCCAAAACCTTGGCTTGGTTCCAGGACAATCCACCGAAGGCTACTTTGAGCCCGGAAGCCATTTTTTCAAACCCAACAGTTTGCCGGAAACGGTGCTCGCAGAGCTTGTGAGTAAACGTGTAAGCGAGGGACTGCGGCCAGAAATTATTGCCCGGGCACAGGCCCTGGGCTTGAGCTGGCGGCAGGTAC
>DHPL01000046.1:23032-23423 GCA_002407905.1 Anaerolineaceae bacterium UBA5365
TGGAAACTGGTGGAAGGCTCCGCTAAGCCTGGACGATACCCGCACAGATTCATCCTA
Source organism: Anaerolineaceae bacterium UBA5365 (assembly GCA_002407905.1). GTDB lineage: Bacteria > Chloroflexota > Anaerolineae > Anaerolineales > Anaerolineaceae > Mesolinea. The sequence continues at coordinate 23,090 of DHPL01000046.1, forward strand.
TAACACCTATCAGGTCACAGGTTTACCTCCGGGGCCGATCTGCAATCCTTCCGATGAGGCTATCCAGGCTGCGCTCCAGCCGGAAGAAAGCGACTATTATTTCTTTGTAGCCCGCTGTGACGGCAGCGGACTGCATCATTTTTCCAGGACGTTCGAGGAGCATCTCGAAAATCTCTGCCCTTGAAGGAGAAAGCATGATCAGACTGGGTATCGATATTGGGGGTTCTGCCACGAAAGGCGCGCTGGTGGATACACTCACCGGCGAGTTGGTTTCGGAAAGGGTCAGGATCGAAACGGAGGCTTTTGCAAAGCCGAAAGTGATTATCGCCGCGGT
>DHPL01000046.1:23569-23850 GCA_002407905.1 Anaerolineaceae bacterium UBA5365
GATTCGATACGCAAGACCCTGGGCTACCAGGGCATGATCGGCGCAGGATTTCCCGGAATCGTTAAGAGCGGTGTTTCGCTGACGGCCGCCAATATGCACAAAAGTTGGGTAAATGCGGATATTGCCCAGATGATCGCCGGGAAAACCGGCCAGGGTGCGGTGGTGCTTAACGACGCCGATGCCGCCGGCTTGGCCGAGATGCGCTTTGGTAACGAGGAAGCACGGAAGCACCACACGGTTTTGTTCCTCACGATTGGCACCGGGATCGGGTCCGCGATTTT
>DHPL01000046.1:24005-24172 GCA_002407905.1 Anaerolineaceae bacterium UBA5365
GTTAAGGGGCAACTGATGCCCAATACCGAGTTTGGACACCTTAAAATTCGGGGGAAGGATGCGGAGCACCGCGCCTCGGACGCGATACGGCGGCAGGAAAAACTATCCTGGCGCAAATGGGGGGAACGCTTCAGCGAAGCCCTCCAGACCTATGAATTCTTGCTTAA
>DHPL01000046.1:24344-24848 GCA_002407905.1 Anaerolineaceae bacterium UBA5365
CCGGACCTGATCATCCTGGGCGGCGGATTGAGCTACCGTTTTGAACTCTTCGCGAAACACCTCAAGACTGGTACGCAGGTCGTACCGGCAAAACTTCAAAACCTCGCCGGAATTATCGGCGCCGCCATGGCCGCCCGCGAACAAGACCTGGCCTAGTTAGAGATCGATGGCCAGGTAGCTCGGGCCGTTTTCGAAGAAGTCCCGATTAACCTCAATGCTTGGGGTGAGATCGACCACTTCCCCTGGCGCCAATTTGCGGGTGGCTTCCAGATGCACCGGTTCACCCTCGTAAGTCGTTGTGTCGTGCGTTTCAGGAAAGCCTTCTGTGCCAACCGGCGCGCTGAGTACCTCGCCGCCTGTTGCCACAAAGGCGTCCGGCACCTCGCGGATGGGAAAGATAGCGGCATGAGGACATTCCGGCACGCAAGCACCGCAATTGATGCAGGTATTCGGGTCGATGTAAAAAGTAGGCCACTCATCCTGGGGGTTACCAGGGACAATGCA
>DHPL01000046.1:24999-25123 GCA_002407905.1 Anaerolineaceae bacterium UBA5365
CCGTCGCGCAGACAAAGATTCGTGATAACATGGGTCATGTTTTGACCTCCTGCTAAATTTTCGCAATCTTATCACATGCCCAGATGACCGAAAAACCGCGCATCAACCCCTACCTGCTATTGCT
>DHPL01000046.1:25319-25958 GCA_002407905.1 Anaerolineaceae bacterium UBA5365
GTTGGTTTTCGCCTCTGGCCTTGCTTGGTTTGCTGTACTGCTGGGAAAGAAAGAAATCAAACTGCCGCAGAAGCGTGGGTCCCTGGCTTTGCTCGGCCTGGCAGGTTTGGCACTCGCAGTTCATTTTGCCTCCTGGATCAGCTCGCTGGAATACAGCAGCATCACAACCTCGACCGTTCTGGTCAACACGCAACCGCTCTGGGTGGCAATGCTCTCCCCGCTAATGCTTAGGGAGCGCGTCCCCAAAGCGTTTTATTTGGGCTTATTTATCGCCTTTCTCGGCGGCACCATTTTGGCCATGGGCGGTTCCTGTGCCTTTCAATCAGGGAGAATCTCGTGTGATTTTGGGGGAGTATTAGCAGGGAAGGACCCACGCCTGGGCATCGCACTGGCAATCCTGGGAGCGCTGATGGGGGCAGTGTATTTTCTGATCGGCCGGAAAGTGGGGGCCGGGATGGACACATTTGTGTACACCGCCATCGTCTACAGCCTGAGCGCTTTCGCTCTTCTGGCTTTTGCCCTTGCTCTCCGGCAGCCCCTCTGGGGGTTCAGTATTTCCACCTGGGCTTTGCTGCTTGGGATGGCAGTTATCCCGCAAACATTGGGGCATTCCGTTCTAAACCACGCGCTTAAGTTTTT
>DHPL01000046.1:26183-26374 GCA_002407905.1 Anaerolineaceae bacterium UBA5365
ATTGATCCTTTTTGGCGTAATTTACGCAGTCTGGCCGCGCAAGCGGGCTAATGGGGCTTGACCGAACCGGCTGTCTCGGCTTCGATATGTTGCGTATAGACCTCACGCTGGGCTAAGGGCAGGCGGCTGTACAGAAGGTTGATCTGCCAAAGGCGCCGGGTGAGTTCTTCTGTCACCGCGTCCTTACGCAT
>DHPL01000046.1:26524-26820 GCA_002407905.1 Anaerolineaceae bacterium UBA5365
CGCCAGCCCCAGTTCCCAGCGGCGCTGCCCGGCAGGTTCATTCGGGCTGTTTCAGGCAGGTTTAAGAGGTCCTGCATGGGGGCTACCACATTGGCGGCAGCAGAGCGCCAAATGGCCTTGGTCATGGCCCAGGCAACCTCTTCGGTTGGGCAGTCCAGGTAGGCACAGCAGAATTGCTGCTCTCGCGGTGTGGCGCTCTCGTACCAACCCCGGGCGGTGTTGTTATCGTGCGTACCGGTGTAGGCGAAACAATTTTCCGGGTAGTGATGCGGTAAAAACTCGTCCTCGGGGTCTCC
>DHPL01000046.1:26966-27172 GCA_002407905.1 Anaerolineaceae bacterium UBA5365
GTAAAACCGAACTGGATGATCTTCATCCCTGGCAGCCCAAAACCATCCCGCAGTGCTTCAACATCTTCCGTGATCACGCCCAGATCTTCGGCGATCACCGGCAGGTCCGGGAAATGGTACTTAAGCGTATCGAATAAGGCCAAGGCGGGACCTTCGATCCAGCTGCCTTCGATCGCGGTTGGGTTGCCGTAAGGCACATGCCAGGC
>DHPL01000045.1:0-13036 GCA_002407905.1 Anaerolineaceae bacterium UBA5365
GTGTAGTGGTCGAACATGCGGCCCTGTCAAGTCCGAGATCGCGGGTTCAAATCCCGTCGCTCCCGCAGTAAAGACCTCCCAATGGGAGGTCTTTTTTTATGCCTTAAATCAGTCACACGGCCCCCATCCATGCAACTATATAAGCAAAAGAAGCTCCCGTTCACGGAAGCCTCTCTTCTAATTACGTGAAAATCCTTACTCCGCAGCGATGCCTAATTCCTCAGCCCGGCGGGCCATTTCTGCTCTTAATTTGGCGCTGTCCTTGGGATAAGTCAAGTAAAACCCGCTGTAAAGAATGGCGCAGAGGATCCAGGGCACCGGGATGGTCCACACCATGGCTACCTGCAGGTCGAGCTTGTCCGCGATGATGCCAAAAATCAGTGCCACGATCGCCGCAAAGCCATTCTCGATAAAAGTCGTCGCCGCGAAGGCGGTAGAGCGCAGCTCAGGCGGAACCACGCCTTGCATCATCGGTTCCTTGCTGCCCTTGCCCGGCCAGCTGATGAACAGGGCGGTAAAAAAGCAGAGCAGGGCAATTTGCATCAAACTCCAGTTGTCCGTCTGCGTCAGCAGGTACCAGGTAAGCGGAATGCCGGCGATCACCGAAACCTGCCCGATGATCGTGCGCCCGTACTTGGGGCTTTTCTTCTCAGCCCAGTCGCCCAGAACGCCGCCCATGATATTGCTGATCACGGTTCCTACTAAAATCGCCCCAAAAACCAATGGCGCTTCCTGGGTCGAGAGCCCGCGTTTTTCAACCAGCCAAAGGATGAAAAAGGCGCCCATGATCACCCAGGGCATGCTGCCGGCCAATCCCTGGACGATGGCCACGCGTATCGTTGGAATGGCCAACACCTCGCGGATGCCGTCCCATTGGGCCTGGTAGCGCGAAGCTGCGTCGGCGGTGAGCTGGCCGCGCATTTCCGGTTCGGCAGCGCCGCGAACGGGTTCATCCACCAGGATCAAAATCAGGATCCCCGAGATAATCGAGGCTGCCCCCAGAATGATGAAACCATAACGCCAAAGCTCCGGTGTAGCCAAAAGGCCCAAACCAAGTGTAAAAACGATGATTCCGGTGATACCCACACCCTCCAGGATGCCGAGCATGCGCCCGCGCACCTTAGGTGCGAAGGTATCGGCCATGATGCCAAAGGTTGCCGGCATCAGGCAGCCCAAGCCAATACCGCTGATCACGCGCACGGCAAGCAATTGGCCAAAACTTTGGGTAAGTCCAACAACTAAAGTCCATGCTCCCCAGATGCCTGTCCCCCAAAAGATCACCTTCTTGCGTGAATAGCGGTCCGCCAGGTAGCCCCAGAAAGGCGAAGAAAGCGCCTGGAGCAAGGAGCGGATGAAGGTGATCCACGAGAGCTGCTGAAAAGAAAGCGACCAAATCTGGCGCAAAACCGGGCTGAACACGCTCATGGCCTGAGCTTCGCCCTGGTCCACAAAATAGCCCATCGAAAGCGCGAACAAAGTCTTCCACTTGTTTTGTGGTCTGGGAATTTCCTGGGTATTCATCGGGTAGTCTGCGCGCATGGGTTCCTCCTCGGTGGGATACCCAATTCTAACCGCTGAAAACCCTGCGGGCGGCTATGAGACAAAGTCAAAGCAATTTTGCTGTCAAAAAAGCTTTCGGGGGGCTACAATTCAGGCAAACGAATTCAGGAGCGCCAATGAAAAACCCTTCCCTTCCTCGATTTGCCCCTCAGGCCCAAGCATCAGCCATCGTGCGCAGCGGCAAAGCGCGCTTTACCGTACTGAAAAGCCGGCTCATCCGCATGGAGTGGGATCCTGACCAAGAATTTGAGGACAAAGCCAGCCAGGTTTTTTGGTACCGCGACCAAGCCGTTCCTGCCTTTGAACAGCGGGAAGTGGAAGGCTGGCTGGAGATCGAAACCGAACACCTGCTCTTGCGTTTTAAGGCAGGCGGCATGTTCCATTGGCGCGAACTGAGCATCACACTCAAGGAGACAGGAACCATCTGGCGCTACGGCGACCGCGATACCCAAAACCTGGGCGGCACCGCCCGCACACTGGACCGTGCCGATGGTCCCGTACAGTTGGAACCCGGCCTGGTATCGCGCAGCGGCTGGGCCATCGTGGACGATTCGCTCAGTTTGGTTTTTGATAAGCAGGCATGGCTGCAGCCGCGTGAACGCCACCCCCAGGCCAAGGACCTCTATTTCCTGGGATATGGGCATGATTACCTGGCGGCGATCCAGGAATATCAGGACCTGGGCGGCCGGCCGGGCCTCCTGCCGCGTTGGGCCCTGGGAAACTGGTGGAGCCGTTACTGGGCTTACACGCAGGACGAATTGCTCAACCTGATGCTGGAATTCAAAGCCTACCAAATACCGCTTTCGGTATGTATCGTGGACATGGATTGGCATATCACCAAAACGGGCAACCGCTCCACCGGCTGGACGGGTTATACATGGAACCCTGAGCTCTTCCCTGACCCGGAAGCTTTCATCCACAAGCTCCATGCCCTAGGCTTGAAGACGGCTCTCAACCTGCACCCAGCCGAGGGCATCCACCCCCATGAAGCAGCCTATCCCGTGCTCCGTGAAGCACTCAGGCAGACCGGGGAAGATAATACGCCCATCGAGTTTGACATCGCCTCAGTTGAATTCACCGAAGCCTACTTCAAGCACCTGCACCATCCCCTGGAGGCGGCCGGTATCGATTTCTGGTGGATGGACTGGCAGCAGGGCACCCAAACCAAAACTGCCGGGTTGGACCCCCTTTTCTGGCTGAACCACCTCCACTACTACGACTTGGGCCGCGGCCCCCTAAAACGCCCGTTTATCTTCAGCCGCTGGCCTGGTTTGGGCGGACAGCGTTACCCCATCGGCTTCTCAGGAGATACCATCGTTTCATGGGCAAGCCTGGCCTTTCAGCCCGGCTTTACCAGCACTGCCGCGAATGTCGGCTTCGGCTGGTGGAGCCACGATATCGGCGGCCACACAGAAGGCATTGAGGAGGGCGAACTCTACCTGCGCTGGCTGCAGTATGGCGTTTTCAGCCCGATTTTCCGCCTGCACTCCACCAATAACCCCTACATCGAGCGCCGGCCCTGGGGCTACGGCCTGGACATCCTAAGCCACGCCCGGGATACCATGCAATTGCGCCATCAGTTGGTGCCCCTGCTTTACAGCGCCGCACGGCAAAACGCCGAAACCGGAGAACCGCCCATCCTGCCCGTCTACTATGAGTGGCCCGAAGAAGACGCGGCTTACCACTGCTCCCAGGAGTACCTCTTCTGCCGGCAGCTCCTGGCAGCGCCTTACACTACGCCCCAGGACCCCCAAACCCGCTTGAGCCGCCAGGTTGTCTGGCTGCCGCGCGGGCATTGGTTCGACCTGCAAACAGGGCAATACTTCGATGGCGGCGCCTGGTACAGCCTTTATGGCGGGCTGGAGCATATACCGGTCTTTGCCCGCGCCGGCGCCATCATCCCCCTGGCGCTCAACGGTTCCGAATTTGGCACTGCCAACCCCCGCAAAATAGCGCTTCAAGTATTTGCGGATGAACATGGTGAATACACGCTTTATGAGGATGAGGGTGTCACCCAGGCCTACCGCAAGGGCCAATTTACTGAGACGGTATACCGCCAGGAATACGATAGCGATTCGCTGCGTTTCAGGATTGAGCCCGTCAGGGGCCAGTTCCCGCGCATGCCGCGCACCCGTCATTACCAGCTCACCTTCTTTGGGCTCAGCGAGCCGGTGGAAGTGCTGCTGGACGGAGACGGTCAAAGTGAAACCCTCGTCTGGGAATACGACGCGGACCGCAGCGCCGTTCTGGTGGCGGGTTTTGATTGGGACGTCAACCAGAGCGGGACGATCCGCGTGCGGGGTACGAGCCTTTTACGCCATGAAGAGGATATGTTGGGCAGGATAGCCAAAATTGTCTCCGCTGCGCGCCTGCCCAGCCGCACCAAAGCAACGCTGATGAATAACCTACCCGTGTACCTGCAGAATCCTGGCCGCCTGATCGACATCTTCCACGAATTTTCCGAGAGCCAAATGCTGGCACTCTTCGAGTCGATTTTCTACAGGCAAACCCAGCCGCCGGCTTTGGATGCCCGCTCAGCGTATATTCAGGTGAGCAATACTTTCTGGGAAATGGTGCGCTCTTAAGCGCTGCCTACGGACCCGCCGGCTGGCCTGGCTTCGGCCCACCCTGCTCGTCCGGCCCATCCGGATCCAGTATGATCGGGCGGTCCAGCATGGCATCCTGCATGATCTTTCGGGGATAGTTACGGATCTCTTCAGTGGTGTTAACAGCGTCCCGAAAGGCCTGGTGCCGGTTTAATTTGCGGATACCGCTACCAATATCCCGCCCTAATTTGCTGATTCTTCCCGGGCCGAGCACAATAAAAGCCAATGCCAAAATCAGCAGCAGTTCGCCGGTACCGATGTTTAGAAATTCCATGATTTGAAAGGAGGAAAGAACGCGGGTCTATTCCTCCCGGGGAGCGTCCTTATCGTCTTTGTTCGGGGTTTCGGTTTTATCTCCGCTCAGGCCATCTTTAAAGGCTTTTAAACCAGACCCAAGTTCCGAACCGATCTTCGTGATCCTGCCAACGCCAAAAACCAATAACAAGACGACCAGAATGAGGATCACCTCCGGCCAGCCTAATGAACCAAACATATCAATTCTCCTTCCCAGCCGCTTGCTGGCGCTGTTTTCCGGCCAGCGCGGCCAAGCCAATACTCAGTAAATATAACGCAAAAAGGGGCAGCATAAAAATAGCCATGTTCACCGGATCGGCCGTGGGCGTGATCAATGCCGCCAGAACCGCGATCACCACAATTGCGATCCGCCAACCCTTGCGCAAGATTTCAGCGTTCACCAATCCCACCCTTGAAAGTATGAACACGATCAGCGGGATTTCAAAACTGAGGGCGATCCAAAAGACTAAATTCGTCATGAAATCGAAATAGGAGCGGATGCGCAAGGTGGTCTGAATTTGAAGCAGGTCCTGAAAGAACTTCAGCGAGGATGGCAGCATTACCAGATAAGCAAAGGCCGCCCCGCCGGCAAACAGCAAGGTGGCGAAGGGAATGGCGATCAATAGGTATTTACGCTCTTTTTCGGTCAGCCCCTGCCCAATGAAGCTAAAGAGTTGAAAGAAGATCCAGGGCAAGGCCAGAATCAACCCTGCCAAAAGCGATACGCGCATGTAAACGCCGATGCTCTCAGTTACCTCCACAGCCTGCAGGCGTTCGATGCCGCCCACCGGCAATGCCAGCCAGGTGATCAAGGGTTTGGCAAAGAAAAATGCAACCACCACGCCAAGCAGCAGGCCGATCAGCGCGCGCAGCAAGACCTGGCGTAATTCCTCCAGATGTTCCCAGATGCTCATCAATTTTTCCTCGTTGGGCATGCCCCGATTATACCTTTGGGCCTTATAATCGCCATAACACGCTTATAAGGCTGTGCAGATGCGCGAATACGAAAACCCCGAATTTTTCCACCAAAACCTCTTTCCTCCCCACGCCAACTACTGGCCGGAGAGCCCGGATGGCGCTCAGAATTGGCAGAGCCTGAATGGGACCTGGCAATTCGCTCTGACTGATGCCTCCAGTCTGGATAGGCGCATCCCGGACGAATGCTTCAGCCCAATACCCGTACCCTCCAATTGGGAGCTGCACGGTTATGAGCGCCCGCTCTACAGCAATAAACGCTACCCCTTCCCGGTGGACCCGCCCTATGTCCCGGAGCCGAACCCAGTGGGTATCTATCGCCGTCTTCTGGTGTACGAACCCCGCCCCCATCTGCCGAGAACTTTTATGCGCCTGGATGGCGCGGCAACAGCCAGCGAGGTCTGGCTGAACGACAATTTTGTTGGCTACGCGCAAGGAAGCCGAATCCCGCGGGAATTTGAGTTAACGCAACTGCTTCAGGCAGGCGAAAATCGGCTGGAAGTAAGGATCTACAAGTACTCCACCGGCTCCTACCTGGAAGACCAGGACATGTGGCGCCTGCATGGCCTCTTCCGGGATGTCTCGCTGATTCACCGGCCTCAGGAATTCCTCCAGGATATCTTCATCCACGCGGATTACGACGCGGCTACCGGGAATGGCATGCTAAGCCTGGAGCCCACCGAGTCTGACCCTTCTGCGAACACCAATTTCATGTACATACTTATGGATAAGGATGGGAATGAGCTTTGGCAGGCAAACGCGCCTGCGGGCCAGCCCGGCAGCGTGATCCAGGCAGTAGTTCCAAAGGTAAAAAACTGGACAGCTGAAACGCCTTACCTTTACACCTTGAAGGTCAGCAGCCCCTATGAGACCCTCCGCTTTAGGGTGGGCTTCCGCACGGTTGTCATCGAAGGGCACAGGCTTCTGGTCAATGGCCAATCCGTCAAGCTGCGCGGTGTCAACCGGCACGAGATGCACCCGGAAACTGGCCAGGCGATCAGCCGGGAAAGCATGCTGCAGGATGTACTGCTGATGAAGCAGAACAACATCAACACCGTTCGCAGCTCACATTACAACCCCCACCCTTACTTTTTGGAGCTTTGCGATCAGTACGGCCTTTATCTCATCTGTGAAGCCGACCTTGAGACGCATGGATTTGACCTCCTGGGCGACTGGGGGCAGCTCTCCCGCGACGCTGCCTGGCAAAATGCCTACCTGGACCGGGTGAAACGCCTGGTTGAGCAGAATAAAAACCACGTCTCGGTGATCATCTGGTCTCTGGGGAACGAAAGCGGCATGGGCGCCAACATCGAAGCCATGGCCGCCTGGCTGCGCCAACGGGACCCCAGCCGGCCGATCCACTACGAAGGCGCCTATGATCACGCCTGCGTGGACATCGTCTCCGACATGTATCCAACCGTGGAACGGGTGGCAGAGCAAGCCGCCAATGCTGAGGATGGACGCCCCTATTTCATCTGTGAATTCGCCCATGCCATGGGCAACGCTCCGGGGAATATGCAGGAATACTGGGACCTGGTCTGGAAGCACGAACGCCTCCTGGGCGGATGCATCTGGGACTGGGCGGACCAAGGTTTGCTGGCTATTGACCCCGAGGGGTGTAAATTTCTAGCCTACGGCGGCGACTTCGGCGACTACCCAAACGATTCCAACTTCTGCATCAATGGCCTGGTTGGCCCCTACCGCGACCCGCACCCCAGCCTCTTTGAACTCAAACATCTGATCCAGCCGATTGTGATCAGCAGCACCGCTCCGGAGAGCGGAACCTTCACGCTCACCAGCCGATTTGACCACGCGGTCACCCAGGGCTTGAGCTGCGAGTGGCAGCTCTGGGCGCTCGGTCAGGTTCTGGCGCAAGGTACTGTGGAGGTGAACGGCCTGGGGCCGCGGGCCAACCGGGAATTCAGCGTGGAACTGCCAACTCCCTTTCCCACCGGGGCGCGAGAAGCTACCCTCAACTTCCGGATCAGCCTGGACGAAGCCAATGCCTGGGCGCCGGCTGGCCATGAACTGGCCAAAACACAATTTATCCTGCCGGTAAGCCCGGAGTTGCTGCCTACAGACATGCAGGCTCCAATAATCGGGCTAAAGCCAGTTTTTTCCGCGCAGAGCGAAGAACTGATCACTCTCTCAGCAGGCGATGAGGAGATCTTGGTCCGCAAGCCAAAACTGCAGCTTTTCCGCGCCCCTACAGATAACGATATGCAGGCCTCCCTCGCGGAGTGGCATGCCCTGGACCTGGAGCATATTGCCTGGAAAGCTCACAGCTGCACAATCACCCCGCTAGGCCTGGACGTTCAAGGTGTACTGGCCAGCCCGGGCAAACGCCCCTTACTCAGCATTCGGCAAATCTGGCAGTCAGAGAAAGGCTGGCTGAGGCTCGAGCTGAGGGCCGAGCCCCTGCAAAGTTTCGACCGCCTCCCGCGCCTGGGTTGGCAGTTCAGCCTGCCTCCGGGCTTCAACCGGATGCATTGGTACGGGCTGGGGCCGCATGAGGCTTACCAGGACCGCAAATCCTCCGCAATGCTAGGCCAATGGTCCGCAAACCTGGAGGAGCTGCATACCCCTTACGTGAAGCCTCAGGAGAACGGCAACCGCTTCGGGGTCCGATGGGCTTGCCTGCAAGGTCCAGACGGCAAAGCGCTTTTTGTGGCCAGCACAAAGCCTTTTGAGACTAGCTTGCACCGCTACACCCCAGAGAAACTAGCCAGTACCGCCCATGACGCGCAAATCGAGCCGGACCCCTACCTTACCTGGCACATTGATTACGAGCAATCCGGCCTGGGCAATGCAAGCTGCGGCCCGGACACCCTGCCGCAGTACCGCTTCGGGCCCCAGCCGATCAATTTCCGGCTCGTCTTCGCATATTTGGATCTGGAAAAAGAGGACCCCTGGGCTTTTTACCAGTGGGCCCTGGATTTACTGGAAGAGACCGCTGAACGCTGTTAGAAGCGCGTCAAGCGCCTGGGCCTGGGCAGCGCGGTTGCTCACGTCCAGAACCTTCATCTCCGGCCACCGGGCCTGCAGCAGGCTGCGCAAGCCCGGCCGAAATGTCAGGATGCTTGCCGGGAACCGGGCTGTATCAATGAGGCCAAGCGCGCCCACCCAACCCTTGCCCTCTTCCAACTCATAAGGACCAAGCTCATCGGCAATGAACAAACTGGCCTCATTGGGCTGCTGCAAATGCAGCTCCACCTCGGCAAAGGCCTCAGGACGCATGCACCAGCGCCCGATTCGCAGCTCACAATCCGGGTATGCCAGGCGGGCAAATGGCAGGCGCCGCCCTTGCGGCAGCAATACGAGCTCAATGCCGGTTTTGACCGTATCTTCAAAGACGGCGGGTGAATAAAAGCCAAATAGATTTTTTTTGGGCAGCCGGGCAGCCAGTTGTTCACAAACCCAGGTCTTGCCGCTGCCCTTTTCGCCCGTAAGGCCAAAGATCATGCGCTGGCTGCTGCCAATTCCTGGCAGGTCTGCAAAATCAAAGCCGGCCCTAGCACCATGACCCGTTCATCGATGTCAAAACGCGGGTGATGATGCGGGAAGTTTTTGCCTTCCTCGCTGTTGGCAGAGCCCGCGAAAATGAAGCATCCGGGAATTTTTTCCAGAAAATAGGCCATATCTTCGGCACCCATCGTGCGGTAATTCGTTTCCAGGTGGCCGGATCCGTCGAGCTTTTTGTAGGCTTCGGTGACTTTGGATGTCACATAGCCATCATTCACTACCGGAGGGGTAAGGTCGTCGTAACTGACCGTAGCCGTGCACTCAAAGGCAGCCGCTACTTGCTCTGAAATTCGTTCCAGACCGGCCTTGATCTTGGCATGGGCTTCCGGAAGGAAATAACGGTATGTGCCCGAGAGCTGCACATTTGGCGGAATGATATTGTGCGCGGTACCCCCCTGAACGCGGGAAACGGTCACTACACCGCTATCCACCGGGGCAATATTCCGGGAGACGATGCTCTGCAGCGCCGTAATAATGTGGGCGCTGGCTAATACCGGGTCATGCGTGGATTGCGGCACGGCGCCATGCCCGCCTTTACCCACCACATTGATGTCAAATCGCCCCGAGCCGGCCATGATGGGGCCCGCAGTCAGGCTCACCCAACCCAGCGGCGCTTCGTTCCAAACGTGCATGCCCAGGGCGTAATCCGGTTTGGGGTCTTCCAACACCTTGTCCGCGATCATCGCCAGGGCGCCGCCGCCCCCTTCTTCGGCCGGCTGGAACACCAACTTATAGGTGCCGGCCATTTCACTCAGGTTTTCCTTGATCATCTTCGCGATTGTCAAACCAACCGTCATATGGCTGTCGTGTCCGCAGGCGTGCATCACACCCGGGTTTTTGGAAACGTACGCCACATCGTTTTCTTCGGTCACGGGCAAGGCGTCCATGTCGAACCGCAGCATGAAGACCGGGCCGGGCTTTCCGCCCTGCATCAGGCCGACAACGCCTGTTTTGCCAACGCCGGTCCGCACCTCGTAACCCAATTCGTTCAGTTTTTGGGCAATCGTTTTGGAGGTTTCAAACTCCTGGTTGCTCAATTCAGGATGCATATGGAAGTGCCGGCGCAGAGCGACGCTTTCGTCCAATAATGCTTCAGAAGCTTTTAATAAGTCCATGCTTACCTCCGGAAAATGATGCGGCGAAATCTTTCAATATAACGACCATCTGGGTCGCCCAAATCAATACGGCGTTGCTGCATGCGCTCCACAAAGGCCACGCGCTCGCCAATCTGGCTGCTATGGCACTCCAGGGCTTCCAGGCGACGCTCCCAATGCGTGCTCACATCCAGTTCTGTGTTGGGGTTGGCGGTCAGGCTAAGCCAAAGCTCGCTCACCTGGTGCGGCATGATGCCTTCCTCCATGAGCTCCGGGAAATAGGAGGGGTTGCCAACAGCCGGGTAGATGCTATCCACAACGATCTGTCCGGCAGCGCGATGATCTGGGTGGTTTAAATATGGCCCGCTGCCATAATAATTCGTGGGGTCGCAGGAAACCACGATGTCCGGCTGCATCTCGCGGATAAAGCGCACGACCCGCCTGCGCACATCCAGGTCCGGCACCAAAAAACCATCCGAGTAGCCAAACCAGGTAATCGTTTTTACACCCAGGGTATCGGCGGCGGCACGCTGCTCAGCATCGCGGACCTTACTAAGGGCCTCCGGTTCAGGATAGGCTTCGCTGACGCCCCTGCTGCCATCGGTCAGGATGGCATAGTGCACCTCGTGGCCTTCGGCGCACCACCGTGCGATGCTGCCGCCCAAAAAGAATTCCGGATCATCCGGATGCGCCAAAATCACTAGAATTTTTGTTCCTGCAGGCCAATCATCCGGCCGGTTTGCTGTCTGTGCTTCCATCATCTCTCTTTTGTCGGTTTCGGTTATCGCGGCGATCTCTCCGCGGTCGGTTGCTCATCTCAGTTGTTGGGCGGTTGGGGTTGGAGCCATCCTGGCGCCGATCGCCTCCGCTCCGGTTTCTTTGGTCGCGCCGCGGATTGCGCCTTTCACCAGATGGCGGCCGCTGGCCTTCGCCGGCGGGGCTCTCACCCTGGTTGAAACGCGTGCCTACCTGGTCCTGCGTGCGCTGTTCCAGGCGATCCTGGCTGCGGCCGCGGCGGCTTTGCGGCCGATTTTGCGCTTCCGGCTGGGGTCCCCGCCGGTCGCGCGTACGCCCATCGCGTTGGGGGCGATCCCGCCGTTCAGCGCGCTCTGAGCGTTCCGGCCGGCGTTCCAGGTGCACGATCTCCACATCTTCAGATTCGAAATGGTCGCTGATGGGCTGAGTTTCCACTACTTTTTCAGCCAGTACACCGCTTTCCAATTCCTCCAGGGTAAACCGGCGCGGCCCGCCTTCGGGCAGATCCACCACAACAGCCTGGGCCAGGGGCAGTACCTGCACCACCTTGCCCTCACCCAATGGTGTGGCAACTACCTTCTTGCGCTTGGGCAGTAATTTGCGGGCTTCTTCGTAGGTATCGTATTCGTAGATCAGGCAGCAGCGCAATCGGCCGCAGATGCCGGTGATCTCAGCCGGAGTCAGGGAAATATCCTGGCTTTTGGCCATCTTGATCGAAATCGAAGAAAACTCCTTCAGGAATCTTGAGCAGCAGCGCTTCTCGATCCCACAAGCCCCAAGCCCGCTCATGGCTTTGGCCATATCCCGCGGACCAACCTGGCGCACGTCTACCCGGGTATTAGGATATACCCGCGAAATCTCACGCAAAAACTGCTTGATGTCAAAGCCGCTCTCGTTATCGTAATTGAGATACAGGATCAGCCGGTTGCCATCAAAGGCGTATTCCGCATTGATGCCTTTTACGCCTTCGTAGTTGCTTTCGCGCAAAAACTTGCGCAGGCTGCGCAGGGCTTCCACTTCCCGCTCGATGAGTGATTCCTTGTAAGCCAGGTCTTCTTCGGTGGCAATACGCTCTACAGGTTGAACCTCGCCCAGGTCTTCCGGTTTGTCCAGCCCCAGGCGCACTACCTTGCCCAATTGCCTGCCGCGAACGGTGTTGACCAATACGGTCATGCCGGTTTGGAGTTCCAGTTCCGGGTTCGCGCTGAAGGTAAAAACCTTGCCGATATCGTTAAACTGCACCCCTATGTATTGATTTTCTGCCATAATCGCTAGATTATATCATCCAGTCCTGGCGGCATGCGCTACGGTGCTCATCGCGGCCGCGGTCTTGCGCGCCATATCCCGCAGAGCATCCCGGGTTGCTTCAGCCTTGTCTTCCGAGAAAATTGGGCTGCCAATATCCCCACCCTTTCCTAAACCAGGGTCGATAGGAATGCGCCCCAGGAGCAATACGCCGGCCCGCCTGGCCAGGTTTTCGCCGCCCGCTTCGCCAAAGAGAAAGAGTTTTTCCCCATCCGGCATGGGCAGGAATGCCATATTCTCCACAATACCCAGTACTGGCACATCCAGTTTATGGAACATGGAGATCGCCCTGCTGGCGTCATCCACGGCAACTTGCTGAGGGGTCGTCACGATCACCGCTCCGCCGATGGGCAGGGTTTGGGCCACCGAGAGCTGAACATCACCCGTTCCAGGCGGCATGTCGATGATCAGGTAATCCAGTTCGCCCCAATTAAAGTCGGTGAGGAATTGCTGGATGGCGTTGTGCAGCATGGGGCCGCGCCAGATGAGGGGCTGGCCTTCGCTCACCAGGAAACCGATGCTCAGGACCTTCATCCCATTGATTTCAGCCGGATCCGGTTTTTGGCCTTCCTGCATGGGCGGCAGTTCATCAATGCCCAGCATCCGGGGCACATTCGGGCCGTAAATATCGGCATCCAGAAGGCCCACCTTGGCTCCATCCGCGGCGAGCGCGCTTGCCAAAGCCACCGAGACGGTGCTTTTTCCCACGCCGCCCTTTCCCGAGCTAACGGCAATCACGTGTTTGAAGCAGTTATCGCCCAGGTCTACTTTTTGCTGGCCGCGCACCCGGGCAGTCATGTTAATCTCAACTTCCTTCGCCCCAGTCATACTTAATACTGCCGTGCGGCAGTCATTTTCAATCTTGCGTTTCAACGGGCAGGCGGGTGTAGTGAGCACAACGGAAAAACTGACCTTCTCTCCTTC
>DHPL01000045.1:13252-14445 GCA_002407905.1 Anaerolineaceae bacterium UBA5365
TGTTTCGTGAGCATTATGTCTCCTTGGATTTAAAACTCCCCTTATTCTAGCCAAGCTTGGTACCGCGTTCAAGTCCAGGCATAAGTTTTGCCTTCTCCTAGCCTGAACAAGCAATTAGGCTCTGGCACCGGATTTTCAAATGAGTCAGCGTGTCTGAATAAAGAAAAGACCGGGGCAGTACTGCCCCGATCTTCTACCCCCCAATCAGTAGATGAGTGTTTATCTCCTAATCACCGGCATGCGGGTCAGGTAAGCCTGGGCAGAAAAATACGATTCGCCGCAAGCCTCCCATACGCCAGCCAGGTGAATTCCGTGAGACGCAATTTCTCCATTCGGCGGTGAGGACAAACAATTCTGAGCATAAACCATGTGCTGGTGGTCTCCATCGTCGCTGTAGTATTGTACTGAGCTGAGGCCGGTTTCAGCCCAGGCAAAAACCCTGTACTGGCCGATGAAGATATAACCTGGCCGGTGCGCAACCGACGCGCTCTCCAGGCCCATTTTGTAGGTACCCCGGTCTGCCGATGGCGAGCTGGGCTCGTGTGCCGCCATTGGTGCATGCTTGACATAAACCTGGTCGAAGCTCGTTGTGCCGTTATTCCCGATCCAAGCCAGAGCAAGTTCATTCCCGTTCCCGTTCACCTCCACATCTTTGATCACGGAGGTGCTGCCCCAGGCAGATGGAAGCGGAACTGTTAAATAGCTCTGGAAATTGCACCCGGCAGTTGAACAGGAGGCCAGGCGGATCTCATCGATTGCGGCAATATCCGTTACCGAGGCCAGGATCACGTATTGCTCGCCGCTTGTATCTCCCAGCGTGAGGCTGACCGGAACGTCCCCTTCCAGGTCGTTTGTACTGCTGATGAACCAGCATTGGTTCATAGTTCCTGCCCAGAGGCTGCGGTTGGAGCAATATCTTAAGCGGTCGTGGAAAGGCGAAACGCCGACGCCATCGTTATCCAGGTAGCCGACATGCAAGTAACCCTCGCGGTCTACAGCTGCGTCCCAGCTGTAGAGGTAGCCTTCTTCGGAATTATCGGTGTAAGAGTAGATGGTGCCCGTTCCGCCAGGGGTGACCAGGTCTTTGAACCATAATGAATCTACTTTACCGGTACTGTTCGCCCGATCGTACAAGGCATAGGCATATTCACCCGCGCTTACCACTTTAATATTGCCCTGGCTGAAATCCACCG
>DHPL01000045.1:14557-14792 GCA_002407905.1 Anaerolineaceae bacterium UBA5365
TATTGCCCTGGCTGAAATCCACCGGGTCGAGTTGCCGGCAGCCCGTGGGGTAACCGCCTGCGGGCGGCGTGGGCGGTATCACCTGGTAGCAGGCCGTTTTAAACGCACCGCCGCGTAGTTCCGTCCATACCAGGTAAGCTGTACCAGAATCGGTCACAGCGATATCCGGATCAAACTGCCTCCAGTTCGTGCCAGTTCCGGTCATCGTCATAGTGAGCCCAAGGCTTGGCTGGCC
>DHPL01000008.1:0-4860 GCA_002407905.1 Anaerolineaceae bacterium UBA5365
CTGGTGTGGGGAAGGGGGTGACCGTTGGCAGCACTTCGCCCGCGCAAGCGCTGAGCAGGAAGATCAAAAAGAGCAAAACCAGGCGCTTTTGGGCCATTTGCGCATTATATCAGCGCTTGGTTATGGGAGATTCAAGGGGGCTTAGGCAGGTTTGGGGAGCGGAAACCAGCAGGGCTGTTAGCGTTTCGTATAAAAGCCCTGGCTTTGCTTGCCCCGACCCCCGCGCTGCGCTATAATCGAGGGGTCTTAGCAAGGAAGTGATGAATCATGCCAGTGTATGCCTATAAGTGTGGCGATTGCGGCCACGAGTTTGACCAATACCAAAAATTTACGGATGACGCGCTGACCATCTGCCCGGTCTGCAAGCATATCAGCCTGCATAAGGTTTATCAGCCGGTGGGCATCGTGTTCAAGGGCAAGGGTTTTTACGCCACGGATAACCGCTCGACCAAGGGCCTGATGAGCCCGGGCACGCGCGAGGAACATGCCAGTGAAACGGCTGCGGCTGTGAGCGAGGCCGGCAAGAGCGAGACCAAGATCAGCGATGCGGAGAAGCGTACGGTCAAGCGCGAGGCATCCAGCACTGCTTCAACCGAAAAAGCGGCCGCGCCTGTGGCCAGTTCGCCCAATTGATTGCTTAGAATTACGCCTTTACGCGCGCCATTGAACATGGCGCGTTTTTTGTGTTTACCATTGGATTTGTGCCGGGTTTGGTGGTGCTGGCTCATTTAAGTTGGTGAGCACAACGAGGAGATTTGGCCGGTTTTGTGGTTTTGTGCTCAAAAACGGGGGGTACAAAACTGAGGCCTCAGGATAGGGGCGGTAAGCCCAGGGCCTGGCGCAGGTCTTCAACGGTTTGGTTGCCGCATTTAGCTAATTCGCGCATGACGCGGGCGAATTGCTGGGGATTGTGGGGCCAGGAATGGCGGGTAAAATCCGGGTCCTGGGTGGGGCAAACGGCGAAGTGGGTGCCAGGGAAGGCGATCTGGTAATAGGTGTAGGCCCGCCGGGCGTGGGCCGGCTTGGAAACCAGAATGGCCGTCCGGGGCGTGATGCCCTGGGCTTCCAGCAGCTGCCGGCTGAAGATGGCGTTTTGCTGGGTGCGGCGCGCCTGGTTCTCTTTGAGGATGGCCCCGGGAGGCACCCCTTGGCTTTCCATGATGGCGGAAAGGAAGGCGGCTTCCGTGGGGTAGGTCCCCGGATAGCGTTCCGCATCCCTGGGGTTGAGGACCAGGGCTTCGCTCACCGCGGCGTAGCGCCCGCTGACCAAAATGCGCGGGGCAAGCCCGGCGCGGTAGAGTTCGGCCGCGCGCAGGGCGAGAAGGGAATCGCTGGAGCCGGCAACCAGGATGATATCCGCGGGGATGGGTTTATCTTCGAGAAAGATGAATTGCGTGATGTCCTGGATGAGGCGGTCAATTTCCGGCACGGTATACCTCTGATGCGCGAACTTTCTGCAACGATTTTAACTCATAGCCCAAAGGGATGGATGCTCGCTGGTTGAAAGCCATCATCTGCGAGAGGTACGCCCCCTCACGTTGACAACGATTGATCGTCTAACGGGTCCGGCGAGAGGCCCGATTCCTCACCATGGTAACGATTGATCGTCTAAGGGGTCGGGCAGTAGGCCCGACCCCTACAACATGTATCTTGGCTGGGCAAATCGCCCGACCCGTACAGAGAGCTTAACAGCGCGGCAGGATCTCTGCTTAGGCTTTGCTCACGGCAACAAAGATCACAGGCTGGCGGCCGGTCTCTTCGTAGATCAGGTTGCGGGTGCTGTTGAAGGTAGCGCGCTGAAGGTCCTCCGGCCGGCTGCCGACCACATTGGCCAGGCGTTCCTTGAGTTCCATCCAGATCTCTTCCGCTTCGTTATCATTGATAAAGCCGCGGCTGACGATTTGGGTTTGCTTGTAGCGATCCTTTTCGTCCAGGTGCAAATTCACCATCACCACGCCGTCGTTGCTCAGTTGTTCGCGCTCGCGCATGGTGCTGTTGTCTACATCGCCCACACCGCTGCCGTCCACGAAGACGTAGCCGCCCGGGATGCGTTCCCCAAGCTTCATCTCGCCGTGGGTGAACTCGATCACGCGGCCGTTCTCAACCACCGCCACCTGACGCGGGTCCATACCCATGTCGACGGCGATATTGGCGTGCTGCTGGAGCATGTGGCGTTCGCCATGCACGGGGATGAGGTAGCGGGGCTTGACCAGGTGGAGCATCAGTTTGAGCTCTTCCTGACTGCCATGACCGGAAACGTGGATGGGAGCGATGGCGTTATAAATCACCTTGGCGCCCCGGGCCAGGAGCTTATCGATGGCGCGGTAAACCAGGAGTTCGTTGCCTGGAATGGGCTGAGACGAGAGTACGATGGTATCCCCGCCTTTAACATTGAAGCGCCGATTGGTGCCATTGGCCAGGCGGCCCAATATGGAAAGCGGCTCACCCTGAGACCCGGTGACCACCAGGGCTACCTGGGCATCCGGCATGGAAAGGGCCGCATCCAGGGGCACGATATCGCGCTCGTCGTAGTGCAGGTAGCCCAGTTCTTTGGCGATGCCCATCACGTCCACCATGCTGGTGCCGGCAAAGGCGATCTTGCGACCGGCGGATACAGCGGCATCGATGATCTGCTGCACGCGTGAGACTAATGAGGCAAAGGTGGCCACGATCACGCGGCCTTCCGCTTCGCGGAAGATCTTCTCGAAGGCCGGGTCCATCACGCGTTCGGTGGGGGTCCAACCCTTGGCTTCGGCGTTGGTGGAATCGGAAAGCAGGGCCAGGACGCCGCGGCTGGAAAGCTCGGCGATCTTGGAGTAATCGGTCGGCCAGCCATCCACCGGGCTGTGATCGAACTTGAAGTCGCCGGTGTGGATAACCAGGCCGGCAGGGGTTTCGATACCAATGCCGACCCCATCCGGAATGGAGTGGCAGACGTGGAAAAAGTCCAGTTTAAAGGGGCCGATCTGCAGGCTTTCTCCCGCCTTGATCGTTTGCAGGCGCACGGTTTTATTGAAGCGCCGGCGGTTAAGTTTGTTTTCTACCAACGCCAGGGTAAGGGCGGTGCCGTAAACAGTGGTATCCAACTGGTCCAGCAAATGCGGCAGAGCGCCGATGTGGTCTTCGTGGCCATGTGTGATCACGATGCCCAAAAGCTTGTCTTTGTTATCCAGGACGTATTGTGCGTCCGGCAGGATGTAATCGATGCCGATCATATCGTTTTCAGGGAACATGATTCCCGCGTCAACGAGCAGCATTTTTCCGCCGTACTCGTAGACGGTCATATTTTTGCCCACCTCACCCAGGCCTCCCAGGGGGATGATGCGTAATGTTTTCTTTTTCATCTTTCTTCCTAACAATTCAATTCAAAACCAGCCTATAGGCCGGAAAAGTCCTTAATAAAAGCCGCTACCGCGGCCTTGGCTTAGTATAGCACATGGCAGGCAGGGGTTTTTTGATTAAGCCCTACCTTGCATGAGGATTAACGCAAATCAAACATTCCCCATATGTGTTTCTTACGCGCTGGACCTAAATTAAGGCTAAAGCGAAGGACGAAAGAAATAAATTGGAGGAATACAATGCGCTACATGATTCGACGTAACAACCCTTACCGCAATGCACTTTTCACCCGCATGATGAGCGATTTCTTTGAGGATGACGGCGAGGCTTTGCCTTCCGGCTTTCCCCTGGATGTCGTGGAGAACGACGCGGAATTTACCGTAAAGGCCAACCTGGCCGGCTTTGCCCCCGAGAAGTTGGAGATTACCTACGATAACAACACTTTGACGATCAAGGGCGAGGTTGATGAAGACAACATTGATGAGAAGGATGGCAAATACCACGTGCGCGAACGCCGCTTTGGATCATTCGCCCGCAGCATTACCATGCCCGAGCTGATCGATGCGGACAAGATCAACGCCAGCAACGATAACGGTGTATTGGTCGTCCACCTGCCCAAGAAGCCCGAGACCCAGCCGCGGAAGATTCAAATTCAGGCAAATACTGATAAACCTGGCAAGAAAGTCATCGACGCAGGCAAGTAAACTGAATTGCAATTAAGTAATAACCGCGCCAACCGGCGCGGTTTTTTACTTTCCCTAATTCACATCCCATCTGTCTGCCAAAGACTAGTTTAGCAAGCCGTTAGCAAAGGCGTAGGTGATCCACAGGGAGAGGGGGTAGAAGGCGTAGAAGAAATACTTGGTAAACCAGTTGCTGGGCCCGCGCTGGCCGTTATACAGATAGATAAAGGGCAGAACGGTTATCAGGAGAAAATCGGAATTGTAGGCCAGCATCCGGATCGTGTCGTTGAAGTTGCCATAAGGCTGGTAGTTCATTAAAAAGAGTAAGCCAGCCAAGGCCAGGTAAGCCAGGTTGCGCCAGGCTCTTCGCCCGCGCAGGAGCCATGTGATCAGCATAAAGGGCAGGACGACCGTGCCGCCTTCGGCGATGAAAAAGCCCAGAACCAGCAAACCCATGGCTGCCAGCGCGAAGCCCAGTTTCTGCAGCCAGGCACGGCGAACGCTGACCTGCTCCACGCAGATGAGCAAAAGAAAGCCTAGAGCCAGGGTGAGAAAGATATTATCGTGCAGGGGCCTGATGAGGAAGAGGTACCGGTTGAGCATCAAGTTCACGGCGGACATCAGCGCGGCCATGCCCGCCAACCGGGTAAAGTAAGCCCTGCGGTTCGAGGTCTTTTGAAAGCCCTCCACTACAAAAAAAGCGAAAAGCGGAGCGACCCAGCGGGTGGCGGCGTGCGTCCACCAGGGAAGCAGATCCGGGATGGCCAAAAAGAGGTTATCGGCCACCATGAAGATCAAGGCGATCAGTTTGAGAACAAAGGCATTCATAAAAACTCCT
>DHPL01000008.1:5043-8526 GCA_002407905.1 Anaerolineaceae bacterium UBA5365
GGTCTGAATTGGGCTCAGACTTTGGGCTGAGTTTTGCAGGCGCAAGGAAGGCATTAAGGACGCCGCCTGGAAACGCCGGCCGCGCGCAGGTGAGCCCCGCGTATAATTAGGCCATTCAGTCAGTGGAGGAGAGCGTTAATGAAATACGACAAATACCGCGTTGACCCCAAAAAGAAAATTGAAATCAAAGACTTCGACCCCAACGAGAGCAGCCTGTTTGAGGGGAAAAAGTCCGAGGCCAGGGACTTGCTGCGGGAGCTGAACGGCGAGATCGAGGCCTTGCAGGAGCAGCTCTACGCCGAAGGCAAGCATCGGGTGCTGGTGATCATCCAGGCCATGGATACCGGCGGCAAGGATGGCACCATCCGGGCAGTCTTCGAAGGCGTGAACCCACAGGGCGTTCGGGTAGCCTCGTTCAAGGTGCCCACGCCCATCGAGATGGCCCACGATTACCTCTGGCGTATCCATCAGCAAACCCCCGGCAAAGGCGAGATCGTTATCTTTAACCGCTCCCAGTACGAGGATGTGCTGGTGGTGCGGGTGCACGAGCTGGTGCCCAAGGCGGTTTGGAGCAAGCGCTACGAACAGATCAATGCCTTTGAAAAACTGCTGGCCGATGAGGGCACGACGATCCTCAAGTTTTATCTGAACATCGACTTGGACGAACAGGCCGCTCGTTTTCTGGCGCGGGTGGAAGACCCCACCAAGACCTGGAAGTTCAACCCCGGCGACCTTGAGGAGCGCAAACTTTGGGCGCAGTACATGGAAGCCTATGAGGACATGCTGAACAAAACCAGTACCGAGCAAGCACCCTGGTATGTGATTCCTGCGAATAAGAAGTGGTACCGCAATATCGTGATCGCTACGATTTTGCGGGATACGCTGAAAGGCCTGAAGATGGGCTATCCGGCTCCTCCGGCGGATCTGGAGACCTACCGGCGTTTGCTGCGCGGGATGGTAAGCCCCGAGGTGCTGGATGAAGTGCATGATGATATCCGCGACGACCACAAGAAGGAAGGTCTGCTGAAGCCCAAGGGGGCGGAGGCGGAACTGGAAGCCTATCTGGCGATGCGCCGCGCGGACGAAGCCTAGGGCCTGCCGGACCCAGAGCAAGAAGCAATGCCTTTAGACCCGGACCGGCCGCTGGACGCGGTGTTGATTGGCCGCCTGCAGCGCGACTACCTCTTGCCCTTCGACCGGCCTGCCCGGGTGGACAGCCTGGGCGGGGCGTTGCCCTACGCGGCCGCCGGAATGGCCATGTGGGGCGGCCGGGCGGGCTTAGTGGCCCGAGTGAATGCTGGTTACCCCCTGGAATGGCTTGAGCGTTTGCAGGATTTGGGCTGCGACCTGCGCGGCGTGAAAAAGGTGGAAGAAGCAATTGATTCCCGGCGGTTCATTGCCTATAGCGACCCACTCACGCCGCACTCCGAGAACCCACTGACCTTCTTTGCGGAACGGCAGCTGCCTTTCCCGCGTGAACTCCTGGGTTATGATGCCAGCCGAGAGCGCTACTGCAGCAAAACGGACTATCAGCCTTACTCGCTGCGGGTGAATGATGTGCCCCGGGCTTTTTTGGAGCTTTCGGCGGCGCATATCTGCCCGGTGGACTTCATCTCGCATAAAATCCTGCCCTCGGTGCTGAAGGCGGGGTTGATCCAAAGCCTGACGATGCGCGCCAGCCCCTGCTATATGGACCCGGCCTATTGGGAGGAGATGCGCGCATTGCTTTCCGATCTGACGGGTTTCATGCTGAGTGAGGCCGAGGCCTTGCGCCTTTACCAGGGCCGCAGCGTAGACCTCTGGGAGATCATGGAGGGGCTGGCGGCGTACGGGCCGGAATTCATTATCCTTTCGCGGGGCGATGGGGCTGTGCAGGTGCTGGACAGGGTACGCAAGCTTAGGGCGCTCATCCCGGCTTACGCCAACCGCACCGTGGACCCGACCGGCGCCTGGGACGTTTTTGACGGGGCCTGCCTTTTGCATTACCGGCTGAATTACGACCCCATCGAGGGGGCCCTGGGCGGGCAGATCGCGGCTTCCTTTGCTATTGAAGGCAGCGGGCCTTATTACGCCCTGGACGCGCTGGAAGGGCTGAAAGAGGCGCGGCTGGATATGCTGCGCCAGCGTTTGCGTCTTGTTTAGTTTGGGTAGGGCCCGGGGCTGCCTTCAGCGGACGGCACCAGGCGGATTTCGAAGAGTTTGTCCCACTTTTTACCGGTGACAAAGAGTTTATCGTTCGGCTCGTCGTAGGCGATGCCGTTCAATACCAGCGCTGAGTCATGCAGGGTGTCCTGCGGGCGCAGGCCGCTGAGATCGATCTGCGAGAGAACCCGGCCGTCTTTGGGGTCAACGCGGACGATTGTATCCGTGAGCCAGATATTGGCAAATACACTGCCTTTGATCCATTCCAGTTCGTTCAGCCGGGTAACCGGCTGGCCGTCCAGGCTTACTTCCAGCTCGCGCAGCAATTCGAAGGGTTCGGGCTGGTAGAAAAAGAGTTTGGAGCTGCCATCCGAGAGGATGAGCACGTCGCCGTCCGTGGTAAGGCCCCAGCCCTCGGTGGGGTAGCTGAACTGGCCGAGTTTTTCAAGGCTTTGGGCATCGTAGATGAAGCCGGTGTTTTCTTTCCAGGTGAGCTGGTAGATCTTGCCATTCAGTTCCGTGATGCCTTCCCCAAAGTACTCCGGCGGGAGCGCGATGTTCTGCAGAACTTCCCCATTCAGGCTCACTTTGCGCAGGACGCTCTCGCCGTAGAGGCCGGTACCTTCGATGAAGTGGTCGCCGCGCCAGACCAGCCCCTGAGTGTAAGCAGTGGGGTCGTGCGGGTAGGTTTGGAGGACCTCATAGCTCAGCCGGCTCTCCAAATTCTCGAATTGGGAGGGCTTGGCGGAGGCACAGGCGGCGAGGCAAAGGGCGAGCAGGGCGGCAATGAGCAAAGCGGGAAACATGCGGGCATCCTTTCGGGAGCGGCTGGCCATCTTTTTATTTTACTTTAGGCCTGCTTTTTGTTCCTGGGCCGCACAAAGAAGCCCTTCGCCTTTATGATTAAGCAGAGTAAGAATGCATGATAAAAACGACCGAAAGATCAAGAGGAGAAAACCATGAAGCCAGTGATCGAACGCTTTTTGAGATATGTGAAGGTGGACACTGCATCAGATTCAAATTCCACAACTTATCCCAGCACTGAGAAACAGAAGGACCTGGGCCGCCTGCTGGTGGAAGAAATGCAAGCCATGGGCCTGGAAGATGTG
Organism: Anaerolineaceae bacterium UBA5365; assembly: GCA_002407905.1. GTDB lineage: Bacteria > Chloroflexota > Anaerolineae > Anaerolineales > Anaerolineaceae > Mesolinea. The sequence goes on from DHPL01000008.1 coordinate 8,295, forward strand.
CAAATGGATAGCTGGGGCTATGTGACCGGCACCCTGCCGGGCAACACTGCCAGGGATGTGCCCGTGCTGGGCCTTTTGGCGCATATGGATACCAGCGAGGCGGTGAGCGGCAAGGACGTGAGGCCGCGCCTGGTGGAAAACTACGATGGCGGGGATGTGCTGCTGAACGCCGAACAGAATGTGGTGCTCAGCCCGGCGGACTTCCCGGAACTGGCCCATAAGAAGGGCCAGA
>DHPL01000008.1:8721-11260 GCA_002407905.1 Anaerolineaceae bacterium UBA5365
GCATCCGGAGATCGAGCATGGCAAGATCAGGATCGGGTTCACCCCGGATGAGGAAGTTGGCGCAGGCGTGGCGCACTTTGACGTGCCGGCATTTGGGGCCAAGTTTGCCTACACCGTGGATGGCGGCGGTGAGGGAGAGTTTGAATACGAGAACTTTAATGCCTGCACCGGCAAGGTAAAAGTGAATGGCCGCAGCGTGCACCCTGGCATGTCCAAAAATACGATGGTCAACGCGGCCACGATCCTGATGCAGTTCCACGGCTTGCTTCCGGCTGCAGAGAAGCCGGAGTTCACCGATGGCTACGAGGGCTTCTATCACCTGGTGAGCATGAGCGGCGATTGTGAGCTGGCCCAGGCTACCTATATTGTGCGCGATCACAGCGCCGAGAAGTTCGCGAAGAAGAAGGCTTTCATGCGCCAGGCCGCCGAGTTAATCGACGCGCAGTACGGCCAAGGCACGCTTGAGCTGGATTTGATTGATAGCTACATGAACATGCGCAGCATGGTCGAGCCGCACCCCTACATCATCGAGACGGCCCTGAAGGCCTACGAGATGGCTGGCGTGGAACCGCGGATCATCCCGGTGCGCGGCGGCACAGACGGTGCCCGGCTTTCCTACATGGGCCTGCCCTGCCCGAACATCTTTACCGGCGATTACAACGCTCATGGGCGCTTTGAATACGTGGTGGCCGAGGAGCTGGTAAAGGCCGTTTATGTTTTGGTGAACGTTGCCCAGCTGACCGCGGAACTGCCGGCATAACGCTGCAACAAAGCAAATATTAGACAGAAGGCGCTGGAAGTATAGGCGCCTTTTGTGTTTAACCGGAAGCTCCGGTCCACCGCAAAACCTTAACCTGGATTTAAACTAAATTACTTGACCTGACGTACTACGTCTGATATAGTAGTTACAACGTCAGACGTAGTAAATAGTTTGGAGTGCAAATGATCAGCAGCGACAGCATCAGAGGTTACACAGACATCATGATCCTTTACCTGCTTTTGGACGCGCCATCGTACGGGTATGAGATCTCCAGGCGAATCCGTGAGCAGAGCAAGGAAAAGTATGTGATGAAGGAAACAACGCTTTATTCCTCATTCACCCGCATGGAACAAAACGGTTTCATCGAAAGCTTTTACGGCACTGAAACCGCTGGAAAACGCCGCACTTACTATCGGATCACTCCCGTTGGCCGGGCCTACTACAGCGAGAAACTGCAGGAATGGCAGCTGACCAAGGAAGTGGTGGATCAATTCATTCGTTCAGATTTCAAGGAGTAAATTCAATGGACGCCATTTTATCGTATCTCAATAATATGTTCGTCAACTTGCCGGATACCCCTGAAGTGCGCCGGGCGCGCGAGGAACTCCAGCAAATGATGGAGGACAAATACCAGGAACTGCGCCAGGCGGGTAAGACCGATAACGAGGCAGTGGGGCAGGTGATCGCGGAGTTCGGCAACCTGGAAGAGCTGGGTGAGGAGCTGGGCATCTCCTCGCAGGTGAGCGACGCGCATGACCCCCAAAAACTGATCGCGATGAGCGAGGGCGAGGTGCAGACCTACCTTTCTGCCACGGCGCTTTCGGCCCGGAAGATCAGCTTTGGCGTGGCCTTGTGCATCCTTTCGGCGGTGCCCCTGATCCTGATCAAGGGCTTGCAGGACCGCTTGGGTTTAGCTGACAATCTGGCCTCGGCGATCGGGCTGGGAGCCCTGCTGCTGATGGTAGCCATCGGAGTCTACAACTTCATCGTTTACGGCGCGGCCACGGAGCGTTATGACGCGCTGGAGCGCTCGCTGGTTTCTATCACCCCCGGGCTTAGGACCCGGCTGCTTAAAGAGCGCGAGGTGGAGCACGGCAAGAATGCCCGCCGGATCGCGTTGGGTGTTGTGCTGATTTTGGCTGGCGTGGCCCTGGTGGCAATCCTTGGCGCGCTTGAGCTTGCTGAGGTTTACCTGATTTTGAGTGTGGGCCTGCTCCTGGCCTGCGTAGCCCTGGCTGTGAGCCAGTTTATTCAGGTGGGTATGCGCTGGGAAGCATTTGACAAGCTGCTCAATACCGGCGATTACACCGCCGAACGCCGGCGCGGCAACTCCCAGCTGGAGCGCTTCTCCGGGCCTTACTGGATGCTGGCGCTGGTGGTCTACCTGGGTTGGTCCTTCTACACTGGTAATTGGGGATTTACCTGGATCGTCTGGCCGATCGCCGGCGTGCTTTACGGCTTGATCGGTGCCATACTGGGGGCTGCTCAAAGAGATAACCGCAGCTAAGACGGGATTAAGAACAAAGTCCGGCTTCTGATGAGGAGCCGGACTTTTTGATTCTTAGAATGTTAGTGGCAGGACCCGGCGCCGCAGCCGTCACCGCAGCCGTCGCCGCAGTCCGAGGCACAGCCGGCGCAGCCGCCGCCATAAAGGTGGCCGGCACGGAGTTCGTCCTCAGTAGCGGGGCGAACTGAAAGGACCGTTACCTTGAAGTCCAGGTCCTTGCCTGCCATGGGGTGGTTCATGTCCAGGGTTACGTCGTGCTCGGTGAGGTCCGT
>DHPL01000001.1:0-258 GCA_002407905.1 Anaerolineaceae bacterium UBA5365
ACGAAGGGCCGGTAGAGTTCGAGGGCCATGGTTTTGGGCAGGCCGCATTGGTAAAGCTTTAGATGCGGACCCACCACGATAACCGAGCGACCGCTGTAATCTACGCGCTTACCCAGCAGATTTCGGCGGAAACGGCCTTTCTTACCCTTGAGCATATCGCTCAGGGAGCGTAATTCACGGCGGCCCCGGCGGCTGAGCATGCGGCCGCGCTGGCTGTTATCGATGAGCGAGTCCACCGCTTCCTGGAGCATGCGCTTT
>DHPL01000001.1:372-4814 GCA_002407905.1 Anaerolineaceae bacterium UBA5365
GCTTCCTGGAGCATGCGCTTTTCATTGCGCACGATCACGTCCGGAGCGCCTAACTCAAGCAAGCGCTTCAGCCGGTTATTGCGATTGATCACCCGGCGGTAGAGGTCATTCAGGTCGCTGGTGGCGAAGCGTCCGCCATCCAGCTGGACCATCGGGCGCAGATCAGGCGGGATTACGGGCAAAACCGTGAGGATCATCCACTCAGCGCGATTGGTAGAGCGGCGGAAGGCCTCCACCACCTTAAGGCGGCTGGTGGCTTTCTTGCGCTTCTGCTTGCTGCGGGTTGTGCGGGCTTCGTTCCAGAGTTCTTCAGCCAGCGCATCCAGGTCCAGGCGGCGCAGGATGTCATGGAAGGCTTCCGCCCCCATATCGGCTTTGAAAACATTGCCCCAGCGGCTTTTCAGCTCGCGGTAGCGTGTTTCGGAAAGGAAGGTGAAGGGCTGCAACTCATAAAGCTCGTCGCGCTGACGGGCGTTATCGGTTTTGGTGGCGGCTTCCTGGTCTTCCAGTTGTCCGCGGATGCCTTCCATCACCACCTCAGATTCGGCACGGATGGTTGCCTTTTCTTCCTTAAGTTCTTCAACTTTCTGGTTTTTTTCAGCTTTCAGGTCTTTTTCCAGATCTTCCATGTGGTCTTTGACCACTTTTTGGACCTTGGATATGTGCTTGGCGCCAACTTCCTCACCAGCTGCAACGATCACCTGCTCGCCGCCATCCACATTAAAGGCGATCGCCTTGTTGGTGGTTTTCCCGGTCTTTTCCTTGAGCTCGCGCTCCAGGCGCTGGCCTTCTTCGATCACCGGCTCAAAAAGGCTGGCGATCTTCTCGTCGTACTCATAGGAAACCGCTTCAATCTTCGCGTCCAGGTCTTTCAGGTTGCGGTCGCGCAGTTTTTTGTTCTCAGCGATCTGGCTGTTGATCTTCTCGATGAGCTCGCGTTCGGAGAGACTGATCTCATCATCCAGGCGTTTCAGCGCCTTTTGGCGGGCGTCCTCATCCACGTAGGTAACGATGTACTGGGCAAAGTAAAGCACGCGGTCCAGGTTGCGGCGCGAGATATCCAGCAGCAAACCCAAATAAGAGGGAATGCGCCGGGTATACCAGATATGCGCCACCGGGGCGGCCAGGTCAATATGGCCCATACGCTCGCGGCGTACGGACGAGCGGGTAACTTCAACACCGCACTTGTCACAAACAATTCCCTTGTAACGGGGGTTCTTATATTTTCCGCAGTAACACTGCCAATCCCGGGTAGGTCCAAAGATCGCTTCGCAGAAGAGACCATCTTTTTCCGGCCGTAAGCGGCGGTAGTTGATCGTCTCCGGCTTTAGCACCTCACCATACGACCAGCTATGGATCGTCTCAGGAGAAGCCAGGTTGATACGCAGTGCTTTCATTCCTTTGGTTTCCACTCATACCTCCAAACTATTGAGGGCAATTTAACACACGAAAAACCGCTGGGACATTAATTCCCAGTCGTTCGAAGTGGTTGTTTAGTCTAATTCACGCAAACTAAGATTATATACCTTTAGCTTTGCAATTGTCAAGTAATTACAAGGCTTTATTTGCCTAAACCAAAGACCGCTTTAACGGCAAGTCGATCTGGACCAATGTGCCGCTACCCAGGTTAGAACGTACCTGCACCCTGCCCTCATGCCGCTCGATGATCCGTTTGACCATGGCGAGCGTTGTGGTGGCGTTGGACTCTTCTTCCGGTTTACCTGACCGTTCTGACTCAAATATGGAAGACTGGTCCAGCGGAGCTATCCCTTTTCCCTGGTCCTGTATCTCCAGATGCAGCCAATCATAGTCCTTGTAGGCCTTAATTACCACCCGTCCGCCGCGATTGCTATAGCGAATCGCGTTCTCAACCAGGCTGTAGATCGCCTGCCGGATGAGGATGTTATCGCCCATCATGTAAGGGTTGCGCAGCCGGCTGAAATCAGTGACCAGTTCCACCCTGGCTTGCTGGGCTTGCAGGCTCACGAGGCTCAGCACAGTATCAATGAGCTGTCGAATATCGAAGGTAGCGCTTTTGATCGTTGAGTCTGGTTCGCCGTTACCGTTCTGTGTCCGCCCCACCAGAACGTTCATGTAGTCCAGATTCTCATCGATCTTGGCCAGGTAACGTTCCTGTTCTTCATTGAGATTGCCAATCTTGCTCAATAGCCGTAGGTAGCCATCCACCATCTTCAGCGGCGAGCGCAGACCATGCGTCAGACTGGCCAGGTCCTTCTCCTGCAAGATTCCTTCAATTTCTCCGGATGGAGAGGCCTCGCGCGTGATCAGGGTGCCGGCCTGAGCGCCAAAACCACTGATGGTCTGACGGACGGTTCTTTCCGTCCCGAAGCTGTTATCAGCTTCGGCGGGCAAGGGCTGGACACCTGAGTCGCTGACTTCGTGGATTTCCGGCAGCTCGCCGGCCGCAGCCTGGATTTTAGCGATGGCCTGGGCTGCCTGGTTCTCAAGTACAGTGTGGCCGTCCCCGTCGATGATCGTCAGCGGTTGATTTAAGGCATCGAAAGCGTTGCGCAGCCACACGTTTTCGGATTGCAACCGGGCGACGCGTTCCCGTGTTGCCAGGATCATTGCGGTGCGGTCGGCCAATTGCTTGTAGAAGTGGAGGTCTTCCTGTGTGAACCAGGTATTCTCTTCAAAACCCACCCACAAGATACCCAAGGGGTTGTTTTCGTAGGCTAGCCTCTGAACGATCAGCGCTTGCGGCGCAGGAGAGCCGGGACCAAGGCCAAAATAGGCGTCCGGCTTTAGATCACTAAGGGCCAGCTCCGGCAGGTCGCCAATTTGCTGGAGGATGGCGAAATCCAAATAGGCATACAACCGGGTCTTATCCCCCTGGCCCAATCGCAGCCGGGGGGATTGGTCCAGCGCGTCCAGTTCGGTATTAAAGAGCACCACCCGCGCGGAGGAAGCGTCCCGCCCGAGGGCAGCCCGCAATATGCCCGCCAGGGCGAGATCGTAAGACTCGCGGGAATAGGCCGAGGAGTCCACAGCCAGCAGGCGCTCCTGTGCATCTGTTTTGATGACCAAAGCCTGCCTTAGGCCTTCAATGGCATTAAGCACCAGCGCCTGATAGGGATCTCTGGACTTTGTATCTATCGGCTCGCCGTACTCCCCTTCAGCTAATCTGGCAAGGGTCGTAGTCAGGTACTCCAAATCCCCGGATCGGCTTGGAGAATTCAGGTAGGCTTTGGGCTGCCAGGCCTCCTTCAACATTCGGTCGAGGGCAAACACCAGCAGGGCTGCCATCAAGCCAGATGGCAGGTAAGCCACAGCCATTGTAAAGATCTGGCGCAGGATCTCTGCCAAATTTGCCTCACCGGCCAGGATACTGATTAGAGCCTGGTTCAACACCAATGGCAGGAGGGAAAGATACCAGGCTGATAGCGAGAGAATTGCCGGGTGCGCCTGGAGTGGCCGCTCTACCTGATCGTCCTGGCGGCTAAGGAGCCGCGCCAGGTTCAGGGTGTAAAAAGCATACACAAAGCTCATGAAAGGTTCCTGGACCATGATCAGGGCTTGAAAGGCTACGGTGAGTATGCTGATGAGAATGGCTGGCCAAAGGCCGATGGTACCCAGGGCAATGGCAGCCGGCAGGAGCGAAAACAAAAATACCTGCGGGCGCAAGGCAAAGCCCACGGAGGTTGCTACCGGTTCCTCGAAGGCTGGAAAACGGCCGATATATGCCAGAGGAAAGATGAGCACGACGAGTAGCAGAAGCCACTTCAGTATATTGCCAACCGGGCTCGCAGTTGTTTTGTGCAGTTTGGAAACCGAACGGACCAAAATGTAACTGTAGATCAAAACCAGCAAAAGCAGCCAGGGGGTGGAGCGGGTTAAATTATTCTGGTTGAAGGCATTAACGGGTTGAAACACAAACAAATGATAACCTAATCCGGGTCAGGCACCTGGATCTCAGGGCAGGAAAATTGAATGTATTTAAGGATCTCCGCAACCACTTCCTCAGGATTGAGACCGTCGGTATTCAGTATATACGCGTCATCCGCGGCTTTTAGCGGGGCCGTACTACGTGAACTATCCAGCTCATCACGGTGCCGGATGGATTCCAGAATCTCCGCGTAACTTAACCCTGATCCCATGGCTCTTTCTTCCTGAAACCGGCGTTTGGCCCGCTCTTCGGCTGAGGCTGTAAGATAAATCTTGCATGCCGCGTTCGGTAGTACCACGGAACCAATGTCCCGCCCCAAGAGGATGATCTTGCCCTGCTCACCCACCTGGCGCTGCAAATTGAGGATCGCCAGGCGCACGCCTGGGTACGCAGAAACCTCGGAAACCCAGCGGTTTACTCGCGAGGTGCGCAGTTTAGCGCTAAGGTCATGCTCATTGACCAGAACACTCAATTCCTGGCCGCATCTTGAGGGCGCGGCTACTTTGATTTGAGCGGCATAAGCCATCTCCGTGAT
>DHPL01000001.1:5016-5181 GCA_002407905.1 Anaerolineaceae bacterium UBA5365
CAAAGATAGCCGAGCTTTTTAGCAAGCAGGAGACCTACAGTCGTCTTGCCGGATGCCGCGGGGCCGTCGATAGCGATGGTGGTTGGAAGCTGGTTCATGGTTCGTTCCCTAAAATCAAATTTGGTTGGACCCATACTTTGACGCGCAGGTCCTCAAAATACACCC
>DHPL01000001.1:5390-5605 GCA_002407905.1 Anaerolineaceae bacterium UBA5365
TTGTAGGCAAGCGGCAGTTCGATACGATCTTCCAAGCCCGTTATGACGATCTGCGGATTGCTTGAGTTACCAGCCTTTTGATAACCCCTAAAAATCCAGTTGATGGGCGCTTGTATTTCTGTTTGGTTCTTGACCCGGATGTTTTGCCGATCCAATGGCGAAACATGCTCAAAAAAATTCAGAAATTCAGCGAAGTTATCCTGGGGGTCGATGAC
>DHPL01000001.1:5714-11057 GCA_002407905.1 Anaerolineaceae bacterium UBA5365
ATGACCGCGTCCGAGGTGAAAAACAAATTTCGGGTACTGCCGCTTGGGCCGAGCAACGTGAAACTGCTGGCCAAAATCAAGATCGGAACAAGCGTGATCACAGCCAGCCGTAGGCCGGACCTGCCTGCGGCTTTCCCCCACCCAATTGTCACCAGCGATACTGCCAGAAATATAAGCAGCAGGCCGGCAGCCCCGCCGATCAAACTCGGCCAGGTTAGTTCGGAATAGCGGTTTTGCCAGCCTAAATTGTGGACTTGCATGACGATGTATGCGCTGATCACCAAAATAAAGCCGGCCAATCCAAGAGCATACTTATCGGGCAATATGGAGCTTAGGATCTCCTCCAGGTAAGGCAAGGATGCGAAGATCATGGCCAGCACGAAGATAACTTGAAGGGCACCGAGGCTGGGAAAAACAAAGGAGAGCAGGAGGGCCAAGACCGCGACCATTGCGGACCAGATAGACCAGGCCAATTGCCGCCGATAGGCAAAAATTAACGAAGGTAACGATAGCAAGATCCAGGGCCAGGCATAGGCGAGGCGGACCAGCACCAGGATGCGAGCCGGGGTACCGGAAACCGCAGGCGCAAGCGCCATAAATTGGGCAAAGCCAGCGCCTATACCGGCGATCCCCTGGGGGTATAGGAAAAAGACTGTGCCGATCAAAACCAATGTAAGCAGGAAGGTGGGGAGAGCCTTTTTGACCATCTCCTGAGATTGGGCCTTATTGCGTGAAAGAATGTTATCAAACTTACCATGGGCGACCACACGGAGAAGGAACCAGGTAATAACACAAATGATCAGAAGGGCTATCCCCCATGCCCCCGAAAGCAGAGCAAGCCCGGCAAAAAAACCCAGCACTATCGGCCAGTTTTTCTGCCATGCTGTAAGCACCCAGGCCATTGCCGCGAATGTGATCATCGGGTAGGCTGCATCAACGGTGGAGCGGACAAGCAGCGGGTCAATGGCGAGCAGCAATGACAGCAATGCATAACCCCGGAAGCTCAGCTTTTCCCGCCAAACCAAGGGAAGAATCGTCAGTGAAGCACCCAAGAGCAGCGGCCAAAACCGTCCAAGTAAAGCCGTTGCGGGAAAGAGGTAGAAAAGCGGGGCAGTCAGGCCCAGCCAGGCTGGATTGGCGGATGTGCCCGAGCCTGTTTTGGATGCGATGTCCAAGGCCCCATCGAATAGCTCGGCCTCTGCACCATTAACTGGCAGCGATCTTGCGCCAACGATCCGCAAAATGAGGGCAAAAATAAATGCCATCGCGGTGACACCTAAAAAGTATTCAAATCCTGGTCTCTCAGGCTTAGCGGCCAAAAGAGTCCTCCCGGGTGAAAATTTGCATTTGCCCTTGCTCAAATACCAGGCGCATGTTTTCCTGGAACTTTTCCGCGGCTACCGCGTAGGTTTGTCTTTCCAGACTGCCTAGTATCAAATAGTCTACCCCGTATTTTTCCAGGATGGCTTCGGCCTTCTCCCAATCCGCGCTGGCATAAAGCGCGTTCAAGTCCGCTTTGCGTAGGCTGGATAGTTCCGCGGACCCGCGCCACTGGTCCTCATGGCCTGGCCATCCCAGAACGGCAGGGAAGCCCGTAAAGGTGGAAACCGGGTTGTAGACCGAGTAATCGTCCCAGGCCGCTTCAGCGATAACCCCATAGGGCTGGGTGTTGAGCCAATCGATCGCGGCGAAAAGGTCCGGGTCGCTCCTGCGCTGACTTGCGGTACCATCCAGGCTCAGCCCGTGCATGGGCGAAAATCCGCTGGTCTTGTTCCAGATCATGCTCACAGGAAAAACCATACCCAGCGCGATGCCAACCAGGGCAAGCACCGCCATCGCGCGCCGGCGTTCTTTGTAGCTGAGTTTAATGATCATCCAGACAATAAGAATGATAAAGATCAATGGGACCAGAAAATCCAGAGGACTGCTTCCGAATGGGCCCAAATTTGTATTAAACCTGGCAAACCACTCCGGAATAACCGGTAATCCGAGAAGGATGACAATCAAGGCAGCTAGGCCCGCGAGCGCAGGCAGCAGCCGGTCCTCAAGGCGCATTCGAGTCTCAGGCCTGAATAGGCGCGCAAGTAGGTAGGCAGAGGCCAGGGAGAAAAACACCCAGGCCTGCATGTAAAACTTGAAGATCGTGTTCATCCGGCGCTGGAAAGGGTCTGAAAGGTAGATGAATTCCGGTAAGAACACCAGCAAACAGCCTATCAGCGTAAGCATTGCCGCGAAAGGCAGGGAGCTTGGTGGTTTATTCGCCCCAGTCTGTTCACCTGCAGTGGAATCAGACCCTAAAAAACTAACCAGAGCCAGAACCGCCAAACCCGAAAGCGTAATCAAAGTTCCCGGATCCTTGAGCCTCAGGGTGAACACCAGGCCTAAGAGGCTGGCCAAATCCGCAACACCTAAAGCATTCAACGCGGCCTGGCGCAAGCCGGGTACCAAAGCCGCTGCGCCGGCCAAGGCGAGCATGAGGACGAGTAAGCCCAATAAAGTGATGCCAAGCCCGCCAAGCGCTCGTCTTATATTTGTTCTGGACCAGGCGCGTTTGCTGCTGTAAGCGAAACCCAGCAGCAAGATCAGCAGCAGCGGCCCAAACATTGCCCAGAGGTAGCGCGTGTGTGTAAAGAAAGTCATGCTGGGCAGTATGCCCTTCGCCCCAGAGGAAAAGGAAAGGTAAAAAGGCAGGTAACTCAAAATCGCAATTAATCCCAAAGCAATTCCGGCCTGGATGAGGCTAAGTAAGAATCCCGGGGCACGCCAAGTTCCATAAAAGGAATACACCATGGAAAATCCCAGAAGCAACATGTAAAAAGGCATGTCCCAGGTGTTCATGAATCCGATCCCGCCGATAATGATGCCAGCCGTCAACAAATAGGCCCAATTTCCCCTCAGATTTTTTAGAAATGCTATGCCGGAACCCACAGCCGGGGACCAGAAACTGTTTAACGCCATCCCAATGGCCAGCATCGAGAAGGGTAAAACCAGCAAATGCGGGTGAAGGTCGGAGAGTAAAAAGGTAAATTGTGGGAATTCGTCAATATTTTCCAGCGGCGTTGGGTCGTTGGGTAAAAAGTCGCTCACAGTGCGACTTGCCGGCCACCAGGGCCAATTCCGCTGACCAAAATACCAGGAGTTTGGCCCAGGCTGTGCATCCAGTTCACGAATCTTCAGGCTTTGCCATACTTGGGCGCCTTGGCCGCCTAAGGCAGGGTCGCGCCAAAAACCACGCTGGTGCAATGTATCAAGTGCTGAATGCCAATTGGATACAATCAAAAGCAAGAGCGGGGCCAGGAGCGCAAAACGTAATATCCATGCACGTTTGCTTGCCAGATTTCGGATAGGGTTAAGTTTCGGGTTTCCATTCAACAGGTCTACCAGGAGACCGTAAGCACCCAGAGCAGTCAGCCCGAACCAGGCCGAAGAAACAAGGGTATAGGCTACCTCAGGCAGGCTTCCGGTCACGCGGGCAAGCATGGCTATGATCACATACCCAAAGTAGTAATAGGCTATCGAGTAACCGCTCAACCAGGGGTCCGGCGGCGGGAAACCAGGAGCTTTAAGGATGGCATTGATGAAGGCCATCTCCATATACTTTTCCGTAAAGAGGATCTCCGGGTTGGCTGCCCGCACCAGGGTCCAAGCAGCAAAAGCCAGCAAAAATACGGCCTCCGCGGCTAGAATCACCCGCCATTGGTTCAGTACCCAGACCTTTAAATCCTGCCATCCGCTCTGATACAGGAGCCAAATATTTAAGGCCCCGAGCGCCATTAGAACTGTGATCTGCCCCGCGAGGTCATTGGTAAACAGCCGCAGCGAGCATAATAACCAAAAGCCAAAACCCCAGAGCAATAAGCCCAAGGGGCGAGCCAAGTAGAAGCCCTGGCTGGGCAGGAACCGAAAAATCCGTCGGCTAAGAGGCAAGTTGACCAGGCCGATGAAGGTCAAACAGATGTACCAAATTAATAAATCGCCCATCAGCGTACCTTGTAAAGCGTGGTTTGGCCGTCCTGATACACCACGTCCCAAAGCAGACCGTCCCAGGCCTTAAATTTCTCCACCCCTTCCGCAAAGTACAGAGCACGCTCGTATCGCCCTAGGACGATGTACTTCACGCCGTATTCCCGGATCAAGGCTTCGGTGGTCACAGGATCGGTCGTTTGGTAGAAAAGTTCCACATCCCGGGCGCGTTTGCCAACCGCGTCATCGGCCATGATCCCGCGTTGCTGCATTTGGTGGTAATCCCAGCCCAGAACTGTGGGCAGGCCGGTATAGATCGAAAAACGGCTCGTCCAGGAGTATAACCCGCCGTGACCCTCGATGATCACCGGCGAGCCTGCTACTTGCTCTTGCATCCAGCGGATAGCCCGGTAGTCTTCCCCCAGGTCAAGCTCCACTACCTGGCATTCCGCCTCAGGGGAATTCCGGTGGCAAGGGTAAGTGAAGCGGCTGGTTTGCATGAATGCCATTCCGTCCAGTGTGTGCGGCGCGCTTCTGTCCATCCGGTTCGAAACTTTATCCAGGGTAGCGGTGATCGGGAAGAGTAGAACGGCGAGGGCCATGACTCCGAATGAGGCATAAAAAAGGTTCTGGGTGCGCTGCCGCCATTTGCCCTGTTCCAGGAAGAGCCTCCCCAATCCATAGGCAGAAGCGATCGCAAAAAAGAACCATGCCTGCAGGTAAAACTTGAACACAAAGTTTTGCCGCCCGTTATCGCCAAGCAGATAGACCAGCTCAACAAAGAGGGTCAGCAGCAGAGCAGTTCCAGCCAGGAAGAAGGCGAAACGCTCGGCCTTGGTCAGTCCTGGCCTCAGTACGAGCGCGAGGGTAAGCAGCCCAAGCGGGATTACGATGAATGCGACTCTTACCCCCATCAAGAGGCCGAGCACAAGGGCGATCAAAGCTGCCAGGATGAGTAAAGTCAGGATTTGTTTTTTGTATGGTGCCCATTTCTGCAGTGCTGAAAGCCGGGTGGCAGCCAGCCACTTATAGGTTTCCCAGGCATACCACCAGACCATGATGAAAATGAAAAAGCCCCAATGTGTCAGGTACTCACGAATGGTCGTCTTGGCATCCTTCCAAAACGCGACCTGGTTGAAAGCCGGATGAAAATGACTGTTGAACGCATAAAGCAGCAATTGACTGGCAATGAAAAGCAAGGAAATAGCGCCAAGCGCCACCAGCAGGCGGTGAGGCCAGATTTTCATTCTCTTAAGACCAGGCAGGTCTTCAGCATCCGATAGCAGCCGGTACAGCAAAGCCGAAGCTCCCAGGGCAAAAAGCGTGTAAAAATCCCAGGTGTTCAGCGGTTTAAGCACTCCGATCAATAAGCCGCCCAAG
>DHPL01000001.1:11218-36763 GCA_002407905.1 Anaerolineaceae bacterium UBA5365
AGTGTGTTCAACGCCCAGGCAACCGCCAAAAGGACGAAGGGCATTGCGTAGAGGTGAGCATGCGGGTCGGCGTATAAAAAGGTGAATAAGGGAAACTCCGTTATCGGCGAGCCCGCGATCGTCCGGCTGGGGTTCCAATACCAGGTGCCGGGGTAAAGCGGCAAGGGCTCTCCTTGCAGGATCATGACTGCCCCTCTAGCTAAAAAGCCAAGGTTTGCAAAATAACCCGCGCTGGCAGGGTCCTGCCCCTGGGCGCCCATCGTACGCGCGGTTTCCTGTAATAACCGCACCGTACCCAGATTACCGATCAAAAGCACTAGTATGACTGCCAGAATTCCGCTTATCCTGGCCCAATTTTGAAGCCTTTGGGCGCTCAAACGCATCTTCAAGCTCAGCTTGCTGAGGTTGCTGCCCAGGCTATACGCCCCCATCGCGATCATTGAAAACCAGAGCGGCAGAACAATGTTCACGGCGATGGCCGGGTCAATGCCCAGCAGCTTGATTGGCATTCCGGCGATGACCATGCCAAAGTAGTAATAATTGATATACCCGCCCGAAAACCAAGGATCATAGGATGGAAAGGTGCTGCTCTTGATCACAGCGTTAAGATAGGCGAAGTCCATCGGCTTTTCACCGCCGTGATACGGGTGCCATAGGTCCGGGTTTAGCCAGCGCAGATAGAGGAAGAAAGTAAAGCAGAACAACCCGATCAGTTCCGCAGTAAGTATATTCTTCCAGTTCTGCTGTAAGAACAATAATAAGTCTTCGCGCTGCCGATACATCGCCAGAAAACCAATGGCCAATAGAGTTAGGAATAATAAGGCCAGCAGACCCCGGCTGACCTCAATACCCAAAGCACCCAGGTTAAAGGCGATAAAGGCAAACAGCAAAAAGCCAAAGCTGCGGGCGAACGGGTAGGCACCATCCGGCAGAAAGCCGAAGAATGGCCATAAAAAGGGAAATACAGCCCAGCTAAGTACCAGTGTCAGCAAATAGAAGACCAAAGTGGCTGCAGCCGGTGATCTGTTCACTAAGGTAGTCCGGTTGAAGATCTCGGCCCAAGTACCGCCGCTTTGCTGCTTTAAAACAGCTGCCTCAGAAAGCATCAGGCCATCCGCGGGCTTCTCCGCGCCCATCGGTTTGCCCAGGAAACCTGGCGCGCGGGAATCAACCCTGCTCAGGTCCACAGCACCAAGTAACCGGGCTGCATTATCCGCGGAGTAGGCCGCGGTTTTCTTGAAGACCATCACCTTGGGATGGTCATATACGCTAAAAGCTTCCTCCGCAAATTGGTCATTAAAAACCAGCGGACCGAGGTCTGGGTATGAACTGAATGTACGCTCCAACTGAAAACCGAAATTACCTGATTTACCACTTGGCTCGGCGAGGTTAAAACAGGTGAGCGTATCGAAACCTTCTGGGCAAGCCAGCAAATTGCGATAAAAAGCTGCGGTGAGCGGATAGCGCTGGGGGACGCGGTTGATGGTTCCGTACTGCCGGTTGGAGCTGATCACCAGGTAGTCCGTCTGATCCAGGATATTCAGCAGGCGCTCCCGTTTCGAAGCGTCGTCCGGCCAATACGCTTCCAGGTTTAGCCCGGTTTGGTAGAGGGACGCTGCCGTTTTATAGCCGCCATCAAGTGCGAGATTTAATGGCAAGCCGTCATCCCAGGTACTTTCAACAGCAAGCACGGCAGGCCGATACGCCAAAACTCCCCCGGACTCTGCTAGGCCAAGCTTTATTGTGAGAGGCTGGCCTGCGCTTAGTTCCAGGGCTTGGTCCAGGTGGATATCGAATGGCTGGCCGTCCCAGATGGAGGTGACCGGCGCAGCTCCGCTTACACTTGAGGGGCCGTTTTGGATGGTCACCACGAATGCTCCTGGTTTTTGCGGTGCGTTAATCCAAATCGGACGGTTGATCTTGAGTATTTCGAGTCTAAAACTGGTTTGGGGAGTAAATATTGTTGTATTACTACGCGCATCACTGACGTATTCGCCAGGTTTTTCCTGCAATTGGAGGCTTTCGCGGCCGTCAAAGGTTTCTATGACGATGTATGGATTCCCATCCAGTATGTAGGTGCTGCCTGCAGTAGTTCGCAGTTCTGCGCTGGTGATACTGCCGGCCATCAGGGTGAGCGGCTCATCAAACCTAAAAGCCCAATAGTCTTGGTTCCCCGGCAGCGTATACAAGCCCAAGGAGCCAGAGGAAATTTGCTCACTGGCGGAGGCCTCTTTTTTCACGCTCACAGAGAGAGCTTGCGCGGCTTCCACAAAACTTATCCCATTGATCGGAGGAATGAGCAATTGGCGCAGTATTCCAGTTTCCCGTGGTTCTAAGTAGATCGGTAAGGGTTCACCGGCACTCAAGCTTGGGGCTTGGTATGGCATTTCCAGCCTAAGAGGTGCCCCATTTTCCTGGCTGCCTTCCAGGCGTATCGCGCCAGGAATCCGACGGTAGATCCACTCGCTTGCAGCTACACGTGTGTGCGGCCGTGTATAGATGCGGGTAAAAGCAAACGCCCAGAGGCCTGTGAGGCTGAGTGTAAGCAGCAAAACTGCCTTGCCAACAAGCTTCCAGTTTTGCGCATCATATTCTCCGACCATCCCGCGGGCTTGGCTATTTTGATCGATCAATTTCCAGATGCCCCAGGCAGCCAGAATGGCCAAGAGCGGGTAAAGCAGGAGCAGGTAGCGCATCGCCCGCACCCAGGAACTTGCCTGCCAAACCAGGTAAAGCAGCGTGAAACCCAGGATGGGCAGATGGGTGTATACCTTGCGCTTAATCACCTGCCATCCGGCAGCCAGAACCGACACGAAACTAGTAAGGCCCCAGGCCCAGCCCATCCCCCATTGCATGGTATTGACGATGGAGAAAGTCAGCGGCCTGTCCGCCCACTGCAGTGCCGGCGGAAAGTCCACCCGGCCGGAGGCTTGCTCGCGCAGGCTGCGCAATGCCTGCAGCCAACCGGTATTCAGGCCCAGGCCATCAAAGGCATAGGGCTGCAGTACCCTAAAAGTTACCAGGCTCACCAATGCAGCCAACGCCAGCGGATAGAGATATCCGGACCAGTCAATAGACCTACGTTCTTTTAGCTGCAGATGCCGTGCTAACTGCGCTAAAGGCAATAGCACCGCCAAAGCAGCGGCATTTACTTTTGAAGCAGCAGCCATGCCCAGGCAGACACCAAACACCAGATAGGCTAACCACGGTGTTTTTGGTTCCTCGTACTTCAACACGTAAACAGCTGCCAAAACTGTTAGACTGCCAAATAAGTTAGTGAAAGTGTCCACCGTCATAAAATGGGCTTGCTGGATCGGTAAAACGGCGAAACCATAAAGAGCTGCCGCAGTGAGGCCTGGTTTCCAGCCATACAGACGGTTTCCGACGAAAAAAACCACCAAGACCGTGAGCAGGTCCGCCACAGCGGAGGCCTGCCGCCCCAGGATCGTGATTGCGTCGTAACCAACCTGGCCAGTCCATTCAGCCAGGTAACGCACAATGAAAATCGGAAAAGTGCCGTAAACAAAAAAGTTGAACCCGCGATTGGCTGGGTTCAAACTTGAAGCAGCAGTATTAAAGTATTCCGCGGGTGATTTTACCGGCTCAATCGCCGACAGGACCATTGAAAGGAAACGTTCGTCCGGATGCAGGTGTTGTCCGGCATCCCAATTCACACCAACCAGACGCAAACCAGCTGCCGCCGCCAATATGATCAGCAAGATGCCAACCGCGAAAACCGGAACGCGTTTATCCCGATTTGAAAGCGTGGTTTGGGTCTCGACTTCAGGCTTCATGATGCCCTGGTGGCGTAAAGGTAACCGATATCGCGATGCACCCAGTTGGCTGCGCGCTTGACCTTGTAGCCCTGTTTTTCAAGCAGGTTCTTCAGTAGGCGATGGTTCCGCTGGACGTCGAGGTCGTGATATTCCATGCTGATGCGGCGGATACGTTTAAATGTAGCTGGACCAGTGGCTTCCAGAATGGCGTATTCGGCTCCTTCGCAGTCCAGTTTAAGTAAATCCACATCGCCTTGAACCACGTCTTCAACCACCTGGGCCAGCGTGATCACATCAAAACTCAGGCTGTCTTCGCAATTCCCGGGTGCGGTTTCCACACTAATGGCCTGCAAAGGTTCAGCATTTCCCATTTCGAGGCTCAATAGCTGCGCTTCAGTTCCCCAGACCCCGCACTGGTTCACCAGCACGTTGCTCAGGTGGTTGAGGTCCAGGTTTTCCCGCAGGATCCGAACCGATTCCTGGT
Organism: Anaerolineaceae bacterium UBA5365; assembly: GCA_002407905.1. GTDB lineage: Bacteria > Chloroflexota > Anaerolineae > Anaerolineales > Anaerolineaceae > Mesolinea. The sequence continues at coordinate 15,479 of DHPL01000001.1, forward strand.
TGGGCTCAAAAGCGTAAACCATGCCTGCCCGTGCCCTGCAGGCAGCCGCCACCGTAAATTCCCCGATCGCGGCGCCAATGTCCACGACTGTCCAATCATTGGCGATGCGCATGCCTTTCCGCTCATAAAATCGGTCAATCACCGCCTCTTTAACGGACCACGCATCCATCCGGCTGCGGATACGAAATACCAGGCTTTTGCACCGTAAGCGCATCAGGCCATCCTTGGGCAGCCGGTTGGATAAAAACAAGCGAATCATATCCATTGGACGCCGAACCCGGGCCAGCAGTTCAAGGATGGACCAGGCGTAATAGATGGCAGCTGTCGGCCGTTTCATTCAGTCCTCGTAGCTATATAAAATGTACAGGTACCCTCTTCGTAGAAGGGCATCTCGATCAGCCGGCGAACAGCACTGAAGCGCAGGTGCGGGTTCAGCCGCGATGGCCAAAGCACCCACTTTCCAAACAGTTTGCGGGCCAATAGATTAGGCAAACCGCCCAGATGTCCCCGTTCCAGTACATGCAATGCTTTTAGGGGGAAGTAATGGAAGTACTGTACGTCGCCAAAACCGGCTTCCATCAGCCGCTTTTTCCACACTTCCGGTCCATCCAGGTTCACATGCCTCGCGATCTTGTTAAAAAAGCGTTGGTATGCCTGTGCCAGCCTTGAGAATCCGAGTTTTCGCAGGACCTGCATTCCCCAAAGATCCGTTCTGAAGCGCTGGTTGGGCACAGCAAACAGGAACTGACCACCAGGTCTCAGCTGTGTGCACACTGCCTCCAGCACCGGTTCCACTTCCGGGATATGTTCCAAAACCGAATTGCTGATCGCGGTTGCAAATTGTCCGGGCGCGAAAGGGATCCTGGCGCCATTAGCCTGCACCAGTAATCCGTAAACGCCTCGTTCACGGGCTTCCTCCAGCGGTTCGCGCCAGGGATCCAGGCCGAATAATTGCGGCTCCACGCCAAAGAGGGCTTGGGCAAAGTGCCCATCCCCGGCGCCCAAGTCCAGGATGGGCCGGGGCATTTCCATCTCGGCGTAAAACCGCTGTTCAACCGCCCGCAGCATCGCCCGAAAATAGGGCAGGCTGAAGACCTGCTGCTCACAAATTCGATCTAGCTGGGCTGAATCAAGCGTTTTCATTGTCCAGCGGCTTCCTCAAAAAGTTGACTGTACCTGGCAGCCACTTCGGCTTCAGCGAATTGTTTAAGATATTCCTCAGGCTCGCAACGCTGGCGCTCTTTGTCTAAGCTTTGGATGATCACCTCTGCCAGGGCATGTATGTCCCTAGGTTTTACCAGCCTGCCGCAGCCGGTCCGCGTCACTGGCATGCGGATTCCCGGCAGATCCGAGGCAATCACCGGAGTGCCCTGGGCCAAAGCTTCCACCTGTACGATCCCAAAAGATTCCGTACGGTTTAAGCTGGCCAGGATAAATACGTCGCAGGCGCCGAAAAAGGCGTTGAGTTCCGCATCATCAACAAAACCCAATAAATGCCAGCGCTCTCCAAACGGCTTCAGCATCTTTTCGATTTTGGCCTGGTACTTTTCCTCGCCTACTACACCTTTCCACATCCCGGCATGCACCACGATCGCATCCGGATGGGATTGCCAAACAACGGGCATTGCCTGGGCCAAAAACTCCCAGCCCTTCTCCGCGGCCACCCGGCCAGCCAATCCGATTATTTTTAGGCCTTTACTGAGCCCGTATTTTTCCCGGAAAGCGACGATTTCTCCGGGGTCCGCTTTTTTCAGATTTATGGGGGTAGGAACCTCCACCACCTTCTGCAGATATGGTTTGAGCGTGCTGGTGTGCTGGGCATAGTCCAGGCTGTTCTGCACGATCAGCCGTGCCTTGCGCAAGGCCTTGCCTGCCAGGAAGTTCGTTCCCCAGCCAGCCAGGCGCGACAAAGGTCCACCCTTCATTTCCAAGTCGCAATGGTAGGTGATCACAACCGGTTTGCGCATCCGCTTGGCGATTCCCGCGAGCATCGCCGATTCAAACTGCGGTAAATGCAGGTTAACCACGTCGGCCCAGGTCATCCATTCGCGGGCGGCACGTTTAAGGCCGGTCATTAATACACCCTTGGATAAGCGGGCAGTCACCGGGACACGGATGATCACAATTCCCTGATAGGCTTCTTTTTCAGGCAAGTTTGGCTCATATTGGGAGGTGAGTACCACAACCTTGTGCCCCAGGCCCACCAAACCACGCGCCAGGCGCAAGGCATAGGTGGAAAGGCCGGATCGGTAAGGATGGAAATAGGTGGCCGAGATGAGGATGTTCACTCCGCCCTCGCTGTTTCCGCCGCCCGCCTCTGACGTGCCTGACGGACCAACTCCCCAAGGTTTTTGCCCATCAGAGATAGCCCGATAATTCCCAAAACGCTGGAGAGCAATGTTTGCACCAAATGCACGATGATGGCGATCACCAACGAAGTGCTTTGCTCAACGCCCAGGAGGGCGTAAGCGCCAACAATTGCTGCCTCGTAAACACCAAGCCCGGCTGGGGCAGACGGAAGCGCCATCGCGAATGCCCCGGCGCTCAAAACGAATACCGGCCACCATACCTGTCCGGCAGGTACCAAAGCTGCTTGCAGCACGTAGATCTCACCCATTGCCGTCAACCAGCTGAGGGCCAGCAACCCCAGCGCGGTCACCAGGCGCAGCGGGTTTGTGAAGAAACTGAACCCAACCAAAATCTGGTCGATTCTAGGGAGTAATCGAGAGCTGATCCAAGTATCCGGCGCCAGTTTGGTTCTGGCCCATCCCAGGAGCTGTTCCCGCCTTGCTGCAGCAAACCCGGCAGCAACCATGCCAAACAAGGTGAGCATAAATGCCAGCAGCGCGATCCTGCGCATGGAACTGCTTTGGATGACCATGGGGAGGGATAGCAGCATGAGAGTAGCCGCCAAAAAAACATCCAGCACACGCTCGGTCATGATGCTGGCAATCACTTCCATGAACGAAGAGCGATTTTTGCCTTGACCCGTGAGCAAGAGCCCCCGGCCAATCTCACCCAGGCGAAAGGGCAGAATGTTATTAAGCAGGTACCCGGCGTTCATCGTAAAAAAAGCTGTTTTGAGGTCGAAATTGCTGCCTAGCATGATCTTCCAGGCCCAGGCGCGCAAAATTTGCCCAAAAAAGAAAAGGCTGAGCATCAGGGGCAGGTTCCACCACTTGAGTTTTTGCAAGGCTGTGGCCATCTGGGCAGTGTTCACACCGCGGGTAATGAAGTAAATCGCAGCCGCTGATACCAATAGCGGAAACAGCCATTGCAGCAGGCGTTTTGGTGCAGAGTTTTCAGCTTGCTGGGGCATTAATTCTCCAGGCGCAGGATGGCCATGAAAGCGTCCTGGGGCAATTCCACACTGCCCACCATCTTCATGCGTTTTTTGCCTTTTTTCTGTTTTTCCAGGAGTTTTTTCTTGCGGGTAATGTCGCCGCCGTAACATTTTGCCAGCACATCCTTGCGCAATGCTTTCACATTGGCGCGGGAAATCACGCGGCCTTGCGAGAAAGCCTGGATGGGGATGACGAAAAGCTGGGATGGGATGATCTCTTTAAGCTTGCTGACCAGTGCCTGGCCTTTGTGATAGGCATCATTTTTATGCACGATGGCTGTAAGCGCGTCCACCGGCTCCTCGTTTACCAGTATCTCCAGCTTCACCAGGTCGCCGGCGCGGTATTCGATGAACTGGTAATCCATCGAAGCATAACCTTTGGTACCGCTTTTGAGTTCATCAAAGAAATCGATGATGATCTCCGAAAGCGGGATCTCGAAATTTAGCTGTACGCGGTTGGCAGCCGGGTATTCCTGGCTCTTGTAAACGCCGCGCTTTTTACGCACCAGGTCCATCACCGGACCGTAATAGTCGGTTGGCGCAAAGATTTCCAGGGCCATCCAGGGTTCACGGATCTCAGCAATGTCGCCTTCATTAGGCAGGTCTGCCGGGGAATCCACGGTAATCGTCTTTCCATCGTTCAGCACAACTTCATATTCAACCGAGGGCGCGGTAAAAAGCACATCCAGATCGTACTCACGTTCAAGGCGCTCCTGGATGATCTCCATATGGAAGAGGCCCAGGAACCCGCATCTGAAACCAAAATTGAGCGCTTCGCTGGACTCAGGCTCATAGACCAAAGAAGCGTCGTTAAGCTGCAGTTTTTCAAGGGCATCTTTCAAGGCGCCGTAGTCTTCGCCTTCGGTGGGGTAAACCCCCGCATATACCATGGATTTAGCCTGGCGATAGCCCGGCAACGCCTGCTCTGCCGGCTTGAGTGCGTTGGTAATCGTATCGCCCACCCTGCTTTCCGATACGGTCTTGAGTCCGGTAGCAACGTAACCTACATCGCCGGCTTCCAGGCGCTGCACAGGTTGCATGGAGGGCGAAAAAACGCCGATTTCCACCGGCTGCAGCCGCACCCGGTTGGCCATCATCATCACCTTGTCGGCCGCGTTCAGGCTGCCATCGAACACACGCACATATGCGATCACGCCCTTATAAGCGTCGTAATGCGAATCAAAGATGAGCGCACGCAGAGGCTGATCGATATCCCGTGTTGGCCCGGGGATCTGCTGCGCGATGGCTTCGAGCACCTTGTCCACGTTCGCGCCGGTTTTGGCAGAAATGGGAATAATCTCGTCCTCAGTGCAGCCCAGAAGATTGATCAAATCCTTTTTGACTTCATCCACCTGCGCGCTGGGCAAATCCACCTTGTTGACCACTGGAATGATCACCAGGTTCGCGTCCAAGGCCAGATAGAGGTTGGCCAGGGTTTGCGCTTCGATGCCCTGGGTAGCATCCACGATCAACAAAGCGCCTTCGCAGGCGTAAAGCGCCCGGCTCACTTCGTAACTGAAGTCTACGTGGCCGGGTGTATCGATCAGGTTGAACTCGTATTGTTCACCGTCCTGCGCGGTGTAGAGCATACGCACGGCCGAGGCCTTGATCGTTACGCCCTTCTCGCGTTCCAGGTCCATGCTGTCCAGCACCTGCTCGGTCATTTCCCGGTCACTAATTGTGCCGGTTTGTTGCAGCATGCGGTCAGCCAGGGTGGATTTACCGTGGTCAACATGCGCGATGATACAGAAGTTACGGATGCGCTCCATAGCCCAATGAGTATAATCGATTTTAGCCTCTGCGCCCTGGCGCGGATGGGCTGAGATCCCCGCCCCGCCCTCGTTGCAGACCGAAATCGCGGCCCCCCTTTATGATAAGATAACACCATGTTAAAAGCGGCTTTTGAGAGTTTAAGGCCCCGCCAATGGACCAAAAACAGCGTGGTATTCGCCGGCTTGGTCTTTGATGGACAACTGACACAGCTTGCGCCTTTCCTGCGCGTTCTGGGAGCATTCTTGCTCTTCTGCCTCTTTTCAAGCATCACCTACCTGATTAATGACCTCATTGATCTCCCCAGCGACCGGCAGCATCCCGTCAAAAGCCAGCGGCCTATTGCCTCTGGCCGGCTCAGCCGCCCTGCAGCTTATGCCATGCTAGCTTTTTTGATCCTCATAGCCTTACCTGCCGCATATTTTCTGAGCCCGCGCCTGGCCCTCATCGGCCTGGCTTACACACTGCTCATGCTCCTGTATTCCAAGTTTTTGAAACATCTGGTGATCATCGATGTCATGACCATCGCAGCAGGTTTTGTACTGCGTGTGCTGGCTGGCCTGGTAGTGATCACGGTCAATTATTTCTCCCCCTGGCTCTTCATTCTTACCATGCTATTGGCGCTCTTTTTGGGTTTCGGCAAACGCTACGCGGAACTCAAACTTCTGGACCAGGCCGCGGGGACCGTCCGTAAGGTTTTGGATGGCTACACCCTGCCCCTGCTGGACCAATACCTCACCATCGTGATGGCCGCCATCGCCATCACTTACATGCTCTACACTTTCAGCATCCACCAAAACAGCGGTGACATGCGCATGATGCTGACTATCCCCTTTGTGCTTTACGGAGTATTCCGTTACACATACCTGATGCACGGCAGCGGCTTTTCCGGCCCACCGGATGAGGTTCTTCTGCGGGACAAGCCCACCTTGATCACGGTCCTGCTTTGGGGGCTTACTGCGTCCGCGGTTTTATATCTGGGAGCAAAGTGATGGCCTTGAGTTCCGCGAGTACCTGCGCCAAGCTCATCCTTCTGGGCGAGCACGCGGTGGTATATGGTTATCCGGCGCTGGCAATGCCCTTCAGCGGCCTGCGTTTGCGCGCGATGCTCGAGCCGTCAATTTTGGGGCCCAGTGGCCTGCGGGTCCTGGCACCTGATCTGAAGATAAATGAACCATTGCCAATAGAAGGTATGCAGGAGGATCATCCCATACGCGTGGCTGTTGACCTCACATTACGGGCTTTGGGATTAGCCAACTACCCTTCCGCCATGCTGAGGATACAGTCAGAAATCCCCTTTTATTCAGGCCTCGGCTCCAGTGCCGCCCTGGCGATCGCCATCATCCGTGCCGTGTCCGCCTTTCTGGGGGCAAATCTCAGCCCGCAAGCAAGCAACGCCCTGGCATACGAAGCTGAAAAGGTGAACCACGGATCGCCCAGCGGGATTGATAACACGGTGATCTCCTACGAAGCTCCGATTTACTTCGTTAAAGGCGAAGCACCTGAAATCCTCTCCCCAGGCGTGCGATTTACCTTTTTAGTCGCCGATACGGGTGTAGCCAAATCCACCGCCGAAACAGTAGCTGACCTGCGCAGGCAATACCAGGCCGATCCTCAGGCCATTGACCGGCAATTCGCTTTAATCGATCATGCCGTTGAGGCAGGCAAAGCCGCGCTGATCAAAGGCGACCCTGCCAGCCTGGGAAATGCCATGCAGAATAATCAGGAAGCTCTCTCTCAATTGGGCCTGAGCTGCCCGGAATTGGATAATCTGATCCAAGCCGCCATGAAGCATGGCGCCTTGGGGGCGAAACTTAGCGGCGGCGGCCGGGGCGGCCATGCCTTGGTCTTGATCGAGGAGAACCAAAGCACCGCGATTCGCTCCGCGCTGCAAGCAGCCGGCGCGAAACAGGTGCACAGTACCTGCCTGGAAAAACCAAATGCCCGCTAAACCTCTAATGTTCATCAAACTTGGCGGCTCCTTCATCACCGAGAAGGATAAGCCCTACACCCTGGCTGCGGACCGTCTGCGTCAGGGATTGGGACAAGTGAAAGAGCTGCTGGAATCTCAGCCAGGTATGCAGCTTGTATTGGGGCATGGCTCAGGGTCCTTTGGGCACGCCGCGGCGAAAGGCCTGGACCTGGCAACCGGCTTGCATGACCAAGAGGCGCTCCTTAGATTTCAAAAAGTATGGTTTGCTGCCCAGCAGCTGCATAGTTTGGTAATCACCGAGGCCCAGGCTCTGGACCTTCCAGTTATTTCCTTCCCTGCTTCTGCCGCTGCGCTCACAGAGAATAAAACCATCCTGGGCTGGGACCTATCCAGCCTAGAGGCAGCCCTGCAACGAGGCTTCATTCCGGTGGTTTACGGCGACACCGTGATGGACACGGCCAAAGGGGGTGTAATCCTCTCCACGGAAGCGCAGTTTGCCTGGATCGCCCAGAGAGTCCGCCCTGAGCGGGTTTTCCTGTTGGGCACTGAAAAAGGCGTATTCGCTGATTTTCCAACCCGCACGCAGCTTATACCCAAAATAAGCGCCAGCGCAGAACTGAGCCGTAACATCATTGGGTCAGAGTTCGTAGACGTAACCGGAGGTATGCTGGCAAAGGTTCGGGCCATGCAGCAGCTCTGCCTTGAGATTCCAAGCCTGCGGGCGAGGATCCTCTCCGGTCATGAACCGCACGCCCTTGTCCGTGCTTACAATGGCGAAGCGCTCGGCACTGAGATCGCTGCCTAGGCCTGCCTTATAATAGCCTCAGGATAATCAGGAATATTATGATCTACACACGCCAACAACTCGAAGAATTCGAAAACCAATCGCTGGCGCCTTACGGTATCCGCTCCCGCGATTCCAAGGGCCGCAAATATCCTGAGGAAGAAGCCGATTTCCGCACGCGCTTTCAACGCGACCGCGAACGCATCCTGCATACAACAGCCTTTCGCCGCCTGGAGTACAAAACCCAGGTTTTCATTAATCACGAAGGCGATTACTACCGTACGCGCCTCACCCATTCCCTGGAGGTTGCCCAGATCGGCCGTTCGGTTGCCCGCAGCCTTGGCGCGAATGAGGACCTGGTGGAAACCATCTGTCTCGCGCACGACCTGGGGCACCCGCCTTTTGGCCACAGCGGCGAAACTGCCCTGGCCCGCCTGATGAAGGATTACGGCGGTTTCAATCACAACAGCCAATCCGTACGCATCGTGACCGAACTGGAAAACCGCTACCCGGATTTTCCCGGGCTAAACCTTACCTGGGAAACCCTTGAGGGCATGGTAAAGCACGAAACCGAATACGACATTGCTGAAGCCAACGAGTACGACCCGGAATTGAGGGGCCATTTGGAGGCGCAAATCGCCAACGTGGCTGATGAACTGGCCTACACCGCCCACGACCTGGATGACGGCCTGCGCTCCGGGATGATCAGCCCCTCCCAATTGGACGGTATCGCCCTCTGGGAGATCGTGAACGAGAGCCTGGGCCGGCGCAAAACCGAGACCCTCGATGACCTCACCCGGCATCAGATCATCCGGCGGTTAACCAACTTCGAAATCACCGACCTGGTCCAATCCATTGACCGGTACCTGCGAAAGAGCGGGGTTAAATCTCCATTGGAACTTCAGAAACTGCCCTACACCGTCGTGGGTTTTAGCGAGGATATGTACCGGCGCAACCGTGAACTGAAAGACTTCCTGTTTGCCAACCTTTACCGGCATTACCGGGTGGTGCGCATGTCCACCAAAGCCGAACGCATCGTCACGGACCTATTCAATATCTATCACGATACACCCTCCACCTTGCCCATGAATGTTCAGGATCTGGTGGACGAACGCGGCCTGGAGGTTGTTATCTGCGACTATATTGCCGGCATGACCGACCGCTTTGCCATTGAAGAACACGGGCGTTTGTTCAACCCCAACATTCTGCCTTAGGAGGCCTAATGCTGAGTAAATCTAAATTCCTCACACCAGCCGGAAAGGCCATGCTCCAGGCCGAACTATCAGAGCTTACCGGGCCTCGCCGCGCGGAACTGGCATTGCGTCTCAAGGCCGCCATTGAGATGGGCGATCTTTCTGAAAACGCCGATTACAAAGCCGCCAAGGAAGACCAGGGTTTCCTCGAAGGCCGCATCCAGGAGATTCAAAGCATCCTTTCCAACTCCGAGGTTGTTGACGATAGCGCCGAAGCCGATGGCACCGTGCGTATCGGTTCCAAGGTCAGCGTTCAGGAAGCCCAGGAGCCGGTGGAACAGTACACCCTGGTGGGGGCTAAAGAAGCGAACGCCCGTGAAGGCAAGATCTCTTATGAATCACCGCTTGGCGCTGCACTGCTGGGCAAAAAAGAAGGCGAAAACGCCGAGGTAGTCGTTTCGGCGAGTATCCGCTATACGGTAAAAATCATCGCGGTTGAGTAATTGAGATAAAGGCATCAAAATAGCCGCCGAATGGCGGCTATTTGGTTTTCTATAAAGCGGCGTTCAGGACTTTTTGTAGATGGCCAGTTCCAGCGTGAAGCGCTGGAAATAACCCTTGGCTTGAGAAGTCAGCGCCCCATAAGCCAGGTCCACAACCTTGGCTTCCAGGTGCAGCGTGGCTGTGTCCAGGTCGTAATGCCGGCCCAACTGCACATCCACCGGCTCGCCCTTGCGTTCCAGCATAGACCTCAAATTGGTGTCCTCGAAGGCATCGCCGGCCATCATCACCTTGGTGATCGTTTGAACGTCATTTTTATCGAATAGCCACACTTCCAGGGCATTGACCTTGCGCGGTTCGCTGTTTCCCTGGCTGGAGGAAATACTGGCTCCGCATTCGCCCAGAAATTCTCCGTTGGGTGAAGCAAAGGAATACAGTTCATCGTACAGGTCATCGCCGTACATATAGGTGGTCATAAACTGGGCGATCGGTTTGCCGTAATCCTTCGCCGGGGCAGGCTCAGGGCGAGGCTCTGGTGCAGGCTTGGCCTGGGGAACAGCTGGGCGTGCTGTGCTCGAAAGCGGCGGGTTGGCATAGGCGCTGCCGCTGCGCATGGGGGTCGCACTGGTATTCGGGACTGCAGCGGTTTGCGGAGCTGGTGAACTAACATTTGTAGCCGGCAATGGCCGGGCAGCAACATCATCCAATGGCGCGCGCTGACCGCCCGCTTTGTTACGGAAGAAGAAATAATATGCTGCCGCGCCTCCTGCTACCAGGAGAAATAGGAAAAGAAAGCCCAGAAGTTTGGTGTTGGATCCACCCTCTGTTTCCTCCGTAGGCGTGATGGTCACCTGACTGCCTGAGGCCCCATTATCAGTATTGGCAGGGCTTGCGCTGCCAACAGCGGTGGTAAAGCGGTTGATCTGTTCCGAGTTCAGGTAAGCAGGATTTTTCACCAGGTCCGAAAGCGTTGCGTTGGCAGTATTGCCTAATTCGCTATACGCAGCCTTAGCGCGAACACTATCGTTCGTTAGCGTGTAAGTGGTGATCGCGTTTCGCAGCCACTCCACACGTAGATCGGGGCGTAGATTGGCCGCCGAAGCATCAGTCCACTTCACCGGCAGGAGCACATAGCCGATCAATAAGCCCAATACCAGGCCAAGGGCGATGCACGCCAGTGCCAGGTTCTTCGGGTCACGAAGTTTTTCTTTCAGGGTGAAAAGCAGATTGTCCATTTCCTGCACCTTCCTCTATCCAGATGATTCGGTAGATATGGTGCAGGTTCTGTACCAGCTTTAGACTTGTGCTTCCTGAAGAATACGGAAGGTATGCTTGCAGGTCAAACACCGGCTTTGGCTGCGGTTAGCCTGTACCAGCACCCCTCCGCAGTCAGGGCAGGGCTGGCTTAAGGGCTTGTTCCAGGAGGTGAACTCACAGGTCGGAAAGTTGGAACAACCATAAAAAACTCTGCCGCGTTTACTGCGTTTTTCCACAACGTCGCCATCTTCGCAGTCGGGGCACTTCACACCGATCTTCTCCAGGAAAGGCTCGGTATAACGGCAGTTCGGAAAAGTGCTGCAAGATATAAATTTGCCAAATCGTCCTGTGCGGTACACCAGGTCCGCGCCGCATTGCGGGCAAGCCCGCCCTACCTTTTCAGGCTCCAGCTTTGTTTTGGGCATATGGGCTTTGGCATTGGCCAGGCTCTTGCTGAACGGACCGTAGAATTCGTCCATCACGCCAACCCAGCCAGTCTTGCCTTTTGCGATCTCGTCCAATTCGTCTTCCATTTGGGAGGTAAAAGAGATATCCACAATGGTCGGAAAGTACTCCACTACCAGATCATTTACGATGAAGCCAATCTCGGTTGGTACCAGGCGTTTGGCTTCGCGGGTCACATACCCGCGCTGCTGGATCGCGGTGATGATCGGAGAATAGGTTGAAGGCCGCCCGATCTTATTCTCTTCCAGAACCTGAATCAACGAAGCTTCGGTGAAGCGCGGCGGAGGCTGGGTGAAGCGCTGGTTGGATTCGATCTCTTTCAGCAATTGTTTCTGGCCTTCACTCATCACCTCGATCGGCAGATCAGTGAATTCTTCGCTTTCCTGGTCTTCGTTGGGCGCATCCTCGTAGACCGCCTTGAAACCCGGAAAGAGCGTTTTGGTGCCCTGCGCGCGGAATAAGTAAGTCTCCTTTTGCAGGGAGCCCTTCACTTCCACGGTCAGCGTCTCCAACCTAGCCGGCGCCATTTGGGAGGCCATGAACCGCTGCCAAACCAGCTTATAGAGTTTGTACTGGTCGGCGCTGAGGTGTTTGCGCAGGCCTTCGGGTTCGCGGAAGGCGGAAGTTGGCCGAATGGCTTCGTGGGCTTCCTGAGCGTTCGCTGCCCGTGTGCGGTACACAGGCGCTTTCTCCGGCAGGTAAGTCTCGCCATACTTGCGCGCGATATAAGCCCGCGCTTCACTTACCGCCTGCCCCGAGACATGCACCGAGTCAGTCCGCATATAGGTAATCAGGCCCACTTCTTCCCCGTTGCCCAGGTCGATACCTTCATAAAGCTGCTGGGCGACTGCCATGGTTTTGCTGGTCAGATAACCCAACCGGCGCGACGCCTCTTGCTGAAGGGTGCTGGTGATGAAGGGAGCCGAAGGCCGCACACTGCGCTGACTTCGGCGTATGCGGTCCAGCAAATAATCGGCCTTGTACAGCCTTTCCACCAAAGCACGGGTCACAGCCTCATCATTCAATTCCAGGTCTTTCTTATTGATTGAGATGAGTCGTGCTTTATAGCTTTGCTGGCTTCCCTCAGGTTGGAAGATCGCGTATACAGTCCAGTATTCCTGGGGGACAAAATCCTGAATCAGGCGTTCACGCTCAACGATCAGCCGCAGGGCAACGGATTGCACCCTGCCGGCAGATAGGCGGCCGCGCACCTTGGCCCATAAGATCGGGCTGATGCCAAAACCGACCAGGCGGTCCAGAATGCGCCGGGCTTGCTGGGCATCCACCAGGTCCATATCCAGTTCGCGGGTCTTGCTAAAGGCCTCTGCCACCGCGGGCTGGGTGATTTCGTGGAACACCACCCGCTGGGTTTTCTTTGGGTTGATCTCGGCCGCGTCCTGAATATGCCAGGCAATCGACTCGCCTTCGCGGTCCGGGTCAGTTGCCAGGTAGATCTTATCGCTGCGTTCGGATAAGTCCTTGATCTGCGCCACGATCGCTTTTTTCTCATCAGGAACACGGTATTTTGGCGTGAAATCGTTGTCTACATCCACGCTCAGCTGGGTCTTAAGCAGGTCGCGCACATGGCCAACAGAAGCCACTACCCGGTATTTATCGCCGAGGAACTTGGCGATCGTCCGGGCCTTTGCCGGCGATTCCACCACAACCAAAGATTTACCTTTGCCATACACCACCGGTTTTTGCTCACGGACCTTGGTACCCTTGGTTCCCCGTGAGGTGCGAGTGTTTTTGCCTTTGCCCGTGCCGGTTTTAGCGGCGCTTTTCCTGGGTTTTGCGGTTTTCCTGACCGGCTTCTCCGTTTTTTCGATCACCGGACGTTCCAAACCCTCGTGGGCAGGGGTATTCCCCATTTTTGAAAGCTTCGTCCCGCAAACGCTGCAAACGCCCTTGGTGATAGGCGCGCCATTCACCGTGAATCCAGCCACGGCTTCCTGCATTTCGCGTTTGGTTTTACATTTCAGACAGTAAGCTTCCATAAAATTCTCCAATAATTAAAAACGCTCTTCCCGGCGGAAGGCAGGCCTATAATACCATAAGCAAAGTTCGCGCAAGGGGGCTGTTAATACTTCCAATCGCGGATCGCGCTGTAGTTCTGGGCTGTATCGCGGCTCACCAGGTTCTTCAGTTCCATCAGGGTCAATAAGGCGCCCAGCAATTCCGCCGGCATATCCAGCGCTGCCGAAAGTTCATCAATGTGCCTGCTTTCAGTACTCAAGGCATGAAGTATTTTTTTCTCATTATCATCAAGATCAGATGGCAGTGCGGCGGTTTGCAGCGCTCGCTGAGGAATATTAAGATGTTCCAAAATCATTGCTGGGCTGGTCATTGGGATCGCCCCTTTGGCAATCAGGTTATTCGTGCCCATGCTCATCGGCTGCAGGACTGAACCGGGCACGGCAAAAACATCGCGGCCCTGGTCCACCGCAAAATCGGCAGTGATCAGCGCGCCGCTGCGTTCGCCTGCCTCCACAACCACGGTTGCTCGGGAAAGCCCGGAAATGATGCGGTTCCGCGGTGGGAAGTTGATCCCATCCGGCTTGGTACCCGGCGGATAGCTGCTGATCACCGCGCCGTTCGTGCTGATCTCAGCCGCCAACCGGCGGTGTTCAGGCGGGTAGATCACATCAACTCCGCTGCCTAGCACGGCAATGGTACGTCCACCTGCCCCAAGCGCGGTTTTATGCGCCACGGCATCCACACCGCGGGCCAAGCCGCTCACGATGGTTACGCCATTGCCAACAAGGTAGCGGGTGATATCCGCGGTGACCTGCTTGCCATAGGGAGTGATGTTGCGAGTGCCAACAATGGCGATGCTCAGGTTATCGGCAGGCGTTAGTGTGCCTTTATAAAACAGCACGTGGGGCGGCTGGGCGATCTGAGCCAGATATGGGGGGTACTCCGGCTCGTCCCAGAGCACAGCCCGGATCCCCATCTTGTCTAAACGGTCCTGAACTTGAGAAGGGTCGATGCTCCGCGCACATTCAAGCTGATTAGCAGCAGCCTTTTCTGTGAGCCCGGCAGCCACCAGCTCATTCAGGCTGGCAGCCCATGCCCTTTCCAAACTGCCGAAATGTTTTAGGAATCTGCGGATTCGTACAGGCCCCACCTGTTTAATGAAGCCAAATGCCAGCGCGAACGCGCGCTCACTCATCCAGGCCTTCCATCAGGGCTACCTGCATCGTTCCTGCATCCAGGTCCACTTTCAGGATCACCGGCGGTATGGCTGGCAGGAGCAATTCCCGCCCATCCGGTTTGTGGACCACGTATACATCATTGGCCCCGGTTTTGAGCACTTCTTCAAGCTCACCCAGCAAGCGTTCGTTTTCAAATACCTGTAGGCCGATCAGCTGATGGTCGTAGTATTCACCTTCCGGCAAACCGGGCAGCTCATTCAGCCTGGCGTAAACATCCGAGTTGGTGAGTAATGCCGCTTCTTCCCGTTGGTTGATGCCCTCGAAGGCAAGCAGCAGCAATTCCTGTTTAGGCCTGGAGCTTATAATCTTATACGGAAGGTGGTCCGCGCCGATGTAAACGGTGCGGCCTGCGCGCAAGCTGCGTTGGTGATCCCCCTGCAAGCGGGCAGCGATCTCACCCCTTACGCCGTGCACCTTCTGCAGCCTGGCAATCAAAACAAAAGCAGGCTCCCGCTTTTCAGCAGAGCCTGCATTTTCCTGAATGTTTTTTGCCATCGCGCGGAATTAATCGAAGTCCACGATATCCATGGCTACCTGGGAGCCGTGACGGGCGGCCACCACGCGCAGCAATGCGCGCATGGCATTGGCTACGCGGCCTTGCTTGCCGATCACACGTCCAACATCGTCCGGCCCAACCTGCAAGTCCAGGTGCACGGTGCGGCCGGTCTCATACTGGTCAACGTAAACCTCTTCAGGATGGTCCACCAGAGACTTGGCCATGAATTCGAGCAAGCCGCTCAGGCTGGTCTTTGCCATGAGCCTTAGTCTTCCTTCTTCTTGGGGGCCTTGGTGGACTTGACCGGGGCTTCGATGCCCTGGGAAGTCTTGCTGCCCGTATTGCGCTTTTCGTAAAGGGCTTTGGCCTCATCATAAAG
This sequence comes from Anaerolineaceae bacterium UBA5365, assembly GCA_002407905.1. Lineage (GTDB taxonomy): Bacteria > Chloroflexota > Anaerolineae > Anaerolineales > Anaerolineaceae > Mesolinea. Next base: position 30,815 of record DHPL01000001.1, read on the forward strand.
CTTGCTGTTGTCGCCGTCTTTCACATACTTGGCATAGCGTTCATCAAGTTTTACGATTTTGAAAAGCTTCTTAACCGATTCGGAAGCCTGGGCACCCACGCTGAGCCAGTAGAAGATCCGTTCATCGTTGAAGACGATGGTGCTGGGGTGGGTTTTGGGATGATATTGGCCGACGATTTCAATAAAGCGGCCATCCCGGGGGCTTTCCTGATCCGCGACCACCACCCGATAATAAGGCTGGTGGGTTGAACCAATGCGGCGTAATCTGATACGTACCATTAATCAAAAACTCCTATACTCTCAATTTAGATTGCGTTGACCCGCTTGAGGCTGAGAGAATGCTGAAGGGGCATCTCCTCGCGCGGGGACAGCTCGTTAACCGAATAACTTGCCTATATTACCACGTCCACCCGTTTTTTGAAATTGCTTCATCAGGGTTTGGATGTCCCTGAATTGCTTGATCAGACGATTCACGTCCTGTACGGCCTTGCCGCACCCTGCAGCGATGCGCCGTCGGCGGCTGGCATTCAGAATGCTTGGGTCCCGGCGTTCCTGGCGGGTCATCGAACCAATAATGGCTTCAACCACCACGAGCTGCTTTTCTGCGTCATGCGGGTCGATCTGCTTTGCCACCGCCCCAAACTGTCCGGGCATCATGCCCAGTACCTGCCCAAGCGGCCCCATCTTTTTGATCGCCTTAAGCTGCTTGGCAAAATCCTCCAGGGTGAACTGGCCCTTGAGCATACGTTCAGCGTCTTCGATGTTTTGGTCATCACCGTAGGCCGCCTCAGCCCGCTCGATCAAACCCAGGATGTCACCCATCCCCAGGATACGGTTGGCCACGCGTACCGGGTCAAAGACCTCCAGCGCGTCCACACTCTCCCCGGTGCCCAGGAATTTGATCGGGATGCCGGTTACCTCCCGAATGGAGATGGCTGCGCCGCCCCGGGCATCACCATCGATCTTGGTGAACACCAAACCGCTAACGGGCAGTACCTTGTTAAATCCCTCGGCGATATTCAGCGCTTCCTGACCGATCATCGCGTCCACCACCAGGAGGATCTCATTGATGCGCACAGTGTTGCGGATGCCTGCCAATTCGTTCATCAGTTCGTCATCCAGCTGGGAGCGGCCGGCAGTATCCAGGATCACCACGCTTTGGCCGGCGCGTTTGGCGCTTTCAAAAGCTTCCCGGCATATCTGTACCGGCTTCGCGCCAGGCAAGCTGAACACTGGCACCTCGACGCGCTCACCAAGCTGCTGCAGCTGTTTGATGGCAGCCGGCCGATATATATCTGCCGCGACCAATAGCACCCTCTCGCCCTGGGAGCGCAACTTTTTGGCCAGTTTTGCCGCCGCGGTGGTTTTACCCGAGCCCTGCAGACCCACCATCAGGATCACATGCGGGCGCTCGCCTTTCAGCGCCAGGGGTTCAGCCTGGCCTAAAGTTGCAATCAATTCTTCATTGACGATCTTGATCACTTGCTGGGCCGGGTTCAAAGCCTTTGAAACCTCGGCGCCAATGGAGCGTTCCTTCACCCTATCGGTGAATTTGCGCACCACTTTGTAGTTAACATCGGCCTCCAGGAGGGCCAGTTTTACTTCGCGCATGGCGCGGTCTACATCGGCTTCGCTTAATTTGCCGTGACGGCGCAGGTCCTCAAAGACCTTATTTAGTTTTTCTGTCAAACTCTCAAACATACTTCTTTCCTGTCTTATTGATTAAGTTTTATGATAATCGATTAAGGACCCCTCTTAATCGTGATAATAATCTTTCAGGTTAGTAACTAATTCATTGGGCTGGTGTTTAGGTAGTTAACTTTATCCTGGAGAAATCATGTCAAAAATAGCGCTCGTTACCGATAGTACGATTGCCCTGCCCCAAAACCTGGTCATCGAAAACCATCTTCATATCGTCCCTTTATCCGTGATTTGGGACGGTAAAACTTACCTGGATGGGATTGAAATGACCCCTACCACCTTCTACGATCGATTAGCGGGTTCAAGCACCAACCCTTCCACTTCCCAGCCCTCGCCGGAAGCATTCCGGGAAGTCTTTCAGGCATTATTGGACCAGGGGTACGAGATCCTCTGCGTAACGATCTCCGCGAAACTCTCGGGCACCTTCGATTCAGCCCAACAAGCCCTGGTAGGCCTGCCTGCAGAAAGCATCCGCCTGGTCGATTCGCAGACGGCTTCGCTGCCCCTGGGCATGGTGGCTCTGGAATTGGCCAGCGCCATCGCGAAGGGCATCAGCCTGGACGATGCGGAAGCATTGGCCAAGGACCTCTGCGCGCGCACGGAGGTGTACTTTGCCCTGGACACCCTGGAGTACCTGCACCGGGGCGGCCGTATTGGCGGTGCTGCCAAGCTAATGGGAACTCTTTTGGGCCTCAAGCCCATCCTTACGATCAAAAACGGTGTGGTAGAAGCGCTGGACAAAGTGCGCACCAGCAAACGCGCCCGCGAACGCATCGTTGAGATGATGGTAGAAAAAATGGGTGAAGGCGCCAAGGTACGTTTTATTGGGGTCACAGCGGCTGGCGCGCTTACGGAAGCCCAAAACGTGCTGGCGGATGCCCAGGCCCACTTTAATGCCGAGCGCAGCATTCTGGCTGAGCTCAGCCCTGTGATTGGCACGCATGGCGGCCCGGGGACCATTGGTCTGGTTTGCATCCCTGAGGCATGAGCTAGGTTACAATTGGAAAAACTCACCTCAATAGGAGATTTTTCCATGCCCCAAGATAAGCAAATTGGCATCAAAGTGCCAAAACTGCTCCTGCCAAAAGAAGGTATCGATCTGCAAAAATGGGCAGTGATTGCCTGTGATCAATTCACTTCAGAGCCGGAATACTGGCAAAAAGTGGAAGAGATCGTTGGCGATGCCCCCTCCACCTTTCGCATGATCCTTCCCGAGGTCTATCTGAACGCCCCGGACCTTACGGAACGCATCAAAGCTTCGCAGGAAGCCATGCAAAGTTACCTGGATAAAGGCTTGCTTGAGGAACACCAGGCTTACATTCTGGTTGAGCGCAAGCTGAATAATGGAAAGACCCAAAAAGGGCTGGTAGTCGCGCTGGATTTGGAGGCCTACGACTATAACAAGGGGTCGCAAACCCTGGTGCGGGCTACCGAAGGCACCATTCTGGACCGCCTGCCACCGCGGATTAAGGTGCGGCAGGATGCGCGGCTGGAACTGCCCCACATCATGGTGCTCTACGATGACCCTGAATACCTCGTCCTTAAAGATGTCTTGGCCCATAAAGCTGAGCTGCCCAAAGCCTACGATTTTGAGCTTATGGAAGGCAGCGGGCATCTGAAAGGCTACTTTGTGGATGACACCAAACTCGTCGCCAGCATCGAATCCGGCCTGGCAGAGCTGATCGCTCTTGAACACTACGCGCAACGTTATGATTTGCACGGGGACAAACCCTTGCTTTATGCGATGGGCGATGGCAACCACTCACTGGCAACTGCCAAGGCCATTTGGGAAAAAGTGAAAGCCGAAGTCGGGATGGACCATCCCGCCCGGTACGCCCTGGTGGAACTTGTGAACCTGCACGAAGACTCCCTGGCCTTCGAACCCATCCACAGGGTGATCTTTGACGCGGGCGCCGACCTGGTTGGCAAACTCCGGGACTGGTTAGGCCCCCAAACTTCCGTTTTGCCCGCTGAAAGTTTTAAACAGATGGCCGACCTTGTTGCGGCAGCCCAAGCCCCGCATCAGCGTTTCGGACTGATCCAGCCGGATGGTTACCAGGTTTTTGATCTGGCTGAGCCGAAGCATAACCTTCCTGTAGGCAATCTGCAGCCCTTCCTGGATTCCTACCTGGCCGCCAATCCTGGCCAGGAAATCGATTATGTGCATGGGGATGAGGTGGTAGACCGCCTTGGCCGCGATGCCGGCAACCTGGCCTTTTATTTACCGGGCATTGGCAAGGACAGCTTTTTCAAGAGCATCATTCTGGATGGCGCCTTGCCACGCAAGACCTTTTCAATGGGCCATGCCAAGGATAAACGCTTCTATATGGAATGCCGCAGGATCAAAGCCTAAACCTTGACGCTGCGAACATTTGTGCTATATTTAGTCTAATAAACGAATTATCGATGGAGATAATATGTGCGCTAAAAAAGTGAGCCCGGCAGTTAAAGCGAGCAGCGATAGCAATATGGAGGATGCCAAGAAGGCCGTCCTGGACCGCGCGCTGACCGATATTGTAAAGCGCTACGGCGAAGGCAGCATCATGCGCCTGGGCGAAGCCCATCAAATGGCCGTGGAAGCCATCCCAACCGGTTCGCTTTCGCTGGACCTGGCCCTGGGCGTGGGCGGAATTCCCAAGGCGCGCATCACCGAGATTTTCGGGCCGGAATCCTCCGGTAAGACCACCCTTTGCCAACATATTGTTGCGGAATGCCAGGCAATGGGCGGTACGGCAGCCTATATTGATATGGAGCACGCCCTGGACCCGGTCTACGCTCAACGCTGCGGGGTCAACATCGATGAACTCCTTATCTCCCAACCCGATACCGGAGAGCAGGCGCTTGAAATCGCTGAAACTTTGGTCCGCTCCGGCGCCATCGACCTGGTAGTGATCGACTCGGTGGCCGCGCTGGTACCCCGCTCTGAAATCGAAGGCGATATGGGCGACCCCAGCATGGGCGTGCAGGCCCGGTTAATGTCTCAGGCCCTGCGCAAGCTGAGCGGCGCCATCAGCCAAACCAAGACTGCCGTCGTATTCACCAACCAACTGCGCCAAAAGATCGGCATCATGTTCGGCAACCCCGAAACCACCACCGGCGGTATGGCACTGAAATTCTACGCTTCCGTTCGTTTGGATGTTCGCCGCGTGCAGTCCATCAAATCCGGCGCTGAGATTGTCGGCAACCGGGTGCGTGTGCGCGTGGTCAAGAACAAGGTGTCTGCCCCCTTCCGCTCCGCCGAATTCGATATCATGTACAACGAAGGCATCTCCAAGGCCGGAGACATCCTGGACCTGGCCACCAGCCTGGAAGTGATCGAGAAGCGCGGTTCCTTCTACTCCTACAAAGAACAACGCATCGGCCAGGGGCGCGAGGCTTCAAAGACCTATCTCATGCAGAACCCCGAATTGATGAAGGAGATCGAGACTACCGTGCGCAGCTTGGGCGAAGGTGAAATGCTGAGCGGCAGCTTCGATGAAGGCTCCGCCGAATCTGAGGATAGCGCGTACTAAACTCCAATCCACTCATATCCTGTTCGAAACCCGGCAAATGCCGGGTTTTTTGTTCCTGTAATTACAAGGTTATACATTCCCATTCACTCGATACCTGTAAGCCTATAATGACAACTAGTCTATCCAAATTCAAAGGAGATTAAATACTTATGGACAACACATTGTTAGGCTGGATCGTTCGTATCGTGATTGGTTTGATTGGCGGCCTTTTGGCCGACAGCCTGGTCAAGGGCATTGAACTCCCCACCATCGGAAAGATTCTCGTGGGTATCATCGGTGGCGTACTCTTTGGCTGGCTCTTTGGCGACCTGCTATTCGCCAGCTCAGCCCCTGCCGGCAGCATCACCTGGTGGCTGGTAAACATCCTGGCCTCCATGCTGGGCGCCATCATTATTCTTTGGATCATCAAGGCACTTCGCCGCGCGTGACCATTCTGATCCGGAAAAGGTAAGGCCCGCTATCAAGCGGGCCTTTCGTTTTGACTTAAAGCTCCCTCTCTGAACAAAGATCCACGGAGCTAAACGCCAAGTGGGCTTATGTGCCTTCTTCCCAGGAGTTCAGGTATTTCACCTGTTCCTCAGTGAGCGTATCGATCTGCACACCCATGGACTGCAGCTTGAGCCGGGCAATCTCGCGGTCGATCTCTTCCGGCACGTTATAAACGCGCTTCTGGAGTTTATCCGCATTCTTCAGCATGTACTCAGCACCCAGAGCCTGGTTGGCAAAGCTCATATCC
>DHPL01000001.1:36887-37278 GCA_002407905.1 Anaerolineaceae bacterium UBA5365
GGCAAAGCTCATATCCATCACCGAGGCCGGGTGGCCTTCAGCGGCGGCCAGGTTCAGTAAACGCCCATCGCCCAGGATGTGGATTGAACGTCCATCTGACAGATCGTAGGCTTCCACAAAGGGCCGTACCAGGCGTTTGCCCTCAGCCATGGCTTCAAGGGCGGGGATATTGATTTCAACATTGAAGTGGCCGCTGTTACCCACCAGCGCGCCGTCCTTCATTACCTCGAAGTGGCGTTTATCCACCACATTCAGGTCGCCGGTGACGGTGATGAACACATCGCCTATCGGGGCGGCTTCCTGCATGGGCATAACCCGGTAGCCATCCATCACTGCTTCCAGGGCAACCATGGGGTCCACCTCGGTAACGATCACGTTGGCGCCCATACCG
>DHPL01000001.1:37384-41853 GCA_002407905.1 Anaerolineaceae bacterium UBA5365
ACGATCACGTTGGCGCCCATACCGCGCGCCCGCATGGCCAAACCGCGGCCGCACCAGCCATAGCCGGCAACTACAAAAGTTTTGCCTGCCAGGAGAATGTTGGTAGCTCGAATAAGGCCATCCACCGTGCTCTGGCCAGTGCCATACCGGTTATCGAAGAAATGCTTGGTCATCGCGTCATTCACGGCCATCACCGGGAATTCCAGCATCCCGTCGGCAGCCATCGCGCGCAGGCGGATCACGCCAGTGGTGGTTTCTTCTGTTCCGGCGATCACACCAGGCAGCAGGTCGCGGCGTTCGCGATGAAGCGTGCTCACCAAATCGGCCCCATCGTCCATGGTCACCTGGGGTTTATGGTCCAGGGCCGCACGGAGGTTTTTGTAATAAGTTTGGTCATCCTCGCCCTTGATGGCAAAAACGGGGATTTCATACTGGGCAACCAAAGCCGCTGCCACGTCATCCTGGGTGGAAAGCGGGTTGGAAGCCGTTAGGACCACATCGGCGCCGCCAGCCTGCAAGGCACGCATGAGGTTGGCTGTTTCAGTGGTAACGTGCATGCAGCAAGACATGCGGATGCCCTCAAAGGGGCGTTCTTTTCTAAAGCGTTCTTCCAGCGAACTGAGCACGGGCATCTCACGTGCCGCCCAGTCCATGCGCCTGCGGCCGCCTTCGGCTAGGCCAATGTCCTTGATGTGGTATTTTTCCATTGATCCTCTCAAATTCTGTTTGAATATATTCTAGTAGTTATCCAACTCGCCCTGGTCGTCAAAATAACGGCGGAAATAGGCTTTAAATTCCTCCCAGGTAAAGCGGTGGTTTTGAGTTCCATTCTGGCCGATGCACAATGCAGCCGTGGTAGTGCCCATCTCAGCGCAATGGCGCAGGCTTCTACCAGCCAAGTACGCGTGCAGGAAACCAGCTCTGAAAGCATCCCCTACACCGGTGGGGTCCACAACGGGAGCTTCCTCGATGATCGGGGTGATGAATTCTTCCCCGTGGCTAAAGACACGCGCCCCATGCTTGCCCAGCGTGATCACCGCGAATTCCGGCGCTTCCAGCACCTCGCGTTCGCTGAGGCCCAGGCTTTGCTGCATCAGTTCAAATTCGTATTCATTGGCAAAGAAGGCATAGCAGTTTTGTACACCGCGGCGCATAGTGTCTGTATCCATACGGATGGTCTGCTGCCCGGGGTCAAAGATCATGCGCGCGCCAAGTTCTTTAGCTTCGTCAATATAACGGGACATCGCTCCGGGATCCGTGGGCGAAACCACCACGTAATCCCCAGCGGCACAACCGCTTTCAGCCAGGGGCATCTCTGCGGAGGCAGCCATCGCGCCGGTGTAAAAGGAGGAGATCTGGTTGCTATCCAGGTCTGTATTGGCAAAGAACGAGGCCGTGAATTTATCCCGGATGATCTTCACACCGCTGGTATCCACGCCAACCGCCTGAAGCCGACGGCCAAAATCCGGGAAGTCCTGCCCGGCAGCTGAGTAGAGCAAGGGCTTGCTGCCCAGGAGCGCCATGGTATAGGCAATGTTCGCCCCCACGCCGCCATCATGCTTGACCATATCGTCCACCAGGAATGAAAGCGAAATCTTTTCCAGGTGCTCGGGCAAAATGACGTCCTTGAAATGCCCGGGGAAGCGCATCAGATAATCAAAAGCAATCGAGCCAGTTTGGATGATCTTCATGGTGCCTCTAGTGGCGTAAAACGGCCAAATTACGGAAGAAAGGCGGGTAAAGCACACCCCGCTCCGTGATCAGCCCGCTCAGCAGGCGGTGCGGGGTAACATCGAAGGCAAAATTCTTGGCGCTGGCGTCTTTGGGAGCCACTGGCTGGCCATCGAACTGCAGACTAAGCACCTCCTCCGGGTTGCGCTCCTCGATCTCAATCTTCTCACCGCTGGCCATGGTGTAGTCCACGGTCGAAAGCGGAAAGACGGAATAAGCCGGAATACCGTTATCGTACGCGCCTAGAGCCAGCATATAACTGCCGATCTTATTAACCACATCCCCATTCGAGGCCACACGGTCCGCGCCAAAAAGCACAATGTCCACCATGCGCCGGCGCATCAGGTAGCCCGAGGCCGAGTCCACGATGATATCGTAGGGAATGCCATACTGGCTCAGTTCCCAGGCCGTCAGGCGGGCCCCTTGCAAGCGGGGGCGGGTCTCATCCACGAAAACGTGGATCTTTTTGCCTTGTTCGTGCGCCATGCGAATCACACCCAGAGCGGTGCCGTAGTCCACTGTGGCCAGGGCTCCGGTGTTGCAGTGATGCACGATGGTATCCCCGTCTTTGATCAGTTCCGCCCCGTTGCGGGCGATGGCCATGTTGGTCTCAACATCCTCATCGGCCATTTTTTGGGCTTCGGCCAGGAGGGCAGCCCGCAGGTCATCGGCGTTACCGCTAAAATCCCTGCCAAGCTGGAGCAAGCGCTCTGTGGCCCAGGTAAGGTTGACCGCCGTTGGCCGCGCGGCATTAAGATGATCCGCCGCCGCGTCCAGATCAGCCTTCAGGTCATCCAGACTTGTGGCTTTACTTTGCAGGCCAGCCAGGGCCATGCCAAAAGCCGCTGCCACACCAATGGCAGGCGCGCCACGGACCACCATCGTTTGGATAGCCTGGGCCACATCCTGGTAATTTGTGTAATTCAGCGTACGGAATTCGGTGGGTAAAATCGTCTGGTCGATCAGGACCAAAGCTTTGTCTTTTTCATTCCATTCGATCGTTCGCATCATGCTCCCATTAAAAGACGCCCGTTGGGCGTCAGGTTCCCGATTGAGTCTATCAAATGCCGGCTTTTCTGTCAAAACTTTTGGGCTGCCAATTTGGGCGCTTTTTCTGCCGAAATCTCCCCTTCCTGCGCGGCGTTATAATCCAGCCGATGAAAAGGCGTGCATCACTCATCCGTTGGGCAGCCATCGGCCTGCTGATCATGGCCGCATTCCTGCTCACCACAGAGCTCGTACGTTACGGCCGCATCCGCAGCACTTTTCCCACCGGCCTGCGCGTGGCCGGCATCCCAGTGGGCGGGCTTTCCTATACTGCCGCCTCCGACCGCCTGATTCAGGCTTATCTTTCCCCCATCGAACTGCATTACGCTGGCGCTCCGATTCAAGTGCGGCCAGCCATCCTTGGTTTTGAGCTCCGCCTGGATAACATGCTGGCCGTGGCGGACCAGCAGCGCACGGCTGAATCCTTCTGGGTGGGCTTTTGGAAATATCTCTGGAATCAGCCGATATCCTCCCGGGATATTGAGCTGCAGGCCCGGTATGATGACGAGCGCATCCTGAGCTTCCTGGAGAACGAGGTTGCCCCCCGCTACGATTTGCCTTCTGCTTCGCCCATGCCGCTCAAAGGCGAAGGCACCTTTAACCCTGGCGCGGCTGGCTCGGCGATTGATTACCCGGTTACTTTGGAACGGGTGAAAGAAAGCCTCGCTTCCAGCGATAAACGCGTGGTGAACATCGCCCTCACCGGCACCCAAAGCACCCGGCCCACCCTGGCCATGCTGGATTTTGTTCTGCGGGACGTGATCGATAACTCCCCCTTTGACGGCATTGTGGAACTCTACATGAAGGACCTGCGTACCGGCATGGTGATCCATTTCACGCATTCCAAAGTCCAGGGCGAAGACCCCCTGCCGGTGGATATCTCCTTCTCGTCCTGGTCCACCATCAAGATGCCGGTATTGGTTTCGGCCTTCGCCCGCCTGCAGCCGCCCTACAACCAGGAAACGCTCACGGAGCTCGAAAAAATGGTGGAACTCTCCGATAACGATTCCACAGACCGTGTTGCGGCATCCGTTGTGGACCGTAATTTTGGCCCCTTGCGCGTCACGGAGGACATGCAGGAGCTGGGCCTGGTCAACACCTTCTGGGGCGGCTTTTTCAAGTTGGGTTCCCCCCTGCTGCAGCGCTATTCCACGCCGGCCAACAGCCGCAACGATATCAACACCCGGCCGGACCCTTATTCCCAAACCACCCCGCGCGACCTGGGCCTGCTATTGGAAGAGATCTACCGCTGCGCCAAAAGCGGCGGCGGCAGCCTGCCCCTGGCCTTTTACGGCGCCATCGATCAAAACGATTGCGGCCTCATGCTCCAATACCTGGAGAAAAACAAATTAGGCTCGCTGATCCAGGCCGGCATCCCCGCCGAAGGCATTGTGGCCCACAAACACGGCTGGGCGAATGAAGCCCACGATGGGCTCATTCACACCATCGGCGATTCAGCGATTGTGATGTCACCGGGCGGCGATTTCATCCTGAGCATCTTTGTATACCACCCCGTGCAGGCCATCTTCGATAACGCCAATATCCTCTTCGCCCGCCTGGCGGCTGCTGCCTACTCCTACTTCAATCTCAAGTGAGCCCTGGCGGGGTATAATCGCCCGCATTGCCCCCGTAGCTCAATGGACAGAGCGCCAGACTTCGAATCTGTCGGTTGGGAGTTCGAATCTCTCCGG
>DHPL01000001.1:41959-47042 GCA_002407905.1 Anaerolineaceae bacterium UBA5365
GTTCGAATCTCTCCGGGGGTATTTCATATAGACGTTTGTTTATCACGTCAAGCACGAGCTGCGATGGGATGATTACAAGTAGTTGGGGAAAATGATGGACGATTCCGGGAAATTACTCGAAAAACTAAAGGATGTGCCTAAAGCGGAGCCGACGCCGGATGAACTTAAGGCGATCACTGAATTCACTACAGAGCAGGAAAGCGGCACATTGAGCCTTCGGATTCCGAAGATGCTTCATTCACAATTAAAAGCTGAGGCTAAAAGGGAGGGCGTAAGTCTGAACCAATACATTTCCTACGTATTGGCCTCCAGACCACGCTAATTCCGGGATGCTGAACGTAACAAGTATTTAAATTTTTCAGGCAGAATGATTGTTTTGCTGGTCGATGAGCCAGTGATTGAGAAAGGCACGGGTCTTGGGGTGTTTGGGGCTGCGCAGCAGCTCATCGGCGCTGCCCATCTCTACGATCTGCCCATCCTCCAGGTAGATCACTTCCTGGGCCAGGCGCAAGGCTTGCGCCGGGCTATGCGTTGAGAAAACCAGGGTACAGGCATTGCTCTCCCAGTAATCCAATAGCACCTGCTCGATGGCATCCATGCCGCGGATATCCGTCGCGGAGCTGGGTTCATCCAGGAGCAGCACTTGGTGCGCTTTGGCCAGTAGGCGGGCCAGGGCCACCCTTTGGGCTTCGCCGCCGGAAAGGCGGTCCGCCCGGTGGCGGATAAAGGAAGCCATGCCCACTTTTTCCAGCGCCGCCAGGGCATCTTTTTCAGCGGTCGGGCTATCCTGCAAGGCCAGTACCACGTTCCTGAGCACGCTAAAGCTGAAAACATAGGGCGATTGCGGCAGGTAACCCATCGTCCGGGGGTCCAGGCCCCGGATGCTGCCGGCATCAGGCAGCAATGTACCCGCCAGCACGCGCAGCAAAGTGGTTTTGCCGCTGCCATTCTCGCCGATCAAGCCATACCGCCGCCCGGCTTGGATCGCCAGCCGCGGCAGGTCCAGGATGGTCCGGTCTGCCATCACAACCCGCAAATCCGCTATTTCAATCACGGCGCTCCCTGTCCTGAATGAGATGCACCAGGGAATTGATGGTAAAGCTGATGATCAGCAGCACGAATCCCAGCGCAACCGCAAGATCAAAGTAGCCCATGTTGGATTGCATCATGATCGCCGTGGTCATCGTGCGGGTCTTAAATTGGATATTCCCGCCCACCATCTGCACCGCCCCCACCTCGGCAATGGCCCGGCCAAACCCGGCCAGAACAATAGAAATGAATGGCACACGGCACTCCAGGATGGTGTACCAAAGCCGCCTGCCGGGCGGAATGCCCAAACCGTGGCAGGTCTCGCGGATGGAGGGAGCGCGGATGCTGACGATATTGCTGGCCATGCCGGTGATGATCGGAGTGATTAAAAGCACCTGGGCGATCACCATCGCCGTCACCGTATAGAGCAATTTCAGGCTTCCCAGCGGTCCGCTGCGCGAAAGCAGCAGGAATACCACCAGGCCGCCCACCACGGGCGGGATGCCCATCAGTGTATCCACAAGGCGGGAGACCAGCGGTTTTGCCCTGAATTCGTTGGCCCCGATCAGCACCCCCAAAGGGACGCCCAGGAGCGTGGAGACCAGCGTGCTGAACAGCGACATGCGCAAAGTGACCGCCACAATCTGGCGGAATTCCGGGTTGGGCCCAAAAAAAAGGTCCAGGATGCGGTCGATCATCAGCAGGAAGGGGGCCGGACCGTAATCCGGCCCCCGCAGTAATCCTTATTTATCCATGTTGTAGAACAAAGCCTGGCCGTACTGCTCAACGCCAAACTTGGCGATCATGTCACGGGCTTTGTCTGTAGCGAGCCAATCGATGAAGGCCTTGGCACCTTCGGCGTTGGTATCGGCAAAGCGCTTCGGGCCAACAGCGATCACGGAGTAGGTATTCAGCATGTCATCCGCGGTCTCCAGCAGGAGCGCCAGATCGGTCTTGGCTGCGAGGAAGGTAGCCTTGTCCGAGAGCGTGTAAGCCTGCTGCTCCGATGCAACCGTAAGCGCCTGGCCCATGCCAGCGCCAATGTTGGTGTACCAGGCCTGGCCTTCGGGGTCTACACCTGCCGCCTTCCAAATGGCGAGCTCTTTAGTATTGGTGCCGCTTTTATCCCCGCGGGTGATAAAGGGGGCGCTTGCGTCAGCGATCTTTTTAAAGGCTTCTGCAGCGGTTTTGGCAGTTTTCACGCCAGCCGGGTCTGCTTCGGGACCAACAACAATGAAATAGTTGGTCATGAAGGGAATGCGAACTTCATCGAAACCCTCACCGGTAAACTCTTCCTCGGCGGCCTTGCTGTGCACCAGCAGGATGTCGGCGTCGCCGGTGCGGCCTTTTTCGATGGCAGCACCAGAGCCAGCCGAGGTGATCTCCAGCTTATAGCCGGTATCTGCCTCAAAGACGGGCTGCAGGTAGGCCATCAGGCCAGAGTCATTGACCGAGGTAGTCGTGCTCATGCGCAATACCGGGTTGGCCGGAGCTGCTGGCGCGGCGGGCGGAGCTGCCGCTGGTGTGGGGGTGGCGCAAGCTGAAAGCAAGAGCGCCAGGGCGAGAACGATAAGAATGAACGAACGTTTAAACATGATCTTCTCCTTTCCAAATGGGAGGCGAAATCGTTTCCAATTTCACCCTCGAACAGCAGACGCTTGGGTTTTATCCGCTGTTACCGCCCTGGCACCCACGCCTATAACGCAGAGGCTGCCAGGGTCGAAGACGATTTTAAAGAGTGCTTATGTCCGCCCGCACTCAAAGGCATCGCCGCGCAATGTTTCCACGGCATGTTGCATCACCTGCAGGAATACCTGCAGGCATTCCAGGGCGGCTTTGGGGCTGCCCGGCAAATTGATAATCAAGGTCCGGCCGCGCACGCCGGCAGTTGCACGTGAGAGCATGGCTTTATCCGTAATTTTAAGGCTGGCTATGCGCATCGCCTCAGTAATTCCAGGTGCCAGCCTCTCACAAACCGCTTTAGTAGCTTCGGGGGTGACGTCTCGCGGGGCCAGGCCGGTACCGCCGGTAGTGAAAACCAGGTCCGGTTTCAGTTCATCCGCATAGTGGATCAGCGCTGCTTTGATCTCTTCCAGATCATCCGGCAAAACCTTTACTTCCAGGATCTCGGCCTTGTCCGCCAGCGCCTCAGCCAGGGCTGGCCCGCTGCGGTCCTCGCGTTCGCCAGCGAATGCCTTGTCCGAGAGGGTCAGAATGGCCGCCTTGATCGGAAAACTTACTTCGATAGGGTCTTCAGCTTTCACAGTTCCTCCCTGCAGTACCTCGGCAAAAATACCTTCCAGGGGCATCACACAGTTGCCAACCTGGCGGTAGATTTGGCAGTGCTGATGGCATTCCTTGCCAATCTGAGTCACGCGCATAAGTACCTTATTAATCTCAATCAGTGTGCCGATCGGGTACTTTTCCAGGTTCAGTCCGCTGGTCGTGATATTTTCAGCAAAAATGCCGGGCACCAGGCCCTTGGCACCCTGAGCCCGCATACGCTCCACACTATGATCATCCAGCAAACTCACCTGGCGGTGCCAGGGACCGGCGTGGGCATCGTTGGCAATACCCTGCCCCACCAGGAGCTCGATCTGGGGAACGCTCTTCTTGATCGTGCCCTTTTTCTCGCTGATGTTAACTGCCAATACTTTTCCCTTACGCACTTAACCTCCGATGCGGCGCATGCTGCGGACTTCCGGGTTTTGGCTGCCAAAATGATGCCGTGCAGGTTTTGAAAGGATGGCCTCCCGGATCAGTTTTTCCAATGCCTCCGGCTCTTCTAATAATGCCGGCCGCAGGTCCAGTTCCGCGTCGTTTGCCAGGCAGGGCCGCACTTTGCCATCGCTGAGCACCCGAATACGGTTGCAATCCGCACAGAAGCAGTCGCTGATGGCGCTGATAAAGCCTACGCGTCCTTGATGTCCCGGAATTTGGTATTCCCGCGCCGCCTGAAAGGCATACCGCGGCTTAAGCTCCACTAATTGCGGGTGCGCTGCCAGAAGCGTATGGTTGGAGACCCCCTTATAGTCTGCTTCACCGCCCACGGGCATGTACTCAATGAAGCGCACATCGATGGGCTGGTCCTTTGTGAGGGCCAGCAAATCCTCCACCTCAGCCTCGTTTACGCCTTGCAGCAAAACCACATTCAGGCGCACTGGTGTCAGCCCATGTTCCAGGGCAGCCTGCAAACCGGCGAGCGTGCGCTTCAGGTCTCCCCCGGTTAGCCGTTTAAAAACTTCCGGTCTAAGGCTGTCCAGGCTGATGTTCACCCGGTCTAATCCGGCAGTTTTCAGTTCCGCAGCTATCGGGGCGAGCATCTGGGCGTTTGTTGTCAGGCTGAGGTCTTTCAGCCCAGGGATTGCCCGGATTCCATTGATGATCTCTTTAAGGTCACGCCGCAGCAGCGGTTCTCCGCCGGTAAGGCGTACTTTATTGATGCCCAAATTCATAAAAGCCCGGGTGATGGCGATGAAGTCCCCGGCGCTTAATTCGTCTTCCTTTGGGCAGCAGCCTTCATCCTTGCGGCAGTAAGCGCATTGCAAGGTGCAGCGCTCGGTCAGCGAAAGGCGCAGATAATTGATCTGGCGGCCAAATTTATCCTGCATGGGCCTCATCCATTGTCCGGTCAAATGTACCGGAGCTACCCCCGCTTTTATGTTCCAGCTGGATCGGCCCAATTACCATGCCCCGGTCAACCGCCTTCAGCATGTCGTAAACAGTTAATGCCGCCACGCTCGCCGCAGTGAGCGCTTCCATCTCCACACCAGTCTGCGCCAGACATTTCACCGAAGCTCGGATACTCAGCTTGTCTTCGTCCTGAGCTTTGATTTCCACCTCAACTTTGGTAATCGGCAGCGGATGGCAGAGCGGAATCAGCTCAGCTGTCTTCTTGGCTGCCATAATGCCCGCGATGCGGGCAGCGGCGAGCACATCGCCTTTTTTGGCTTGACCTTCCAACGCCAGGCGTAAGGTGGCGGGCTGCATACTCACCCAGGCGGAAGCTACCGCCACACGTTCGGTAGCGGCCTTGGCGCTCACATCCACCATC
>DHPL01000039.1:0-3020 GCA_002407905.1 Anaerolineaceae bacterium UBA5365
TTCCACCTTGTTAAAGTCGGCTTGCGATTATACCACTCTGCTCTCCCCGGGGCAGGCCGGCTTTGCGTGTATAATTCATTCTTTGGAGCTTCATGCAACTATATCTTATCCGACACGCACAATCCCAAAACAATGCCATATGGCTCAGCGGGGGCAACGAACCTGAGATGCGCGTCAGCGATCCGCTGATTACTGAAGAAGGCCGCTACCAGGCTATGCTCACCGCGGAATACCTCGCGAGTGAGTTCCCTGAACAGCCGGACACCTGGCACGGCGAACGGGTGGACAGTCAAAACCGGCATGGCTTCGGCATCACGCACTTATATTGCAGCCTGATGGAACGCTCGGTCCAAACTGCCAGTATATTGGCGGAGAGCCTGGGCCTACCTATCGTGGCGCTGGAAGAATTCCATGAGGTTGGCGGAATCTACCTCACTGAGCTTGTAGATGGAGAAGCGCAAATCCGCATCCTCCACGGCCGTAACGCTGATTACTTTGCGGACAAGTATCCGCTGATGAGCCCCAGGAAGCCAATCCCTGAGCAGGGTTGGTGGCGCGGCGGACGGGAAACGCAGGAAGAGCGCGTAAGCCGTACACACCGGGCCATCGAGGTTCTGATGGACCGCCACCGCGGTACTGAGGACCGCGTGGCGATCGTAACCCATGGTACTTTCATGAACTATCTCTGCCGGGCTTTCCTGGGTTTGAGCCTGGAAAGGCTGAACAACCAGCGCTGGCCGCAATACCTCTGGTTCAATAACTGCAGTATCACCCGCTTCGATTTCGTGGAGGACCGCATTGGCTGGCTCTACCATAACCGCTGCGACCACCTGCCCGACGAATTGATCAGCTAAGATGAGCCTCGGCGCCTCCCTCCTGCTTTTACTGGGCCTTACACTCCTCAATGGGGTCTTTTCAATGTTTGAGATGGCCATCGTCTCATCGCGCAAGCTTTACCTGGAGCAGCGCGCGGACGACGGCAGCCGCGGCGCGCAAAACGCCCTGGAGCTCTTACGTACCCCCAACCGTTTCCTTTCGACGGTTCAAATTGGGATCAGCCTGATCACGATAATGCTGGGTGCTTTTGGCGAGAACAGTCTGGGCCAGCGCCTGGGGGATTACTTCCAGGCCAATGGCTTTTTTGGTCAGAGCGGCCAAAGCATTGCCACCGTCCTGATGGTTTTGGCGACCACCTTTGTGTCTTTGGTGTTGGGCGAGTTGATCCCCAAACGCATCGCCTTAAATAACCCCGAGGGAATCGCGAGCAGCCTTTCCGGGTTTATGAAGGTGCTTTCCAACATTACCCGCCCGGTTGTTTCGCTCTTATCCTGGTTCACAGACATGGGCGTGCGGTTATTGGGCATTAAACCCAAGCCTGAACCGCTGGTGACTGAGGAAGAGATCAAACTCCTTTTGCAGGAAGGCCGGGAAACCGGAGTCTTTGAAGAAGCCGAACAGGATATGGTAAGCGGCGTGTTTCGGCTGGGCGAACGCCGGGTGGATGCCATGATGACCCCGCGCACAGAGATGGTATGGATCGACCTGGATGACGAGCGCGAGACCATCATCCGGGAGGTGATCGAGAGCAGTTTCTCGCGCATCCCGGTTGCGCGCGGCAGCCTGGATGAGGTGGTTGGTATGCTCAATGTGAAGGACCTGGTGGGTCAGGACCTGCATTCCGGCAACTTCCACCTGGCTGAGTTCATCCGGGAGGCCCAGTTTGTGCCTGAGAACATGCTGGCCCTCAAGCTTTTCGAGCAGTTTAGGGCAACGGGAAACCATCAGAGCCTGGTGATCGATGAGTATGGCGGCGTGCAGGGGATCGTTACCTTGTACGACGTGCTGGAAGCGATCGTTGGAGACATCCCGCAAGACGAAAGCGATACTGCCCAGGAAGCCGTTCAACGGCAGGATGGTTCCTGGCTTTTTGATGGCTTGATCGCGATTGATGAACTGAAGGAGTTCCTAGACCTGGAAGCAGATATGCCCGATGAACTGCGCGCGGGTTATAAAACCCTGAGCGGTTTTGTGATGAACCAGGTGGGCAGCATTCCCAAGGTCGGCCAGCGCTTTGATTGGGAAAATTACACCTTTGAAGTGGTGGATATGGATGGGCGGCGGGTAGACCGCGTGCTGGTTACCAAACAAAACAGCGATTAATTCCGAAACCTGGACAGTTAATCGGCCTGCCAGCGCGTGAAGAGGGCGTGGCTAAGCAAACGTCCGCCGGCCTGGTCCTGGGTGACGAGTTCGCCCATGGTTTTAATACCCCGGCTGCCAACCATATCGTTTACGGCTTCCCAGGTTATGGTCGCGGAAGCGGCAATTGCATAAGCTGTCAGGACAACGAAATCCGCGTCTTTAGCCAGCACTTGGCGGCAAGCACGCACCAGATCCGGCATTTTTTTGAAGAAATCCCAAACCTGACCGTTGGCGCCGCGGCCGAACTTGGGAGGGTCCAGGATGATTCCCTGGTAAGTATTGCCCCGGCGGGCCTCGCGCTCAACAAATTTGAGCGCGTCTTCTGAGATCCAGCGGATGGGCCGGTCGCTGAGGCCGTTGAGTTTGAGGTTGTAGGCTGCCCAGCTGATGGCATGTTTGGAGGAATCAACGTGCACAACTTCGGCGCCTGCTTTAAGTGCCGCGAGGCTGGCCATGCCGGTGTATCCGAAAAGGTTTAAGACTTTGAAGGATTTTTGACCGGACTGTTTTACACGTTGGGTGATGAAGTCCCAATGCGGGGCCTGTTCCGGGAAAACACCGAGGTGACGGGAGCTGGCGAGCTGCGCCTGGAAGCGCAAGCCCTTGTAATCCATCTCCCAGCTTTTTTCCATCGGCCGTAAAAACTGCCAGCGGCCGCCGTATTCCTTGCTTTCCTCCACGCGCAGAGCGTGGGCTTCTTTCCAGGCATCAGCCGGTCCGCTTTTCTGCCAGATTGCCTGGGCTTCAGGACGGATGAGGGTGTAGGGTCCAAAGCGTTCCAGGGTTTTGCCATCCCCGCTATCCAGCAAGGCGTAATC
>DHPL01000039.1:3093-3459 GCA_002407905.1 Anaerolineaceae bacterium UBA5365
CATGAGGGTGTAGGGTCCAAAACGTTCCAGGGTTTTGCCGTCTCCGCTATCCAGGAGGGCGTAATCCTTCCAACCCAGGGTAGGGTCGAAAATGAAATCCGGTAAAGCGCTGATGGGGGCCACTATTTTGCAAAGAGTTTGACTAAGGCGGGAACCAGATAACTGAGGAGCATCGCGGTGGCAGCGGCGCGCTCGAGCGGTTTGTGGATGGGGGTTTGAATCTGCAGCGATGAATCGCTTTTCTTCACCCGCATGAGCACGGGCATTAACATCAGCCCTGCCAGAACCGCCATGAGCACGATCACCCAGGGGCTAAAGAGCCTGAGCACCAGGAAACTGATGATGCCGCAGACCACACCGATGGCA
>DHPL01000039.1:3629-7492 GCA_002407905.1 Anaerolineaceae bacterium UBA5365
CGATGGCAGTGTGGCGCAGGCCGGCACGTTTATCACCTTCAAAGTCGCGCAGTTCATTGAAAAGCTCACCGTAAATGGAGATACACAGCACAAATATCAGTGGAAAGAGCAGTTTCTCATTGACTTTTTCTGTAAAAGCGAAATAGCCGGTAAGTGTCTGCAAGCCTGCCAAAAGCCAGCAATGCGAGAGCAGGTCAAAAAAAGCGCGATTCTTAAGGCGCAGATAAGCAGAATAAAACACGCCCAAAACCAGGCTGATCGCACCGTATAAAAAGGCCTTTCCGCCCAGCGTGGCGTAGAGGCCCAGCGCGATAAGCGCTACGATGAATGAGATCAGGCGTGCCGTCCTGGGGGTGAGCAAACCGGCCGAAACCGGGTTGCGCTGGATTTTTTCCGGGTTGAGGGAGTCGTCCGGCGCGTCTTCAACATCGTTGATCATGAAGGCAAAGCCAACCGAGAGCCAGTTGGCTACCAATACGTGAACAAAGCGCCATCCGAATTCTCCGCCGGCAGCGGCAATTCCAAGTAAGGTGGTAACGATCACAAAGAAGACGTATTCGTTAAACCGGGTGAGTTTGAAAAAACCAGCAACTGTCCTGTTCATCCCAATCCTTGTCAGCAGGGCTAGGCGTGAAGTATACCAAACTCCTATTGTGAAAAAATAGCGATAACGGGACGATGTGATTTAGAATCAAAGCCAGGTGAAAGGAGCGGATATGAATTTTGACCTCGTGATCGACCGGCGTGCCAGCGATAGCGTGAAATGGCATTATTTTCCTGAGGATGTCCTGCCGATGTGGGTGGCAGATATGGACTTCGCCTGCCCGCCCGCAGTAATGGAAGCCTTGCATAAGCGCGTGGAGCATGGCATATTCGGCTACGCCTGCGCTCCGGATGGGCTGAAAGAATTGGTTCAAAAGCGGCTGCAAACGCTCTATGAATGGAAAACGGAGGCAGACTGGATTAGCTATGTTCCGGGTATTGTCACCGGTTTTAACCTTGCAGTAAGGGCCTTTTGCGAACCGGGGGATGGGGTGATTTTTCAGGTGCCAGCTTACCCGCCATTTTTTGGAGCGGGGCCGAATTCGGATTTGCGCACGGTTCCCAACCCGATGATCGAGAATCCTGACGGCAGTTACAGCCTGGATTTTGACCGTTTTGAAACTCAGATTCAGGAAGAAAAGGTAAAAGCTTTTCTACTGTGCAACCCCCACAACCCCAGCGGACAGGTTTTTTCCCGCGAGGAACTGTTGAGATTGGGCGAAATATGCCTAAGGCAAGGGGTTTATATTATTTCGGATGAGATCCACTGCGACTTGCTCTTCGACGGAGCTAAGCACATCCCTATCGCTTCCATATCAGAAGAACTGGGCAAGGTGACGGCTACGTTCATCGCGCCTTCCAAAACCTACAACATCGCAGGCCTGCATGCCTCGGTGGCCATCATCCCCAACCCTGAACTACGGGAGAAATACACCAAAGTACGGGCAGGAACCGTGAGCGACCCGAACATGCTGGCGCTTGTTGCCGCCAAGGCCGCGTATGAATTCGGCGACCCCTGGCTGCAGGAATGCCTGGCTTACCTGCAGGCGAACCGCGATCACTTGTTTGAAACTTTGCCCCAAACCCTGCCGGGTGTCAAAATGTATAAGGCTCCGGCTACCTTCCTGGCATGGCTTGATTGCCGGGGAACAGGCTTAAGCGAGCCGCATAAGTTTTTCCTGGAGAAGGCCAAAGTAGGGTTAAATGACGGTACCGCGTTCGGCGCGGATTACAAGCACTTTGTGCGCCTTAATTTTGCCACGCCTCGCAGCATACTGGATGAAGGCCTGCAGCTGATGGGGGATGCCTTGCTGATCGGCACACCCTGTTAAGCGGTACTCCAATGATTCTTGCTTAAACGAAAAGCGCCTGGGATTTCCCAGGCGCCTTGGCTTGAGATATTAGCTTTCAAGTAGGACCACGTTGGCAGCCTGGCGGCCTTTGGGGCCGTCTTCGATGCTGAATTCAACGTTTTGGCCTTCCTTGAGGCGCTTGTATCCTTCCATTTGAATCGCCGAGAAGTGCACGAAGATATCATCGCCATCCTCCCGGCCGATGAATCCGTAACCCTTAGGGGCGCTGAACCATTTGATGGTACCTGATAAACGTTCTGACATGCTTTCTTACTCCAGTTTCTAGTACTAATTAATCTTGACATTTCAGCAGGCTGCCAACTGTATCACCGATTATCCCATAGGTCAATGCCTATCATTACAGGTTTTGTACAGGTGTCTTATACGCTTGGTTTTCCGCTCAGAATGAGGCCGTTGGAGTGCAAAAAATGCTGCCTTTCGAGGGCGGCTCTGATATACTCATTAATACACCTGAGGAGGGGTTTAAATGACCAAACATCGTCTTCCCCGCGGTGACTTGGGGATCATCGCCTTGAGTTCTGCTGCTGAGTTGGGGGCTAAGGTTGACCAGCATCTGGTAAAGATGCGCTCCGAGCGCGGTCATGACCATGACAGCGAAGGCAAGCGTGTTAAAAGCTACCTGGTGCCTATCACCGAAACCCGATTCTCAAACGGTGAAGGCAAGATAAGCCTGCACGAAACGGTACGCGGCCGGGATATTTACATCATCGGGGATGTATCCAATTACGCCATTACCTACAATATGTTCGGTCTTACCGTGCCCATGGGGCCGGACGAGCATTTTATGGACATCAAACGCGCCCTCTCCGCGATGAGCGGACGGGCACGGCACATCACGGTGATCACGCCCAAACTCTACGCCTCTTTGCAGCACCGCAAAAAGGCCCGCGAATCCATGGACTGCGCTGTGGCGCTTCAGGAGCTGGAGCGTTGGGGCGTGGATGAAGTGATCACTTTTGACGCCCATGACCCAACCATTCAGAACGCTGTACCGCATGTTTCGTTTTTAAACATTTACCCCACGCTGGAGATCCTGAAACACTTCCTTTCAACCCAAAATTGGCTCTTTGACCCAAACGAAAAATTGCTGATCATCTCCCCCGATACCGGCGCGATGGACCGGGCGGTGTACTACGCCGGGGTATTGGGCCTGGATGTAGGTTTGTTCTATAAACGGCGCGACCACAGCCGCATCGTCAACGGGAAAAACCCGATCGTTCAGCACGAATATCTGGGTCAGCCCGTTGAAGGCAAGAACGTGCTGATCGTGGACGACATGATCAACAGCGGCGACAGCATCCTGGACATTGCCATGGAGCTGAAAAAACGCCAGGCCAAGACGATCTTTGTAGCCAGCACCTTTGCTTTCTTCACCGAAGGCGTGGAAAAGTTCCAGCGCTTCCATGACGAAGGGATCATCGAGAAGGTTTACAGCACTAATCTGAATTATCTTCCGCCCAACGTACTCGCCTCGGATTGGTTCTCCCTGGTGGACCAAAGCCAGTACCTGGCCCAATTTATTGACCAGTTGAGCGATGAGCGCAGCGCCAGCTGGCTTCTGGATGCTACCGCACAGATCCGCAGCTTTTTGCTGGCCAACGGCTTCGACCCCGACCGCCGGCGCATGGAAAGCATGGGCCACGCGGATTAAGCATTGCGTAACGAACGCGAGTACCTCCGCAAGGAACAATACGGCCACGCCGGCAACCTCGGCGCGCGTATCCGACTGCACCAGGAATTCACCCAAGCCGATGAAACCTGGAACCAATACGTTAAGAGAGTCCTGGCGATTCAAGAGGGTGAAACCGTCTTCGAAATGGGCAGCGGCTCACTTTACTTTTGGCGCGAGATGCTTCCGGTACTACCCCAAGATTTTCATGCACTGCTTTCCGATTTAGCCCTGGGAATCCTGAGTGAGGGCAAGGCCGCCCTGGGAGTAGACCAGCG
>DHPL01000039.1:7677-18041 GCA_002407905.1 Anaerolineaceae bacterium UBA5365
CTGGTGATCGCGAACCATATGCTCTATCACGTGCCGGACCCGCAGCAGGCGATCAACGAGGCTGCCCGATTGCTCAAGCCCGATGGACGGATGGTTGCCATCACCAACGGTGCCGGGCATATGCGCCAGCTGGATGAACTGCTCCAGCGGTTCACCGGCACAGGAGTAAAACCCCACCACTTCCATACACCCTTTACGGTTGAAAATGGCCGCCCACGCATTGAGGCAGCCTTTGCCGATGTGGAATACATTCCTTACCAGAGCCATCTCTGGGTCACTGAGGCCGCGGTGTTGGTGGATTATGCCGCGTCCATGGATGGAAGCATCCTGGACCGCGATCAATTGATCGGGGACTTTAAGGCGCTTATCGACCGGGATGGGGGGGTAAAAATCGACAAGGTTTCGGGGGCGTTCGTCGCACGCAAGCCCAGGAAGCAATGAGGCTTGGGTCCAACCACAAGCCCGGAAGCGGTTTATCCTCTGCCCGAGATCACAAAGATGGTCACGATGGAAAGCAGGGCGCAATAAAGCGCGAATGGAATCAGACTGTTCTTGCGCAGGTACCCCAATAACCAGCGGATAGCAAAATACCCCACGACACCAGCGACCAAAAAGCCAAGCAGCATGACGGGTAGAAACTGAGCCAAATTAGGGAGTTCCGCGAGGTCTTTTACTGCCAGAGCACCCGCCGCCAGCATGATCGGCACTGACATCAGGAAGGAAAACCGGGCCGCCGCATCGCGGTTTAAACCCCGCAGCAGGCCGCCGCTGATGGTGGCCCCAGAGCGAGAAATACCCGGAAAAATGGCCAGAGCCTGAAAAAGGCCAACGGTGACCGCGTCCGGCAGGCGCATCGCCTCCAGGCTGCGGTTTTGCTTGCCCAGGCCCTCGGCCAGGGTCATGATAATCGCAACCACAAAAAGGAATATTGCGGTGACCAGCGGGCTGGCGAAGGCGGCTTCAACCTTGCTTTTGAGGAGGAGGCCTGCCAGACCTGCCGGGATGGTGGCGAGGACAATCCACCAACCGAGAAGGCTCGGTCCATCCCGAAAAGGCTGCCCTGCTTTGAGCGCAGCGAGCATTGCCGAAATGATGGCGATGAGATCCTTCCAGAAGTAGATGATCACCGCGGCTAGTGTGCCGAGCTGGACGATCACATCGAAAACGAAAGCACTGTCGGCGTCGAGCCGCCACTGCAGCAAATATGGCACCAGGACCAAATGGGCCGAAGAAGATACCGGCAAAAACTCTGTGAGACCCTGAATGATCCCCAGAATGATCCCTTGGAAGATGCTCATGGCTTGCCAGCTTTTCCGAACGGTTCGCGGCCGGCATGCGGCCGGGATTTCATGCGCTCCAGGGCTGTGTCGGCGAAGTTCTGCAACTGGCCATCAATGATCGCCTGCCTCAGGTCCCGGGCCAGTTGGAGCATCGTGTGCAGGTTGTGGATGGAAAGCAGGGTGGCAGCCAGCATTTCCTTGGCGTTCAGCAGGTGACGCAAATATGCACGCGAAAAATGGCGGCAAGTATAGCAGCTGCATTCGGCATCTATTGGGTTCGGGTCGGCGGAAAAAGCGGCATTTAAGAGGTTGAGACGGCCATCGCGGGTCATCGCGCTGGCATGCCGGGCCAGCCGGGTGGGCAGGACGCAATCGAAGATGTCCACACCTCGGAGCACGCCCTGGATCAGGTCTTCGGGTGTACCAACGCCCATCAGGTAGCGCGGTTTCTCAATTGGTAGGATGGCGTTCACCACCTCGATACTGCGGTACATGTCGGTCTTGCTTTCACCCACGGACAGGCCGCCGATGGCATTTCCGGGTAGGTCCAGACTGCTGATGAATTTGGCCGATTCTTCACGCAGGTCCGGAAAGATACCCCCCTGGACGATGCCGAACAGCGCCTGGTCGGCCCGGGTTTTGGCGGCGAGGCTCCGCTGGGCCCAAAGGTGCGTGCGCTGCATCGCCTCGCGGGCGTAAGCGGCGTTGCTTGGGTCTGCGCATTCGTCAAAGGCCATGATGATGTCCGCCCCCAGGTTTTCCTGGATGCGGATTGAGTCCTCAGGCGTGAGACGCCGCAGAGAACCATCGATGTGGCTGCGAAAAGTAACGCCATCTGCATCGATTTTGCGCATCTTGGCCAGGGAAAAGACCTGGAAACCCCCTGAGTCGGTGAGGATCGGCCGGGGCCATTGCATAATCTGGTGCAGGCCGCCCAGGTTAGCGATCAACTCATCACCCGGTCTTAAGAAGAGGTGGTAAGTGTTGGCCAAAACAAGCTGGGCATCCAATTCCTGCAATTGTGCTGGCGTGACGGCCTTGACCGTGGCCTGGGTGCCCACCGGCGCGAAGACAGGCGTGTTCAGGACCCCGTGCGGGGTACTAAAACTGCCGGCACGGGCTGCGCCGTCACGGGCATGAATGCTGAAATTAAACATTTTCCGCCTCAGAGGAGGAAAGGAAAGCACAGGAATAAGAGCCAGATTGAGGCTGTGAATGCGGGGCAATTTTTGGCCGGGACATGCCAAGCATTATAGCCGTTTTGGCCTGCGGGCTTCGGATTATACTTAGGCCGCATGGAATACGATATCAACAATTATTCCACCTGGCTGGAAATCGATTTAAACGCCATTCGGGATAATACCGCGCGAATACGCCAGTTTACCGGCCGCGAAGTGATGGCGGTGATCAAAGCCAATGCCTACGGGCATGGTCTCATCCCGGCGGCTCAGGCGGCAAACGCCGGCGGGGCAACCTGGTGCGGTACAGCGCGGGTTGAAGAGGCGTTGGCCTTGCGCAGGGCAGGTATATCCTCGCGTTTGCTCGTCCTGGGTTATACACCCCCCGCGAAGGTGCCCGAAGCCATCGCCCAGAATATCACCCTGGCCCTGGTGGATGAGAAGCTGTCTGAAGAATACCTGCAGGCTGCCGCGCGGATCGGCGGACGGCTTCATGCCCATATTAAGGTGGAAACCGGCATGGGGCGGCTGGGAATGCGCATTGAACGCATCCCTGCATTCCTTAAACGCATGCAGGACTCGGACCTCCTGATTGACGGCATATTTACGCACTTTGCCCAGGGAGATGAGGTTGGTTGCGCGTATACATACGATCAAATCCAGCGCTTTAACCAGCTGCTGGCTGATCTGGAGGCGCAGGGGATCAAGCCTCCGCTGGTGCATGCAGCCAATTCTGGCGCGATTTTCAATTACCCTGAGTCTTGGTACGATCTGACCCGGCCGGGAGACGTACTCTACGGCATGGCACCCGGGCCGCACACGCCTTTGCCTGCTGGCTACCAGCCCGCGCTCTCCTGGAAGGCGCGCCTGATCATGGTGCACGATTTTGAACCCGGCCATGGCATCAGCTACGGCGCGCGGTATATCACAGAAGGCAAGGAACGGATTGGCGTGATCCCGATTGGCTACGGCGATGGTTTCAGGCGGGTGGATGGCCAACAGGTACTGGTGGGCGGCCGGAGAGTGGATGTGGTTGGCCGGGTATGTATGGACCAATGCATGCTGCAGCTGGACGCAGTGCCAAACGCAAAACCAGGCGATGAGGTTGTGCTGATCGGCCGCCAGGGGACAGAAGAGATCAGTGTGGATGAAGTTGCCGCACGGTGGAATACGATCAACTACGAAGTGACGACAGGGCTGGCCGAGCGCCTGCCGCGGGTCTACCTCAATGACTGAACGCCGTATTCGGGCTGAATTTCATTGTCATACAGTCTATTCTTTTGATTCGATTCTCAGCATTGAGGCCCTGCTGGCTGCCTGCCGGGAAAAGTGCCTGGATAAAGTGGCCATAACCGACCACAACAGCATGCAAGGGGCGTTGCGGGCTAAGGAAATTGACCCAGAGCGCATCATTCTTGCGGAAGAGATCCAAACGGATGAAGGTGAGATATTAGGCTACTACATGCAGGAAGAGGTTCCGCCTTACCTTAGCCCAATGCAGGTCATCGAGCGCTTGAAAAAGCAGGGGGCTTTGATCAGCCTGGCGCACCCCTTTGACCGGATGCGGTCAGCCTGGACGCCGCAAACCTTGCACGAGATTCTCCCGCATCTGGACGCGCTGGAAGTTTTTAATGCCCGCTGTCTCAGCCAAACTTACAATAAAGCCGCGGCGGAATTCGCCGCCACGCATCAGCTGCTTCCCATGGCAGGTTCTGACGCCCATGCCGCCTATGAATTAGGCCAGGCGGCGATGGAGCTGGCGCCATTTAATGATTCCGGGAGCCTGAAAAGCGCTTTGAAGGATGCCCATCCAGAGGCCAGGCCTTCATCAGCTGCCGTGCATTTTTCATCCACTTGGGCTAAATGGGTCAAACGCCTGGGCGGGGCCAAACTGAGCGAATGATGCGAGGGGTGTTTTGTTCGATCGGCACCCTGATCGTGGACGAGATCCACTTGCCGGATGGCAGCCTGGTCAGCGGACGGGCCGGGGGCGGAACCGGGCATGGGGCGATGGGTATGCGCCTCTGGGAGGAGCAGACCGGCATCCTTACCCGGCTTGGCCGCGATCATCAAGCACAGGATTTCCCACTCCTTGATGAACTTTTCTTGCCTCAGGGGCTTTACCGGTCTGAGGATCTACCGACGCCGCGCTTTAAACTATTAATGAACCCGGACGGCAGCCGGGAGGAAGTTTTTAACATCCCCTTCGAACACCTGCCGGAAACGATTCCGGATCCTTCCGAGATCCCGAGTGAGTGGGAGCAAATCGCGGGGGTGCACTTGCATTGTTACCCCAGCACACTGCCGGAATGGGTGAAGGCTCTGCGGCAGAGAGGCTGCCAGTCCATCGTTTGGGAGCCGTGGTCACAGTTTGGCGCTCCGGAAAACTACACCCAGTTTTTGCAACTGGGGCAGCTGGCGGACATCGTTTCCCCGAATATCTTCGAAGCCAGGGCACTTTCCGGCCTGGACGATCCTCTGCAAATTTGCCAAAGCTGGATCAAGGCTGGTATTGCCCGGGTGCTGTTACGCCTTGGCGCCGATGGCTGCCTGGCGATGGAGCAGGATGGGACTTATCTGCACCTGCCGGCATTTCCCATTGAGGTCGTTGACCAGACCGGTGCAGGAAATGCCTGCTGCGGCGGGGCCGCTGTTGGTTTTGCACACAGCCGGAATCTCTTCTTCGCCGCAGCCATGGGGAACGTGAGCGCGTCTTTCACACTTCAGCAATACGGCGCCTTTTATCCAGTGGCCGGAAAATGCGATGAGATGCGCGAACGGCTGAACTATTATTTCCAATTGTTCCCCAATCTTTTAGCTTAAGGCCAGCGCCTGAGCCAGTCCCGCCTACCAGGGTCCAGAAGTTGGGTAATAATGTGCTGGTGACCGCCGGAGGCAAGCATGCCGTAGTAGTCTGGCAGGGTTGGAGTGATTAAGTCAGGGACGTGGGGGGAGGACTTAGCGGATAAGAGAGCTGAGCAGCCAAAGCCCAAGACCGATAAAAAGCACCGCCGTGCCCAGTTTGACCGGGGCGGCGTTCTCTTTTAAGAAACGGGTGAAATCCTTGGAACTGGTACCGTAAAAGGCCAGAACGAAAACCACAACCAAAGGCAGGATGAACATGAGGTTGTAAAGCAAAAGCGCCGGAACTGCCTTACCCCGTAAAGCCGGAACTGAAGTCATGTAGATGATTGTTGGCAAGTAAACCTGACCGGTACAAGCCAATTCCAGGAAGGAGATCAGAACGCCGCTCACAAAGGCCCCAAGGTAATAGCGGCTTGCCTTGCTGCCTTCACGGATGGTTGCGTTGATGCGCTTTCGCAGCGGTTCAGGCAGTTTGAGCGCCATATCCTCAGTGCCGCCTTTGCGCACCCGGAAGTAATCGCGCAGGCTCAGGATGCCCAATACCAGGCAGAAAAGCCCGGTCAGTGCATAAACCACCTTGCCGGCCACCGAGATGGACCCCTTGACCAGATCCAGGACGCGGTAAAAACCCAATCCTACGACGAGATAAGCCAGGAATACCCCCAGCGTGAAGGAAGCTCCTGTGATCAGGATCTCCCGGCCTTTGCGCCCGCTGATATGCAGGTAGGAGACAAAGAAGATCATCGTAGCAAAGGCACAAGGGTTCAGGCCATCGATCAGCCCGGCAAAAACGATCGCCAGCCAGCCCATGCTCTTAAATTTTTCCACCAGGGCGTTTTGGACGGCTTCGGCATCGTAATGAGCCCAAAAATTCGGGCTTCCCGTCTGGGCCACGCTTTGCAGGAAGGGGGTCATCTTATCCAGGGTGATCTCAGCATCACCGATGAAGGCATGGTCCCCGATAAAAACAGCCGGCGAGTGCATATCCGCGCCGCGGCCAACCCGCTCGGCCATCCAGTTTGCCAAAGCGGTTTGTTCGTAATAATTAAATTCGGTGATTACCAGGTTGGGGAACTGACTTTGAAGGTGTTTAAGGTCAATTTCCGCCCGGCTGCAATCCTGGCAGCCTACCTGATAAAAATAGGCGGCGTGAATGGGCGCGGCTACCGCACAGGCATCCGGGTTATCGATCGAGCAAACCTCGGCGGGTTGTGCGGCATTGGGCAGGCTGCTCGGCAGGGCCGCGGGATCCAAACCTTCAACGACCGGAAAATTAATAGGCTCGCCAGCCAGTCCGGCTTCAATGATCGCCTTTAGATCCGCCCGGTTTTCCGATTCGCCAATGAGAACTCGGTCGCCGATGATTGTGGTGGGAATATCCCGTCTCTCCGCGCTAACCTGGAAAAATGCCTCAGCTTTCAGCAAGCCCTGATAGGCAACCGGATCGGCATTGATGTCCAGGAGACGAACGTCAATCTCCCCGGGGTGTTGGGCTTGAAGCGGGAGGATGACTTCGTTGAGGATGGCCATGCAATGGCTGCAGGTGGTTGAATAAAAGTAGTAAAAATGCACCTTGGCCTGGCTGGGAGCAGGCGTTGCGGCGGGTGGCACCGGGCCAATGGGGGGCATGGGAGTAGCGGCGGCAACAGACTGAATACCGATGGAAAAAAGGATGGATGCGCCGAGCGCGAGCAGCAGTGCTACCGATACCAGACGGAGTTTGAGATCAGTTTTCATTGGATAAATTTTTCCCGAGCGGCTGTATTTTAACATAGCTCAGGGATGCTGTCAGAAGCCCAAATTAGCCCGGACCAAGGGGCGCCGGCAAGGATTGGGCTATTAAGCCAATCAGACAAGTTCGATTTTATCCAGGGGGAAACGGCTTTGCTGCAGCGCTTCGAGCAGTTTGTTCTTGCCCGGCTCATCCAGGCCGGTGAGCACCATGCGCAAGTTGAAATCGCCTTCAGGGCTGCTGGTATTGCTGGTGCGAATGATGTTCGCCCCGGCCTCAAAAACGATCGAGGCCACGTAATAGAGCATCCCCGGGCGGTTGGCGGCATTTGAACCGGAAACTTCCACGGTAACCCAATCCAGCGAAGAGCGCGAGATGCCGGCAACTTCCAGGGCGTCCTCAAATTCGCGCAGGTTGATCGAACCATCCCCGATCGCGGCGTAAAGGTCATCCAGGCTGGCACAGGCCAGCATGCCCAACAATGATTCGATGCGGTGATTATCCAGGGCGCGCAAATCTTCAAGCGCCAGCACGCCCCGCCTGGCCAGGATGGGGTGGATCAACTCCCGCCCGCGCCGGCCGGCCTCTTTTAGGCCAACCATCGCGAGTACTGCGCGCAAGCGCCGCGCCGTGGTCACATTGCAGTGGTTCAGCCAATCTGGGTCAGGGGTCATGTGAGTGCCGCTGGTGATCACCTCCACCACGTCACCGGGTTCAATCTGGTCGTAAATATGGCGTTCCTCGCCATTCACCAGCACCTTGTTGATCTTATCCAGGTAAAACTCCTGAATGGCAGCCACACCGTCCAGAACGGTGCCGCCCTCCGCCAGGAAGCGTGTTCCGCCAAAAGGAGTGAGGATCTGCACCGGGGAATACATGGAGATGTCCTGGTCCTTTTTGATGCGGTGGATCACGCCCCAGGTGTTTTCGCCTTCCATTTCCTCGGTAGTAATGGCAACCTCGATCGCACCGGTACCGGGCAGGTAACTAGTCACCTGCAAAGCACGGTAGCCGTTTTGCGGTGCGGCAATATAGTCGTCAAAGCGATCCTGGTCCAGATTACGGCTGAAATACTTATTCACCCGGCCCAATAGGCGGTAACAGGCGCGTTCGTCGTTATCGCGGACCAGCATCCTGAAGGAGACAATATCATTCACAGCGCTGAAATTCTCCAGCGAGGAACGCCGGTCGCGGGCCATACGCTGCAGTTTATCCCAGGCCTGCCAGTAGCCGTTCACCGTAAAGCGCACTGAGCCTTCAATGCCTTCCTGTTCAAAAAGACGGCCAAGTTCGCTCAGATAATAGCGAATGAAGTTCAGGTTGAGGCGAGGGTCGCTATCGATCTTCCACCTGACCATGTTGTAGGAATCAGGCTCGGCGTAAGGAAAGGCCATGTCTTCGATCCAGCGGCGCCAGCGGTAGCAATTCAGAATGCCTGCCAGCTTGCCGTAGGCGCGGATGGCCTCGGTGGCTTTTTGCCATTGTTTGGCCTGGGGCATGTGGTTGAGGGTCATCAGGTTGTGGCTTTTATCCGCCAGTTTGACCACATAAATTGCGGGGTCGCGGAACATGGCCATCTTGCGCAATGTCTCGATCTCGCGGGTTGAGCCATCGCGCGGGTTGCTCATTTTGGTGACACCGTCAATAATATGAGCGACCTCTTTACCCAGTTCGCCGGGAAAGAGGTCGCGGATCTCGTCAAGCGTTTCGCCCTGGTCCTCAATGGTGTCGTGAAGCAGGGCCGCGATGGTCCAGGACTCTTTACGCACGAGCTGGTCCACAAAGGATGCCACCCAACCGCAGTGGGTTTCAAAGTAGGGTTCGCCGGATAGGCGCACCTGTCCGGCATGCACTTTTTTGCCCCATTCCCAGGCTCTTTGGATCGATTCTGTGCGCGCCACAAATTCTCCGACGCTGAACTCGCCGGCAACTCGGGGACGAATTTCGTTGATGTTTTCGATCTCAACCATAAGTATCTTCCAAGCCTAAGATGGTTAAGGCGATAATCCTTAAATTATAGCGTATGCTATCAAATTAGGTTAAATATTGGAAATAATTAGCCCAGCCAGCTCTGCTTACCGAGCAAATAGATATTGAGGACTACCCCAAGGATGCAGACCAACCAGAAAGTAAGGTGGCGGGTCTTGTGCCGAAAAAGGTGCATGCCCAAAAATCCGCCGATCCCGCCGGGGAGGCTAAGGGCAAGCAAAACTTTTTCAGGAATGCGGCGGCCATCGTTTTGGGCCTGAAATTTATCGTATCCGTAGAGGAGAAAAGTGATGATATTGAGGGGAATGAGGATGGTCTCCATGGCTGCGAATTATAGCGTAAGATTAGTCCATGAGCTCCAAACGAATTCAAAAGCCAGATGAACGCCTGGTGCCATTGGAAGCGGCGGAAGCCGAGTTCAAGGTGCTCAACTCCCGTTTTTTAGCCCGCTTGGCGCCAGTTGCCAGTGTTGAAGAAGCCCGCGCCTTCCATAAGGCTGAAAAGGCTGTCTGGGCGGATGCCAGCCACCATGTGCCGGCCTTCATCATCGGACACGGGCGGAGTTTAATAAGCCACTGCAGCGACGATGGCGAACCCAGCGGCACCGCGGGACGGCCTGCGCTCACGGTATTGGAGGGCAGTGGGTTGGGGAACGTGGCGGTGGTGGTCACGCGGTGGTTTGGCGGGACCAAACTTGGTACCGGGGGCCTGGTTCAGGCCTATGGCGATGCAGTCAAGGCTGTGCTCGGGGTCACAAAGCTGGCAAAACTGGTGCACACCCAGACCGTCCGGCTGGACTTGCCCTATAACCTCTACGAGATTGCCCGGCGGGAGCTGGAAAACATCAGCGCACAAACGCTCAACACAGTCTTCGGGGTTGATGTGCGAATTGACGCCCGCATTCTTGCGGATGATTTGGCTTCGCTCGCGGCAAAAATACAGGAGATCTCGGCGGGCAGAGTGCAGGTAATCCAAGTGCAGGACGAACCGGACACTCCCTTCCCGCTCTGATTATTTTCCGAATCGAATCAACTGAGGCGCTGCTGGACAGTGTAGAGCCGGTGGTACAAGCCCTGCTGCTCCAATAGTTCCCCGTGGGTTCCCATTTCCTTGATCTGGCCGTTTTCCAGCACGACGATATTATCCGCGTTACGCACTGTGGAGAGGCGGTGAGCAATGATGATCGTGGTACGGCCCTTGATCAGGCGTTCCAGGGCTTCCTGGATGAGCATCTCTGTTTCAGTGTCCACCGCCGATGTGGCTTCATCCAAGATCAGGATGGGGCTGTCTTTGAGCACCGCCCGGGCGATCGAGAGGCGC
>DHPL01000039.1:18167-22702 GCA_002407905.1 Anaerolineaceae bacterium UBA5365
CGCCCGGGCGATCGAGAGGCGCTGCTTTTGCCCGCCGCTCAATTTAACCCCGCGTTCTCCGATGAGGGTATCAAAGCCATCCGGCATTTGCTCGATAAATTCAAGCGCGTTGGCCACCCTGGCTGCCTGAACCATTTCGGCCTCGCTGGCGGTGGGCCGGCCAAAGAGGATGTTTTCACGCACGCTGCCATTGAACAGAAAAACATCCTGCAGCACCATTCCCACAGCCTCATGCAGGGCATCCAGGTCCCAACTGCGTACATCAATCCCGTCCACGCTCACGGTGCCGGCGTTAACGTCGTAAAACCGGGGAATGAGGCTGGCGAAAGTTGTCTTCCCTACTCCGGTCGGCCCAACCAAAGCCAAAGAGCTTCCGGCGGGAACTTCCAGGCTGATATCCTGCAGAACCAAATCATCCCCCTGGTAGCCAAAGCCTACGTGCTCGAAGCGGATGTCTCCCTGGATCGGCTCGGGCGGCTGAACGGGTTGAGCAGGGGATTCAATCTCTGGTGTGATGGCGAGAATTTCCGAGACCCGCTCAAACCCAGCCATGGACTGCAGCACAGCCTCCCAGGAGTTGCTGAAAGCGCGCACAGGCTGATAGAAAGACTCCAAGTACAGGTAAAAAGCGACCAGGTCCGGCACGGTAAGCTGCCCGGCAACCGCCATGCGGCTGCCGAAATAGATGACCGCCAATTGGCCTGCGCTCGAAAAGAAGTCCAGCAGGGGGCTGAAGGTGGCCATCATGCGCAGTGCCCGCAAGTTAAGTTTGAGATAGTTTTCAACCTTTTCGTCCACTTTCTCAAATGCCATCTCTTCATGAGCGAAAGACTTAATTTCACGGACGCCACTGAGGTTATCGTTGAGTACCGCGTTAAGTTCTCCAAGGGCTTGCTGGCGCTTGCGGAACATCGGGCGTACATAGCGCGAATAGAAGCGCATCCCGATCAGGATCAGCGGTATTGGGAAAAGCGAGATCAGCGTGAGGCGTACATTCATACTCGCCAAGATGAGACTGATACCGATTAATGTCGTTCCGTTCACAATCATGTCAGGAATGGCGTGGCTGATCATCTGTTCAAAGAGATCGGTATCGTTGATCACGCTGGACATCAACTGGCCGGTTTGTTTATCCGCGTAGAAGCGCAGCGAGAGTTTCTGCAGATGCTCGTATACGAAGCGGCGGGCACTTGCCACGACACCCCAGCCGGCAACGTGCGACGCGTAGGAGCGCACATACTGCATTAAAGCGCGGGCAA
Organism: Anaerolineaceae bacterium UBA5365; assembly: GCA_002407905.1. GTDB lineage: Bacteria > Chloroflexota > Anaerolineae > Anaerolineales > Anaerolineaceae > Mesolinea. Next base: position 19,427 of record DHPL01000039.1, read on the forward strand.
GGTAAATCCCCAGGGCGATGAGCGCCACCTGCGAGATGAACTTTAGCGTGTCGCCGCTGATCGGTTCGAGGGTCAGCTTATTCAGGATCGAGCGTATCAGCCAGGGGATGGCGAGTTGTACGCCAACCAGGCCCAGCATAGCCAGAATTGTGAGCAGCATCGTGCCCGTATACCGCCTGGAAAGACGGAAAAATAATTGCATCGGTTTCATTCGTCTTGGTTTTGTCCTATTGTTTTCGTGATCACCACAGCCGGGTTATTGCCCAGGAAGGGTGGTAAGAAGCGCCAGGAGCGCCTGAATTCCAGATCGGTCATCCAAAAGAGGGCTTCACCGCCTTGGGTCCAGGAGTTGATGAATCCCCAGGGGGCCTGTCGCCCATCGGCCAGGTGGTGGCTTTCGTCGTAGGCAGCGAGGACCATCGCATGCGCCCCGGTCCGTTCCAGGTAGTTGTAATTGGTGGTGCTATTTCCCAGAAATATGGCAGGGGACTGACCCTTCCACCAATAAATGCTCACGATCACCGCCAGGTTTTCGTCATGTGGCAAATTGCGCAGCAGTTCAGGGCTCAGGTGCATCAGGCGGGCTTTGAGCGGCAAGGCCAGTGCCCGGGCCAGGTAATTCACAAAGCCGGTTTGCATGCGTGGCGTCACCGCCCAGCCCGGCCAAAGCCGGTAGAAACGCCCGCGAAGCCAGAGCTTGTCTGCAAGGCGGGCTAAGGCATGCCCATCGTAGTGCTTGCCGGTGAGCATACCGATAGCCGCGGCAATGGCGTGCATACTGCAATCGTTGCCCTGCTGCAAGGTTTGGTAGCCGGCCAATTCGGCATCGGAAAGGGATTTAAAACGCGCTTTTTTCACCGCCGCAATTGTAACCTCCGAATCTAAGACTTATCTTTGAAGCGGCACTTAAGCGTAAAAGCTTCGACAAGAAAATGAAAGCAGGCATTGACTGCCGGCCGCCTTGGTGATATTTTTGAGGGGTACCTTCACATTGAACACCAGGTGGCCCGATGCACGGAAGCCAGGGCATAAAGGTGGAAGCCGGTCAAAGTCCGGCGCTGTACCGCAACTGTAGCTCCTTAGGGAGAAGCCAGGAAGCCTGCCTAGGTATCAGAACCCAATCACCTTCCCGGTCTAGGAAGGCGGGCTTTTTCGTTTTTCCTTAGCAGCAGCCTGCCCTTCCCAAATTGGGAGGGGCAGAATACTTTAAACGAGGTGAAAATGAAAAGCCCAATCAAGAGATCGTTACTGATCATGGTCCTGGCCGGTATGCTTTTGAGCGCATGCGTCAGCGGAGCACCGGTTTCCGTCACGGAGATGGCACCCACCTTAGTCAGCGGCGTCCAGACGCAGGTTGGGCAATTGCAAACACTTGTGCCCACAGTAGAGGCAGTTGCCAAAACCCAGGCCAGCGAGCTGCAAACAGCTGTGCCCAGCCTGGTTGCTCCGGTACAAACCGCGGTGGCGCAGCTTCCGGGGTTGAAAGCGGAAATCAGCATTGATTACGCTCAGAACTTTAAACTTGAGTACCGGGATGGCTACAAACTTCTCACGGTGACCCAGCCCTGGACCGGGGCCACGGAAGCGGTTGTTTACTATCTGGTCCCGGAAGCTGCCGCCTTGCCTGAACTTCCAGAAGGTGCCCAGGTTTTCCGTACGCCGGTGAAGGCAGTGATTTCCATGTCTAGCACTTATCTGCCCTTCTTGGAAGAGATAGGCAAACTGGAAAGCATTGTCGGCATCGATGACGCCACCTACATCTACAACGAAAAAGTAAAGAGCCTGGTGGGCGAAGGAAAAATTGCCACGATCGGCGGAGGGGCCAGCCTTGCACCAGTGGACCTGGAAAAAGTACTCCAGCTCAATCCAGACCTGATCCTTACCTCGGCTACAGGCATCCCCGAATACGATACCCATCCCAAGATGGTTGAAGCGGGTTTGCCGGTTGTGCTGGATGCAGACTACCTGGAGAACTCGCCGCTTGGCCGGGCCGAATGGGGCAAGTTTATCGCCGCCTTCTTCGAGCTTGAAAATGAAGCTGACGCCTTATTTGATCAGGTGGCTGCCAGTTACCTCAAAACGAGTGCTGAGGCCAGAGCGAGCGCGGGAAAGCCCAGTGTTTTCGTGAATACTGACTATCAGGGTACCTGGTATATGCCCGGCGGGAAAAGCTACCTAGCCCAGCTGCTGCAGGATGCCGGAGCCGAGTACCTTTTTGCCGACCTCGAAGGCGTGAGCAGTCATCCGCTCACTTTTGAAACAGTGTATGAAAAGGCTCTGGACGCGGATTACTGGTTGAATGTTGGCTTCGCCAGCGATAAAGCCAGTTTGCTGGCCCAGGATTCACGCTATGCCGATTTCGCGGCGGTGGAGGCAGGCCGCGTATATAATTTCAATGCCCGGGCCAACGATGTTGGCGCCGTGGATTACTACGAGAGCGGCGTTGCCCATCCTGAAACCGTATTGAGCGACCTGGTGAAAATTTTTCATCCGGAGCTCTTGCCGGAACACAGCCTGTATTACTACCAGGAAATTAAATAGTTTTTGATGAAAAGTACGCCCGGCCAAGGAACAGAAGCCATTAAGACCCCAAAGCGGTTGCCTCAGAAGGCCTTGCTTTGGGGCTTGGGGCTTCTGCTGATCCTTCTGTTTCTGCTCAGCCTCAACATTGGGTCTGCACGCATCCCGTTCAGGGACGTGGTGCGGGTATTGGCTGGCCAAGCGGCTGAACAGAGCAGTTGGACCCAGATCGTGCGGGATATCCGCCTCACGCGCAGTATTACCGCCATCCTGGTGGGGGCCGCGCTATCTGTGGCCGGCCTGCAGATGCAGACCATGTTCCGCAACCCGCTGGCCGACCCGTACATCCTGGGTATCAACTCCGGGGCTTCGCTGGGCGTGGCCCTGATAGTGCTTTCGGTGGGCGGCGCGGGCAGCCTGCTGCTTTCCGGCTTGGGCCTGGCGGGAGATTTGGGCCTGGCATTCGCCGCCTCGATTGGGGCGGGGCTGGTTTTCGTGCTTATCCTTTTGGTTGGGCGCTGGGTAAACAACCCAACCACGCTATTGATCCTGGGGCTGATGTTTGGCTACACCACGAGCGCGATTGTCAGTTTGCTGATCTATTTCAGCGCGCCCGGGCGAATCCAGGCCTATATTATTTGGTCCTACGGCTCATTCGGGGGGGTGACCTGGAACCAGATGCGGGTGCTGCTGCCGACCATCATGCTTGGTTTGGGCCTGGCATTGGCCCTGCCCAAACCCTTGAACGCCATGCTT
>DHPL01000007.1:0-8416 GCA_002407905.1 Anaerolineaceae bacterium UBA5365
TTGATGGTTTCCCAGCCGCGGGTGGCGCCTTGGCGAGGGGGCAGCCATTTGCGGGACTGCATGCCGCCATCTTTATCCAGGCCGCTTACTTCCAGACCGGGGAAGACTTCGATGATATTCTTTTCGATCTCGCTGCCCTCCGAATCCAGGAAGACGATCTGCTTCTTCATGAATTGCATCCAGGCGCTGCGCTGGGCAACGCCTTCCTGGGCCAGGGCTGAGTCCATCTTTTGCAGGAAGGCAACCTTCTCGTCCAGGCCGATGCTGAAGGGGTCGATGGCGTTAGGGCTGTTGAAGCTGGCCTGCAGGGCGTCCTTCTCGGCGAGGCGCACGGGAAAAGTAACGCGCTCGGCGGCAACCCTGGCGTTATCGAGGGCTTTTTCGAAGATATTGCCCACCCTGCCCAGGTCCGAGCTGGCGGCGAAGCCCCAGGCGCCTTTGTAAAGTACCCGGACGCCCACCCCGCTCTGCCAGGAGTTGTTGAGTTCCTTGAGGTTGCCGTTCCACATGTAGAGCGTGTTGGATTCCTCGTACGGGTAATAACGCGCGTCTACGTAGGCGGCGCCGCGGTCTTGAATCTTGGCGATTTCCTTTTCCAGTTCTTGCTTCACTGTAGTCTCCTCCGTATGAATTAACCGCTTAAGTATAGCCCGCGCTGGCAGCTTGCGTTGGAAAATGCACCGGGGAGGCTGATTTGTACTGAATGCCCCCGCGGTTCAGGCCGGTATGGCCCATTCAGTCAGTATTGAAGGCTTCGCCAAATGTGGGGCCTTCGGAATCCTTCAGTCTGCTGGATCACCTTCCCACTCTGTTAACCATATAGGAAACAGCTGAGTTCATTTTGACCGGTGTTGCTTATGAGAAAAGCAATTGTTGGTCTATTTCCTAAAATCCACATCCGCGGGCATGCCGGGTTTGAGCTTCAAGCTGGGGTTGGCAACTGCCAGGGTTACGGCATACACCGACGAGCCGCGGCCTTCCACGGTTTGCACATTGCGCGGTGTGAACTGAGCTGAATCTGCTATCTTGAGCACTGTGCCCTTAAAGGTTTCACCGGAATAAGAATCCACCCGGATGTCCACGCTATCGCCCAACTGTACCTTGCCGTAGCGGTCCTCCGGCAGGTAAACCACCAACTCCAGGTCCGAGAGGGGGGCCAAACTCACCAAAGGCGCGCCGGCGGCGGTCAGTTCTCCCTGGCGGACAGCCAGGTTCATCACGGTGCCGCCAATGGGTGCTTTAAGCTCCGCGCGGGCCAACTGCAATTCCAGCAAACTCAGGGCCGCTTCAGCCTGGGCCTGGCCGGCTTTGGCTTGCTCTACGGCTGCCTGGGCTTGTTCCAGGCCGGCAAGCGCCACCTCCACCTGCGTGGAATCGTCCCCCACCTCCAGGCTGGAGAGGTGGTCCTGAGCGCTATCCGCGGCGGCACGGGCTACGGCCAACTCAGCACGGGCCTTGTTCACGGCCTGGGCATCGCGGTCGTTCAGCGCGCCATCATAAGCCTTGAGCGCCAAATCAAAATTGGATTCAGCCAGGTCGGCGGCGTCCTCGGCGGCTTTCGTGAGGTCTTCATCACGGGCGGTCTCGGCCTTCTTCAGCGCGGCCTTGGCCTGGTCCCAGGCAGTTTGGGCATCGATGAGGCGCTTTTCAATGTCAACAAAGTTTCGGTTGCTGCTATCCTTGAGCACTTTATCCAGGGCCTCTGTCTTCTCATCCACTTCCACGCGGGCGTTGCTAAGGGCTTTATGGGCAGCGGCCAGCTGCTCGCTTTTCTGAAAGTACCAGGCCGGGCGATAGTCATCGGGCATGGGGGTAGCCCAGGCGCCAAGGCGGCTTTGCATGTCCTGCAGGCGCGCGCCTTGCAAGGCCAGGTCGCGCTGACTGCGGGCGTATCCCACCTGTGTTTCCGCCGCAGCCAGCGCAGCCTTTGCAGAGTCCACTGCGGCCTGGGCCTGAGCCTTTTGGGCCAGCAGGACTTCATCGTCCAGACGCAATAGTATTTCGCCTGTCTGCACTTCATCGCCCTCGCTCACAAGGACCTCGATCACTTTGCCGGCCAGTTCCGGGGCTACTTTCACTTCCCTGGCCGTCAGATAACCGGTGGCCTTAAGCCCATTGGCATCGGCCGGCTGGCAGGCAGCCAGAAGCAAACTGGCACTCAAGACGAATACGATCAGAATCAACCCATTTTTCCGCATAACTTCCTCCATTAAATGTGCTTCCGAAAGGCGAAGATGGAAGCCACAAAATAAAATATGCTCATCGCCACCATGGGGATGGTGGATGTATACAAAAGCGTATCGGCATTCGTGCCGCGCACGATGATGCCCCGCGTTATTTCCAAGTACTGGGTGACCGGCAGGAGCTCGCTGTACCAGTAGGTAACCGATGGCATGCTCTCGCGGCTGAACATCAGGCCGGAAAGGATGATGGCCGGGATGATGACCACAAAGACCGAAATGTAAACCGCCTGCATCTGCGACTGGGAGATATTGGAGATGAGCACACCCATGCCCAAAGAGCCCAGGATGAAAATCACGCTCAGGCCCATCAGCTGGCCGAAGTTGCCGCGGACGCTCACGTTGAAAAGCCACTCGCCCAGGGCCAGCATCATCAAGAGGTCTATGATGCAGATGAAGAGGTAGGGGATGATCTTGCCGAGCATCAGCTCCCAGGTTTTGATGGGTGTAACGATCAGCTGTTCCATGGTGCCCTGTTCACGCTCGCGCACGATGGCCAGCGAAGCAAGAAGCAGGGTTTGCACCTGCAAAATAATGGGGATGAGCCCCGGGATCATGTACAGCGTGGAACTGCTGCTGGGGTTATAGAGCGTACGCACATTGGCATCGATGGGCATGGCCAGCTTTTGGCCCAAGGCCGCCAGCTTGTACTGTTCCAGGAGGATGTCCTGCGAGGCCATCGAGGCGATCGAAGCCAGTTTAAGCTGGATGGTCATCGAATCGGTGGGGTTGGCGCTGCCGTCCACCAGGATCTGCACGCGTACCTGGTTCCCGGCCAGCAAGTCGCGACTGAAGCTTTCGGGGATCAGGATGCCCACATCCACTTCGTCGATCTCGATCAGGGTTTGCAGCTCAGCCTCGCTGAGGGCTTCGTAACGCAAATTAAAGTCCTGGCTGGCGGTAAAGCGCTGCACAAAGGCGCGGCTGGCATCGCTTTTGCTCATATCTACCACGCCCATGCTGATGTTCAAGCTGTCTCCGGAGATGCCGTAACCGAGCAGGAGCAGCAGGATGGCCGGCAAGCCAACAATGAGCACCATCGTGCGCGGGTCGCGCCATATGTGCAGCAGCTCCTTTTTCATGATCGTCCAAATCCTGTTCATAGGGCTTCCTTTTCTTGCGGGCGTTCCTGGCTGACGATGGCGGTAAAGGCATCTTCCAAGGAGGGTTGGATGACCATTCCGGGGTCCAAGCAAAAACCCGCCTGGCGCATTTTTTCTTCAAGGGCATCCTGGTCCTCCGCGTTTTGCAGGGCGGCGTGCACCTGAACGCCATGGATGCTGGCGTTGATCACCCGCGGGTCCTTAACCAACAGGTCGTAGACCTTGCCGGGTTCCTCGGAGTACCACTCCACCAGGGTGCCGGGGAGGCTGTCTTTGATCTCGTCCGGCGTTGCCAGGGCGGTCAAGCGGCCCTGGTACATCATGCCGATCGTGTTGCAGTAGTCGGCCTCATCCATGTAGTGGGTGGTGGCCAGCACCCCCACCCCCTGCCCGGCCAACTGGTAGATCAGGTCCCAAAAGCTGCGCCGGCTCACCGGGTCCACCCCGGCAGTTGCTTCATCCAGGAAGATCATGCGCGGCTTGTGCACGATGGCGCAAACCAGGGCCAGGCGCTGGCGCCAGGCGCCTGAAAGATTGCGGGTGAGGCGGTTGCGCATCTCCTGCAATTTGGAGAGTTCCAACAATTCCTCAACGCGGCCGCGCTGTGCATGCCCACGCAAGCCATAGATGGAAGCATAGAAAGCCAGGTTCTCCGCCGGGCTTAGATCGTTGTAAAGTGAAAACTTCTGGGACATGTAGCCGATGCGCTTTTTGATCTCCTCCGGCTCTTTGCGGATATCGTAGCCGAGTACCCTGGCCGAACCGCTGGATGGCAGCAAGAGACCGCAGAGCATGCGGATGGTGGTGGTTTTCCCCGCCCCATTCGGGCCAAGCAAGCCAAAAATCTCGCCTTCAGGAATAGTGAAGGAAACCTGGTCCACCGCCTTAAAGCTGCCAAAGCTGCGGGATAAGGCATCGACCTGAACGGCATCAGCCATTGGGGGCCTCCTCTTCGCGCAGGTAGTAGACAAAAGCGTCTTCCATCGTTTTACGCGCGGGGCGCAGGCTGAGCACCTGAGCGCCAGTGGCGGCGTAAGCTGCTTCCAGCTTCTGCTGAATTGCCCCCTGAGACCCATTGCCTTTAGTGGCTACGCGCAACGAATCCCCCACCGGATACCAGTCCAGAATGCCATCTGTTTCATCCGCCACGGAGCGCATCAGTTTGCGGGGCTTGGCCTTTACTTCCAGGATCTCGAAGGGCAAAGCCTGGGTGATCTGGCTTGGCGCGCCGCTTACCAGCAGCTGGCCTTCGTAAAGCATGCTCACCTGACTGCAGCGCTCGGCTTCGTCCATGTAGGGGGTGGAAAGCAGCACGGTCACACCCTCCTGGACTACCTGGCCCAAAAGAGCCCATAATTCGCGCCGGCTCACAGGATCTACACCCGTTGAGGGCTCATCCAGGATCAAAAGCCGGGGTTCATGCACCATGGCGCAGGCCAGGGCCAACTTTTTCTTCATCCCGCCGGAGAGCTTGCCAGCCCGGCGTTTGGCAAAGGGCGCCAATTGGGTGAATTCCAGCAATGTGCGGATGCGGCCAGCCCTTTTCTCCCGGGGTACGTGCTGGATCTGGGCAAAAAAGTCCAGGTTTTCTTCCAGGCTTAGGTCCGGATATTGGCTGAATTCCTGAGGCATGTAGCCCATCAAGGGGCGGATCCTGGCCGCCTCCTTACCCACTTTAAAGCCCGCGATGCTTACGCTGCCGCTGGTAGGGGGCAGAACGCCAGCCAAAATACGCAGCAAGGTGGTTTTACCCGCGCCATCCGGCCCCACCAGCCCGTAGAGACTGCTCTGGGGCACGCTAAAGGCCAGGTTTTTCAGCGCGTTCTGTTTTTGCCCGTTGTAGCGCTTAATAAGCGCCTGGGTTTGGATCATCATGTTTTTCTCCAGGCCTAACTATAGGAAAGGCCGCGCGCTGCCACAAGTGCCGGCAATCCGTTTCCCGCCCAGCAGCTGTCACTAAAACCAGTGACAAATGTCATATCCGCCAGCTACCCTGCCGCCCCGATGTGCAACGGTGGTAATATTTTTTTATGTTCAGGTATCTGCAGCGTCCGCTGGAACCGGGATTGATCAAGATGCTGCGCTACTTCAGCGGCGTGGCCTTTATCTACTTCTGCCTGCTCTGGGCTTACGGCTTTCTCACGATGGGACGAAATTTTTCCCTGGAGGTGCAGGCCTGGATCAACCTGATCGCCAACGCGGGCCTTTTTGCCTACCTCAGCCTGCCAGTTCTGGAACGCAAACTTAAGCGCTATTATTTGCCGATCGGGCTGGCCGCCTATACCTTGGCCAGCATGACCAGCAGCCTAATGTACCTGCTGGAGTCCTCGCCGGACCGATACCTCTACATCGCCCGCTCCTGGTCTTTGATGCCGGTACAGATCGTGGTGCTGGTGGTGTTGGCCTGGCAATACGGCTTTCGTCCGGCCCTCATCTATACCGTGTTTACCACGGCGCTGGAGATCAGCGTGAGCTTGCTGGTCTTCAAGCGCATCAATCTGGAGATATTGCCCATCCTGGGCCTGCCGGTGGTGCGCGCCTTCGCCTTTGGCTCGGTGGCCAATATCATTTCCTCGCTGATGCAAGCCCAGCGGGCCCAAAAACGCCAGCTGCTGCAGGCCAACCTACAGTTGGGCCAGATGAATGCAACCCTGGAGCGCCTGGCCGTCAGCCGGGAACGCAACCGCCTGGCCCGCGAGCTGCACGATACCCTGGCGCACACCCTCAGCGGCACGGCCGTGAACCTGGAAGCGATGAAAACCCTGGTACCTCCCGCGGATGAGCAGCTGCAAACCATGTTGAACGACTCGCTTTCCGCGGTGCGCAACGGCCTGGGAGAGACCCGCCGTGCCCTGGCGGACCTGCGCTCGCAGCCCCTGGACGACCTTGGGCTGGAGGAAGCGCTGCGGGCAGCGATGCGCAACCTGGCGGAACGCACTGGCGTGAACATTGAGGTGGAGATCAGGCTGGGTCAGGTTACCCTGCCGCCGCTGGTGGAACAAACCTACTACCGCGTCACCCAGGAGGCCGCGGAGAACATCTTCAGGCACGCCGAAGCCAGCCTGGCGAGCCTGAACCTGGGCTGGGAAGGCCGCAAACTGCGCCTGGTGCTCAAGGACGACGGCCGCGGCTTTGACCCGCATGAAAAGGCCGCCCTGCACCAGTTTGGCCTGCGGGGCCTGCGCGAACGCGCCACAGCCATAGCCGCTGAACTGGAAATCCAGAGTCAGCCCGGTGAGGGCACCGAGATCGTCCTGGAATGGGAGCAAGCCGATGAAACGCCTCTTGATTTGTGACGACCAGGAAATTGTTTGCGCCGGGTTGCAGCGTATCCTGGAGACAGACCCGGAACTGAGCATCGCGGGGATTGCCCACAATGGGAGGGACGCGGTAGACCTGGCTGCCCGGTTAAAGCCAGACCTGGTGCTTATGGACCTGCAAATGCCGGTCATGAACGGTGTGCAGGCCATCCGGCGCATCCGCGCCACCCAGCCGGACCTGCCCATTCTGGTGCTGACCACCTACACCGACGATAACTGGCTTTTTGATGCCCTGCGTGAAGGCGCCTCCGGCTACCTTTTAAAGGACCGGCCCCGCGATGAACTGATTGCTGCCATCAAGGGCACCCTGGAAGGCAACCACTACCTGGACCCCGCGATCACGGGCCGGGTGATGCAAAGCGCCCAGCATGCCCGCCAGCCGATCATCGAAAGTGATTTCGACCTGAACGAGCGCGAGCAGGAGATCCTGAAGCTGCTGTGTGCAGGGCTGAGCAATAGCGAGATCGCCGGGCGGCTTTACCTTTCAGAAGGCACAGTGCGCAATTACCTCAGCAGCCTCTTCGCCAAACTAGGCGCTGCCGACCGTACCCAGGCGGTGATCATTGCCTTGCGCTATGGAATCGTGCCCCTGGATGGTTCCGATTAATTCATTACAAATTTGTCATATCTGAAGAAAAATCAGGTCAGGGGCTATAATCCCATTGTTCCTTCGGGAACAATAGACACTGCTGCTGCGTCTAAATAAAAACCTGCCAACAGGTCAATTGAGGTTGCTATGACATTGAACACAGAAGAGATCAGCGAAGCCCCGGTCAAGCCAGCCAAAGCAAAACGCCAGCCGATTGCTTGGAATTTTGCATGGATTCCCGGGATTTTTATCAAACCCAGGAGCACGCTGAAAAAGGTGATCGCCGCGGAGAAACCCGTTTGGCTCACCCCGCTTTTGCTCATCTCAGTCCTCGTGGTCATCAGCGCCCTGGTGGCTGCTCCCATTCGCACCCAAATTGCCCAGGCCGGCAACGGTGAAGTTCCGGACGGCTTCCAGTGGTGGAGCGATGCCGACCAGGCCAAGTACTTTGAGAGCCAGAACAATAAGGTGGGACCGATGTTCATGATCGTCTTCCCCCTGCTGAAGGGCATCACCGGGTACTGGGTGCTTTGGTTCGTTTTTGCCGCTATTTGGCACCTCATCCTCACCCTGACCGGCTCACGCGTGGCGCGGGTGAAGGTGAGCAATGTGGTAGCCTGGGCCATGCTGCCCTTGGTGCTGCGCGTTTTGGTTCAGATCATCAACACTTTGGTCACGCGAACGCTTGGCGCGCCTACCGGGCTTTCCACCTGGGTAGCCGCGGACGCGACCGGTTTCCTGAGTTTTATTCGCTTTGTATTGGCTGGCATGGATGCCTATTGGCTGTGGTTTGCCATCCTTTGCCTGGTAGCGGCCGCTCCGCTTTCACAATTAAAACCTGCCAAAGCTTTCTGGGCTACCTTAATCTGCGTGGTCCTGGTGCTGATCCTTAGCGCGGTTCCCGGTTTGATCAACTCCTGGCTGGGAAAGGCAGCAGGCAACGCCAGTTTCTAGGAAGAGCATGAGCGATTCGGCTTTTGTGTCCACGCAGGACCTGCGTAAAACCTACGTGATGGGCGAGACCGAGGTACACGCCCTGGATGGCATTGACCTGGAGATCAGGCGCGGTTCATTTACGGTGCTGATGGGCCCCAGCGGTTCCGGCAAGAGCACCATGCTCTACATGATCGGCGGGCTGGACTGGCCCACCAGCGGAAGTATCAC
>DHPL01000007.1:8671-24618 GCA_002407905.1 Anaerolineaceae bacterium UBA5365
GCCGAAGACAACGTTAGTTTTCCATTGCGCTTCTCGGGCGTGCGCCGCGCAGAACGCTATGAGCGCGCGGTGAAGCTGCTGAAGCGCGTGGGGCTTGAAAACCGCATTGGGCACCGCCCCACCGAATTGAGCGGCGGACAGCAGCAGCGCGTGGCCGTAGCCCGCGCTCTGATCAACGACCCGGAGATCCTTTTGGCCGATGAACCTACCGGCAACCTGGATACGGCCAGCGGCATTGCCATCATGCAAATGCTGGACGAACTGCACCAAGCCGGGAAAACCATTTTGGTTGCAACGCATGACCCGCGCATGCTCAATTTTGCCAGCGACACGATCTACCTGCTGGATGGGAAGCGCGTGAGCACTGAAGAATATCAAAAGGCCACTTTGCAGTTGGCTAATGAGGTGAAACGATGAAAAAATCGCTGTTGAAATTGCTGCCCTTCTTTTTGGTCGCGATACTGACGCTGAGCCCAATTATTATTAATCGTGGCTACGCGCAAAGTCAGCCAACGGAAAGGCCAATGCTTTATGTCGTGAGTTATGAACCAAGGCCAGGGGTCGCAATTTCTCCTTGGAAGACCTTCACGATACAAATCGACCTTGCCAACAATGGCAAATTACCTGCGAACAACATCGTCCTCTCCTTTTCAGGCGCGGATTTTGAGCCATTAGACGGGGGCGTATGGACACAACCCTTCATTAAACCGACTGAAGAAGGTAAACCTCCTGATGTTTCCCGGGTTGACCACGCATTCCGAGTATCAGCAGAGGGTTCTTGGAAATACACCGCTCCGCTCACAGCCAGTTTGACCTACACCGACCCTGATGGCAATCCATATTCCCAATCCTTTACTTTCACCATCGCCATCGAACAAGCAGGCACCACGGCGGCCACCAAGACGCCCACCCCCAGTTCCGACCCGCGGCCCTTGATGGTGGTTAAGAGCTTCGAGACCGATGTTAACCCCCTGCAGCCGGGCACCAGTTTTAAACTCAAGCTGCATGTGGGCAATGTTGGCCAGGCCAACGCCAGCAACGTCTCCCTGATTTACGGCGGCGGCACCCTGCAAACCAGCGAAGTGCAGGGCACTCCTCAGCCCGGAGGCGTATCCGGCTCCGGGGCGGATACCACCAACTTCTCCCCCTTGGGCTCCTCCAACATCGTGCTGCTGGGCGACATGCCTATGGCCGGCACGAAGGAAACCTTGCAGGATTTCATCGTCAACGTTTCCACTACACCCGGCACCTATCCGCTTAAGGTCTCGTTTGTTTATACGGACCCCAAGGGCAACCGCCTGAGCGACGATCAATCCATCACCCTGCTGGTATATGCCCTGCCGCAGCTGGAGATCGGCTTCTACCGCGACCCGGGACCGCTAAGCGCGGGGCAGATGAGCTCGCTGCCCATACAGGTTACCAACCTGGCGCGCAAATCCGTTGTACTGGGCAACATCACCGTGAAAGCCACCGACGGCAACGTGGAAAACAACACGGTTCTGGTGGGCACGCTTGACCCGGGCGGATACTTTACCCTGGACGCGAACTACACACCTGCTACCGCAGGTGAGCACAAACTGCTGTACGAGATCCGCTACACGGACGATTTCAACCAACTGCGCACCTTCAATGCAGAGGAGACGATCAAGGTGGAAGAGGGCGGTCCGGCGAGTTCCGGGGAAATGCCCATGCTTGGCCCCGATGGCAAGCCGATCATCGGCCCGGATGGAAAACCCGTGATGCAACCCGGGATTGACCCCAATACGGGAATGCCAACCGGTGATCCTGGGATGAACATGAGCCCTGAAGGACCCGAGACCGAAGAAGGTTTTCTAGCCAAGCTTTGGACTTCGATCAAGGCTTTCTTCGGCATCGGCAAAGGCGAAACACCCGCGCCCGCGGGTCCTGAAGGCCCTGGCCCCAGCGACATGCCCATGCCCAAAGATTTTGGCGGATAGGGTTTCACCGCCCACTTAATTAAAAGGAAGGATCATGCGTTTTTCTGACCTGTTCAGCCTGATACTGGATAACCTTAACCGGCGTAAAGGCCGCGTGGTGCTGACTGCCGTTGGCGTGGTCATCGGCACCGCCGCGGTGGTGACCCTGGTTTCCCTGGGCCTGGGCCTGCAGAAAAACGCTACCAGCCAGCTTTGGGGCATCAGTGATCTAAGCTCCATCCAGGTTTCGCCGGGGTACCCGCAGAATATGCAAGGCGCGATCTCGGAAAGCGATATCAAGAAAATTGATGACAGCAGCATTGCCAAAATTCAGGCCATCCCGGGCGTGAGCCTGGTGGTGATTCAGGATTACTTCCGCGGAGGAGCCAACATTGGCTTTGAACGGTTGGAGTCGTATGCCAGCCTGGCGGGAGTGAACATTGACGATATGGCCCAACTGGGCCTGGAAGCCAGCCAGGGTGTGACCAAGATCGAGCGCGGCAAGGTGGTGATTGGCTCCTGGATCCCTCGCAACTTCTATAACCCACAGCAGCGGCCCAACGACCCCCCGCCCGAACCGCCGGACTTGATGGGCAAGACATTGAAAATTGTGCTCACCAAGTGGAGTTCCGATGGTGTTGAAAGCAAGAAGACCGTAATGCTGGAAGTGGTTGGCGTGCTTAAGGAGACCCGAGGGCCGTCAGACGGCAATATTTATCTGACGCTGAACGAGGTGAATGCCTGGAACGAGTGGATGACGGGCAAAAAGATAGACCGGCGCAAGGAGGGTTACAACCAGCTGATCGTCAAGGCCAGCGACCCCAAACAAACCACGGAAATCACCCAGCAGATCAACGACCTGGGCCTGCAGGCCTACAGCCCGCAATCCACGGTGCAGGGTATCAACTCCTTCTTTACGATGATGCAAGTGGTCTTTGGCGGTGTTGGGGCTATTTCGCTGCTGGTCGCGGCCATCGGGATTGCCAACACGATGACCATGGCGATCCTGGAGCGTACGCGCGAGATTGGGATCATGAAGGCCATTGGGGCTTCCAACAAGAATATTTTAAGCATCTTCCTGGGCGAGGCAGCCGGGATCGGCTTCCTGGGCGGGATCGGCGGGGTTTTGCTGGCCTTGCTGATCAGCGTGGTGATCAACACCTTCGCCTCATCGCAAACGGGCGGGGGTTCGATGGGGATGATGGGCGGCGGCAGTTTGGCCACGGTTACCCCCTGGTGGCTGCCGATCTTTAGTGTGCTTTTTGCAACGATTGTGGGTTTGCTTTCCGGGCTTTACCCAGCCCTCAATGCGGCAATGCTCGTGCCGGTCAACGCGCTGAAATACGAGTGATGGGTTAGCGGGGAGGACCTTCGCAGGGCGTAATTTCCCCTCCACGAATATTTTGTAAAAATCTCAGGGATTCGGAGTGAATGCCCTCCCCTTGCGGGGAGGGTGGTCCGTCAGGACAGGGTGGGGAGACCGTAAGCCCCATTCCACGCAATTATTTTCTCCAGGCGCGGGAGAGCCTCCCCGTGGTCGTCTCTCCCCTACCAGACGCTCTTGGCAGTTTTTCAACGGTTGCAAGGACAGCGAACGTGGTAAATCGAAAACCCGTCGGGTTGGGGACGATCGAACAGAGTGAGGTCGTCCCGATAGAACAAGTGGTCCTGACAACCGAACTCTCCAGGACTTTCGGCACTTGCGGGAGAGCCTCCCGATGGTTGTCTCTCCCCTACCCTACGCGCCTGTGATTACCGGTGAGCGATCGTCTCTACCCTACCCAACACACGATCCTAGAAGTCACATTTCACAAATATTGTGATTCTGCTTGACTCTTCCCAAAAGACTCGCTATACTAAAAACATCCTATTAACCCGCGTTAATAACCTGCTAGGGAAGGGAGAGCATGCAGAAACGGGTCACAAGTCAGGATGTAGCCGATCGGGCAGGTGTTTCCCGCACCACCGTTTCGTTCGTGCTGAATGATGTCAAGCGTTTCTCCATCCGCCCCGAAACCCGCGCCAAAGTGCACCAGGCTGCCCAAGAACTGGGTTACGTGCCCAATGCTTCCGCCCGCGCCCTCGCCTCGGACCAGGCCAAGGCCATCGGCCTGATCATCACCCGCAACCCGCGCTATATTTCCTCCGACCCCTTCCTCAGCCAAATCATTGCCGGCCTGATCGACGTGACCAAGGCCGATAATCTCTCGCTGCTCATCGAACTGGTAGAGGTAGGCCAACAAGCCCGCGTTTACCAGGACCTTACTAAATCCAAGCATATCGACGGGATGATCCTGATGACCCCGCGTTTCGACGATGCCGGCCTGAAAGCCATCGAAGAATACGGAATCCCGGCGGTGCTCATGGGCCATGTGCCCGGCTCCAAGCTTTACGCTGTGGACGTTGACAACGTGGCCTCGGCCAAAATGGCGGTGGACCACCTCATTGCCAACGGGCACAGCCAAATCGCCTGCATCACCAATGCCCCTTCGCCCTATTCATCGGCCTACGAACGCCTGCAAGGTTACCGCCAGGCGCTCAAAGAAGCCGGTTTGCCCTATTCCGATCAGCTGGTACGTCATGCTGATTTTGACCCTGAAAGCGGCTATACGCAGATGCAGGACCTGCTGGCCAGCCGCCAGACGTTTACGGCAGTCTTCGTTGCCTCCGATAACGTGGCCCTGGGTGCCATCCAGGCCATCCATGCCGCCGGGCTTACGATCCCGGGCGATATTTCGGTGGTCGGCTTCGATAACCTGCCCTTTTCCGCCTATACCAACCCACCCCTTACTACTGTTGACATGCCCAGCAATGAGATCGCAAGAGAGTCCTGCCATTTGCTGATGCGCTTAATGAAAGGCGATGCCCCCGAGAGCCATATGATCAAACTTCCGACCGAACTGGTTACCCGCGCTTCTGTGCGGGCTCTGAAGGCTTAGCCAAATGTTTCAAGCAAGAAGAAATTCGTCGTCCCAATCTTATTCAAACCCTAAAGGAGTCACAATGTTTAAGAAAAGCAAGTTTTGGGCCATCCTTTCGGTAGTGCTCGTTGCCAGCATGCTGCTGGCTGCCTGCGCCACCCCGGCCCCAACCGCCGCCCCGCAACCCCAGCCGCAGCCCGCCCCGAGCGATATTTCCTGCGAAGGCGTTACGGCTGGCGACCAGATCAGCATGCTTTACCAGTGGTCTGGCCAGGAAGAAGAAAGGCTGAATGCCATCCTGAAACCCTTTGTGGATGCCTGCGGCGTTGCCATCGTGCCTGAAGCCTCGCGCGACCAAGCCCTGCTGGACACCAAAGTGCAGGCCGGCACACCGCCGGATGTTGTTTTCTGGGGTTCCACGCAGCTCAAGCAGTACGCGGAAAAACTGGTTGCCATGGACGCCCTCGGCGTGGATGCCGCCAACTATGCCGACTACTGGAAAGCCATGGGCACCATTGATGGCAAACTGCTGGGTCTGCCTGTTAAGGCCGATATCAAGAGCATCGTTTGGTACTCTCCTAAGGCCTTCACGGAAGCCGGCTACACCGTTCCCACCACCTGGGAAGAACTGGACGCCCTGGTAGAAAAGATGGTTGCTGATGGCAAAGTGCCGTGGTCCATGGGTATGGAATCCGGCGACGCCACCGGCTGGACCGGAACCGACTTCATCGAGGACATCATCCTGGTGAAGCAAGGCCCCGAATACGTGGATGCCGTCATTGCCGGCACTACCCCCTACAACGATCCCGGCGTGCAGGAAGCCTACGAAATCTACGGCAAATGGGCCAAGGACGAAAAGTACACCATCGGCGGCGCCGCGGGTACTGTTTCAACCAACTTCAACGACGCGATCAACAAAGTCTTCAGCACTCCGCCCGAGGCCATGATGGTCAAACAGAGCGGTTTTGCTGCCGGACAAATCACCACCACCTACCCCACCCTGGTTTACGGCGAAGATTTTGACTTCTTCCAGGTACCTGGCGTGAAGGGCCTGCAGGGCGGCGCCGACTGGGGCATGGCCTTCAGCGATAAACCCGCAGTGAAAGCCTTGTTTGCCTACCTGGCCTCCAATAAGGGCGGCGAAGAATGGGCCAAGGTCGGCTTCGATCTCACCCCGAACAAAGCCGGCACCACCACCTACGAAGATGCTTCCCTGGCCAAAAAGGCCGAGATGCTAGCAGCCACCACTGGCTTCGTTGCCGATATTGGCGATGCCATCCCCGGCTTTGGCGTAACGGAATTCCGCGGCGTGACCGATTGGGTCAATGGCGGCGATCTTGCCCAGATTTTGAGCACCATCGCAGCTGCACAAGCCGAAGGCACCAAATAGTTTTCTGGTTTTAGCGGAGGCGGCCAATGGCCGCCTCCTTCCTAATCTTTAAAGGAGGGAAAATGGCAAGCCCACGCGTGGCCACGGTCATGAAACAGGGCAAATGGACCCCCTGGTTCTATGTGTTACCAGCCCTGATCATCATGACCGTATTTATCGTTTATCCGATGATCAATACCGTTGGACTGAGCTTTTTAAACAAAGATTCCAGCGCCTCCGCTGCCACCACCTGTGTTGAAGGGGAAGCCTGCTGGGGCGCGCTTGAGAACTACCGCTACGCGCTCACCAACGAGATCAATACCAGCACGCCGCTCACCGCCTGGAACACTTTCTGGACTTCATCCTACGGCAACACCATCAAATGGATGGTCTTTATGGTTGCCGGCACTGTTATCATCGGCCTGGTTTTTGCCGTTTTGGCCGATAAAGTTAAATATGAACCGCTAGCTAAATCGATCATTTTCATGCCTATGGCCATTTCATTCGTAGGCGCGGGCGTGATCTGGAAATTTATGTACAACTATGGCACCTCCCAGGTGCAGATCGGCGTGATCAACGCGGTTATCACCGCCTTGGGCGGCAAGGCCATCCCCTTCCTCTCCCAACCCATTCTGAACACCTTCATGCTGATCATCGTGGGGGTTTGGATGTGGACCGGCTTCTGCATGACCATTCTTTCATCCGCCATTAAATCAATCCCCGAGGAAGTGATCGAGGCATCCCGCATCGACGGCGCCACTGAGTGGCAGGTCTTCATGCAGATCATGGTGCCCATCATCGCGCCGACCATCGTGGTGGTGATCACGACCATGGTGATCAATACCC
The DNA here is from genome assembly GCA_002407905.1 of Anaerolineaceae bacterium UBA5365. GTDB lineage: Bacteria > Chloroflexota > Anaerolineae > Anaerolineales > Anaerolineaceae > Mesolinea. The sequence continues at coordinate 15,745 of DHPL01000007.1, forward strand.
TCAAACTCTTCGACATTGTTTACGTGATGACGGGCGGCAACTTTGGCACCGACGTGATTGCCACGCGCATGTACCGGGAAATGTACAGCAGCTACAACACCGGGCGCGGGACAGCCATCGCGGTGATCCTGATCATCCTGATCATCCCCTTCATCTACATGAACATCAAGCGCTTCATTCAGCAGGAGGCGATACGATGAAAAAGGCTCGCAAAATCACGGACGGCGGGCCGCGCACCCCGCTGCGCACGCATATCCTGATCATCATCATTCTGGTGATCTGGCTTTTGCCCACCATCGGGCTCTTTGTTACTTCCTTCCGCCCCATCCAGCGCATCAACACATCGGGCTGGTGGACGGTGTTTTCCCCGGACCCGGAAGTGAAGCAAGCCGATGGCAGCCCTGCTGCCACACTCACCCTGGATAACTACATCGATTCGCTGATGGGTTATCGGGGCACCAAGACCTACCGCGCAGAATGTGCCAGCGGCTCCCCGGGTATCGGGTTGACCTGCACCGCCAGGGACCTGCTGAACCCGCGCGGGATGGGCATTGCCTTTGTGAACACCCTGCTGGTGACGATCCCGGCGGTGATCCTGCCGATTCTCATCGCGGCGTTCGCGGCATACGCCTTTAGCTGGCTGGACTTTAAGGGCCGTTATTTCCTCTTTGCCCTCCTGGTTGGCTTGCAAGTCGTGCCGCTGCAAATGACCCTGGTACCCATCCTGAAGATCTACGCCCAACTAGGCCTGGCGGGAACATTCTGGGGGGTCTGGCTTTTCCACACCGGTTTCGGCCTGCCCTACGCTATTTATTTACTGCGCAACTTTATGGGCGGGCTGCCCCGGGACCTTTTTGAAAGCGCCTACCTGGACGGCGCGGACCACTGGACGGCATTCCGCCGCCTGGTACTGCCATTGACCATGCCGGCGATCGCATCGCTGGCCATCTTCCAGTTCCTGTGGGTCTGGAATGACCTGCTGGTCGCCCTGGTGTTCCTGGGGGGCGCCAAACCGGTGCTCACCTACCAGATCAGCAATATGGTCACCAGCATGGGGGCGGGCTGGCACTTACTGACAGCCGCCGCCTTTATTTCGATGCTTCTGCCGATGATCGTATTCTTTGCCCTGCAGCGTTACTTTGTGCGCGGCATGATGGCCGGAGCAGTAAAAGGTTAGACATTGGGGGGAGCCGGCCGGCTCCCCCTCGCGCTATAATCGCCGAAGTTTGGTTAGGTGTGGAGTTGGGATTCCCCATTGAGGGGGCAGGGGAATCCATTTCCTCAGCGGATGCTGAGCGCGGTTTGCGCAGCAAATTGAGATCAAGGAGCGTCAATGACACTCAAGCAAGACCCTAACTGGTTCAAAACCGCCATCTTCATCGAACTCAACCTACGGGCGTATCAGGATTCCAACGCCGATGGCTGGGGCGACTTTAACGGCCTCACCCGCCGTTTGCCTTACCTGAAGGACCTCGGGGTGGATGCCATCTGGCTGCTGCCCATCTCCCCCTCCCCCATGCGTGATGATGGGTACGATGTTTCGGACTACACCGCCATCTACGAGCGCTACGGAACGATGCAGGACTTTGATGCCTTCATTGCCGCGGCCCATGAGTTTGGCATCCGTGTGCTGGTGGAGATCATCCCCAATCACAGCTCGGACCAGCACCCCTGGTTTCAGGCCTCGCGCGACCCGCAGCACCCCCAGCACGAAGAGTACAAGGACTTCTACGTTTGGTCGGATACAGACCAAAAATATCAGGACGCCCGGATCATCTTCCTGGATACCGAGACCTCCAACTGGGCCTGGGACGAAAAACGCCAGATGTACTTTTGGCACCGTTTCTATTCCACCCAGCCCGACCTGAATTACGACAATCCCGCCGTCCAGCAAGCGATGCTGGATGTCGTTAAGTTTTGGATCGACCGCGGTGCCGATGGCTTGCGCGTGGATGCCCCGCCTTACCTCTTTGAACGCGAGGGCACCAACTGCGAAAACCTGCCCGAGACCCACGCTTATCTCAAGCGCATGCGCGCCTTTGTGGACGAATATGCCCCACAGACCCTGCTGATTTCCGAATCCAACCAGTGGCCAGAAGAAACCATGCCCTACTTTGGCGCCGGCGATGAGATGCACATGAACTTCAACTTCCCGCTGATGCCGCGATTGTACATGGCCCTGGCCAAAGGCGACCGGACACCCATCGAGGAGATCATGGCCCGCACGCCGCCCTTGCCCGAGGGCTGCCAATGGGGCACCTTTCTGCGCTGCCATGACGAGCTGACGCTGGAGATGGTCACGCCGGAAGAGCGCCAGTGGATGTGGGAAACTTACGCGCCCGACCCAGCCCAGCGGATCAATCTGGGGATTCGCCGGCGCCTGGCACCCTTGATGGATAACGACCCGCGCAAAATCCTGCTGATGCACAGCCTGTTATTGACGATGGGCGGCAGCCCCTTCCTGTATTATGGCGATGAGATCGGCATGGGTGATGATGTAACGCGCTTCGACCGCAACGGCCTGCGCAGCCCGATGCAATGGGATGGGGGCTACAATGGCGGCTTCTCAGATGCCCCGGAGGAGTTGCTTTACGCCAAGCCGATCGATGACCCGGTTTATGGGTACAAGGCAGTGAACGTGGCCGCGCAGGAACCGGACCCGGAAAGTTTGCTCAACCGCGTGCGCCATCTGATCGCGGTGCGCAAGACGCAGGATCTTTTTGGCCTGGGCAGCTTTGAATGGGCCGATCTTGGGCCGGATACCAGGAAAGTGGTGGCGTATTTTAGGAAGCATGAGGGCAAGCAGGTGCTTTGCCTGAACAATCTGACCGATGAGGCTTTAAGTTTGGACCTTCCCTGGCCTGCCCGCGATTTATTGAACGGGGCTGAATACGCGGGGAGCCTTGAGCTGCCGCCCTTTGGGTACGTCTGGTTGATGCAGTTGGGTGGCTGAACCAGTTATTCCTGTTTGGAGTTATCACGAGCGGTGGGTAGGGGTTTGTAATGATTGCGTTCTGTATGCGGCGTGGGTTTATTAAGTTGGCAATCTAATGCCCGTAAGGCAATACAGGAGTGAATGGTAGGGGAGAGACGAGCGATTGCGAGGCTCTCCCGCATTTTGTGATTGCCCCATCGTCGGTCCGTGATTCCCGGCATCTGCGGGTTGACCTCACTGCGTTCGATCATCCCCTACTGTAGAGGTTCGTAATTATTGCGATCCGAGAGCGGTCTGCGTTTATGCATTGGTGTTTCAATACCCATGAGAAGACCCAAAAGCGCAAAGTAGGGGAGAGCCTCCTGAGGCTGCCATCTCACCGGTCTGTGATTCCCGGCATTGGCGGGATGACCTCACTGCGTTCGATCATCCCCTACCTCAGGGGTTTGTAATTATTGAACTCTACAGCCTGGGTGCTGCCCATGCCGTCAGCCGCGAAGGCCAATTCTCATTTAATCAGTGAAATCGTCAAAGTAGCCCTGGATATATACCACGGGCGTGCCTTTATCACCGCTGCCGCTGGTGAGGTCGCAGAGGGAGCCCAACAGATCGGTCACCCGCCGCGGCGTTGTCCCCTCAGTTTCCATCCGCCCCTGGAGGTCATCGCCCTTGGCGCGGATACGCTCGCTCAGCGCAGCTTCCAGGGCTTCGCCATTCAATTCCGCGAACTCACTATCGGCCAGGTACTTTAACTTCAGCTCGTTCGGCCGGCCGGCCAAGCCGCTGGTAAAGCCCGGGCTGACAACCGGGTCCGCCAGCTCCCAAATTTCGCCCACCGGGTCCTTAAAGGCCCCGTCGCCGTAAACCATCACTTCCACCACCCGGCCGGAACGCCGCAAAATTTCCGCCTGGATCTCCTCCACCAGCGCCTGACAATCTCGCGGGAAGAGCTTAAGCAGGGCATCGCCGGCCTTGTTACTGCCCAGCAGGCCGTATTGCGGGTTGTAACCGCTGCCGGCTGCTGGCTCGGTTAGCAATTCGTCCAGGCCCAACACGAATGCACCCGCGCCGCGCAGAACACGCTTCGTGCGCGCCCGGCTGTGGATATCGCAGGCCAGGATCTGGTGGGTATAAGGCAAAATCGCCTGAGGGCGGTTGCTCAGGACCACATCGCATTCCTTGCCCTCCGCCGCCACGATCTCTTGGTAGTACTGGATGTAATCGATGCCGGTGAAGGGATGCAGCTGGCTGCCGAAGCGCTCCCGGAATGTTTCCAGGCTGAGGACGTCCCGCCAGGGGTCCACGCCAGCCGCATCGAGTGCTTCCAGGGGGAGGAGGTGATTGCCCACTTCGTCTGCGGGATAGCTTAAAAGCAGGGTAAGGCGCTCGAATTTAGCCTGGGCAATGGCCTTGAGGATCATGGCAAAGCGGTTGCGGCTGAGGATGGGGAAAACAAGGCCGAGGTGCGGGCCGGGGAAACGCGCGTTTAAGTCCTGGCTAAGGGCTTGCAGGCTGGCGTAATTCCCCTGCGCCCGCGCTACAACGCTCTCGGTTATGGCCACCACGTCCCTGGTGCCAATCGGGACGCCCTCCTCCGTCCAAAAGCGTTCCAGGAGGTCCGGGATGCGTTGAACCAGGTCATCGCCCTCCCGAAAGATGGGAGCGCGCAAGCCGCGTACGGTAGTTCCAACAAGGCGTTTATTCATGGCATCTGCTTTCCAGGCAGCGCCCTAAAAGGGATGGGTACTGCCAATCAATTTTAACCCAGACTCAATTCCCGGACAGCCAATCAGGCTGAAAAGCACAATTTGAGCGGCTGATTATTGCTGATGTGGTGGCCCGAGGACATTCCAGAAACGCCAAAATATTAATAGCGAAAAGGACCTCAAAAGCCCCGAAAGTGCTGCCCGGGGTTATAATCTCCGCCTAATGTACCAGGACAGCCTCGCCAAGATCCTTACCGCAGCGCGCGCCAAGCTCAATTTCCTCGCGTCCAACACTTTGGGCTATTTTGCCGCGAGCATGCTGGCCGGCATTTACGTAGGCCTGGGCGTGGTGGCCTATGCCATCCCCGGGGCGGCTTTTGCCGGAATGCCGGGCCAAAAATTGCTCATGGGAGCGGTTTTCTCCATTGCCCTCACCCTGGTGGTTTTCGCCGGGGCGGAGCTCTTCACTGGCAACAACCTGGTTCTCAGCCTGGCCTGGCTGGATGGGAAGGCCAAGGCCGGCGAGGTGTTCAAGCTTTGGGGCGTCTGTTTTCTGGGAAACTGGCTGGGCGGCATCCTGCTGGCGCTGATGCTGGCTGGCAGCGGCTTCCTGGCAGGAGATTACGGCCAATTCCTTGCCCAAACAGCCCAGGTGAAGGCCGCCTACCCGCCCCTGGAACTGATCCTGCGCGGGATGCTCTGCAACCTCCTGGTCTGCCTGGCGGTTTGGGCCAGTTACCGATTGGAATCCGAGAGTGGCAAGTTTATTGTGATCCTGCTCTGCCTGGGCACCTTTGTGGCCGCCGGCTTTGAGCATGTGGTAGCCAACATGACCCTCCTTTCGGCAGCGGTGCTGGTACCGCACAGCCTTTCTTTAAGCATCGGCGGCTACCTCTACAACCTGGCGCTCTCCGGCCTGGGTAACATTCTGGGCGCCTTCCTGCTCCTGGCCCTGCCCTACTGGCTGGCTTCCCGCAGCCGCCAATAATTTCCCGTTCGTCACTAAAAACAGAATCAGGACGATAGGCGCAAAAGCGCAATGAGCTTTACCCTGTTCGTTAACGATTAACTTTGTTAAAATGCCCTTTACGCTTTACGGCGTGCCCTTATGGAATTTTTAGCTGAACTCATCCAAAACCCTGCCCTGCTCATCACCGTGATCCTCACCATTGGCGTGATCCTGGTAAACGGCTGGACCGACGCTCCGAACGCGATCGCCACCTGCATCAGCACGCGGGCCATCAAGCCGCAACATGCCATCATCATGGCGGCCGTCTTCAATTTTTTAGGCGTTTTTGTGATGACGATGATCAACTCCAGCGTGGCCATGACCATCTCCAACATGGTGGATTTTGGCACAGACGTGAAGGCCAGCGCCATCGCCCTTTGCGCCGCGCTTTTTGCCATCGTGATCTGGGCTACGGCGGCCTGGTACTTTGGCATCCCCACCAGCGAGAGCCACGCGCTGATCGCCGGCCTCACCGGCTCGGCAATCGCTTTCCATGGCAACTTCAGCGGTGTGAGCGGCGCCGAGTGGTTGAAGGTGGTGATGGGTCTCTTCCTCTCCACCTTTATGGGCTTTGGTTTGGGCTATCTGATCGTGAAAGCCGTGGAGGCGATCTTTAAACATCAGGACCGGCGCAAGACCAACAAGACCTTCAAGCACGCCCAAATTGGCGGCGCGGCAGCCATGGCCTTTATGCACGGCGCCCAGGACGGTCAAAAGTTTATGGGTGTTTTTCTGATTGGCATGTTTGTCGCCCGCGGCCAGCCCGTACCGGATAGCTTCAACATTCCCATCTGGCTCATGCTGCTCACCAGCGTGATCATGGGCCTGGGCACCAGCGTGGGAGGCTACCGGATCATCAAATCCGTGGGGCTGGACATGGTGAAACTGGAGACCTACCAGGGCTTCAGCGCCGATATTGCCGCCGCGCTTTGCCTCTTGGCCGCCACGCTTTTCAAGGGCCTGCCGGTCTCCACCACCCACACCAAAACCACCGCCATCATGGGTGTGGGCGCAGCCAAGCGCCTTAGAAGCGTTAATTGGGGCATCGTTCGCGAGATGGTGCTGGCTTGGGTGCTTACCTTCCCCGGCTGCGCGCTGGTTGCATACACCGTTACCCGGCTCTTCTTGAGCATATTCGTGAAATAGGAGCGCAAAATGGCTCGTAAAAAAGCAAACAACTACTTTCATATGTTCGTTGGGATGGCCGAGGATGCCATCCAGGCTGCCCAACTGCTGGAGAAGACCGCCAAATCCTATAACCCGGATAAGATGGAGAAAATGGTCAAATCCATGCATGAAATCGAGCACGGGGCCGATATGAAGAAGCACGCCATCATCAAGGCCCTGGCGAGCGAATTCATCACCCCCATCGACCGCGAGGACATCGTGAGCCTCACCTGGGAGCTGGACGATGTGCTGGACCTGATCGAGGAGGTTTACCAGAATTTTTACATGTTCAACATTCTGGAGATCAAGCCTTACGCCATCGATTTTTGCGAGCTAATCGTGCGCAGCACTACCGCGATGAAGGCTTGCTTTGACGAGTTTGAGAACTTTCAGAAGTCCAAGACCATCGCCGGCAAGCTGATTGAGGTGAACGTGATCGAGGAGCTGGCGGATTCGCTGTATGCCAAGGCCATGCGCGAACTTTACCTCAAGGAGAAGGACCCGATCAAGATCAATGCCTGGAGCGCGCTTTACGATAAGCTGGAGCGCGCCTGCGACCGCTGCGAACACGTGGCCGATGCCATCGAGCGGGTGATCACGAAAAACAGCTAAAACCTGCCCCTAAATGGCATGATAAAAGCGCCCCGCTCGGGGCGTTTTGCATTGGATGAGGCAGCTTGTACAGGCGGTTCCCGGCCTTTGGCGCGTGGTATAAATCCTGTACTTACATGTTCAAAAAGGAGAGCAGATGAGATCCAAAACCGAGAAAGCAGCCGATGATGTGAAGGATGCAGCCAAGGAAGCGGCCAAGGACCTTAAACGCGCGGCCCGGGAGACTGGCCGCGCCGTTAAGGAGACCGCCAGGAAGGCTGAGCGCGGCGCCAGGAAGACCGCGAAGGATGTGAAGGAAGTAGTGGAAGACGCCGGCGCGAAGGTGAGCAAAGCCGCACGCGAAACCAAGCGTGGAGCCGCGGCTGCGGCCAAGCAGACCGAAACCAAGGTGAAAAAGGCGCTGAAGGAAACCAAGGCGGATGTGAAAGCCGCTGCCAAGAAGGCTGAAACCAAGGCCAAAGCGACGGTAAAGGAAACGAAGGCCGAGGCGAAGAAGAGCGCCGCCAAGACTAAACGCGAGACCAAGGCAACGGCCGCCCGTGCCCGCCGCGGCACCAAAACCGTGGTGGAAAAGGTGAAGGATGGCGTTGAAGAGGTTGTTGAGAAGGTGAAAGACGTATTGGAAGGTAAGAAGTAGATTTGAACCGCCCCGGTTGGGGCGGTAATATTTTGCAGCGCGGATGCGGTTTGAGCCTTAGCGGATGCGTAATCGGGAGCGGTGGGTAGGGGAGAGTCGAGCGATTGCGAGGCTCTCCCGAATTATGAGGTTGCAGCACGGTCGGTATATGATTCCGGACGATGGCGGGATGACCTCCCTGCGTTCGATCATCCCCTACCCGAGGTGCGTGAATTGTTTGAGGCATGGAAGCCGCCTATTCCGTTTTAGTGCGAAATTAACGCAAACTGGTCTAGCGTGTTCGCGCATCGGCAATGTTGAGCCGGCACTTCAATACACAAGCGTAACGTAGGGGAGAGACGAGAGATTGCGAGGCTCTCCCGAATTATGAGGTTGCAGCACGGTCGGTATATGATTCCGGACGATGGCGGGATGACCTCCCTACGGTCGATCATCCCCTGCCGGGGATGCGTACATCCACCGCCTTATGGAAAAACTTCCATCCAAACTAATCATGATCGCTGGCTGGGTTGGGGCTGCTTTAACCCGCATCGGCCGATTTTTGGTTTATGATTGTGCCAGTCCAACCATCCTCACCAGGGCATCAAGGAACTATGGATCCGAACAACCAAGCATCCTACCTGCAAATCCTCAAGGCCGAACTCCTCACCGCTATGGGCTGTACCGAACCCATCGCCATCGCCTACGCCGCCGCTTTGGCGGCGCATTTGCTTAAAGAACCGGTTGAGAGCGTGCACATCGCCTGCAGCGGCAACCTGATCAAGAACGCCAAGGGCGCGGTGGTGCCGCATACCGGCGGGCTGAGGGG
>DHPL01000007.1:24792-36911 GCA_002407905.1 Anaerolineaceae bacterium UBA5365
TGGCCTTGCTGGATGGCGTGACCGCGGAGCAGATCGCGCAGGCCCAGGCCTTTTTGGCGGAGGAACGGGCCAGCTTCAGCCTGGTGCCCCAAAGGGCCGGACTGTACATAATGGCTACGGCCAAAAGCGCCAGTCATGAGGCGAGCGTGGAGATCGACCAGACGCACACCAATGTGACCCGCTGCTGCCTGGATGGCCGCGAGCTGCCTCAGGAGTGCGCCCAGGTTCGGCCGCAAGACGCCCCGGATTACAGCAAATTGAACGTGGCCGATGTTTTGGCCTTCGTCCAGGAGGCGCCGCTGGAATTGCTCCGGCCGCTTCTGGAGCATCAGGTGGTGCTCAACCGCGCGATCGCGGAGGAAGGCCTGCAGCAAAGCTGGGGGGCCGGCATCGGTCGCAGCATCATGCGCCTGTATGACCCCACCGATGTACGCACTCGGGCCCGGGCATACGCTGCTGCCGGCTCGGACGCGCGGATGAGCGGCTGCGCCCTGCCCGTGGTGATCAATAGCGGCAGCGGGAACCAGGGCATCACCGCCAGTATGCCGGTGATTGTGTACGCGGAGCACATCGGCGCCAGCGAGCTGCAGCTCTACCGGGCCCTGGCGCTTTCCAATTTGCTGGCCATCCATCAGAAGCGCTTCATCGGCAGCCTTTCGGCGTTTTGCGGGGCGGTGAGCGCGGCCACGGGGGCGGCGGCGGCGATCACCTGGCTGCAGGGCGGGGGCTATGAGCAGATCGCCCAGACGATCACCAACAGTTTGGCGACCACGGGCGGGATTGTTTGCGATGGGGCCAAACCGAGCTGCGCGGCGAAGATTGCCAGCGCGCTGGAGGCGGCGCTGCTGGGCAGCGAACTGGGCCTGCAAGGCGCGGGCTTCAAGGCCGGCGAGGGGCTGGTGGGCCAGGATGTTGAGGAGACGATTCGGAATTTTGGCCAGGTGGCGCGGGACGGGATGTTCGAGACGGACCAGCAGATCCTGGGCATCATGCGCGAGAACTGTTAGGGCTGCTTTGGGTTAGGTGGGCCGGCGAGCGGGGTCGCGGCCGGCTGCTGGGCAGCGAATGTGTTTTTTAGGCGGGGGGAATTGATTATTGCGGGAGAGGTAACTGGCTGCGGGAGAGCCTTCCTGCGGGCGTCTCTCCCCTACCATCGGTTCATGTGTTAATTGGATTACGGAGCTGCCGATACAATAGGTGTGTTTTATCAAAGCCACGGAGCACTCGATGCTGCGTGTATGGCATTGTAGTCCGGCTTGGATTAACCGCCGGTAACCGAGCCGATTGTCGGCACACAGCCTGGTGACAAGTAATCTGCGGGCAAGAGATACTCCAATGTTTGCGTGATATCACCAGTAAATGGATTATAATTCCATTATCTGGTGATATTATGATTAAAACCACACGCATGCTGGTAGAGGAAATGGATCGCTATCGCTATCCGATGAATCGCATCAGTCGCTTAGTCCAACAGGGAAAGCTTTACCCCATCGTTCGGGGATTATATGAGACGGACGCTGCGACGCCGGGTTATCTGCTGGCTGGAAGCATCTACGGACCTTCGTACTTATCCTTCGATTTCGCGTTGGCCTATTACCAGCTGATCCCCGAGCTGGTCCAAGAGTTCAGTTCGGCGACAATTGATAAAAACAAGCGCGCTCGTTTTTCCACTCCGTTTGGCGTTTTCAGCTATCGCAATGTGCCCAGCAGGGCGTATCCGGCAGGAATCCGCCTTGTCCAGGAAGGGGCCTATAGTTATTTGATCGCAGATGCCGAAAAGGCGATATGCGACAAGCTTTACACACTTCCGCCAAACGTGTCAAAGCGCGGGCTTGAGACGCTGCTGTTTGAGGACCTGCGCATTGACCCGGAGACGTTTGAGAAGCTGGAGTCTCAGAAGTTGGAAGCTTACGCGGGTCTATACCGCAGCCGGACCCTCAAGCTATTCACCCGATGGTTGGAGGGCAAAGGATGAACGAGCTGATTTTACAGATGCTGGCCAAATACCCGGCCAACAGCCTTTACGAGAAGAAGAACGCGCTGAGAGAAATTATTCAGGAGATGGCGCTATGCGGATTGGCACGAGCTGGCTTTTTTAAGCACACTGCTTTCTACGGGGGAACTGCGCTGCGCATTTTTTATGGTTTGGACAGATTTTCCGAAGATTTAGATTTCTCCCTAACGGAGATAACCCCTGGTTTTGAATTAAAACCATTTTTTCCAGTCCTGGAAAAAGAGTTGCATGCCTTCGGCTTGAATATGGAGGTCCAGGAAAAGGAGAAACCAAGCGACGCACGTATCCAATCGGCCTTCTTGAAGGGCAACACCAAAGAGCAGCTTTTGCTGGTTTTTGGCGATGAGCCCCTGGCAGGGATACATGCCGGGGAGAAGATCAAGATCAAGTTTGAGGTGGACACAGACCCGCCAGCCTATGCCGGCTTCGAGCATCGTTATCGCATGCTGCCCGCGCCATATGAGATCCAATTGTATGACGCACCATCACTGTTTGCGGGTAAGCTGCACGCAATCCTGTGTCGTAACTGGCAGAGCCGGGTGAAAGGGCGCGACCTTTATGATTACGTTTTCTTGCTCTCGAGGGGTATTCCAGTCAAATTGGCGCACTTGCAGGCGAGGCTGGCACAGAATGCTTGCCTGGACCTGGGGGAAACGCTCAGCCTGGAGAAACTGAAAGAAGCACTGGTGCAGCGTTTTGAGCGGATCAATTACAGGCTGGCACGCGAGGATGCAGCGCCTTTTGTGCGCGATGCGCAGGCCCTGGCGGTTTGGAGTCCGGCGTTTTTTATCGAGATCACGGATGAGTTAAAAGCCCAGTAGCATCACGGGCTGGGCTGTGGTTGGCGGATTGTTCAGCGTGCCATTGCGTTGCGGAAGCAGCAAGTTCCCGGAATCGAAACTAAATTCCCTAATGAAAGTTGCGAGTACCGGGTAGGGGAGAGACGAGCAGTTGCGAGGCTCTCCCGCATCTTGAAGGTGCCACAGGGCTTGTCCGCGAAATCGAATGAATTCGGGATGACCTCACTGCGTTCGATCATCCCCTACCCGAGATGCGTGAATTGTTTGAGGCGAGGAAGCCGCCCATATTGAATAAGTGCGAAATTAACATAATCTGGCGTCGGCGCACCGGCAATATTGAGCCTGATATGTGATACTGTGCTTGCGGGAGAGCCTTCCTGCGGGCGTCTCTCCCTAGCATCGGTTCGTGTGATTATTAACCTACAAGGTGGCGACGGTGATGTGAATTTGCCGGACTGTGAATACTATGTCTGCGGGAGAGCCTTCCTGCGGGCGTCTCTCCCTAGCATCGGTTCGTGTGATTATCAGTCTACAAGATGGCGGCGGTGATGTGAATTTGCCGGACTGTGAATACTATGTCTGCGGGAGAGCCTTCTTGCGGGCGGCTCTCCCTAGCATCGGTTCGTGTGATTATTAACCTACTGGGTGGCGACGGTGATGTGAATTTGCCGGACTGTGAATACTATGTCTGCGGGAGAGCCTACCTGCGGGCGGCTCTCCCCTACCATCGGTTCGGGTGATTATTAGTCTACGAGATGGCGGCGGTGAGGAGAATTTGTCTGGAAGGGTTCTCAAGGCAGGCGAGGATTAGAGTATCGATCCAGGCAGTACAAACAGGACCGCGCACTAGATGCTGACCCCGCTGGGCGGAGTTTTTGTTGCCTGGCAGGCGATTTTTCCGATTTCGGAATCCCGGAGGGGCAAAAGATTCCGGTTTTCTATCTATTATTCGGCCTTCCGCTCGCTTATGATATTAGTACGTTTGTTCTAATATGTGAGGAGCTCGATGCCAATATCAACGCACCCATCTGATCAACCTGAGAGTAAAAGGCCTGCCCAGCAGCTCCCGATGCATGTAAGCGCGGACGAACTGCGGGCGTTCGAAGGGCTGCCGCAGCGTTATACGATCCCGGGGTGGATCCCGGAGGGGAGCGTGTGCCTGCTCGCTGGGGCGCCGGCCAGCGGCAAGAGCTTTTTGGCGCTACAGGCGGCGATCGCGGTGGCAGCAGGGAGCCAGGCCTGGGGCCAGGCTGCCCAGGCTCCGGCGAAGGCGTTCTACCTGTGCGCGGACCAAGGCATGCAGCAGCTGCAGGGACGCATCCAGACGATGCGGGCGGCCCTACTACCTGCCCAGGACGAAGCGGTGGGGCGGCGGCTGTTCCTGAACTTTATCGAAATTCCTCTGGCTGGCTCGCGGGGCCTACCGCTGTTTAACCGCATCGCGGATGAACTGCCGGCACTTGTGGTGATCGACTCTTTGGTGCGGTATCTGCCTGGGTACAGCGATTCGTCGATTTCGGCGACGGGGGCGTTCTTTGGGCGGCTGCGCATTCTGAGCCAGATGGGGGGAGCGAAACAGCGGCCAAGCTTTTTGGTCCTGCATCATCTGAACAAGAAGAGCGGCGACCTGCCGGACCCAATACTGCGCGTGCGCGGGAGCAGCGACATCCTGGCGAGCGTTGACCTGGCCTGGGACCTGGAGCGGGAAGGTGAACAGCACCGGCTGCGCGAACTGAAGGACCGCCTGCGGCCGAGCCGGGGCCTGGAGCTGCGTTATAGCATCCGGGATGGTTTGGTGACCGAATGGGAGGAGGCCCCCGCCCCACCGGCGCGGTTGGATGAACTGGCGGCCGCGACGATGCTGCGCCTCCTGGCCGAAGAGGCCAGCCGCGCGTTCAGCCGCGAGGAGCTGCAGGATGCAGCTGAGGCGCGGGGCGTGAGTATGGGGGTGAAGAGTTGGGCGTTAGCGTTTGCGGCGCTGGGGCGGGACAAACGGCTTTCGGTTTTGTGGTCTGGCGGGCGAAAGATGTACCGGTTCAACGAGGAGAATAGGTAGGTTTTGTGGTTTTGTGGTCAAAACGAGGGAGTACAAAAGTGGCGGTTGAGGGTAGAAGTGAGGCGGGGGATGGCGGGTGCCGGGAGGTGGATTATGGGCAGATGGCGGATGAGATCGAGGCGCTGGGGCGGTATTTCTTGGAGAAGTATGGAGCAAGCGACAGCCGGCGGGATGGACCGCCCGGCGGGGCGGGACCTGCTGCAATTCGAAAGGGGCAGGTTTACGGCCTTTTGCAGAAAAAAGTGAGCAGTGGGTAGAAAGTTTTATTCAGTGGGATGGTTAGAGTATGGGAGAGGAACGAAAAGATTTGCCGGACTTCCAAGCTGGTAGATAGATGGAGACTGCGGGAGAGCCTTCCTGCGGGCGTCTCTCCCCCACTGGAGGTTCGTGGAATGCGAAAAGCAAGCGGCCGGAGATAGCCGGGCTGGAATGCTATACTTAAGCGCATCTCAGCAACGGAGCGGCTATGTACAACTGGGACAAAATACCCGCGAACGCCCAAGCCTTCCAGGCCCGCTGGCGCAACACCCCCGGCAATGAACAGCAGGAAGCCCATCAATTCATGGTTGAATTTATGTCCGTGTTTGGGGTGGAATGGCAGCCTGGGCATACCGAGCACTACGTCTTTGTGGACGGGGTGCAGAAGCGCATCGATTACCTCCTGCCGGGCAAGATCCTCATCGAGATGAAATCCAAGGGGCGGTCGCTGCTCTCTGCCCACAGCCAGGCGATGAGCTACGTCAACGCCCTCCCCCCGGAGGATGCCCCTATTTTGGTGATGGTCTCGGATTTTGACAAATTCGAGGTTTACAACCTGCGCAAGAACCACAAATACACCCCCTTCCGCCTGCGCGATCTGGCCAAAAAGTGGCGCATCTTCGGCCTGCTGGCCGGCCTGGGCGAGGACGTACACGAGCCCACCGAAGTGGAGGTGAACGTTGATGCCTCCTACAAGATGGCCAACCTGCACGACCGGCTTAAGGCCAATAACTACTCTGGGCACGACCTGGAAGTCTACCTGGTGCGCCTGCTTTTCTGCCTCTTTGCCGAGGATACCGGCATCTTTGAGCAGGATGCCTTTAAGAATTACATCATCGCATCCCACCCGGACGGGCGCGATTTAGCCAGCCGCCTGGCCGAGCTCTTCGAGGTGCTGAATACGCCTCCGGAGCGGCGGATGACCAATTTACGGCCGGAGCTGGCGCGCTTTAGATACATCAATGGCAGCCTCTTTAAGGCCCGCCTGCCAATTGCAGCCTTTGATAAGGATATGCGCGGCACCCTCCTGGATTGCGCCACCGGCTTCAACTGGGCCGAGATCTCCCCCTCGATATTTGGGGCGATGTTCCAGGGCGTGATGGACCAAACTGCCCGCCGAGCCCTGGGTGCACACTACACCTCCGAGGAAAACATCCTCAAGGTGATCCGACCCCTGTTTTTGGACGAGCTGCTGGAAGAGTTTGAGGCGGCCTCGCACACCAGCGCGGAACTGCTGGCCTTTCAGGAGAAGCTGGCCGGCCTGAGCTTTTTGGACCCGGCCTGCGGTTCGGGTAATTTTCTGCTGGTCACCTACCAGCACCTGCGCAATTTGGAGCTGGAGCTGATCAAACGCCTTTACCCCAGCCCCAGCGATTTACCGCCGGCAGCCCAGGCCATCCGCGTGCGGCCGGAGCAGTTTTACGGGATCGAGATCGAGGATTTTCCCGCCGAGATCGCGAAAGTGTCCATGATTTTGATGAAGCACCTCTGCGATATGCAGTTCGAGGAGCACTACGGCCGGCGGGTGATGGATTTTCCCATCCGGGAGAATGCGAACATCCTGCATGCCAACGCCCTGCGTTTCGATTGGAGCGAGCTGGTGCCGGCGGAGGAGCTGGATTACATCATGGGCAATCCGCCGTTTATTGGCAAAAAAGAACAGACAGGAGTGCAAAAGAATGAACTATTGGGAGTCTTTCCGCCAAATGCCTCCATCGGGAATTTAGATTATGTAACAGGTTGGTATGCCCAAGCGATCAAGCTAATGGCTAAAAATCGAGAAATACGGGCAGCTTTCGTTTCTACGAATTCCATTTCTCAAGGAGAGCAGGCCCCCTTATTTCAAGAATATATTCTGGGTCAGGATGTCCAGATTATCTTTGCTTATAGAACCTTTAAGTGGAGCAATGCAGCAAGGGGGCAGGCCGCCGTGCATTGCGTGATCATCGGTTTCACAAAGAATGAGAACAATCTGATAAAGACCCTTTTTGATGGTCCTAATAGTCAAGTTGTGGACAATATCAACGCGTATCTCATAGATGGTCCTTCTATTACCATTACACGACGAGGTAGTGCGATTGATGGAATATTGCCAATGTCATATGGGAGTCTGCCCATAGATGATGGCCACTTGATTCTAACGCCTATAGAACGAGATGCATTATTAAGTGAAGAAACTGATTTGGCATCCTTCATTAAACAATATCTAGGGGGCAAAGAGTTAATAAACTCAGAGATTCGTTATTGTCTCTGGCTGGTTAAAGCAGAGCCGGGTAAATTCCCTAAATCCAAGTTGCTGTTCGACAGGTTAAGAGCTTGCCGAAACTTTAGGCTTGCTAGTAATAGAAAACAAACCAAGGCTCTTGCGGATGTGCCATACCTTTTTGGAGAAATCCGTCAGCCTGATACAAAAATGCTAGTTATCCCGAAGGTATCTTCAGAAAATCGTTCTTACATACCCATTGCTTTTATAGAACCCGAGATCATTGTAAGTGGCACAGCATTAATGATTCCCGGGGCTGACCGTTATTATTTTGGCTTGCTTGCATCGGCAGCACACAATTCCTGGATGCGCACAGTTGCGGGGCGCATGGAAATGAGGTATCAGTATTCGATTGATATCGTTTATAACAATTTTCCCTGGCCCAACCCCACCCTGGAGCAAAGGGCCAAAATCGAGGCCAGCGCCCAGGCCATTTTGGACGCGCGTTCCCTTTACCCCCAGGCTACCCTGGCCGACCTCTACGACG
Organism: Anaerolineaceae bacterium UBA5365; assembly: GCA_002407905.1. GTDB lineage: Bacteria > Chloroflexota > Anaerolineae > Anaerolineales > Anaerolineaceae > Mesolinea. The sequence continues at coordinate 32,671 of DHPL01000007.1, forward strand.
AACTGACCATGCCGATTGAGCTGCGCAAAGCCCACCAGGCCAATGACCGCGCCGTATGGGAGGCCTACGGCCGGGCCTGGGACCCCAGCTCAGAGCCTGCCTGCGTAGCCCACCTCATGAGCCTCTACCAATCCCTCACTATCTGATGTCTTCCTCCCTATGCCCGCCATGAAATGGCCGGGTATCTGGGGAAGGTGCCGCCGCTGCCGGCAAAAGGGGACTTAAAAGATATGCCAAACTTAATACCAGTTCATCCGCACCCTCAGTCAATTTTATTGCCGCCCCCTGCCCCTGTTCGCCACCCAACGGGCAGAAAGCTTAGGCGACCAATTCGCTGCCCTATAAGACGACCAGAACATGCCTTTCGAACTGCGCAAAGCACATCTAAGGATGCCTCCATCTTGAGGCTTGGAAGATTTCCCTGTCGACCTCTGATCATTATTAAAGAAAGTAGGAAAGATGCCTAGAACTGAGATTTTTTTGGACAAATATCGAGAACTAGAATCGCTTATCCGCTCACAAAATAACCTCAAGGAAACCGAATCTATTTTGAACTTTATCAAAAACAGTCCAAAGGTACGCTTTTGGAAAGAACAAATGGAATATTGTGCCGAAGTACGCAACCTACTATTTCATCGCCCCAGGCTTTCCGAAAGTTATGCTGTCGTGCCTTCTGAAGAGATGATTATCACCTTAGAAACTCTAGTTAAAGACTTACAAAACAGGAAACGCTGTCGTGATATAGCCATACTCAAGAGCGGGGTCTATAGTCAAGGTTTAGAAGATTTGGTTAAACCTGCTATAAGCACAATGCGGTCAAAAAAATTTACCCACATACCGATATTAGAGGCAGGAAAGGTAGTAGGAGTATTCAGCGAAAACTCACTATTTAATTATGTAGCAGACCAAGAGTTTTGCCTTATTAGTGAAGAAATGAAGTTCACGGAACTTGAGAACTATCTCTCCCTTCAGGGACGTGATGTCGAAACGTTTACTTTTTTCCCTTTCGATAACTATGTTTCCGACCTGTCTATTGAGTTCGAAGAAAACTTCAACCGAGGTAAGCGTTTGGGAATGGTTTTCCTTACAACTAATGGAAAACCAAAAGAAAGCTTGCTTGGCATTCTCACTCCATGGGATATTTTGGCACGAGAAAATAGATAAACGCATCTACGCAGTTTACATGGGAGTATTGATGCAGCCCAATAGGTAGACGCAACGGACTTAAAATCCGTCGGTGGATGTATTGTGAGCTGACTTTGCCCGGTGAAATGTGATTGTTCCTAGCAAGTACACGCCCTAGAAGTGAGAAGGCCTGAACCGTACCTGGCTCCGGCCCCGAACCTAGTGTTGCCCACCTTTTGAATCTACAGAACCTCTTGTGTTTGCCAGTGGTTGAGGAAAAAACATCGAGATGAGGCCTACTGTAAGAATTTGATCAAAAAATCTAGAAACTTATTGATATGATTTTATTAAAGAGCTATATTATTTCATAGAAGTATCAATATGATTATTGGAAGGAGTTTCGATGGCTGGCAGAAATAATAGGTGGGTTTCTAGAAGGTCTGACGGAACTTGGATTAACAAGAAAGAAGGATCGGAGAGGGCATCCTCAGTTCATTCAACACAAAAAGATGCGGAGGACGCCGCACGTGAAATGCTGCAAGCATCTGGCGGTGGAGAATTAATAACTAAAGGCCGCGATGGGTTGATTCGAAGTAAAGATACCATTAGCCCTGCTAAGGACCCGTTTCCCCCAAAAGACACAGAGCACTAACATATCGTTTCCTTTGTAAGGAAATATTATCCACCATCAGTTTTTTCCTTGTATGGGTGGACCTCATTTAGAATCTTCTGCCTTTCCTGGCGACTATTCATCAGAATATTGCTTGAGTTTGGTATTTGCCTAATTCGATCACCGCATTTGCATATCCCACTTCCATATTATGAGGATCGATTAGCTTCTCGCCCCTTGGCCTCACTTTTATAACTTCGGGATATCTCCTTCCGTAAGTATAAATATGATAAGGGATACTTATCACTGGTGAAGGCTCAGGGTGGAACTCCTTATCAACCTCGTAATTAAATTTGATTATTTCAACTTCTTGGTCACAAAAAATGGGGTAGGGAAAGTAATAGCTTACTTTTATATGATTTCCATACCCAGCATCTACATGTAATTTATCAATTGTAGGAAACAAAATTTGCGTGTAATCAGCAGGAAAATGAAAGGCAAAATAGATACCAAAAGAATCAATCGACCTATTTGATTTGTTGAGAATAAAAATGGATACTTCATATATATTGTCTGTACCAGGAACCTTTATCGAGTTGTACAAGAGGGAAATATTTGCGGGTTTTTCTCGGTCCAATATTTTCCATAAAATATACGCTAGAGTAAAGGCAAAGATTAGTTCGGCTAGTAGTTCTTGCAGAAAACCATAATAGAAACTGTCTGGATTGATGCGGGAAGCTAAAATCAAGGTAGCAAGCAAAGATAATAGGAGGATGACAAATCCTAATCCCTTTATTATCTTATTTATCCTCTTATAGAATCTATGTTGTTTCACACTATACGTCATTGAAGATCCCGCCCATAGACCACTAATATTGTTGCTTAGACCAAATTTGTAAAGCAGATATGGGACATTTTTCCCCTTGTGGTGTTCAGTCAAGATTAGCTCACCGATTTTATTCAACAGATTTTTTTTATTCATTTCACCTACCTATGGGAGTACGCTTAATCAGGAGTTGTCTACCTCACCGATTGATCAGCGGGAGGTAGATGCCCGGCCCGGGGCCGCCGCGGAGGTCGGGGCCATCGATGCGGGCGATGTGGATATAACGGGTGGCGGGGTTGGCGTAGGTGAAGTAGCTTGAGGGGGCATCCAGCCAGTCCTCATCGTGCGAGGAAACATAGACGAGCTTGCGGCCATCGGCGGCGTAGGCAATGCGGGTAATGATGACGGTGTGCTCGTAGCGGCCATCGTAATTCCAATCGAACTGCATCAGATCGCCCAGTTGGGCCTGCTCGCGGGTGACTACGCAACCCTCGGGGCCGGTGGTCCAAAGGGCCTGGGTAGCGGGATCGGTGATGAAGCTGTGCAGGGGGTTAACCATGGTCCAGGCGGCCGCGTAGCGTGACCCCGTAACATAGTACCAGCCGCCGGTACCGCCGCAGAGGCCATCGCTGGAGAGCTTGCAGGCGTGATCGGCATTGCCGGCGTAGATGGCCTGGGAGACGTAATTGGTGCAATCGGCGTTGGGAAAATCGCGGTAGTTGGGGTTGTAATCCAGGGCGAAGGTGCGGGCGTAGGCAACGGCCGCGGCGCGGTCGTAGGCGTGGGTGCTGGCATCGGCGGGGAGTTCGCAGCCGGTGCCGCCGGCCTCGGGGGGCGTTTCGGGGTTGAGTTCCAGCTCACCGATGGTTTTCATCCAATCCTGCTTGCTTTCGCTGGAGGCGTTGAGCATGCGCCAGAGGTAATCCTGATAGAGGTCGTCCACAAGCTGCCAGCCATCCGGGGCGGGGAGGAGGGTGAGGGTATGGGCTTCATCGGCGCCGCGGGTGGGGACGGGGTCCGGGGCGTTATCGGTGTAGGTGATGAGGCTTTGGAGGACGAGGCGGACGCTGACGAGGCCGGTGAGGTCATCGGGCTCGATGGCCTGGTAATCCAGTGTGAAACTGTAGTCCTGGTAGGTGAGGCCGGTTTTTTGGGCGTGGGCCTGGGCGATCTCGAGTTTGTCCTGCTCGGCTTTGAGGAAGGCCTGGGCGCGGGGTGAGGAGGCGACGAAGCGGGCCAGGCTGGCGGGCTGGGGATGGAGGAAGCCGGGCTTGAAGATGGCGAAGCGGGTATCGAAGTAGGCGTGGATGAAGGACTTGAGGGCGGCTTCGTCTGTGGGGTCGAAGGATTGGTCCTGGCTTTGGACGGGGTAGGCGCTGGCGGCCAGGGAAATGAGAAGAAGGCTGGCCAAGAGCAGGATGAGGGCTCGGCCGCCGATCGCGTTGCGGTGAAGGGGGCTCATGATGATATTCCTTTCCGGTATTTGGGATGCAATTTACGCGCCAGGGGTGGTAAGGGCCGGCACAAGTGCCGGGGGCGTACGCGGGATGGGATGAAATCGGGACGACACAGGTGGTCAGCCCCACCGTGGGGTTGAAAAGGGAGGGCACAAGTGGTCGTCCCCTACCATCGGCGTTTAAACCAGGCAGGCGCTAGCGATCGGCCAATATCATGGCGGGG
>DHPL01000007.1:37077-44447 GCA_002407905.1 Anaerolineaceae bacterium UBA5365
ATCGGGACGACACAGGTGGTCGTCCCCTACCGTGGCGGGCAAACCAGGCAGGCGCGAGCGGTCGGCCAATATCATGGCGGGGTGAAATCGGGACGACACAAGTGGTCGCCCCCTACCGTGACGGTTCGAATCAGGCAGGCACGAGCATTCGGCCAATATCATGCCGGAGTGGTATCGGGACGACACAGGTGGTCGTCTCCTACATGGGGGTGATTCAGGGGCAGCGTGGCGAGGGGGCCTCGGTTGTGCACGAACCTTGCACCTTTAAGCAAAACAAAAGCGCACGGAGACAAAGATGAAGAAACGCCGCAGCATGATCCTGATGAGTATCGCCCTGGTACTGGCCCTGGGCGCCTGCAACCTGCCGCCCCAGGCATTGGGGCAGGAGCCGGCCAACCCCCAGGCGGCCGTGGAGACGGTGGTCGCGGCTACGCTGACTGCCGAAAGCGCCGCGGCGCCAACGAGCGGGATCTATCTGCCGGCGATCCAATCCTCCGGGGCAACCGAGCCAGCAGCCAGCCCGCAAACGGAGGCAACGGCCGCACCTGCAGCTACGGCTGAACCCACAGCCACGCCAGAGCCGACCCCCGTCCCCACGGAGGAGCCGGCGGCCTACCAGAGCTACCCTCTGGAGGAGGAGGGCGACCAGGTGAGCGCCCTGGCGGTGGATACGCTTGGAATCTACTTCGTGAGCGAGAAGGACCCGCAGCGGCTGCATCGGCTGGGTTTCGACGGGGCTTCCTTTGAAACCCTGGCAGATCTGAGCGATACGGAGCGAGTGATCCAGGGACGCATCCTGGCCAATGGCTACTGGTTGATCTATCTTGAGACGCTGCCAGATGCCAGCGCGCGCAATTACGGCCTGCATGCGGTGTACCTGCCCACGGCGCAGGATTTTCCGCTGATCGTGAGCTACGGGGAGCAAATGACCGATCCGCTCTCGGTGGAGTACGCGCTGGAGGGGAGTAATTTGCTGGTGACCCGCTGCGATTGGGGGGCGGACCTTGCGGAGTACAGCTCCTGCCAGGCAGATATTTTTTACCTGGAGAACGGCGGACAGGTGATTTTGGCGCAGAGCAACCTGAGCACGGGCGGGGTTTACAGCAACCCAGGCCTCAGCGGGGAGCAGGCCCTGTGGTTGGAAGGGGCAGCTGACGGCGCCGAGAGCGGCGCCAAGGTGCACGCGGTGAATATTTATACCTATCTGGCCGGCGAGTTTGGCCTGGAAGCTGAGCCGGTGCGATTGACGGCCTCCAGCGGCTATTTACTGTATGGCACGGCGCAAGACGGCGCGCCTGTGGACCGCCTGGCAAGCCTGACAGAGACCGGCGAGAGCGAGCTTCCCTGGCCGGCGGATGTGAGCAAGCGGGCGCAGTTGGGCCCGAGCGTGGCGGCGGGGGCGAGCGAGTCTGGTGAGTGGCGGGTGTTTTACAGCCGGGCAGGGGCCGCTCCAGCGGCGCTAGCCGGCAGCGGAACGCCCGGGGAGATCCGTTTGGTGGACATCGCGGACGAATGGCTGGCCTGGGCCAGCACGGAGGCTGATTCCACCGGCAGCCTGCATTGGATGGCGCTGCCCGGCGAATAGCAGGCTTTTCCTGCCTGGCCTGGCAGCAACGCTTATCGAGGGGGCGGTGAAAGGCGGGCCCAGCCGGGCATAGCGGAGTGTAGCACGGCCCCTATTCGCGGGGGCCGCGAGAGATAGAGAGCCTGAATTCCGATGGCAATTTTGCCCGGGTTTGGGCTATTTGTGATTCCAGGTTCATACAATTTAGACTCTTGACGGCCTATTCAAGGTACAATTACTTGCGCCCATTACGGAGAAGAAGAGCAAGAGACATCCTCATTATTGAAAGGAGTGACATCCCAGTGAGAAGAGAACTAAAAATAGTCCTGATCACGCTCGGAGTCATTATTTTGCTCTATGGGGTCTACTTTTTGCTCGGGCGGCCGGCAATCCCCCTGCCAACCATTCAGCAAAAAATCGGGCCCGGGCACCAGCTTTATACCCTCGTAAAGGCCACCGAATCGGAGCAGGTAAAGTTCAGCCTGAACACGAACGGGAAGATCGAAGCCACCAGTGATGGCAAGCATCTGGCCGAAATTGACTACACGCCTGAAAGCCTGGAAAACGCCATCCAGTTAGCCGAGCCATTCCTCGGTACGGGCGACCCGCAGAGCACGCTGAACAAGATGCTCGGTAACCCCCTTGTCCGCCGGCTGCCCGCATCGGTTGCGGCCTGGTTTTATCACATTGTCCGTTTCCGTTTGTCAGTAAATATGGATGCACGTTGATTCCTTATCGTCGTTTTTCTCTCAAACCCAATACTTTAACAAGGATGTGACCATGAAAAAAATGCGCAATTTTCTTCCCCTGATCATCACCGTTGTGGCCGTTTTTGCTTTTTCGATGATGCTGCAATCGCCTGTGGTTGAGGCCGCCAAGATGGCCCAGGAAGCCCCAAGCAACCACATTTTCGTAGACGTGACTTATAACCCCAACACCATGAATTACAGCGTTGGAGGGCTTACCAAGGACCAGCTGATCCAGTTGGGGGTGCCTGAAATTCCCGCCGATGTCTGGAACATGGTGGCCAACCTGAACAAGCTGAACCTGACGATCGACCAGACGGGGGTAAACGTTGTGACCGACGACGTGAAGCTGGCGACGATTGACTGGACCAAGGAAAGCCGGACCTGGCTGTACAGCATGGTAAATGCCTACACGAATGGCGTGCCGATGGACGAGGCCCGCGCGGAGGAATGGCTGGATAAGGCCAACATCGATGTGCAGGTGCGGCGCGCGGATACGCTGAGTGAGCCGCTGGTGATTTCGCTGGATACGCCCGTGCGAGTGGATATCAGCGACGCGGGCGAGATCAAGGTGGAGGGCTTTGTGACGGGCCAGAGCCTGACCCCGGAGATGAACTCCATGCTGAAGACGGGCAACATCAAGCACGCTGCCGTGTGCTGGAGCGAAGGCGCCGTTGCTACGAACGTGAACGGCACCACCCTGCCGCAGATCACGCTCTTCCAGGATGGTTTGAGCGTGGTGGATAAGGCCTTCGGCCTGCAGCTGCCGGACCTGAGCCTGCTCTTCCAGAGCCAGGTTGGGGCGGATGTGGTTGTGGGCGAGGGCATGCACAGCGATATGCAGTGCGGCGGCAACTAGGATTTTGAGGAAAGAAGAGCGAACAGACCGGCAAGGCCGGCCTGTTCTTTTTTGGGGCTCCGATAGGCAGTCAATTCCTTTGGTTTACGATAAACTATTCCCAATTGATCTAGCAAACTATGAAATATGTTATTGCTTGAAGAAACTGATTGATCATTAAATGGAGGGGAAGTGAAAATTGCCGATTTAATTTATTCGATTCAGATTAAGAGTCTGGTTCTGCCCGAGTTTCAAAGGGAATACGTATGGACCAGAGAGCAGGCAAAGAAACTATTATCATCTCTTATCAAGGGCTATCCAGTAGGATCAATTTTGCTATGGAAGACGAACAATCCTCCAGAGTTAAAAAATGAAGTGATTGATCCAGGTTCTAAGGTATACCAATTGATTCTTGACGGGCAACAAAGATTAACTACACTTTATATGTTGATCAACGGAGATATCCCGCCTTATTACACCGAGAAAGATGTCACAACTGACCCAAGAGACCTCTTCTATCACCTTGGAACAGGAGACCTACAGTATTACCAATCTTCTGTCATGAAAGCAGATCCCCTCTGGGTCAGAGTTGTGGAGTGCTTCAAAGCTGATTCGAGCATCAACATTTTTGAACTAATCCCAGAATCTTCCGAAAATAAGTTCGTTCTCGCAAATGAGTATTCTAACCACCTTACAGCGCTCAGGCTGGTTAAGGAAAAAGAGTTGCCCGAACTGCTAATCCCGTCTACAGCAGAGATTGAAGACGCGATTGATATATTTGACTTAGTGAACAGCCAAGGGACCAAGCTAACTGATGCAGAACTTGCACTCACACATATTGTTGGTAAATGGCCAGTTGCTAGACGCGTGATAAAAGAAAAAATCGACTTCCTCAAAATTAGCGATTTTGACTTTAATCTTAACTTCCTAACCAGAGCTCTGACCACGATAGTGACAAGGCGAGCAATTTTTGAGTCCATACATGTTGAGCCCAAGGAAAATTTGATCGCGGGTTGGAATAAATTATCGAAAATACTTGACTACCTAACCACAATCTTGCCGAGCAGAGCCTTCATAAATTCAACTGGGGACCTTAGTACTACTAATGTCTTGATTCCCGTTATCGCTTTTCTCAATCAAAACAATAGCCGTTTCCCCGATGAGGCCAGTTTAAAAAGAGCCTTGTACTATATTTATACTTCCCTAATCTGGAGCAGGTATAGCGGTCAGGTTGATCAGAGACTCGAGTCGGATGTTTCTGTTGTTTATAGGGAAAACTATCCCTGGGACATGCTCCGGGACGCCTTAATCGATCAGCGGGGTAGAGTTGATGTAAAACCGAATGATCTTGAAGGTAGAACCGGGAATCACCCCCTTTATTACATGACCTATATTCTCGCTAAATCAGGCGGTGCGATGGATTGGTTTAACGGTGCCCCGCTCACGAACAGACAAACTGGAGCGTATTATGTGCACAGCCATCACATATTCCCGCAATCCTTGCTTTATGCAAATGGATATGATATTGACAACCATTTGCATCGAAAAATTGTAAATGAAATCGCGAACAGGGCTTTTCTGACGGCTGAAACAAATAGAAGTATTTCTAATCGGCCTCCGGAAGTGTACCTTCCGGAAATCGAGGCCAAGTATCCTGGTGCCCTCGCGAAACAGTTTATCCCCATGCATCCTGAACTTTGGAAAATCTCTAAGTTTCCAGAATTCTTAGAAGCTCGTCGGCAGTTAATTGCCGTGAAATTTAACTCACTTCTAGATTCATTACTCAGCCCTACGCCGACTCAGATTCGAAGGAAGGATATTTTGGAGCTGATATCACTTGGTGAGAGTGAAATTCTGGAGTTCAAGAGCACATTGCAATGGGACATCATCCACAATAATAAAAACAAAGCATTAAGAAAGTCGTCTCTTAAAACCATAGCTGCATTTCTAAATTCAGAAGGTGGTACTCTCGTCATCGGTGTTGAAGACAATAATGTTGTTTGTGGTTTAGACCAGGATTTGATCCTGGTTCAAGGCTCACCTGATAAGTTTGTCAATCTGTTGAACACCTTGATTAGCGATAATATCGGACCTGAATTCTTTGACCTAATCAAGATAAAGATCGAAGAGGTGACTAATAAATCAGTTTGCGTAATTGAAGTGGACCGTTCCCTTATGCCAGCTTATCTTACTTTTGAAGGATCAAAGGAGTTCTTTATCAGAACAGCAAATTCTTCCCGTTCGCTCGATCCGGAAGATACGGTGAAATATATTCAACAACATTGGGCCTAAGTAATAGATATAGCTATCTAGATCGGAAAGCTGTATTGCTTATAACAGGCCAGAGAGTACTTCAAGAGAAATGTTATATGCGGCAATAGAGGGCGGGGGAACCAAGTTTTTGTGCGCGGTTTTTGATGCGGCGCGGCGCGTGGTGGCGGAGATGCAGGTGGCCACGGGCACGCCTGAGGAGACGCTGGGGGCATGCGCGCGTTTCTTTTTACCCTGGCGGGAGGAGATCGCGGCGGTGGGGATCGCCTCGTTTGGGCCTCTGGAGCCGCGGGCGGAAAACCCGCGCTATGGCAGGATCCTGGCAACGCCAAAGCCGGGCTGGAGCGGCACGGACCTGCGCGCGCCTTTGCGGGCCGCTGGGTTTGAAGTGCCGATCGTGGTGGATACCGATGTGAACGGCGCGGTCCTCGCCGAGTGGATGTGGGGCGCCGGGCAGGGCTGTGAGGATATTGTGTATTTTACCGTGGGGACCGGTGTTGGCGGCGGGGCGCTGGTGAACGGCAGGCTGGTTCACGGCAGCCGGCACAGCGAAATGGGCCACATGCGCGTGGAGCGCGCAGCGGCGGACGTGGATTTTGCCGGTACCTGCCCCTTCCATGGCGCCTGCCTGGAAGGCCTGGCCAGCGGGCCGGCGGTTTTGGCGCGCTGGGGACGCCCAGGGCACGAACTGCCTCCCGAACACCCGGCCTGGGATCTGGAGGCGGAGTACCTGGCCCAGATGCTGCAGAACACTCTGGCGGTTCTTTCGCCGGAGCGGATGGTGTTGGGCGGGGGCGTTTGCAGCCATCCAGGCCTCTTGGAGAAGACTCGCGAAGCCCTGAGGCGGAAACTGGGCGGGTATTGGCCGGAATTCGACGCGGAGAGCCAGGTGCTGGCTTCGGGGCTGGACGGCCGGGCCGGGCTTTTGGGCGCGCTGGCCTTGGCGATGGGGGCGGATTAAAGTTGGGCCGACACAAGCGGTCCGCACCCTATGGAGCGGCGGGTTGAACTTGGGCCGACACAAGTGGTCGGCCCCTACATTAGGGGGGTCGAACAGGGGCGATTCGAGTGTTTTGCCCATGCGATGGGGTGAAGTCGGGCTGACACAAGTGGTCAGCCCCTACATTGAGGGGATTTAACCAAGGCTGGCACGAGTGGTCGGCACCCCAATGGGGCGATGGGTTGAGGTTGGGCCGACACAAATGGTCGGCCTCTACATTGAGGGGTTTTAACCAGGGCTGACACAGGTGGTCGGCCCATGCATTGAGGGCGTGAGACTGGGTAGGAACGAGTGGTTGGTGCTTGCCACAGTGGCAGGTTCTACAGGACGGATGGAGCCGGCTGGGGCAAAATAGAATCTCTATTGAACCAATCGATGGAGAAGGAGTGCTATGGACGAGCGAATGAATCCGAACAAAACCGCTGCGGAAGCGGATAAACTGGCCGCAGGCGAGGAAGCCAAGGCTTACCATCCCGGCTTTCCAGCAGAGGCTGATGTAAGCATCAACCCATCGCCCGCGACGGCCGTGAGCCCGGAGGACCTGAGCGGCCAAGGGGAAGCGGCAGCCGCAAACCAGGCAGCAGAGGAAGGCGCTGAATGGGTGGAAACCGAGACTGCTTCTGCGGGTGCCCAAGGCGCTGGGCAAGCGCATGAAGGGGGCGGAGAGGGCCGGGACTTTGTTGACGAATTTAAGGACGACCTGCGCAAAGGCTTTGAGAAGGTGCGGGAAGAGGTGGAAGATTTTGCCCGCGGCCGCAGCGAAGGCCATGACCCGGAGCAAGGCTGGGGAAGACAGGCGCGGCGGGATGTGGATGAGTGGCTGGACCAGGCTGGCAAGGATCTGAAGGAAGCCAGCGCCGATGTGAAAGAGTGGGCCCAGAAAACGCACCGCGAATTCAAGGAGGCTGTGACCGACGCGCCCGAGGACCCGAATGAACCCAACATCTTCCG
>DHPL01000007.1:44645-46600 GCA_002407905.1 Anaerolineaceae bacterium UBA5365
TGGAATGCCGCCCGCCGTGGGCGGCATTTCGGTTTAACCAGGGGGAAATGCACGCCGAAGCGTATCCCCGCGATTCTGGGCCCTCCCAGAAGCAGGGGATAATTGGCCAGCAAGGCCTCCCGTGAAAACCTTCCCCGGCAGTCTCGAAAGGGCGCCTTCATCAGGCGCGGAGGGGAAATAATGAATTTTCGGATATTAACCTAGCATCATACGCTTTGCAGTAAAATTGGTACAGAATAATGCCTTGTTCGCTTTGCAGAAAGGAGCATTCATTAACCAAGCTGCAAGAAATCTTTCCCAAGTCGTTTAAAACCGAAGGTAATTAGAGGAGAAAAGATGAAAAAAACCAAATTAATGCTTGTTATCCTACTTGTTTTTGCTCTTATCCTGGGTGCTTGCCAAACGACAGCCCCCACGGCCGCGCCTGCCGGCCCCGCCACCCCCGTGGACTGCAAAGCCCAAACTGAATCTGAAACTGTTGGTAACTACCAGGTGCCGGCCCCCGTTGAAGGCTGCTTCAATGTTGCCTTTGTTTACGTTGGCCCGCACGATGACGGCGGCTGGAGCCAGGCGCATGATGTTGGCCGCCAATGGGTGCAAGACAAAGTGAAAGACGTGCACACGGCCTATGTTGAAACCGTGGCCGAGGGTGTGGACGCCGAGCAAGTGACCCGCAGCCTGGCCCGCAAGGGTTTCGATGTGATCTTCACCACCAGCTTCGGCTTCATGGACGCAACCGAGGCCGTGGCAACAGAGTTCCCGGACATTGACTTCATCCACGTCTCGGGCTACAAACACAATGGCAGCAACTTCGGCAACCTGATGGGCGCGATGGAAAACATCAAGTACCTGGCCGGCATTTTGGCTGGCAGCCGCGCCAAGATGGATGGCAACACCCGCCTGGGCTACATGGCCACCTTCCCCATCCCTGAAGAACTGCGCCTGGGCAACGCCTTCGCCTTGGGCATGCAGAAGACCTGCCCCGAATGCACCCTGGATGTGCGCTTTATCAACACCTGGCACGATCCCATCATCGAGCAGGAAGCCGCCAAGAGCCTCTTCGATAGCGGCGTGCAAGTTGTGATGACCGGCGCGGACACTCCCGCCCCGGCAATCGCCGCCCCCGAAGGCAAATGGGGCATCACCTACGACTACATCGCCAACTGCACCCTGCCCACCTGCCTCACCACCATGTACTGGAACTGGGGTCCGCTGTATGCCCAAATCGTTGAGGAAAGCCGCGCCGGAACTTACGCCGGCGACGCACGCTACTTCGATGGCGATGCCGGCGGCCTGGGCCTGTATGGCTTCATGGAAGGCGAAGAGCTGATGCCCGGCGCCAAGGACCTGCCGGAAGCAGACCTGCAAATGGTGCGCGACCTGGTAGCCAAGATGCTGGCCGGCGAATTCACCCGCTTTGACGTGTTCACTGGCCCCATCAAGGATAACCAGGGCAACGAAGTTTTGCCTGAAGGCAAGAGCCTCACCCAGGTGGAACTGGACTGCTTTGCCAACGCTGCCGACGCGCCCTGCGCCGGCCTGACCGGCATGTACTGGTGGAACGAGAACGTTACCGCCGAACTGCCGAAGTAACACAAAGGGTTTTAGAGAAGGCCCCGCTTGCGGGCCTTCTCTATCTATTCTTTTAGGATCCCCAAGCTCATGAATGAATATTCCAATAACCAACGCATTCCTGCAGTGGAGATGCGCGATATCACTTTGCGTTTTCCCGGCGTACTGGCCAATGACCACGTGAACTTCACCCTGCATGAGGGTGAGATCCACGCGCTTCTTGGCGAGAACGGCGCGGGCAAGAGCAGCCTGATGAACGTTTTGATGGGCCTCTACCAACCCCAGGAAGGCACGATTAGGGTCTTTGGCAAGGAAGTGCGCTTTAACTCCCCCAAGGACGCGATCGCGGCTGGCATCGGCATGGTGCATCAGCATTTTATGCT
>DHPL01000007.1:46703-56983 GCA_002407905.1 Anaerolineaceae bacterium UBA5365
CATCGGCATGGTGCATCAGCATTTTATGCTGGTACCCACCATGAGCGTTACCGAGAACATCCTGATAGGGCTGGATAAGCCCAAGCTGGCGCTGAACCTCAAGCATTACGACGAAGAGGTGCGCCATCTGGCTGAGCAATTCGGCATCCGCATCGACCCGAGCGCGAAGGTTTGGCAGCTCTCTGTGGGTGAGCAGCAGCGCGTGGAGATCCTGAAGATCCTCTACCGCGGCGCGCGCATCCTGGTGATGGACGAGCCCACCGCCGTGTTGGCGCCGCAGGAGGCCGACGAGCTGATCGCGACGCTGAAGGGAATGGCGAGCCAGGGCAAGAGCATCATCTTCATCAGCCATAAACTGAACGAGGTGCAGGAGGTGGCCGACCGCCTGACGATTTTGCGGCGCGGCAAAGCTACTGCCGAGGGAATCGGGCTGGAGGGCATTACCAGGGAACGCCTGGCTTCGCTGATGGTGGGGCGTGAGGTGATCTTTAACATGCACAAGGTGGACCGCGAACCCGGCGAGGTTGTTTTGCAGCTGGAGCAGGTGAGCGCGGTGAACAATAAGAACCTGCCCGCGCTCAAAAACGTGGACCTTTGCCTGCGCGCCGGAGAGATTTTGGGCATCGCGGGAGTGGCCGGTAATGGCCAGAGCGAACTGGTGGAGGTGGTGACCGGTTTGCGCGAGTGTGAGGGCAAGATTTGGCTGGACGGCAAGGACATCGCCAACAAACCTCCGCAGGTGTCCATTGGCGGCGGGCTGGCGCACATCCCTGAGGACCGCATTGGGGTGGGCAGCGCGCCTAACCTTTCGATCACCAAGAACGTGATCATGAAGAACTTTGAATCCGAGCCGATCAGCCACCGTTGGCAGGTGAATTACACCGAGGCCGGCCGGCACGCAGCGGAGCTGAAGCAAAAGTACGACATTTTGGCGCCATCGGTAGAAACCCAGGCGCGCAAGCTTTCCGGCGGCAACTTGCAAAAGCTAATACTGGCCCGGGAACTTTCCAGCGCGCCGCACCTCATCGTGGCGATGCAGCCCACTCGCGGCCTGGACGTGGGCGCCATCGAAGCAGTACAGCAGCTTTTATTGGACCAGCGTGAGACTGGCTGCGCGATCCTGCTGGTTTCCGAAGACCTGGATGAACTGATGGCGCTTTCCGACCGCATCGCGGTGATGTACGAGGGCGAGGTGGTAGGCGTTGTGGACGGCAAGGAGGCAGACCTGAACACTCTGGGCCTGATGATGACCGGCAGTATGCGCGGCCCGGGAAGCTGCCCGCCGGAGCCCGCTGCCGCTGGCAGCCAGGAAAGGGAGGGATAAAAGATGCGCCTGCAAATTGTGAAACGCAGTGAAGACCCGCCCAAGTGGCTGCCGATAGCGACCTCGCTGGGGGCTGTGGTGCTGGCTTTTGTGATCAGCGGCGGGATTTTAGCCGCGGTTGGGGCCGACCCGCTGCAAATTTACCGTTACTTCTTCCGCAGCGCCTTCGGCAGTTGGGGGGCCTTTAGCGATGTGATGGTGAAAGCCACGCCCCTGATTTTGATCGGTTTGGGCTGCGCCCTGGCCTTTAGGATGAAACTTTGGAACATTGGCGCTGAAGGCCAGTTTTACATCGGCGCCTTCTTCAGCAGCATGGTGGTGATGGTGCCCCTGGTGGACGTGAACACCACCCCGCCAATCGTGACCATTGGGCTGATGATGCTGCTGGGCATTTTGGGCGGCGCACTTTATGGCTTTATCCCCGGCCTGCTCAAAGCAAAGTTTGGGATTAACGAGATCATCACCACGCTGATGCTTAACTACGTGGCTGTGTTTTGGAACAACTACTGGATCTTTGGCCGGTGGAGCGATGCGGGCTTTCAGATGACCCCAACCTTCCCCCGGCGGGTCTGGCTGCCGCGCCTGGCCGACCTGGCCAAACAGAACCCATTCTTCTCCGGCATGACCCTGCATGTGGGCGTAATTTTTGGGCTGATCGTGGCGGTGGTATTGTGGTACATCATCAATAAGAGCCGCTGGGGTTACAAGATCAACCTGATCGGAGATAACCCCAAGGCCGCGCGCTACGCGGGAATCGACATCGCCAAGAACATCATTCTGGTGTTCATGTTCAGCGGCGCCCTGGCCGGCCTGGCAGGGATGACCGAGGTGAGCGGGGTGGTACACCGCCTGCAGGAACGCATCAGCACCAGCTATGGCTTCAGCGGTGTGATCGTGGCCTGGCTGGCCAAGCTGGATCCCTTCGCGGTGGTACTCGTTTCGATCCTCTTCGGAGCGCTCTTGGTCGCGGGACGGGAAATTCAACCTTCGGGCGTATCCTTCCTGATCCAGGGCACGATTTTATTCCTGGTGATCAGCAGCGACGTTTTGATGCGCTACCAGATACGGCTGGTGAATACCAAGAAAGCCAGCGTGGAGGAGGCCGCATGAACTTCGAAATTATGCTGCACGCGGGAATTTCAACGGGCACGATTTTACTGATCGCGGCGATTGGGGAGATCTTTGCCGAGCGCTCCGGGGTGATGAACCTGGGCGTGGAAGGTATGATGCTGCTGGGCGCGATGGCGGCCTTTAAGACCGCGTATAACACGGGTAACGTGTGGCTGGCATTGCTGGCCGCGGTGCTGGCCGGGGGCGTGTTAAGCCTGGCCCATGCCTTGGTGACCATCCATTTCCAGGCCGATCAGACCGTTAGCGGCCTCTCGCTTACCTTTTTGGGCACCGGGCTGGCCCTGGTGCTGGGCGAGGGCATGACGGGCCTGAACGCGCCAACCGTACCGAACTTCACCCTCCCTTTGCTCTCGCAGATCCCGTTCATCGGGCGGGTATTCTTTACGGACCAGAACTTATTTGTTTATTTTGGCTACCTGCTGGCGCCATTGGCCTGGTACTACATCTACAAGACCAAACCGGGCCTGCACCTGCGCGCGGTGGGCGAGAAACCAGCCGCGGCAGATACCCTGGGGGTGAGCGTTTACGGCGTGCGCTATCTGTACACCTTTATTGGGGGCTGTTTTGCCGGCCTTTCGGGGGCGTGTATTTCGGTGGCGATCACCCCGGGCTGGTACAGCAACCTGACCACGAGCGGACAGGGGTGGATAGCGGTGGCTTTGGTGATCTTTGCGCAGTGGAACCCGATGCGGGCGATGCTGGGCGGGTATTTATTCGGCTTCCTGCGGCGTTTGCTTTTGGACCTGCAAGGGCCGGCGATGCTTTTGGGGCTGCGGAACCCCTTCTTTTACGACCACAACCTGGTGTTCTTCCTGCAGATGCTGCCGTATGTGCTTACGGTGATGGCGCTGGTTTGGGGGAGCAGTTCGGCGCGGCGCAAGCGGATCGGGGCGCCGGCGGCGCTTGGCGAGCCGTATATTCGGGGCGAGCGGGGGTTGTAGCTCACAGGTCAGTAGATTGGGATCGGCTCCTCCGTGTGGAGGAGCCGATTTGTTTAATGCGCTTTGGTTTGAGGGTTTCACGGCCTTTTGGGAGGACATTAGACGGCAATCGAAGGGGTGGTAAATGCGGGAGAGCCTCCCGTTGGTCGTCCTCCTGTCAACGGACAAAGCACAATGATAGTGCAGAAAACGCGGTCGTACCGGCCGACCAGTTGTGTCGGCCCTGATTTGTTCCGCCCCATTAGATTGGGCAAGCCGGTTCGACCGATATCACGGGAGAGCCTCCCGTTGGTCGTCTCTCCCCTACCCGGCGTGTGGGTGATTTGCAATCGGTTCTCCCATCCGGCGCGCGCGGGGCTAAGAATCAGAATAATCCGGAAAGACGGGGAATGGGGTCTATAATTGGGCGAATGCTCAAACGTTTACGCTACGCTTTTGCCTCGCTTTTGCGCATCCGGCCGGAGGACAATGTTGCCCCGGAAGTGGCCCGGCACTTTAAGCACAATGTGCTTGTGAACACCCTGGATATCACCGCGTTTTTCGGGGGCGAGGCCTACATTTCGGTCAATACGATCATGCCGGTCTTTGCCGCCACCCTGACTGACAACCCGGTGATCATCGGCCTGATACCGGCCCTGGTGAATGCCGGCTGGTACATCCCACAGCTTTTTATGGCCTCCAAGGTGAGCCGCCTGGAGCGCAAACTGCCTTTTACGATGCGCATGAGCGCGATGGAACGTGTTCCGCATCTCTTTTTCCCCTTTTTGGCCCTGGCCATCCCGCGTATCGGCGCGCAGACCGCGCTGGTCTTTCTGGTAATCCTGATGGCCTGGCGGGGACTTGCCGCCGGTCTGACCGCGCTGCCCTGGCAGGAGGTGACCGCGCGGGCGATCCCGCTGAGCCACCGCTCCCGTTTCTGGGGGATTTCACGGGTATCGGGGCAGATCGTGGGCATTCTAAGCTCCGTGGTCGCGGCTTTTGTGCTAAATCACTTCGCTTACCCAAACAACTATGCCATCGGGTTCAGCATCGCGGTGGTGTTCCTGCTGGGGAGCTGGTTCGCCTTTTCCCGCAATATCGAACCATTGCCCAATCCCAGCCCGCTGCCTCTTCCGGGTTCGCTGCGGACCCAAGAGCCTAATTTCAGCCTGGCCGGCAAGATCCTGCGTGAGGATGCCAACTTCCGGCGCTATCTGGTGGCACGGATTGTGGCCTTTTTTGGGAATATGGCAACCGGTTACCTGGCGGTTTACGGTTTGCGCCGGTTCTCGCTGCCGGATGGCCAGGCCGCGATTTTCACCGGTTTGTTATACGCGGCCAGCATCATGGGGTATGCGCTTTGGGGTTACCTGGGCGACCGGGTGGGCCCGCGGCGGATATTGGTGACCTCGTTCATGATTTGGGCGACTGCCCTCGCCATCGCCATTCTGGCGCCTTCGATCTGGGTCTATTACCTGGTGTTCTTGGCTTATGGGTTTTATGTATCCGGCAGCGTGATGAGCGACGCGATTTTGGTTTTGGAACTGGGCAGCGACGAACTGCGCCCCACCTACATGGGTTTGGCACGCACTCTGGCCAGCCCGGGGCTGCTTTTGGCGCCATTTATCGCGGGAGTGATCGTGGAGGCCAGCAGTTACCCGGTGATGTTCGCGGTAAGCGCCGCCCTGGCACTGGCAGCCGCCTGGCTGATGAACCGCGTGCAGGATCGCCCACGCGGCAGGGTGCCGGGCCAGCGGTCGTAAATATCCTCAACCACGCTTCAATTTAATGTCTACGCGCAACACCCTTGATGTGAAATCTACTCTACTCCAGAATTAAGCTTGCAAGTAAAATTGGGCGCATGAGCAAAATACTGATCAACGAAATCAATGAACAAGCCGCCTGCATCGCCAGGCTGGTCCAGAACGCCCGCCCGGAAGCCCGGCGCATCGCCCAGGAACTGAAGGGCCAGTTCGACTACATCCTGGTGACCTCGCGCGGTTCCTCGGAGAACGCCGGCCGCTATGCCCAGTACCTGATGCAAACCGCTGCCGGCTACCCGGTTGCCCTCACCCGGCCGTCCATCTACACGCTTTACGAGCGCCCGCCGCAGCTTAAGAACGCCCTGATGCTGGGCATTTCGCAAAGCGGCGCATCGCCGGACCTTCTGGCCGTGTTCCGCGAGGCGCGAGCCCAGGGACGGCCGACGGTACTGATCACCAACACTCCGGATAGCCCAATGGCTCAAATTTCGGATTACGTGCTGGACCTGAACTGCGGGAAAGAATACGCAACAGCCGCCACCAAATCCTATACGGCTACGCTGGCTGCCATTGCCCTGTTGGCCGAGGCCTTCCAACCGGAAGGCGGCCTGGTGCGCTACGCGGACCTGCAGGCCCTGCCGGCACAACTGGAGCAGGTGCTCCAGCGTTATAACGACCCCCGGGAAAGCCCGGTGAGCGCCTCGCCGCATTTGGAAAAACTGGTGAACATGCCTTACCTGGTGGTTCTGGGGCGCGGCTACAATAACGCGACGGCCTTTGAGATCGAGCTGAAACTCAAGGAGCTGAGCGGACTGACCACCGTGGCTTACTCCGCCGCGGACTTTTTGCACGGACCCATCGCCTGCATCCAGCCCGGCTACCCGGTATTGGGTGTGCTGCCCCGCGGGGCCACGCTAGGCCCGGTGCTGGAGACGATGCGTATGGCCCAGGCACGCGGAGCCTGGCTGGCGATGATTTCGGATGATCCGGGGACCCTGGCCCTGGCAGATATGCCGATGTGGATCCCTGAGGGCATCCCGGAGTACCTCTCGCCGGTCAGCGATGTGATCCCCGGGCAATTTTTGGGCATGGCGCTGGGGGCCGCGCGCGGGGTGAATGTGGACCAGCCGGACGGCATCCACAAGGTGACCGAGACCTGGTAAGGCCTTACGGTTATTGAAAGAATTTCGAAGGCGGCCGCTCGGGCCGCCTTTAGGTTCCAGCTTCTTCGAGACAGGCACATTTTAACCGGCTAGGCAGGTCGGTTTTTGCCAAGGCTGTAATGAAGATCACACGCGTAACACCCTGGCGTATTTCATCAAAGCGGCAGCCTGCACAGGGCAGAGAGAATCATTAGAGGCCTGTTGTCAGGCCTCCTGTTTTATCAGACTGCAAGACTTACCAGGTGGCTTCCTGTTTGATGAAATTGCCGCTGCGCAGGTCGGCGAAGGCTTGGCTGAGTTCCTCGCGGGTGTTCATTACGATCGGGCCGCCCCAGGCAACGCTCTCGTGGAGCGGGGGCGCGGAGATCACCTGAAAGCGCAGGGGCTCCTCGGGGAGGGCAGAAAGCTGGATCGCGTCCCCATCCGCGAGCAGGATAGCGCTCTTCTCGGGATAGGTCTGGCCACCCAGCTGGGCCGCCCCTTGCAAGAGGAAGACGAAGACCGTATGGTCCGGATCCACGGGGATGGTGCTGGCTTGACCGGGCTGGAGCATGATGTCCAGAATGCGGGCCTGGATGTGGTGCGGGGTGGCGCCGCGGGCGCCCTGGTATTCGCCGCTGATCACCCTCACGGTTTGATGGTCCTCCTGGACCTCTGCAACGTCTTCGTTTTTGATGTCGAAGTACTTGGGGGCGGTCATTTTCTCGGCAGCCGGCAGGTTAAGCCAGAGCTGGAAGCCGAGCATGCGCGGAGCAGCCTGAGGCATCTCCTGGTGCATGATCCCGCTGCCGGCGGTCATCCATTGGGATTCGCCGGGGAGGATATCGCCTTTGTTGCCCAGACTGTCCTCGTGGCTCAGCAGGCCTTCAACGAGGTAGGTAATGGTTTCGATGCCGCGGTGCGGGTGCATGGGGAAGCCGCGGGTGTAATCGGCGGGGTTATGCGAGTCGAAAGAATCGAGCATCAGGAAGGGGTCGAAGTCCTCCACGGTGGCGAGGCCGAGGACGCGTTGGAGTTTGACGCCGGCACCATCCACGGCTGGCTGGCCGGTGACGACGCGTTTGACGGTACGGTATTTTGACATGTTTAATTTTCCTTATGGTTTTGATAAGTTTCGGGTAGTAGGATAACGGATAGGCGCGAATGATGCCAAGGCCATGTAGAAGGCATTATAAACGCGGCAATCCTTTTGATGAGCTAGCCTGGGGTAAGGCTGGCGTGCAATGCTCAGGCGGCAAACCTGGCACCTCAAGGCAGATCACGATCCAGGGTGGTGTAGATGCGGTACCACTCCTCGCGGCTGATGTTCACGTCGATGCCGGCCGCGATCTCGGTGAGGCGGGCGGGGTTGGTGGTGCCGGTAACGGTCTGGATGCGCGCCGGATGGCGGGTGATCCAAGCGCTGACCGCCCCTGTAGCGGTAAGGCCGTGGCTGGCGCCAACTTCTGCCAGTACATCGCTGAGTTCCTTGAACTTCGGGTTATTAAGGAAGGGGCCGGCAATCTGGCCATACTGGAAGGGAGACCAGGCCTGGATGGTGATGCCATGCAGGCGGCAGTAATCCAGGACCTCGCCATCACGGTCAGGGCTGCCGGTGAGGTGGGTGTTGGTACGCAGGCTGTGATCCACCAGGCTGGCAAATGCAGGACCGAACTGGAGCTGGTTGACCTTGAGGGGCTGCTTTACCGCGCTTTGCAGGAGCTCGTGCGTGCCGCGATTGAAGTTGGAAACGCCGAAATAGCGCACCTTGCCAGCCGCTTCCAGGCGGTTGAAGGCCTCGGCGATCTCATCGGGTTCCATAAGGGTATCCGGGCGATGCAGGAGCAGGACATCCAGTTGGTCGATGCCCAGGCGCTGCAGGATGTCATCGGTGCTTTGGAGGATGTAGTCCTTGGCGAAATTGAAGGCGATGTTACGGCGGTCGTCATCCTGAACGATGCCGCATTTGGATTGGATGACCATTTTATTCCGCAGGCCGGGCTGGCGTTTGAGCAGCTCGCCGAAGAGGGTTTCGCAGCGGCCGCGGCCGCCGTAGATATCGGCGAGGTCGAAGTAGTTGATGCCGAGGTCCAGGGCGGTTTGGATGAGGGTATCGAGGGCGGGGGCGGTGAGTTTGTTGATCCGCATGAGGCCGAGGATGAGTTGGGAGGTATGGAGTTGGGGGTAGATATCGAGGTAGCGCATGGTGTCTCCTTTGTTGGGGGGATTTTATCGCGGATTTTAGGGCGTTTGGCCGGGTGTAGGTGGATGGGAGCGGTGGCTTCTTCCAGGATGTAATGATCATGAACCCGGACGGGCGGCGATGACGGAATCAAGGGTGGGGGAGCCATCGGCGCGAATGATATGGGAAAACATTTGATTAAACAACGGGAGAGCCTCCCGATGGTCGTCTCTCCCCTACCCAGCGTTTGTGGCGGTTGGTGCGGGCAAAACATGCCGGTAGGAGGTGACGTTTTGTTCCAATAGCAGGGTCCCAACCTTTGCGGGAGAGCCTCCCGGTGTCCGTCTCCTCCCTCCTGGAGGTCGTGGTGGTTGGCGGAGGTAAGAAAAGCTCCCCTATCGGGGAGCTGTCAATGGGACTTCGCCAAGTGAGCAAAGCCGCTGGTTACTTCGCCATGGGCACGATGCCGCCGAGCTGGTGTTCCAGGCGGCCGCGGATGCGGGCCATCTGCTTTTCGATCTCCTCGGCTGTCAGGGTGTGGTCATCGGCGCCGAGCCAAACACGCAGGCTGAGCGAGCGCTTACCCTCGGGCACGCTGCCACCGCGGAATTCGGTGACGTAAGCCAGGCGGCGCACCATCGGACGCACCAATTCAGCCACCTGGGCCCAGGTAACCGCATCGTCCAGGATGACGCTAAGGTCCTTATCGGTCTCGGGGTAGGTGGGCAGGTGCTCGTAGCGGTTCTCGCGGCTGGGCAGGGGTTTGAGCGCCCCCAGGTTGAGTTCCGCCAGGGCGAGGACCGCACGCTTGATGCCTGCCGCCCTGAGGCCTTTGGACGAAAGCAGGCCATAGGCGCCAACGATCTCCTCGCCCGCCAGAATGTTCAGCCACCAGCCTTCTTCGGCCCAGGACGGCGCCTCGCGGGCTTCGAAGCGCAAAGCTTCAAACTGAGCCAGGCGAGGCAGGGATTCAATCAGGCCCTTCACCTCGCGCAGGAGATCCTGCGGCTGATGCCCGGCCAATACGAGGCCCAGGTGCAGGGGCTCGGTGTGCAAATCCGGGAAAACGCGGCCCTGTTCAAAAAGGCGGAATTCTTCGGTGTAACGCAGGTTGATCACGGCAGCTTCCAGCAGGCCGGGCAGCAAACTGGGGCGCAAATGGGCCTGGGAAGGCGCTGGCGGCGTGGCGAGCTTGAGCAAGCCCTCCGGGGCAATCCCAGCCGCCTCCAGATAGCGCTCATCCACCCAGGGATAGGTGAACACTTCCTGCATCTTGCCGCGCGTGGCCAGCAGCTCTGCGATGCGCTGATCCATGCTGATCCGGGGTTGATTCAGCGCGCCATCCAGGGTGATTTGCGGAGGAATGAAGGCGAAGTTTTCATAGCCGTAAACGCGCGCAACCTCCTCCAGGATGTCCGCGGGGAGGCTAACATCGCCGGTGGCACGCCAGGAAGGCACAGTGCAGACGAAACTGCCGTCCTGATAGCGGGTATCGAAGCCTAGGCGGGTGAGGATACCCTCAATTTCAGCAGCTTCCAGGGCTTTGCCCAGGCGCTGATCCAAATAAGCCTTGCTCACTGTAATGGTCTGGGGCGGCGTGCTGGCGACCTGCAGATCCGTGAGGCCGCTGAAAACCACGCCAGGCACCAGGCGGGTAAAGAGGTCCGCGGCCAGCCCCAGGGCCTGGTCCACGCGTTGGGTATCCATGCCCTTCTCGAAGCGGGTGCTCGCCTCTGTGCGCAAACCGAAGTGCGTGGCGGTGCGGCGGGTTCCCAGGGCATCGAAATTGGCGATCTCCAGGACCACCTCGGTGGTTTC
>DHPL01000037.1:0-3175 GCA_002407905.1 Anaerolineaceae bacterium UBA5365
TGGGCTGCTGGGCCACCGTGGAAGTGGGGGTCGGCGCCGCACAGGCTGAAAGCAGCATCCCGGCTATGACTACCAGGGCGAAGAGGCGAGTGAATATCTTCATGGATTATCTCCTTTTAATTCGCAGACCCCGCCCCTTTGAAGGTGACGGGGTCTGGCATGCACAAAAGAAAACTCTAACCTTTCACACCGCCCAGGGTGAGACCGCTCAGGAGGTACTTGGAAGAGTAGAGGAAAAGCAATACAACCGGAATGGTGACGATGATGGAGGCCGCGCTAAACTGGCCCCATTGGGTTTGGAACTGGCCTTGCAAGCGCTGCAAGCCCAGCGGCCAGGTCATCAGCTCCTCCTTGCTGCCCAGGATGATGCGCGCGAGCATGAACTCGTTCCAGGCGGCGGTGAAGTTGAAGAGGAAGGTGATGGCCAATGCCGGGGTGGAGAGCGGCACGATGATCTGCAGGAAGGTCTTCATTTGCGAGGCGCCATCAATGCGGGCAGCCTCCTCCAGGTCAATGGGGATGGTATCGAAGTAGCCTTTCAGGATCCAGATGCTAAAGGGAATACTGGTGACACAATAAGCGATGACGAGACCGCGGTAGGTGCCCACCAGGTTGAGGCGGATGGCCAGGATGTACAGGGGGATCATCAGCATCGAGGCGGGGATCATTTGGGTGGCCAGGAGGAATACCAGGCCAGCCCCGCGGCCGGGGAACTTCCATCGGCTGAAGGCATATGCCGCGCTGGCGGCCAGAATAACGCCGATAAGGGCCGTGGACATGGTGATGATGAGGCTGTTCCAGATCCAGGAGAGGAAGGGGCGTTCAAAGAGCACGATGCGGTAAGACTCGAAGGAGGCATCGGGCGGGATGAGCGCCAGGTCTGTCGAAAGCAGGCGGTTACCCGGGCGCAGGCTTACGGCAAAAACGCGCAGGATGGGGTAGAGGGCGATCATACAGGCCAGGATGAGCACCAGATGGATGATCAGGCGCTTGAAGGGCGAATCCTCCTTACCGCTTTTGAAGAAGGAGCGCTTGGGCTTGTAGACGTTGTTCTGGGGGGTTGTGGCGCTCATGATTGGGCACCTCCTTGCAGCGTTTTGGTGTAGCGCATGTAAAAGATGGTAAAGACCAGCAGCAGGGCAAAGATCACGAAGGCAAAGGCCGCCGCGAAGCCGTAGCGGTTGTACTGGAAGGCCGCCCTAAAGAGGCCGGTGACCAGGATATCGCTGGTTTCCAACTCGTTTTGGTTGATGAAGAAGGGCACGTTGAAGTTATTGAAGGTCCAGAAGGTGCCCAGAAGCACGGCCGGGGTGAGCACGGGCTGCAGCAGGGGCAGGGTAATGCTCTTGAACTTCTGCCAGCCGCTGGCGCCATCCATATCCGCGGCTTCGTAGTACTCGCCGCTGATGCTCTGCAGGCCGCCCAGGAGGGTGACCATCATGAAGGGGATGCCCAGCCAAATATTGGTAATGCACATGGCGGCAAAGTTCGCCGTGGGGTTGGTCATCCACTGTACGGGCTGCAACCCGAAATTCTGCAGCAGTACGTTAATGTAGCCGTAGGTGTAGTTGAACTCGCCGCGCCAGGCCAGGACCGCGATGACCTGCGGAATAGCCCAGGGCAGGATGAGGATGGTGCGGTAGATCCCCCGGCCGCGCATATTGCGGTTGAGCAGCATGGCCAGGCCGAGGCCCCCGGTAACGTGGAAGAAGATGTTCACAAAGGTCCAAACGAGCGTCTGCCGCAGGAGGGGGAAGAAGCGCATCTGTTTGAGGACCGGCGTCGTGAAAACCTTGACATAGTTTTCCAAGCCAATAAAGGCAGGATTGCGAAATGCCCGCAGCGACATGTTGGTGAACGAAAGGCGCAGCTCCCAAACCAGGGGATAGATGACCAGGAGCAGCAAACCAACGGCAGCCGGGGCCAAAAGCATGAATGCAAAAGCAAATTTGGATTTAAGCCACTTGACAAGAACAAAATAGAGGATAAGTTCGAGAATGGCCGCGGCGGCCAGGATGAAAAGTGCGGTTGAGCCTACTTCTTTCAGGGAGGTAAGCATCGTTTGGGGAGTGATCATGCAAGCGCCTCCGTTTTATAGGCGTTGCCGGGCTGCCAATTGGCAACCCGGCTAAAACGCTTATCGTATGGGCTTTGGGCCCTTTAAAGTGCTAACTACTGGTTGGCGATGCAGGTCTCGGCTGCGGTCTGGGCAGCGGCGACAGCGTCGGCAGCAGACTTGGTGTCGTTGAACACGGCCTGCATTTCGGGCTTAAGGCCATCCCAAACACAGCGCATTTCCAGCACGGTGGGCATGGGGGTACCGTAGGTCATCTGTTCGGCGGAGCCGGCCAGGATGGGATCCTCGGTGATTACGGGGTCGCTCAGGGCTGCTTCGAGTGCGGGCAGGCGGGTGAGCTTCTTGACCATGTCGACCTGGTTCTCCATGTTGGTGGAGAATTTCATGAAGTCAACAACGGCGTCCAGTTTGGCGCCTTCGAGGCCGGCGGGGATCATGAAGAAGACACCGGAGGTATAAGGAGCAGGCCAGGTGCCGCCCACAACTTCGGGGATGGGGGCAACGCCCAATTTATCGCCGAATACTTCCTTGTATCCGCCCAGGCTCCAGTCGCCGCTGATGATGGCGGCAGCTTTGCCTTCTTTGAACATCGTGTCGGCAACGTCGTAGTCGGATTCCAGGGGAACGAGTTTGTCGTTGAACTTGATGTCATGCAAGAACTGCAGGGCAGCGGTCATCTCGGGGGTGTTGAGGGTGGGGGTCACGCCGTCATCGGTGAAGACCTTGCCCTTGAAACCACCCAGCCAGGGGATGAAGAAGAAAGGCTCGGTCTGGTTGAAGACGAGGGGGAAGAGATCGGGGTTGGCAGCCAGGAATTCCTTGCCCATGCTGACCAGCTCGTCGGTGTTGGCGGGCGGGGTGGGCTGAAGGTCCTTGTTGTACAGGTACATCAGGTGGTTGCCATTGCTGATCGGAACACCCCAGGTAGCGCCGGAGGGATCCTTGACGGCATCCACAGCGGATGCGACGTAGGTGCTCAGGTCCACGAGGCTGTCCACGGGCTGAATGAGTTCAGCAGCGGTGAAGGGGCCAAGGTGGTCGCTGACGGTCCAGAGCAGCTCGGGGGCTGCGTTGGCCAGGGAGGCGGTCTGGAAGTCT
>DHPL01000037.1:3429-7274 GCA_002407905.1 Anaerolineaceae bacterium UBA5365
GTCTCGCCCTCTTTGGTCCAGAGGTTGATGGTGACTGCTTCGGCGGCGGGCTCAGCGGGCTTAGCAGGCTCTGCGGGAGCAGCCGGCTCAGCGGGTTTGGCGGGCTCGGCCGGGGCTGCGGGGGCAGCGGGCTCGGCGGGAGCCGGGGCAGCAGTAGGTGCCGGGGAAGTGCAGGCCCCCAGGACCATGGCCGCGATCATGAGGATCGCGATGACAAAGTAACTTT
Source organism: Anaerolineaceae bacterium UBA5365 (assembly GCA_002407905.1). Lineage (GTDB taxonomy): Bacteria > Chloroflexota > Anaerolineae > Anaerolineales > Anaerolineaceae > Mesolinea. The sequence goes on from DHPL01000037.1 coordinate 3,656, forward strand.
TCTTCATGCGTTTCTCCTTTTGAAACTATGAACATCCGTGGCGATATTCGCCTTTTGGTAATTTGACAACTTAGCCGCCCTCTTGATCTCCGTTATTGCCCCCATATCGGGCAGTGGTGTTTTTGGGCGCCAAGGTGTTTTCGATGTGTTTGGATACCTTGGTGTAACGCTTGACTTCCTGTTCGCTGAAAGGTTCCATGAGGCCTGAAACCAGTGCCTCGTATTCCGGCAGAACCTCATCGAGGATCTTCTGGCCTTTGGGGCTCAGGCTGAGCTGATAGGCGCGCCGGTCGTCCGGATGGACCTGGCGGGTGAGGATGCCCTCGGCCAGGAGACCCTGGACCACACGGGTGGTGTTGCTCTTGGTGCAGAGCAGCAGGTCTGAGAGCTCGATGTAATTGATCTGAGGGTGGTTGTGCAGGTGCATGAGCACGAAGAAACGGGGAATGGTGAGTCCGAATCGGGAAAGGAAAGCCTTCTCGTGGTTATCGATGTGTAAGAAGATGGCTTTGAGCGAATCGTAAAGTGCTTGTTCTGCGTTACTCATCAATATTTGTCCGGTAGTTCACGTTGCAACCAATTATAACCATATATCAACTAGTTTTGTCAAGAGGTTAATTATGGTTAACAAGCGCATGAATTAAGTATAGCCATGAGGGCCCCAAGATGCGAGTCCGGAATGGTTTGCAAGGCTTTACAAACGGGGGTTTGGGCGGGTTTTCAGCCTTCGGAGACGCCGCAAGATCCGCCCCGCAGGGCAGTTAATGATCGGGCTGACAAATCTTCTACAAATAGCCCTTGCTTCCAAAAACAGCAATAAAATGATGGGCGTGCCAAATGGCACCATTGATCATCATCGTTCATTTATTCAAGGAGTAATCATGCTGCTTTCAGCACCTAAAAACATCACTTTCTTCGTTGCCGTAGCCTTGTTTTTGATCGGCTTCATCGGCTGGGTTGCCAAGATCGCCTTCCTGGCGACCCTTGCCCCCTGGCTGATCGTCCTGGGCTTTATTGTTATGGCCCTGGGTGTGCTTCTGACCGACCTTTGATCGGAAGAGATACAGCGAACAGCCCCCGCTTGGGGGCTGTTTTGATTCTGGCACCCGGCTTGCAAGGGTATGGGCAATACATACGCGAGGAGAATGACCATGCGCCTGAGCCCACCTAAGTTTGCGACCTTTTTGATTTCCGCCGCCCTGTTTTTGCTGGCCTTGTTTGGCCATTTTGGCCTGAGCGCGGCAATGGCGAATTACGCTGCCTGGCTGTTCATTGCTGCCTGGGTGCTTTTGGCGCTCTCGGTGGTGCTGAAGGACCTTTGATCGGGCGGGGCGCTCGCTTTACAGCTGAAGCGCAGTATGCGTTTGTGCCAATGCGGTTTGGGACGGCGGTCTTCCATTCATTGATTCATTGACCCATCGCAGTTTTTGCATGAGTTTATTTATTAGAGCCTCCTGAGCTGCTGAGGGGCTTGCTGAGCATTGCCTGCGATAGCGCATGGCTTTCTTTTTTTAACTGATGAGCGCTGGGCAAGCCTGTACGCCGGTACCTACACGCCCGACCTCAGAGCAGTATGATAGATATATGACAAATTTAGTATTAATTAACCGGCTGCTTTGGCTTCACTTGACCATGCTGTGCTTTTCCCCGGATGCGGTCAACGCGCCAGGCGCGAAGGCAGGCGGGATGCAGAGCGCGGATATCCGAGCAAAAAAAGCAACCCCGGGCCTGTTCCGGGGTTTTAGCTATGCAGGAAGGTGAACATGGAAAACAAATTTGAAACCAATCTCTGGCAAAAACTGGATGAGCAAGGTCTGGCAAGCCTGCTGCAAAACCCTGAAGCCAGTGCTGAAATCCAAACCGGTCAGGAAGGCTGGCAGAGCCGGGCGCAAACCGGCGCTGAAAAGGCCGCCTTTTTACATCCATTCAATGCCGGGCAGTTCGGCGACCCGCGCTTTAAGGCCTTATTTGGCGCCGAATACGCGCTTTACGGCGGGGCCATGGCGGTGGGTATCGCCTCGGAGGAGATGGTGATCGCCCTGGGCAAGGCGGGCATGTTGGGCAGTTTTGGGGCCGGAGGCCTGAGCCCGGCACGCCTGAACAAGGCCATCGATACGATCCTGGCAGCCTTGCCGGAAGGCAATTACCTCTTTAATTTGCTCAACAGCCCCTTTGAGCCGGCGATGGAGCAGCGCGCGGTGGATACCTACCTGGAGCGGGGCATTAAGGCCATTGAAGCCAGCGCCTACCTGAGCATGACCGAGAACCTGGTACGCTACCGGGCCAGCGGCCTGCGCCAGGGGCCGGACGGCGGGGTCGAGATCGGGAACAAGATCATCGCCAAATTGAGCCGGCAGGAAGTGGCCGAGCGCTTTATGGCACCAGCCCCGGCAGAGAGCCTGGCCAAACTGCAGGAGAAGGGCCTGATTAGCCCCGAACAGGCGGCCATGGCCGCCAGGGTGCCGATGGCCGACGCGATCACCGCCGAGGCCGACAGCGGCGGGCACACGGATAACCGCCCGCTGGTGAGCCTGCTGCCCAGCATGCTGACCCTGCGGGACAAGCTGCAAAAGCAGTATGGATATGCCGCTCCGGTGATGATCGGGGCAGGCGGCGGGGTGAGCACACCGGAGGGCGCCCTGGCCGCATTCAGCATGGGCGCGGCGTTTGTAGTGACTGGCTCGGTGAATCAGGCCAGCCTGGAAGCCGGCACTTCGGAGGCGATCCGCAGGCTTTTGGCCGATATGGCCCAGACGGATGTGATCATGGCTCCGGCCAGCGATATGTTTGAGATGGGCACCAAGGTGCAGGTGTTGAAGCGGGGCACGATGTTCCCGATGCGCGGGCTGAAGCTTTACGAACTTTACAGCCGATACGATTCGATCGAGGATATTCCGCAGGAGGAACGGGAAAAGCTGGAGAAGAGTGTGTTCCGCATGCCCTTGGAAGCAGTATGGGAGGAGTGCGTGAGTTTCTTCAGCAAGCGCGACCCCATCCAGCTGGAACGCGCGGCGGCCAGCCCGAAAAAGAAAATGGCGTTGATCTTTCGCTGGTACTTGGGTTTGGCCAGTCATTGGGCAACCGAGGGCAAGGCAGGCCGGGAGATGGACTACCAGGTTTGGACCGGCCCATCGATGGGAGCGTTTAATGATTGGACCCGGGGGACTTACCTGGAGGAGGCAGGGAACCGGCGGATCGCCGATGTGAACCTGCAGATCCTGCAGGGGGCGGCGTATCTGCAGCGGGTGCGGCAGCTGGAGTGGCAGGGCTTGCGCCTGCCGGAGGGTCTGCGGCGGTATCTGCCGGCCCGTCCGGTGGCATAAATTCGGATTGCGGGAGAGGTTCCTGGTTCTTTGAGATTCTTATACATAAGCCGGCGGCTTTCAGAGCAGGAAAAGACCATCCCCGAGGGGTAGGGGATGATCGAACAACGTGAGGTCATCCCGAATTGTTGTATCGGCCTTTGCGTTGAGGTGCTGCAGGTACGGTAGTTATCGGGAGAGCCTCCCTGGGGTCGTCTCTCCCCTACCGGAGGTTCGTGGTTGTTGATTTGGGTTTTCGCGGCCGATGTTTGGTGAGCAGCATGAATAATCAGATACCCGTGAGGTAGGGGATGATC
>DHPL01000051.1:0-6810 GCA_002407905.1 Anaerolineaceae bacterium UBA5365
CGCAGCTCCTGATAATCCTTGAAGGCGGCCTCGATGACTTCGGCCTGAGCCAAATCCGCTTGCAAGTCTTTCCATTGGTTTTGTTTTGCCGTTAATTTGTCTTCCAGGCTCGTATAGGCAGCCTTGGCTGAGTCTGCCTGGCGCTGGAGCAATTGATGGTTTTCCCGCTGGGCACGCAGACGCTCCTGGTTGGCCCGCTGGGTTTCCAGGCTGGCTAGTTCCGCCCGCAGTTTCTCTGCTGCCAAGGCCCGCTGTCCCACCAACTCCTGCTGCTCTTTCCTGCGGCTATCCTCCTGGTCCAGGTAGCGTTGCACATCCCCCATCCGGTCTTCATTGAGTTTTAATTGACTCGTGCAGTCTGAAATGCGATCGGTTGCGGCTTTTTTGTACTTTTCCCACTGGTCCAGGCCCAGGATGCTCGATAGGATGCGTTTGCGTTCAGCCGGCCGCTGGGTGGCAAAGGAATCGGCCTTGCCCTGCAGGAAGAAGGAGGCGTTCACAAAACTCTCGTAATCCAAACGCAGGGTGTTTTCAATTTCCCGGTCGGTTTCTTTCACGCTATGGCGGGTGAGCGAACGCCAGGCGCGGGCAGGGTCATCGACCGCCTCAGGGTTCTGGATGTAAAACTCCAGGCTGCTCCCCTTGCCGCGCGTGAGAGACCGCTGTACCCGGTAAGTTTGCCCCTCGTATTCGAAATCCAGGCACACCTCAGCACGCTTGCTGGCCGTATTGATGATCGCTTCATCGGTCTTTCGCGCCTTGGCATAGAGCGCGAAGGTGATCGCGTCCAGCAGAGAGCTTTTGCCAGCCCCATTGGGTCCGGAAATGCATGCCAGGTCCAACTCGCTGAAATCGATCTCGGCGGGCTGGCGTTCGCTATACGAGGTAAAACCACTAATGCGTAGGTAGCGCGGGATCATTCGTCGTACCCCAGCAGGCTGTTGTGGTCGGCAATGCTCGCCGGCGCTTCAGTTCTGCTCCCTAACAAGTCCTGCCAAAATTTATCGTCGTAACGCCGGGAACGCAGCGGAATCGGCATGGGCACGCCCCAGCCCAGCATCAGCACCTCTTCCTTAGGCTGCAGTTTGGCCAGCATCCCCCGGAGCGACCCCCGCCCGGGCAAGCCGGAAAGCACCGCGTTGATGTCGTCCTCATCGCCCAGGGCGCCGCTGATGCGTGTGCCCAGCTGGCTCATCACCTCGTCGTAAATCTGTGATGGGCGCTGGTCGATGATTAGGAGGGTCACGTAATACTTGCGCATCTCGCGCGCGATGGTCGAAAAAATGGTTTGACTGGCCATCTCCCGATTAAGCAATTTATGCGCCTCTTCAACCACCACCACCAGGGGACGCGGCTCGGGGTTTTTAAGGCGATCTTTGTGGAATTCGTTGGTGCGCCACTCCCAGCGGTCGCGGATCTTGCGGGTGATCAGGTTGGTGACCAGGAGGTAATCCAATTCGCTGTCGAAGCGCCCAAAGGAAAGCACCACGTGCCGCCCGGCTTCCAGGTTGTTGATGATGTCATCCAGCCCGCTGCTGGCGGGTTTATCCACCAGGTAGCCGCGGTTTTCAATGCGGCCCAGTTTGGTGCGCAAAGACTCGGCGGATTTTTCATGCACGCCCGCGCTCTGGGCCCATTTGGCCACAGAATCATCGGCCGGCACGCGCTTGCCAGTTTCTTCATCCGGCACCAGGGCCCCAACCTTCATCGCCATGAATTTGGTAAACCAATCACCTGGAAAGTCGCGTTCCAGGTAGCTCAGCACCACCGGCGCGTTATCCGTCAGGTTCAAGGCCTGGCTCAGCTGCAGGACGTCTTCCGGCGTGATATCGGCATGGGCGATCTGCAAGGTAAAGTCCGGCTGGCGGGCACCAAAACTGGTGCCGGCACCCAGGCCTACCAGGCGCACCTTGGAATCAAAGCCGCTCTTGAGCCCGCGGACCCCCTTGCCGGTATCGGAGCTGGTTGTATCCGGCCCGTATTCGTTGTGCATGTCGAAGATCAGCGTGGAAGCCTGCCCGGCATGGATGAGGCCGGCCAGGATCATGCGGGCCAGAAAACTCTTGCCGCTGCCGGTCGTTCCAAAAATACCCGCCGACCGCTGAACGAACTTATCCAGGCGCAGGCAAATGGCATGCCCTTGCTCCCGGGTTTCACCGACGCGAAAGACATTCTTGCCATCCTCTTCCCCGAAAATCGTGCTGATATCGGCCGCGTCTGCCAGGCGCACCAGGCTATGGTGCTGGGGCAGGGTTTTGACCGGCATGGGGTTCGTCTTATCCGGGTTCATTTCGCGCCAGGCGGCGTATTCGGGGCTGCCCGGTTCCGGTCCGCGTTCCATCATCAGCGCGGGCATCACCGCCAGCGTGGGAAAAAGCGTGGCCTTATCCAATAGCTTTGCCAGGGCTGGCGTGTAACGGCCGGCGGAGACCTCCCCGGCATATCGTTCGTCCAGAGCCTGCAACTGAATATCTGTCACCAGGCCGTAAAAGCGCCATTGTTCGCTGTCGGTTACTACAAAGGCGCCTTCCTGCACCTCACCCACCGGCACCTGCAAACGCACCTGAAGGTTGGCCTCCAGTCCGCCGCCGCTCACAAAACCGATTGCCGGGTTCGCGTTCATTTCCATGATTCCTCCAGGGCCGAGAGTGCATCCAGCAGCAGGCTGAGCCGTTCATAGTCGTTGCGCAGCACGCGAATCAGGGCTTCGGCCAGGCTGGGGTACCAGCTTCCCGCCTTATTCCCGGCCGGCTGCCAGCTCTGCAGCTGGTCTGCGTGCGCCAAAATCATCTCCTGGGCAGGGTATTCGGTCTGGTTCAAAATCCGGCGCAAATAGGCGAACTTGTTTTCCTCGCAGAACCGCAACCCTTCCTCAGGCGTGCACAGGCGCAAGGCCTGCAGCGCCAGGGGCGGCGTGCCCGGCAGGCGCGGGCGCATACGTCCGTCCTGGGCAAAGCCCAGCGTGATCACGCTAATCTCAACCGGCTGATTACGGTTATAGCGGTTATCTGCCAGGGTTTCGGATCCCATCCGGCCTTCAGCCACCAATTGCTGTACCAGGCCGTCGTCCAGTACCCGGATGTCAGCGATCAGCCCATAGATCGTCTGGCCCTGGGCTTCCACCTGGCAGAGGCAGCCCAAGAGGGGCTGGTTCAGCGCCTCCAGCGCTTCAGCCCGGGTGCCTACGGTAAAGCCAGCAGCGCTGGCGCGTAATAAGTGGCCTACAATGGGTGCTTCCTGGGGCATTTAACCTCCCAAACTCTCTTTGCCAAATGCTTTGGCACTTACGGATCCATAGTCCAGCCCGGCAGCACGCCAGGCTGTTTTAAGCAATTTATTGATGGCATTCTGCTCACTGATCCCAATCACGGCTTCCTCATGGGCGCGGGTGAGCACGTAGGGGAACGGGTGCGCCGGGGTGCCCTGAGTGTCCGCAAAGACCACCGCGTGGACCTGGTCCACCATCCTGGGCTCCATGGCCACCCACTCCGCGAATTCCACGCGGGCAATCAGCGTCTGACCGGTCAGCTCATCCCGCCCAACGCAAAGGTAAAAGCAAAAGACACGTTGGCGTTCCGCTGCGCCCACCCCGCCGCGCCGGGGCCGCTGGGAAACGATCTCAAACACCGCTGAACGCTGCCCAGGTTCGCTCAGGCGCTCCCCAAAGAGCTGCAAATCGCTCACGGGGATGCCGGTTTGCAGGGCGCGGTTCACAGCCTCAGGTGTAATTTGGTCCAATCCGCCGATGGCCAGCATCCGGCTGAGCATGGCGCTGCCGGGTTTATCGATGTACCCGGCATGCACCAGGCGCCGGGAGGCCAGCTCCTGCTCCAGGGCCGCGATCCGTTCTTCGATGCGCGGTTGGCTAAGGGCGTCCTCGCGGCTGCGGTGGACTTCCAACGGGCCATCGCTGAGCGCCAGGCGCAGTCCGGGTTCTTCGCCGGCAAAAAGGCGCGGGATCAGCTCGCGTTCGGCCAAATCCCGCCTTAAGTCCACTTCCGCGTCCGAGATCAGGCTGCCATTAGCGTTGAAAAGCTCCTCATAGGGGATGATCTCGGTTTGCTTGTTGGTCCAGGGGGTCCTTCTGCTGCCTGGCTCGATGCCGATCCAGCCCAGATTGATCAGCCCAAAAGCGATCGCCTGGTGGCGGCTGGGCAGTATCTGCGATCCATCAATGCCCAAAAGGGTGTAGCCCTGGGGTGTCTCGGGCAAGGGTGCCAGCAGGGTAAAGGGCTCGGCCATAGGGCGCGCGGTATACAGCGCCGGCATGATTTCCCTGGCCCGGTCAATTTTGGACGCCAGGGCTGCCAGGTCCAAAGCCGGGTCGAAGAGCTTTTCCGCGCCCCGGCGGGCCAAACGCTGCTGCTCCAGCATGTACTCGGCGCTGGCTTTGGCGTGGTCGGGAAGGTTTTGTACAATCTGCAGATAATTGGCTGGCATCAGGCTCCGGTAGACTCTTGAATTATAGCAAAGCAAGCACGCGTAAAAGGAATGAAGCCGGAACGGACGGTTGCCAATTCCTTTGGCTGCGGTGCAGAAACTGTCCCAAACCGGGAAATAAGCAATTAACCGCCTGCAAGCGATGGCAAGCCGGGAACTAATTGGTAACTAACAGCGTTAAAACAGCAGAAGACTACTCAAAAGGAGTAAAAATGAGAAAGAATTTTGTTTTGATCGCCCTGAGCGTGTTCGTAATCGGAGGTTTAGCCCTAATGGCAGTCAACCAATCCCCTGTAATGGCCCAGGGTAACAACCCCAATCCCCCCGGGCAAAACATGGCCAATAACCAGCCTTTGCGCACCCTCTCGGTGGATGGCACCGGCAGCCTGACCCTGGTTCCGGATATCGCCTACATCAACATCGGTGTGAACAGCGAAGGCGAGCAGGTGGCCGATGCCCTTGCCCGCAATAACGAATTGGCAAATCAGATCGCCGAGGCACTCAAAGCCGCCGGCGTGGATGAAAAAGACATCCAGACCGCCAATTTCAACGTCTACCCGCAGCAACGCTACGATAACAACGGCCAGGTAACCGGTACATTCTTTACCGTGAGCAATAACCTCTACGTTACCGTGCGCGACCTCGCCAAATTAGGTGAGATGCTGGACGATGTTACCGCCAGCGGTGCCAATAACATTTATGGCATCCAGTTCGACATCAAGGATCGCAAAGCCGCTCTGGCCCAGGCCCGCGACCTGGCCCTGGCCGATGCCAGGCAGCAGGCTGCCGATGTTGCCAAGGTGATGGAAGTCACTTTGGGCGATGTTCAGCACATCAATGTGAGCCAGACCAATTCCGGCCCGGCCCCGTACTACGGCATGGGTGCCGGCGGATACGCCGCTGACGCAGCTGCCAGCCCGGTACCGGTGGCAGCCGGCCAGATCACCATCAGCTACACAGCCACGCTGACCTACGCCATCAAGTAGAGTGCAAACTTTACACAATGCCCCGCTCACCCCATGAGCGGGGTTTTTTATTTTCCTGGCGTGTTAGAATTTGGGCATCCCATTTTGGAGTAGTGTATGAAAAATTCTGAAATCAGGCCCGGCTCTTATCGCAAGACGCAGCATCCGATCGAGACTCTGATTTTGGAAAGATGGTCGCCCCGCGCCATGAGCGGCGAAGCCGTGGAGACAGGGCAATTGATGCGCCTGTTTCAAGCCGCGCGTTGGGCACCCTCACCAGCCAACGGCCAGCCCTGGTTCTACCTCTTCACCACCCGCGACCGGGCCGATTGGCCGCTTTTTTACGGCCTTCTGGACGCGGGCAACCAGGAGTGGTGCCACAAGGCCTGGGCGCTTGTGCTTGTACTTGCCGAAGCCGTCCGCCCGAACGGCCGGCCCAACCGGCTGGCTGGTTTCAGCTCCGGCCTCAGCGTGCAAAACCTCTTGCTCCAAGGCCATGCCCTGGGCCTGGTCACCCACCCAATGGCGGGTTTCTACCCTGAAAAAGTGGCCGAAACATTAGGAACGCCCCCGGAATATGATCCCCAGATCATGATCGCCATCGGGCAGCCCGGCAAAATACCTGAGCTTTCTGCGCGCAATCAGGCGCGCGAGTACCCATCCCAGCGCAAGGCACTGAGCGAAATCGTGCGGAAAGGTGGTTTTTAATGGCCTTACATCCCCTGGCAGGTCAGCCGGCTCCGAAAGAAGTATTGGTAGACCTGGATTTATTGCGGGCCTCCTACTACGACCAGCATCCCGACCCGCAGAACAAACTGCAGGCCGTCGCTTTTGGTACCAGCGGACACCGCGGCACCTCCCTGAACGGCTCCTTTACCGATGACCATGTGGCGGCTATCTGCCAGGCCATCTACGAATACCGCAAGATGGAAGGCGTCAACGGGCCTCTGATCATGGGCGCTGACACGCACGCTCTCAGCGAACCCGCCTTGTTCACTGCCATCGAGGTTTTTGCCGGCAACCAGATGCCCATCTGGATCCATCGTGGGCACAAACCCACGCCCACTCCGGTGATCTCGCATGCCATCCTGAGTTACAACCAGGGCCGCAGCGAAGGCCTGACCGATGGCGTGGTGATCTCGCCTTCACATAACCCCCCCGAGGATGGCGGCTTCAAATACAACCCGCCCAACGGCGGCCCGGCCGATACGGGCACCACGGGTTGGATCCAGGCGCGTGCCAACCAGATCATCGCCGGCGGCCTGCGTGAAGTGAAACGCTTGCCCCTGGAGCGTGCCATGCAATCCAGCACCGTGGAAGAGATCGACCTGATCATGCCCTACGTGGAGGACCTGCACAACGTGGTCAACCTGCAGGCCATTTCAGCAGCCGGCCTGCACATCGG
>DHPL01000051.1:6979-8935 GCA_002407905.1 Anaerolineaceae bacterium UBA5365
TACCGCCTGAACCTGGAAGTGACCAACCCGGTCCTGGACCCCACATTCTCGTTCATGACCCTGGACCGCGATGGCAAGATCCGCATGGACTGCAGCAGCCCCTATGCCATGGCCGGACTGGTAAGTATGAAGGATCGCTTTGACCTGGCTTTCGGCAACGACGTGGATTACGACCGCCACGGCATCGTCACCCCCAGCGTAGGCCTCATGAACCCCAATCACTACCTGGCGACTGCCATTTGGTACCTTTTCCAGCACCGGCCAAACTGGGCCGCGAACGCCCGGGTGGGCAAGACCCTGGTTTCATCCTCGATGATCGACCGCGTTGTGGCCAAGATCGGCCGTGAGCTCTGCGAGGTGCCCGTGGGCTTTAAGTGGTTTGTGCCCGGCTTGCTCTCCGGCGATGTGGGCTTTGGCGGTGAAGAAAGCGCCGGCGCGAGCTTTTTGCGTAAAAACGGCCGCACCTGGACCACGGATAAGGACGGCTTTATCATGGACCTCCTGGCGGCTGAGATCCTGGCAGTTACAGGTAAGGACCCCGGAGTGCAGTACCAATTACTCGAAGATGAGCTGGGCACCAGCTACTACGCCCGCGTGGATGCCCCGGCCACTCGCGACCAGAAAGCCAAACTGAGCAAGCTGGACCCGGGCCAGGTCCAAAGCGCTGAACTGGCCGGCGAGCAGATCCTGCAGCGCCTCACTAAAGCACCTTGCAACCAGGCGGAAATTGGCGGCCTGAAAGTGGTGACAGAGAATGGCTGGTTTGCCGCCCGGCCCTCCGGAACCGAGGACGTGTACAAAATCTACGCTGAAAGCCTAAAGAGCGAGGAGCACCTGAAACAGATCCAGGCCGAAGCCCGCGAAATCGTGGACGCGGTGATCGCCTAATCCAGTGTATCGAATGCAAAAGGGTCGGACAAATCATGTCCGACCCTTTTTCATGGCTCAATCACAGGTGATATGACACCCAAATCCTGTTTAAAGGCTGATCACCAGTACAAAGTAGTAGGCGATCACCACCGCCCAGATCCAGGAATCGATGCGGTCCAGTACCCCGCCGTGGCCTGGGATCAGTTTGCCCGTGTCTTTCACCCCTGCCACGCGCTTGATCATGCTCACAAAAAAATCGCCAAAGGGGGTAAGCGCGCCAATCAGCAAGCCCAATATCAGGGTCTGCCAGAGCGCGATCGGCAATGCCAGGGCGCCGGAAGCCCAGCCCAGAAGCAACCCGCCTATAAGCCCAATGATCACACTGCCGGCATACCCTTCCCAACTCTTCTGCGGGGAAAGCCGCGGCAAGATCTTGTGCCGGCCCCAGCGTGTCCCCGCGAAATACGCGCCAACATCAGTCAGCCAAACCAGGATCATCGCCGCCAGCAGCCACCACTGGCCGTTTGGCAGCTTGCGTAAATGGATGAAGTAGGCGCCTAAATAGCCCAGATACACCGTGCCGGCCAATTGCAGGCAGAAGACCAGAAAAGCCTGGGCGGCGCCGCGCTCGTAACTCAGCAAGGCCAGCAGGGCATTAGCCAATATGGTCAAAACCAGGACCACTGCGCCGGATGTACCCTGATTTGAGAAGAAATAAGCCTGGGCAATAAAGAGCCCAATCGCCCCAAGCAAAAGGGCCCAGGATACCGCGTATCCCATGCCTTTGAGCAGCCGCCCGTACTCATACCCGGCTTGCAGCATGAAAGCCAGCACAAAAAGCCCCCAAAGCGGGCCGCCAAGATAAGCAAGTGCCGCGAAAAGCGGCACCATGATCAGCGCGGAAGTCACCCTTTTCGAGAGCATCAGTCCTCTTCCAGCCCTCCGTAGCGGCGGTTGCGCTGGGCAAATTCATCCACCATGCGCTGCACCCACGCCTCGTCAAAATCCGGCCAATAAACATCCGGGAAGGCCAATTCGGAGTAAACCGATTGCCAGGTCAGAAAGTTCGAAGTGCGTTTCTCGCCG
>DHPL01000051.1:9065-9221 GCA_002407905.1 Anaerolineaceae bacterium UBA5365
AAGTTCGAAGTGCGTTTCTCGCCGGATGTGCGTACCACCAGGTCCGGGTCCGGAATGCCGGCAGTATACATTTCCTGGCTCAGCCGCTCCTCCGTCACCTCCTCAGCCGGAATTCCTGCTTCGATCAGCTTCCGCACCGCCTGGACGATTTCGTCC
>DHPL01000051.1:9384-9588 GCA_002407905.1 Anaerolineaceae bacterium UBA5365
CCCGCCGTAATTAAACGCCAGGATAACGGTGATGCGCGTGTTGTTCTTTGTAAGTTCAATCGCGGCGCGAACCTTGGCCACCAGTTCCGCCCCCAAGCCTTCCGGCCTGCCAATATGCAGTAAGCGCGCGCCCTCGGCATGCAGCGCCTGGGTCTCGTTATCAATATAGCTGGCCAAAAGCTGCAGCAGCAGGTCCACTTCAGC
>DHPL01000051.1:9732-10001 GCA_002407905.1 Anaerolineaceae bacterium UBA5365
TTCCAGTTTTCCGTTGAAAAAGCGTAAAAAGTGATGTATTCCACGCCAAGGTTTGCCGCAGCCCGGATGACCCGGCGCAGGTTCTCGGTGCCTGCCTGGTGTCCGGCGGAACGCGGCAAGCCGCGCGCTTTGGCCCAGCGCCCATTGCCATCCATAATAACGGCAATATGCCGCGGTACGCTCAAGCCCTCAGCCATTTAAACTTCCATAACCTCTTTTTCTTTGCGTTTGCCGGCCTCGTTGACCAAATCGATCATCTTGTCGGTCAC
>DHPL01000011.1:0-408 GCA_002407905.1 Anaerolineaceae bacterium UBA5365
CTTGGTCATCACGATTTTCCCGTCACGCTCAATGCGCTTCCGGGCTTCCGCCTCGATTTTTTGCATCACCGCTTCAAACTCCTCATGGGTCTTGAAGAGGCTGTTCCAGAGGCGCCGGTCTTCGCTCATGGAGGCGCGGGTGTAAACCATGAAGGGCTCCGCGCTGGTGAAGGTAAGCGGGTTCTCGAAGATATGCTTTTCAGCCTTGCTGAAAAGATTTTGCATCGTTGGGAAGATCTGGGGGTCGTAACGCGAAGAGCCGGGCATGGGCGGAATGGTGAAGCCTGTGGCGGCTGTGATGATATCGTAGAAAACTTCCTTGTTGCTCGGCATTGGGCCTGTGGTAAAAAGCCGGCCTCCAGGTTTGAGCACCCGGTGCATCTCCGCCAGGGTGAAGGGGATGTCCTG
>DHPL01000011.1:573-1083 GCA_002407905.1 Anaerolineaceae bacterium UBA5365
GTCGTCCGGCAGGTCGAAGGGCTGGTTGAAGTCCAAAAGTTCAAAACGCACGGCGTTATTGAACTTTTTGTTCTCTTCCTGGGCCTGGTCCAGCAAGGATTCCGAGACATCCGTGCCTAGAATATCGGCCTGGCCCTCCAGATGCTGATAAAAAGAGAAGCATTGTTTGCCCGCGCCGCAGCCAACATCGAGGATCTTGATCCCGGGCTTGAGCTGCAAAACATCCAGCATCCAGGAGTCGATATCCCTTGCGCCGTACTGGCTATGGATATCGATCCGTTTGAGCAGGTCGTTGGTGGTTTCCTGAAAATCAATCTTCATTATTCTTCCCATTCTTTGTCAAATTGATGCAAATGATACCATTTGCAGGATTGCATTGCACTAACCCAGCCCTTGGTCCGCGGCGTAAAAACGGTACTCGGCAGGTACGGGCAGGTTGCCTTCCCAGACCACCGAACGGAACTCCTCGGGCGAGGTGTTGCCTTCCGTGTTCACCAGCAGGACCTGAGA
>DHPL01000011.1:1292-19019 GCA_002407905.1 Anaerolineaceae bacterium UBA5365
GAGGGGTACGGAATAGACGCGCATGGCTTTGGCGGCTACATAATCCGGGCAGGCCGCGAAGAAATCCGCGCAGTTGTAAAGTGTTTCCCAAGCCAGGGGGTTTGGGTCGCCGCAGGCCAGGCCGGCCATTACCGTATCCAGCGCGCCGGTAACACTATGCGGCTTTCCGTCCCCGGCGGCAATGCTGGCATACAAACAAGCTGCCTTTGTTGGCTCCACCACCATCGAAAGCGGTACATTATCCTCAAAAAGCCGGGAATAGTACCCGATGGCGGCTGCTGCCAGTGAACCTACACCGGCCTGAACCAGCAAGTGGGTGGGGCGGGTGATGCCCTGGGCGGCAAGCTGCTCCTGGGCCTCAACGAACATGGTGGCGTAGCCCTGCATGATCCACTTGGGGATCTCGGTGTAGCCCTCCCAGGAGGTATCGCTGATCACTTCCCAGCCGTTGGCGCGGGCATCTTCGGAGACCTGGCGGACGGCATCATCGTAGTTGCCATCCACAACCGTCACTTCGCCGCCATTGGCGCGAATGCCGCGGATGCGGTCCTGAGTGGTGAGTTTATGGACGTAGATCTTGGAGCGAAAGCCCATTTTATTAGCAGCCCAGGCCACACCGGTTCCGTGGTTGCCATCCGTGGCGGTGGCAAATACAGGCGAACCCAGTTTTTTGCGGTTTTCACCGGAAAGGCTCAAGAGATCCCGGAGGGAGATTTGGTCGCTCTCGATTCCGCCCAATTCCAGGAGGCGTTTGTAGATGGCATAGGAGCCGCCCAATACCTTGAATGAGTTGAGCGAGAGCCGGTCGGATTCATCCTTTACCCAAATTCCGCCCAGGCCCAGGCGGTTCGCCAGACGGGGCAGGTTTTTAAGCGGGCTGGGTTTGTACCCCGGGATTTCAGCATGCAGGCGGCGGATCTTTTGGCCCAAACCAGGCGGAAAAAGTTCCCGGGCCAAATCTGACTGCGGGTTGGCCATGGCCTGGCGGTTGGGCAGCCAGGTGATGGGTGCTTCAGTTTGCATTTAAACCCCTTTCAAGCTTAATCAGCAAATGCGCGGCAGCATGGCGCCGGCAAGCATATCTAATACACGCGTGGTACCCAAGGAGGTGCGCAGCCACAAGCGGCCCGCAGACTTGCCCAAGACCCGGCCGATCACTGCAGCCTGCTTGCCCAGGGGATGGGCGTTCAGAGCGGACAGGGCTGCCTGCTCCTCATGCGCGGGGACGATGGCGATCAGTTTGCCTTCATTGGCCATGTAAAGCGGATCCAGCCCCAGGAGTTCGCAGGCTTTGCGGACTGGCGGGTCTACAGGAATGGATTCTTCTTCCAGGGCGATATCCACACCGCTTTGGCGGGCAATCTCAACCAATGTGGTCGCCAGGCCGCCCCGGGTTGGGTCCCTCAGGACGTGCGTGCCCGGCGCTGCCTGTAGAAGCGCGGCGATCATTCCGTTTAATGGCGCTACATCGGACCGGATGGCCGTGCGGATTCCCAGGTTGCCGCGGGCTTCGGCCACGGCCACGCCGTGGTTGCCGACTGGCCCGCTGAGCAAGACCAGGTCGCCCTCGGCAGCCTGGTCGCCGGCAATGCGGCGGCTTGCAGGTGCAAAGCCAATACCGGTGGTGCTGATGAAAAGTTTGTCGCACTGGCCCTTCTCGGTCACCTTGGTGTCAGCTGCCACAATCTCCACCTTGGCCTCAGCCGCGGCGTCTGCCATCGAGGCCACCACCGCCTCAAGTTCGTCCAGAGGCAGCCCTTCCTCCAGGATAAAGGTGGCCGTGAGGTATCTGACCTCGGCACCCAGCATGGAGACATCATTGACTGTTCCGCAAACTGCAAGTCTGCCGATATCACCGCCAGGGAAACTCAACGGAGTAACGATGTGCGCATCGGTAGAAGTAACCAGGCGCAAGCCTTCGGGCGCTGAGGCCGGCAATTCGATGGCTGCCGCATCGTTACCGGCGCGGAGCCTGGGGCTGTTGAGGTGTTTCTGAAAGAGATCACGGATCAGCTGATGGGTCAGCACCCCGCCGCTGCCATGCCCAATGACCACCGTATCCCGCTGGCTGATCGGCAACGGGCACACTGGCCCTTGCATGCTGGGGAGTTCCTCCGGGCTCATGCAACCGCCTTATGGTAACGGTGGTAGGCGGCACAGGCGCCTTCAGCGCTGACCATTGGCGCGCCCAAGGGCGTTTGCGGCGTGCACTCGCGGGCAAAAGCCGGGCAATCCGTGGGTTTGGCATTTCCGCGCAGCACCTGGCCGGCAATGCACAAAGGCGATTCGGCCACTGCCAGGGGCTCCAATTTGAAGCGTTCGAAGCTGTTAAAGTTGCTGTATTCCGGCCGCAATCCCAAACCGCTGAGTGGGATGGTGCCGATTCCGCGCCAATTTCTATCCACTGCTTGGAATACCTGGCTAATCATTTGCTGGGCGCTTTGGTTGCCCTCACGGATGACGGCGCGGCCGTAGGCGTTGACAACGCTGGCGGTACCGGATTCCAACTGGCGCAAAACGAGCAAGATGCCTTCCAGGAGGTCGGCTGGTTCAAATCCGGTGACGGCAATGGGACAATTGTAGGCCTGGGCGATGGGCTCGTACTCCCAATATCCCATGATGGCACAAACATGCCCAGCGGCCAAAAAGGCATTTACCTGGTTGTCCGGGCTGGAGAGGATGGCATGCATGGCTGGCGGCACAAGCACGTTGGCCGGCAGAATCGAGAAGTTGCTCACCTGATTTCGCTGGGCGTGCAGGATGCTCGCGGCAATCACCGGCACGGTTGTTTCAAAGCCTATGGCGAAGAAAACCACCTGCTTATCCGGGTTTTGCTGGGCGATGCTAACCGCGTCCAGGGGAGAGGTAACCACACGCACGTCCGCGCCGGCAGCCCGCGCGCTAAAGAGGTCCTGGCGGCTGCCAGGCACGCGCAGCATGTCCCCAAAGGAGGTGAAGATCACGCCAGGTTGGCCGGCAATCTGCAGGGCGGAATCGATGGCCTCCAGGCTGGTGACACATACAGGGCAGCCCGGCCCGTGGATCAGTTCAACCTCCGGCGGCAGCAATTGATCCAGGCCGTAGTGCAGGATGGCGTGTGTTTGCCCGCCGCAGATCTCCATGATCTTCCAGGGGCGGGTAACCACGGACTTGATAGCCGCGGCAAGTTCGCGCACGCGCCTTGGGTCACGCTGTTTATCGAAGATCCCAGCGGTCATTGCCCGCTTCCGTCCGCTTCGCGATCGCGGTTGAAGGCTTCCAGTTCGTTGAGCAGTTTGATAGTTTCTTCTGCTTCCGTATCGCTGAGGGTGTTCAGCGCGAAGCCCGCGTGCACAATCACATACTGCCCCAGCTTGGCTTCAGGGACGGCTGATACACAAACATCCTGAAAGACTCCGCCAAAATCCACTTTGGCCATGGCGGTACCCTGCAAATCAAAAAATTCGGTTAGTTTACCGGGAATACCCAGGCACATTTTTACTCCTTATTAAGCGTTTGCCAGTGGGCCACTACTGCTTGCCCTAGGGAAACGCAGCCATCGTTTGGGGGCAGCTGGCGGTGGATGAGAAGCCTGAAACCGGCCTTTTCCAAGGCTGCCTTGCTGCGCCGCAACAGGTAAGTATTCTGCCATACTCCCCCCGAAAATGCCACCGTATTCAGGCCCTGGCTGGCCTTTAATGCTTCACAGAGCCGCAGGCAAAGCTGGGCGAGGCTGTTATGGAACCGTGCGGAAAGAACCGGCAGCGGAGTTCCTCTGGAGCGGTCCTCCAGGAGGGCAAAAAACATCGCACCTGGATCGATGAGCTGCCCGTCCACCGGGATGGGGTAAAAGCCCGTTTCGGCGGGGTCGGCGAGGGCTTCAAGTTCAATAGCTGCCTGGCCTTCGTAACTAGCCTGCTGGCAGACGCCCAGCAGGGCAGAGACCGCATCGAAGAGGCGGCCCATGCTGGAGGTGAAGGGGGCATTGAAACCCGTTTTCAGCTGGTTCTGGATGACCTGGGCAGCCTCGCTGCCGAGGTACTCAATGGGGGGCAGGTGCAGGTTTTCCTGCCAGCTTTGTCCGCTGGCGTCCAGCCAGGCCTGGGCGCTGCGGGCAGGCGTGCGAATGGCCGCGTCGCCGCCCGGCAGGCGAATTGGCTTGAGGTAAAAACTGCGCTCGTAGCCGGAATAGTTGGCAATGAGAACTTCTCCGCCCCAGATGCTGCCATCCGGGCCGTATCCGGTGCCATCAAAGGCCAGGCCAATCACTGGCTCATTCGCAGCCCAGCTATTCTCAGCGAGGCAGGACGCGATGTGCGCGTGATGGTGCTGAACCGCAACGAGTGGCAAGTTTGCGCTCGCGGCGCGCTCCTGGGCGTAACGCGTGGCCAGGTAATCCGGGTGGAGATCGCAGGCGATCAATTTGGGGTGGACCCGGAAGAGGGCTTCGTAATGGCGGATCCCTTCCTCGAAGGAACGCAGGGTTTCCATGTTCTCCAAATCGCCGATGTAATGCGAGATGAAGGCATAAGCTTCCCGGCCGAGGGTGAAGGTGTTCTTGAGCTCCGTGCCGCAAGCAAGGACTTCCTGCTGAAAGGCAAAGGGCAGGCGGATGGGGTTAGGCGCATAACCGCGGGCATGGCGGAAGAAGTAAGGCTGCCCATCCAGCTCCGTGAGCACAGAGTCGTCCACGCGCATGACGATCGGGCGGTCATGCATCAAGAAAGCATCTGCCAGGCCATTTAACCGGGAAATAGCATCCTCATTCGTGTAGGCAATAGGTTCTTCTGAAAGATTGGCACTGGTCATCACCAGGACGGCTTCCGGTAAGTCCTTGAAAATGAGGTGATGGAGGGGGGTGTAGGGCAGCATGAAGCCCAGTGTTTTTTGGCCGGGGGCCACACTGGCGGCCAGGGTTTGCCCGGCCTGGTTAAGGGGCAGGAGCATGATCGGCGCCTGGGGAGAGACCAGCATTTGGCGGGCAAAAGGACTGAGTTCGCAGTATTTAGAGATGATTTCCAAACTGCCGGCCATGAGTGCGAAAGGCTTGGCGGAGCGGCGCTTACGCTGGCGCAGGTTTTCCACAGCAACCGGATTCAAGGCATCGCAGGCGAGGTGGAAGCCGCCCAGGCCTTTGATGGCCAGGACCTTCCCGCTTTGAAGCCATTCCTCCGCCATACGCAAAGCATTTTCCCGTTCGGCAAGGCGTTCGCCATGGGCTTCGAACCAAATTTTCGGTCCGCATACAGGGCAGGCCACGGGCTGGGCGTGAAAACGGCGGTCCTCCGGGTTGTCGTACTCCCGTTCGCAGTCGGGGCAGAGCGTAAAGGCAGCCATGGTGGTGTTGGGGCGGTCGTAGGGGATTTGCCGCAGTATGCTGAAGCGCGGACCGCAATGGGTACAGTTGATGAAGGGGTAACGGTAGCGGCGATCATGCGGATCCAACAATTCGCGCAGGCAATCCGGGCAGGTGGCTAAATCTACTGAGACGGGCAGGAATTCCTCCTGAGAATCGGCAGATTCAATGATTTCAAAGCTAGCGAACTCGCGGTCCGGCAGGATAGAGACTTCAAAGCTATCCACCTGGGCCAGTGCCGGCGGATGCGCCGCCAGGTCTGCCGTGAACGAAGCCAGCGCTTCAGGGCTGCCCTGGGCTTCGATCTGCACACCCAAGGCGGAATTACGGACCCACCCATTGATGCCGTGCTTTTTTGCCAGCAGATAGACTGTGGGCCGAAAACCGACACCCTGAACGATGCCGCGGATACGGATGCTTTGGTTGATTTATGCCTCTTGCTTTCGCGCCTTCACCTGGCTGACCAGCCAATTGGTCCAGGCCTCAAAGCCTTCGCCTGTTTTGCAGCTAAGCTCAAAGATCACCAGGCCGGGGTTGAGCGCGCGGACGCCCTGGATGAAGTAATCCATCCGAAAATCAATATAGGGTTTGAGGTCGATCTTGTTCACGATCAAAACCTGCAGATCGCGGTAAATATTGGGGTACTTGTAGGGCTTATCATCCCCTTCGGGGATGGAGGCCACGAGTAAATTGGCATGCGTGCCCAGTTTGAAGGCGGCCGGGCAGATGAGGTTGCCCACATTCTCCACGATCACCAGGTCCAGTTCCGCCAAAGGCAGGGCTTGCAGGGCGCTCTCCATCATCACGGCGTCCAGGTGGCACTCTCCGCCGGTGTTAATCTGTACTGCCGGCATACCAGCCGCCAAAACCTTGTCTGCATCGATGGTCACTGGCGCGGTGTCGCCCTCGATCACGCCCAGGCGCAAGCCAGGCGGCAGGCGCTTGATGGTCTGGAGGATAAAACTGGTCTTGCCGGCGCCGGGCGAGGCCATGATATTCAAGCCCAGGATACCGTGATTATCCAGCAAGGCCTGGTTATTGAGCGCCAGGCGCTCGTTGCTATCCAAAATCTTCTTGACGATCTCTACGCGTTCAGTCATGATCGTCCTCCTTTACGATATCAATATGGTCAACCTGCATCTCATCGCCGCTGATGACCGAGAGGTCGAAACTGGCGCAGTTTGGGCAGGGCAGTAATTCGTCCTGCAGTTCAAATTCCCGCGCGCATTGATTGCAATGCAATACCGCCGGGGGCCGCTCGAAATGCAGTTTCGCCCCTTCGCAGAGGGTGCCCTGGCTGATGTGGTCCCAAAAAAACTGGACCGAATCGTCTACGATCGAAGAAAACTGACCGATGGTCATGTAAATATCGCTCACCCGGGCCGCGCCATGTTTGGCAGCCTCTTCACAGGCGATGCGCAGGATGTCTTCAGTTACCGGCAGTTCGTGCATCAGTCCTGGATCCTTTGGGGGTGGCTGTGGATCTCAAAACCGTTTTGGCGCATGTAACCAAGAATAGTGATGCCAAAGCGCTGGGCCAGTTGGACGGCCAGGGCGGTGGGAGTTGTGCGTGAAACCATGATGTTCACGCCCATCGACAGGCATTTGTGCACCATTTCAGATGAAATCCGCCCGCTGAGATAAAGAATTCGCGGCGGGAAGGGTTTTCCCTGAGCCAGGTACCAGCCGGCGATCTTATCCACGCAGTTGTGCCGGCCTAGGTCCTCCACCATATGCTTTAGCGATTCGCCATCCGAGAGGGCGGCGGCATGAAACCCGCCTGCCAGCTCGTGCATGGTTTGGGCTGAGTCGAACTCCGTAAAGAGGGCCGTAAGCTGCTTTGGGCTGATACTGAAATCATCCGGAACTCTTCCCATATCCGGCAAGGGAGAATCCGGCTCAATGCCGGTGGCGGTGCGGTGGAAACTCTCGGGCTTCCGAACCGTGACATTGAGGCGCACATCGATGAGGCTGGCATCTGGTGAAACAATGATGCTGCCGATGCTGGTGAGGCTCTCGATCACGCCGGCGTTCCATAAAAAGCCCCGGGCAAGGTCTTCGAGCTCGGTTGGACTGCAAACAAAAGTAAGCCAGTCCTGGCCATTCACGCGGAGAAGCGCGAGGTGCTCACTGATCACCGGACGCGTGCGCTTATCCAGCCCCTCGCCGCGGCGGTAAACCGTAAGCTCACGTTCTTCGTAAGTCCGGGGGCGTTTAAGTAAACCCAAGTGTTCACCGAGTGTAAAAAATGCTTGCTCGGTCAGTTTTTCTGTTGCCGGGGAGAGAACCTCCTTGAATTGGAAGGAATAACCGCGCACGCTCAGCAGCCATGCGTTTAAGACCCGGCCGCTGATGGTCCGGCTGATTTCAAGCAGTTCTTCGGGGCTCATGTGGTGGGTGAAGGCACTGTGGCGTGTACTGGGCCCAACCGGCTCAAAACTCAAATCCGGCAGTTGTTCGGAGTTGTGGGCGTCAATAAAGATGATCTGCGCGTAGCCTAAAAGGTCTTCAGCCATCTCCGGCAGCAACTGGAAGAGGTAAAGCAGCTCGTAGCGGCCGCTGGGGCTGAGAACGCGCTCACCGGGAAGCTGCGGTGTAGGCAGTTCGAGATAGCTTGCGAGTTTGTTTAAGATGTGCCAGCCGGCACCGTCGTCTTCGCGGTCGCGGTTGCCATAGGCAACGATCAGCACTTTTTCTGTCATGGCAGTTTGCATTATAAAACCTCCCCAATCTTACCAAAGAGGGGAGGTTTTGTTATTATCCGTGCCCCTCTAGCGGCGCAGGACCTGGCTCAGTTTGCCCTCAGAGTCGAAGACTGAGATCTCCAGAGGCATCTGGCCTACCGCGTGGGTAGAACAGCTTAGGCAGGGGTCGTGCGCGCGGATAGCGTGCTCAACACGGTTCAGCATGCCTTCCTGAACCATGGGGCCCTTCACGTAGGTCTTAGCTACTTCGTCCACAGCTTTGCTCATGGCGTAATTATTATGACCCGTGGAAACGATGAGGTTCACCTTGGTCAGTTGGCCGTGTTCGTTGATCCAGTAGTGGTGCAGCAAGGTGCCCCGGGGAGCTTCGATCACACCGACGCCTTCTTCCTTGAGGTCCCGGCTGGTGTTCAGGATATCGGTTGAAAGAATATCCGGGTCTTGCAGGAGGACCTCGGCGCGCTCGAGGGCGAAGAGGCACTCGATCATGCGGGCGTAATGGTAATAGAGGGTATTTTCGACCGGTTTGCCGCCATTGAGCGCCTTGAAGATCTGCAGCTCGGCGTTGGCAAGCGGAGTGTCAATCTGGTCGCAGTTGTTCAGGCGGCCAAGGGGACCCACACGGTAAGCACCTTCCGGCCAACCCAATTTCTTGTAATAGGGGAACTTGAGGTAGGACCAGGGCTCAACGTGCTCGGCGATGTGGTCCAGGTAGTTTTGGGCAGAGAACTTTTCCAGTTCGCTGCCATCCCGTCCGGTGAGGCGAATCTGGCCGTCGTAGAGCTCAAGCGAGTTCTGCGGGGTGACGAGGCCGAAATACCCGGTGGGGAAGACGGCAAACTTGTTTACATCTTCCTGGTTGTTCTCGCACCAGTTCTTGATCACCTGGATGCCCACTTTGGCGGTTTCAACCTGCTCCGCGATTTGGGCCAGCAGGCGGTCGCGGCCATCGGCATTGAAGGCACGGTTCACGCCGCCAGGAATTGCAAACATCGGGTGGATGGACCGTTCGCCCAGTTCGCTGATGATCGCCTGACCAAACTTGCGCAGGCGGATCGCCTTGAGGGTCAGGTCAGGGTCGGCCTGCACCAAGCCAACGACGTTGCGGGTAGCCGGGTCGTGGTCAAAGCCCAAGATCAGGTCCGGTCCACCCAGCTCAAAAAAGTGCATGCCGTGGCTTTGGATCACCTGGCCCATGTGCATCAGTTCCCGCAGCAGTTCTGCAGGCCGTGGCGCGGGGGCGCCCAGGACCACATCGCCGGCTTTGGCAGCTGCCAGGTGATGACTCACCGGGCAAATACCGCAGATGCGGGGAGTAATCTGCTGCATTTCTTCCACCAGGCGGCCTTCGCAGAACTTTTCAAAACCCCTGAACTCATTCACATGAAAGTAGGCATGCTCCACGCTGCCATCGCCATTCATGTGCACGGTCACCTTGGCGTGCCCTTCAATGCGGGTTACGGGTTCGATCGTAATTTTTTCTGTCGCCATGTTTGCTCCTAGTGCCAATCGTTCAACTCGCCTTTGACCTCGGGGATCTTCCCCTGGGCCAGACTGGCAAGCACTTCAAAGATCGCGTCCGCGCTGGGGGCACAGCCAGGCAGGGCGATATCAACTTTCACGTAATCGCTAACGGGGGCAACGTGCACCGCGGTGGAAAGCTCCGGGTCGTTAGGCACCATTCCGCTGGCGTCGTTGCTCTCAGCCTCAACGTAGGCGCGTTGGAGGGCTTCATCAGCACCGGCAAAGTTGCGCATGGCCGGCACACCACCGAAGACGGCGCAGTCACCCAAGGCTACCAGGATCTTACAGCGGCTGCGCATTTTTTCAGCCACCTCGATGTTATAGGTGTTTGAGATGCCGCCTTCCAGGATGCCTACATCCACGCCTTCTTCATCCGGCTCCTTGAGGTCCGTAATGGGGGTGGCCCGCAGTTCCACTAATTTCAAAAGCTCGAGAATACGCTCGTCCATGTCCAGGAAAGACATGTGACAACCCGCGCACCCTGCAAGCCAGTCTGAAGCTACTTTAGGTTTAGTCATCTTTTATTCCTTTCAGCTCAGCACCAGCTCGGTGGAGGCGGTTGAGCTTTTCAGCATCTCCTGCCAGTCGTGTTTCAGGGTGAAACCGGTTCGCCGGCCCAGGTCTTCCAGAATATCCACCAGGGGCCTAGTATTTCCAGGGGCTTCCAATGCCTTGCCAGCCCGCTTCACCTTACCGTCTCCGGTAAGGTAGTGGGCTTCCAGTTCCGCCCAATTGGGGATCGGCAGCAAGACATCGCCTTTCATCCGCTGGTCATCGATCACTGATGTGCAGAAAATCTTGAACTCACTGCGGTCAATGACCTGGCGGGTAGCGTCATCCAGGTAGGCATCGCCCAGGGCAAAGAAGCCCAGGCCGCTGATGGACGAGTACAGATCTACCGGTTCCAAGTTGAGCAGAGAGGCCGCGTAGCCGCCCACCCGACCCTTGAGGACGATGACCGAACCGGGCTGTTTTTCGATGAAGCCCATCAATTCCTCGAGCAGGCTGTAGTTGTAGTCTGTCATCAGGTCGCTGCCCAGAATGTAGGCCACCTTGCTGCTCTCATTGGATTTTTGGACAAAGCGTTCCAGTTCGGCGGGGTCCAAACCAAGTTTGGCAGCCAGCCAACCGCGCTCTTCGCCCTGGCTTTTGACCAGCATCTTGATCACGCTCAGGTAATCACGGCCGGTGTAGATGATCTTATCCGTGGCAAAACGGTCCAGGTTGCCAACGTCCGGGCCTGCAAAGAAGAACCTGAGCCCGTTTGGCATCTGGCGTTTGAGGAAGAAGCCGGCCACCTGCTGAAGTTCAACAAGATCAGCGCCGATCACCACTGCCAGGTCCAGATCTTTAAGCTGCTCCAGGTCGCCTTCGAAGGCACCCATTTTCGCGGCCAGTTTGCGGCTCATTTCAGAGCTCTGGTCGGTTTGGAGTACCTCTACTTCAGGAACCTGTAAGTAACCCTTGAAGTAGGCCGCAAAATCTGCCATGGCTTCAATGCTGAAGCGGGGTGAGATCGCGGCGCGAATACCGGAGCATTGGGTCTGGTCGATTTTATCGGCCGCCACTTGCAGGGCCTCTTCCCAGCTGGTTTCAGTAAGAACGCCCTGTTTGCGGACCATGGGGTAAAGCAGGCGTTCGCGTTTGTCTTCCAGGGGGCGGTAGCGGCCCAGCTGGCAGAGCAAACCTTCGTTAAAGGCGCTGGATTCGTCGCCATCGATTCGGACAAGTTGGTTGTCGCGGGTTAGGAGCACCCGGTCGCAGCCCATGGAGCATTCCATGCAAACTGCTTTGGTGTGTTCCAGATCAGTCCTGCGGCCCTTGTAAGCCGAGTAGCGGTCGTAAATGGAGGCGGTAGGGCAGTGCTGCACACAGTTACCGCATGAAATACAACTGCTTTCCCCCCAGGGCACACCGTGGTCGGCGATCAGCTGGCTGAGGGAACCGCGTTCCTCAAAACCGAGGGTGAAGTTACCCACCAGTTCACCGCAGGTGCGTACGCAGCGCCGGCAGAGGATGCAGCGGTTGGTGTCCATCATGATATGTTCGTGGCTTGCGTCCACCAGGAAGGGATCGTAGGCGGGCGTGATGGGCCAGAAGTTCATGTTCTCAGCGTAAGCGGCCTGCTGCAATTCGCAGTCGCCGTCCGTTTTGACACAGTACATGCAAAAATGGTTGCGCTCGCTGAAGAGCATGGAAAGCACAAAGTTGCGGGCTTTCTTGGTTTTTTCGGTATCCGTGCGGACAACCATGTTCTGGGTGGCCGGAACGGTGCAGGCCGGCATGAGCGTGCGGGCACCTTCCACTTCAACCAGGCAGAGCCGGCAGGAGCCGTAAGGGTGCAGCTGCGGATGGTGGCAGAGTGTGGGGATGTTTGCCCCAGCTTTCTGAGCCGCTTCCAGAATGGTGCTGCCTGTTTCTACTTCAACGTTCTTATCATTGATCGTGAGACTAAGTAATGTCATCGCGTTCTCCAAATCACTCGATCACAATCGCGTCAAACTTGCACACGTTGTGGCAGATACCGCAGCGGATGCAGATACTGCTATCGATCACATGTTTTTCTTTGCGTTCGCCGGTGATGGCGTTGGTGGGGCAGTAGCGCGCGCAGGAGGTGCAGCCGGTGCAGTTGTCGCTGATGCTGAACTCGATGAGATCGCGGCAAACCTTGGCAGGGCACTTTTTATCGTAGATATGCGCTTCGTACTCGGCCATGAAATGTTCCATGGTGGAAATCACAGGGCCGGCCGCGCCCTGACCCAAACCGCAAAGTGAGTCCTGCTTGGTTTCTTCGCAAAGCTCCTTGAGCAGCGGAATGTCCTCCGGCTTGCCTTCACCTTTGCAGATGCGCTGCAAAGTTTCCAGAATGCGCCGGGTGCCTACACGGCAGGGAATGCACTTGCCGCAGGATTCATCCTGAGTAAACTCCATGAAGAAGCGGGCGATGTCCACCATGCAGGTGTCTTCATCCATCACGACCATGCCGCCGGAGCCCATAATCGAGCCGGCCTGGCCCAGGGTTTCATAGTCCACGGGCAGGTCCAGGTACTTCTCGGGCAAGCAGCCGCCCATTGGGCCGCCGGTTTGGACGGCTTTGTATTTCTTGCCGCCCCTGATGCCGCCGCCGATGTCGTAAATGATCTCGCGCAGGGTGATGCCAAAAGGCACTTCAATCAAACCCGTGTTGGCAGCATCGCCAGCCAGGGCGAAGGTTTTGGTGCCTTTGCTTTTTTCAGTGCCCATGCTGGAATACCAATCTACGCCGCGCCCGATAATTTTGGGCACATTGGCGTAGGTTTCAACGTTATTGATGTTGGTGGGCTTGTCCCAAAGGCCCTTCTGCGCCGGGAATGGCGGGCGTACGCGGGGTTCGCCGCGGCCGCCTTCAATGGAGGCCAGGAGGGCAGTTTCTTCGCCGCAGACAAAAGCACCGGCGCCCATGCGAACTTCCAAATCGAAGCTAAAGTCGGTGCCCAGGATGTTCTCGCCCAAAAGGCCTAAGCGGCGGGCTTGGTCGATGGCGAGGTTCATTGTGTTCACAGCAATGGGGTACTCGGCACGGCAATAAACGTAGGCCTGCCTGGCACCGGTGGCATAAGCTGCAATTGCCATTCCTTCGATCACCGCGTGCGGGTCGCCTTCGAGGACCTTGCGGTTCATGAAAGCGCCAGGGTCGCCTTCATCAGCATTGCAGACCAGGTATTTCTCGTCGCCTGGTGCCTGGCGGACAAACTTCCATTTCAAACCAGTTGGGAAGCCAGCGCCGCCGCGTCCGCGCAGCTTGGAGGCTAAAACGGTCTCGATCACTTCGTCGGGCTGCATTTCCCCGAGTACCTTTGCCAGGCTGCCGTAGGCGCCATTGGCGATGGAATCTTCGATGGCCAGCGGGTTAAGCTTGCCGATGCTTTCCAGGATCACCCTTACTTCTTTGGGTTCGGGATCGTGCAGTTCTTCGTCTTTGACCACCGGGAGGGGCAGCTCCAACCGCGTCACTACCGTATCGGTTTTGATCGCGTTTACGATCTCCGGGACATCGGCTTTGACCAGGCGCACGTAGTGTGTTTCCCGGGGGTAGACCAGAATGTCCGGGCCTTCTTTTTCCGGGTTGCCGATATGCGTGACCTCGTAGACCGCGATGTTCCCCAGGCCAGCATCGGCCAGGGCTGCCACCAGCGCGTCCTTGATCGCTTCAGCGCCTTTGGCGATGCAAACCGGGTCCACAGAAACCAGAATCGCGGCTTCGTTGCTGTTTTTCAGCGCGTTCAGATCTTGGCTGTGTTGGCTGAAACGGGCGAGGTCATCCAGTGAATTTAACTTTTTCATTCACAGCTCCTCATGCAGCACTTACTGCTTCACTTTGTAGAATTTGATTGATCACATTGTTAATTCGGGTTGCTTGCATTTTCCCGTGGTTCAAGTCGTCCACCACGATCACCGGAGCCTGCGAGCAAGCACCAACGCAGCGGCAAACTTCAACCGTGATCATTCCATCCGGCGTGGTTTGGCCCGGATTGATACCCAAAACCTGTTTGGTTTTGTCGATCAATTGCTCGGCGCCGCCTACGTAACAGGCCGTGCCGATGCAGAACTTGACCACATGTTTGCCGCGGGGTTCGGTGGTGAAGAAGGAATAGAAAGAAACTACCCCGTGGATCTTGCTCAAAGGTACGTTCATGCGCTCAGCAATGTAGGCTTGCATCGGTTTGGTGATGTAGCCGATGCGTCCCTGAAGGTTGTTGAGCACTACCATGGCTGCGCCGGGCAGGTGCATAAATTCATCGATCGTGCGATCGATGACGCGCCTCTGCTCGGGCATATCCAATGGGTCCCTGATTTTGGCAGGTTCTGGCATATTTACACTCCGATCGTTATCTTTTTATTCACTCACAAAGCAAGCCACCGCGTCAGGTTCGATTCGGTGGCAACTCCGCATTGATTATAACTGTATTGTGAAAAATGTAACTAAATTGGTACGTAAATGCTTCCCGACCTTTCAGTAAATCATTATTTATCATTAATTAAATACTGTGATACATAAGGTACTTAAAAAGATAAGATAGGGCGCTTGGACTAAGGCTGAAATTAACCTGGCATAAGAAGAAAGCCGGTTGATCAGCAAGACCATCCGGCTTCTGTAGGCTTAGGGCTAGGGTTTCAGCTTGAGGATAATCAGGCCAAGCGTTGCATGGTCGCGAGAAAGAGGTCCGATTCCGTAACAATGCCCACCAGTTTGCCTTTGTTATTGACGACCGGCAAGGCGTGGATCTTGTGCTCCAGAAGCATTTTTGCTGCGGTGCTCATCCCTTCATCAGGTGCAATGGTCAGGACAGGTTTCGCCATCACTTTGTCTACACGGGTGCCCCACATACCTGGTTCATTAACCGTCAGATCGCTGCGGGTCACGATTCCCAGAAGTTGACCATCCCGCACTACCGGCAGTGCGCGGATGCTTTTCGGGCTCATGATGCGGTCAGCTTCAAGCAGGCTGGACCCAGGGTCAATCGTCCAAACATAGTCGGTCATGATGTCTGCCACCTTCCGCTCAGAGGCCAGGCCATTGCAGCAATCCATGATGTAGCGGAAGATATCGAAACTGCTTAAAACGCCGACCAAGGCGTCATTGCTCAACACCGGCAGCACAGCGATCTTGTTCTCCAGCATTAATTGCGCTGCCTCGGCCATGGAGGTCTCCGGTTTGATCCAGATCGGCTGCTGGTTCATCACTTCTGCCACGGTCTGGTTTCCTTCAGTAACGCTCTCGGCCCCCTCAACGGGCCGATGGGGCAGAAATTGCCCGCGGGTAACAACGCCAACCAGTTTGCCGGCATCCAAAACTGGCAAGCCCCTAAACTGATCCTGGGGTATCAGTTTACGCGCCTCAGCCAGCGGCATCTCCGGGCTCGCGAATACGGCAGGGGAACTCATCCAGGCATCCGCACGCTTTTCATTCATATACACCTCGCTCACTAATGGAATTGGATGCATTATAGCGAGGACAGCATTCCCTGTACGGCGGATTAAGTAAAAAAAATTCATTGATGCCGATGATTAATCGGTCAATAAAAGGGATGAAAAAAAGCTAGCGCGGCTTCACGCCGTTTTGGAGCGCGAGGATCACCGCCTGCGTGCGGCTGGCAACCTGCAGCTTGGTGAGAATGTGGGCCACATGCGTGTGTACCGTTGGCAAACTGATCACCAATTCCCTGCCGATCTCCTCGTTATTCATGCCCGTTACCAGGCAGCGCAGCACTTGCATCTCCCTGGGGCTGAGGTCTTCGATCGATCCATGCACTGCTTCCCTTTCCGGCTTGGAAAAATGCCGGAGGACCAGACTGGCAAGGTCGGGATGGATGTAGCCCTGGCCGGCGAGGACCTTACGGATTGCATCCGCCATCTCTGAACTGGAACAGCTGAGGAGTTGGATGGCGTTGGCACCGGCTTGCAGGCTCTCCAACAGCATCTCATTGGCATGCGCGCAGCCAACAACAATCAGCTTGATCTCCGGAGACCGCCTGCGGAGTTGGCGTACCAATTCCGCACTGCTGGGGTTGCTGCCATTCCAGGCGACGAGGCCCAAGTCGTGACTGCCGCTGCGGTATGACCAATCGATCTCAGCCAGGCTATTGCAGGTGGTGATTGTTTTGGCCCCATCCAGGCGCCCCAGCAAAACTTTCATCCCTTCAAGGACGATCACCGAATCGCTGATACAGATGAATCGTGGGGCTTTGCCACTATCTTCCATACGGTTAATCTTATCAGAAAAGGCAGATTGGCCTGCGGAGGCCGCCAATGGAAGCAATGGTTTCGATATAATAGCGCTGGAGGCAGGTGAGTTATGAAACAAGTGATTCAAAGCATCAAAGGTACGCGCGATTTTTACCCAACCGAGATGGCCCGGCGCCAATGGCTGCTGGCTCAGATGCGGGCGGTTTCTGAATCCTTTGGCTATCAGTATTACGATGGCCCCTGCCTGGAAAGCATTGACCTCTATGCCGCCAAATCCGGTGAGGAGCTGGTCAAAGAGCAGTCCTTCGTTTTCCCGGACCGCGGCGGCGACCTGATCACTCTGCGGCCTGAACTGACGCCCACCCTGGCCCGGATGGTAGCCCAAAAGCAGAACGAATTCACCTACCCCTTGCGCTGGTGGAGTTTTGGGCCTTTCTGGCGCTACGAGCGCCCGCAAAAAGGCCGCACCCGCGAATTTTTCCAGTGGAATATTGACCTGATCGGCGCGGACACCCTGGCGGCGGACGCAGAATTGATCGCCGTGGCTGCAGCCTTCCTGCAGAAAGTGGGCCTGAAACCGGATCAGGTTTCTGTGCGGGTCAATCACCGCGCCTTTGCCAACGAACGTTTGGCCTTGCTTGGACTTGACCCTGAGCAAGCCAGGGAGATGCTGCGCCTCATCGACCGCATCGACAAGCTGCCTGCGGATATTTGGAAGGAAAGGGCATTGGATCTTGGCCTGAGCGAGGCTCAGTACCAGGCAGTTCAGGCTATCCTGAAGGATCAAGACCTTTGGCGTGAATCAACGGAGTTGAGGGGTATTCTTGAGCGGGTTGAGGCGATGGGTTTTGGCGATTACGTGCATTACGACCCCAGCGTCACCCGAGGACTGGATTATTACACCGGCACCGTCTTTGAGGTGAGCGATAATTTTGGTGAGTTCAGGGCGATTTTAGGCGGCGGCCATTATGGCAACCTGGTGGCCGATGTGGGCGGCAAGGAACTCAGCGGAGTGGGTTTTGCCATGGGGGACGTTGTGATCGATCTGGTATTGCAGAAATACAACTGCTACCCCGAAGCCCTGGGTGAGGGGCAGGCTGTTTTTGTGACCGTATTCGATGAAAGCCTGGAACTTGAAAGCCTGAAGCTCGCCGCGCAGCTGCGCGAGGCGGGCATACCGGCGATGATGCCCGTGCAAACCGAAAAACTGGGGAAACAGCTGCGTTTCGCGGACCGCCAGCAATTGCCTTTTGTTTTGGTCCTCGGGCCGGATGAGGCAGCCCAAGGGTTGGTGATGGTCAAAAAACTGGCCGATGGCAGCCAAACGCTCGTGCCGCAATCCGAACTGATTGGCCATCTGAAATCCTGAAGAACACTTGCGTACCCGCTAACGGCATGCTAAAATAGCGAGCCACGCGGTGCCTGTAGCTCAATGGC
>DHPL01000011.1:19120-32439 GCA_002407905.1 Anaerolineaceae bacterium UBA5365
GGTGCCTGTAGCTCAATGGCAGAGTGCTTCACTGTGGATGAAGATGTTGAGGGTTCGAGACCCTCCAGGCACCCTTCAAAGACCCCAAACCGGGGTCTTTTCGTTTGCGTCCACTTGGAAAGAACTATGTTTAGCTTAGACCACGGCAAAGTAAGGAATGCCGATGGGTAATAAGCAAGAATCTAAGGCCATTAAAGTTGACCTGTACGGTCGATTATGAGATAATCCACGCCTGATCGGCTGAGACGGAAAGAGTAAGCAAAAACCCACTTCACAGAGAGCCTGCGGTGCTGCGAGCAGGCAAGCGCTTTTGCCCAAGATCATTCCCGAGCCGCGCGCTGAACCAGAGTAAGCAAGCCGGGTTCGCGGGCCGTTATACCCGCTGCTGTAAAAAGCACTAAGCGCCTGGCATTGCCTGGAAGCGGGGTGGTACCGCGAGCACAAACTCGTCCCTGTAGAATTGGGCGGGTTTTTTTATTCCCCGCTATCGTGCCGTTATTGAGGAGCCATATGTTCAAACCAGTTTCAAATAAACTCAACCAACTCCAATTGGAGGAAAACCAGCTGCAGTTCTGGAAGGCAGAGGAGATCTTTAAGCAGTCCTCCGATGGCCGTAAGGACAGAAAGCCCTTTGTTTTCTATGAAGGTCCGCCTACCGCTAACGGCAAACCGGGCATCCATCACGTGATCGGCCGGGTCTACAAGGACATGTTCCTCCGCTTCCGGGTGATGCAAGGTTACTATGTTGACCGGCGCGGCGGCTGGGACACACACGGACTGCCAGTTGAGATCGAGGTTGAGAAGAAATTGGGGTTCACCCAAAAAAGCCAGATTGAGGCATACGGCATCGCGGCTTTCAACGAACTCTGCCGTGAATCCGCCTTTGCCCGAATTCAGGATTGGGAGCGGATGACCGAACGCATTGCCTACTGGGTGGATTTTGACCGTGCTTATGTAACCTATAAAAACGAATACATCGAATCCGTTTGGTGGCTGCTGCGGCAAATCTGGGATAAGGGTTTGCTCTACCAGGGTCATAAAGTGGTGCCTTACTGTCCGCGCTGCGGCACGCCCCTGAGCGATCACGAAGTGGCTTTGGGCTACCAGGACGCTGAGGATCCATCAATCTACGTGCGCTTCCCGCTGCGGGACGAGCCGGGCACTTACTTCCTGGTATGGACCACCACGCCGTGGACCCTGCCGGCCAACGCCGCTATCGCCGCTCATCCGGACGTTGAGTACGTACAAGTGACCCGTGAGGATGGCAGCAACGATGAGAAACTCATCCTGGCCAAAGACCTGGTTCCGGTCATCTTCGGCGAAACGGCGATGAAGGTGCTTAAAACCTATACCGGCAAGCAGCTGCTCAAGAAACGCTATAACCCTCTGTACAACTTCTTCCCGAGCGAGAAGGAGGCTCATTATCTGGTCAACGCGGATTACGTGACCACAACGGATGGTACCGGCCTGGTGCACACGGCGCCTAGTTTTGGCGCGGAAGACATGGAAACCGGCTTAAAACACGACCTGCCGCTGATTCAAACCTTGAACGACGATGGCAGCTTTAAACGCCAGGTGACTCCCTGGGCGGGTTTATTCGTCAAGGATGCTGACCCGCTGATCATCCAGGACCTCCAGGAGCGCGGGCTGCTCTTCCGCAGCGGAAAGATCACGCATACTTACCCGTTCTGCTGGCGCTGTGATACGCCCTTGCTCTACCAGGCGCGGCCTTCGTGGTTCATCCGTACGACCGCGGTGCGCGACCGCATGGTGGAGTTGAATAAGACCATCAACTGGGTCCCTGAACATATCCGCAATGGCCGTTTTGGCAACTGGCTGGAAAACAATGTGGACTGGGCGCTGGGCCGCAACCGCTACTGGGGCACACCGCTGCCTGTTTGGGAGTGCGACCATTGCGGGCATCAGCACTGTGTAGGCTCGGTTACGGAAATGAGCGAATTGGCCGGCAAGGACCTGAGCGAGCTGGATCTGCACCGCCCATATGTGGACGGAATCAGCTTTGCCTGCCCGGAATGCCAGCGGGGTACCATGCACCGTGTGCCGGAACTGATCGATGTGTGGTTCGACTCCGGTTCCATGCCATCGGCCCAGTGGCATTATCCTTTCGAGAATCAGGAAGAATTTAAGAACCAACACCCCGCGGATTACATCAGCGAAGCCATCGACCAAACCCGCGGCTGGTTCTACTCCCTGCACGCCGTATCTACCCTGGTATTTGATGACCTGGCCTTCAAAAATGTGATCTGCTACGGGCACATTCTTGACCCTGAGGGCAAGAAGATGTCCAAACATAAGGGTAATGTGGTGGACCCCTGGGAAGTGCTGGACCTGCATGGCGCTGACGCCGTGCGCTGGTACATGCTGACTGCCAGCCCGCCCCAAAATGAACGCCGGTTCGGCTCCGACCTGGTAGGGGAAGTTACCCGTACCTTTATGCTGCCGCTCTGGAACACCTACAGCTTCTTTGTGACCTATGCCAATTTGGATGGCTGGAACCCGTACGCGCCTTTGCTGCCGCGGTTCAGCGAGATGGACCGCTGGCTGAGTTCGGCCCTGAACGTGCTGGTGCGCGATGTGACCAAGGCATATGAAAACTATGACGTCATCGGCGCTACCCGGCCCATCGGCACCTTTGTGGACCAGCTTTCCAATTGGTGGCTGCGCCGCTCGCGCCGGCGTTTCTGGAAGAGCGATGCCGACGCGGATAAGAATGCCGCTTACGAAACGCTGTATAACGCCCTGGTGACGGTTACCAAACTGCTGGCGCCGGCTGTGCCATTTATTGCCGAAGAGCTTTATCAAAACCTGGTGCGCAGTGTAGACCCGCAGGCGGCTGCCTCGGTCCACCTGGCCGATTGGCCCAAAGAACGCCCTGAGATGGTGGATACTGCCCTCAATCATGAGATGGAAACCGTGATGCGCCTGGCCTCCCTGGGGCATGCCGCGCGCAACAAGAGCAACATCAAGGTGCGTCAGCCGCTTTCGGAAGTTGCCTTTGCGGTTGGCTTTGCAGAGGAAGGGGAAACGGTAGAGCGTTTTAAGGAAGTGCTGGAGGATGAGCTCAACGTGAAACATGCCCGCCTCCTGGCCCCCGGCGAGGAAGCAGTTGAGTACACCATCAACCCCTTGCCGCGGCAGCTCGGCCAAAAGTACAAAGGCGATTTTCCGAAAGTGCGCCAGGCCATCATGGATCTGCCAGTGAAAGAAAGCGCGTTAAAGCTCCTGGAAGGTTTTAGTTTGGTTGTGCAGGTGGATGGCAAATATCATGAAATCCTTGCCGATGAGGTGGAAGTTCACAGCCATGCCCAGCAGGGTTATGAGGTTGCCGCTGAAGGCGCTTACTTGGCCGCGCTGGTCACCACGCTAACCCCGGAATTGGTCAACGAAGGCCTGGCCCGCGAATTCGTGCGCCGGGTGCAGGCCTTGCGCAAGGATAGCGGCCTGGAGATCAGCGACCGCATCCGCATGCGCTATCAGGCCAGCCCCAAACTCAGCGAAGCGCTGGAAGCATTCCGCGACTACATCATGGCGGAAACATTGGCCGTTGATTTTGACGCCGGTGAAAGCCCCCTGGGCTGGTATCGCCTGGAAGACAGCATTGATGAGGAAGCCTTGCAGGTGGCCATTGAAAGAAATAATGCAGACTAAGACAGCCGGCTTGCATAAGAACCTGACACTCTTAGGCGTTGCCGCGCTGGTGATCGTGCTGGACCAAATCAGCAAGGCGTATGTCAAGGCTCAGCTGCCATTAAACAGTTCCTGGATGCCCCTGGAATGGTTGGCGCCGATGATGCGGTTTACGCATATCAAGAATACCGGCGCTGCTTTCGGCTTCTTTCAGAATGCTAATCTGGTACTGGGCATTCTGGCTGTGATCATCATTGCTGTTCTGATCGTTTTTTACCAGAAGGTCCACATCGAAGATAAACTGGCTCGCGTGGCTTTGGGCATGCAGGTTGGCGGAGCGATCGGCAACTTGATTGACCGTGTTTTGGATGGCCACGTGACCGACTTTATTTCGGTAGGGAGCTTCCCGATCTTCAATATTGCTGATTCGGCTGTAACGGTTGGCGTAGGACTTCTGCTGCTGGCGATCTATTTGCAGGAACGCAAGCAAAAGCACCTGGACGCAATCAGGACCGACGCAGCGAACCAACCTGAAGACAGCCGTGAAAACAGGCACGATGGCTGAGGAAAAACAGCTTTTTACTGCGGCAGATGCGGATGCCGATCAACGCCTGGATAAGTTCCTGGCGGTTCAGCTGCCGCAGCTTTCAAGGATGCAGGTGAAAGCCCTGATCCAGGAAGGCAGGGTGAGGCTGAATGGCAAAGCGGCGAGCCGGCCAGCGGTCAAGCTGGAAGCTGGAGACCGCGTAGAGGCCCTAATTGCGCCCGCCGCAGAGGAGCCTGCCCTGCAGCCTGCCGAGGTTCCGCTGGACGTGGTTTATGAAGACTTGGATGTGGCTGTAGTGAACAAGCCTGCCGGCATGGTGGTGCATCCTGGCGCCGGACGGGAGGAAGGCACCCTGGCCCAGGCCGCGTTGGCGCGTTGGCCGCAGGTTGCTGGCGTTGGTGAGGCGGGCCGGCCTGGAATCGTACATCGCCTGGATAAGGAGACCAGCGGCCTGGTGGTGATCGCCAAAACGCATGATGCTTATCTGTGGCTGGTGAAACAATTTAAATCTCGCAATACCAAGAAGTTCTACCTTGCGCTGGTGGATGGCCAACCGCCAACCCCAACCGGGCGGATTGAGGCGGCCATCGGGCGGCATGCCAGCCTGAGGCAGAAGATGGCGGTTGCCTATGGCGGGGGACGCAAAGCGGTAAGCGAGTACCGCACCATGCAGAGCTTTAATGAGCACACACTGCTGGAGGTCCGGCCTGTTACCGGGCGTACGCACCAGATCAGAGTGCATCTGGCTTTCATCGGCTGCCCGGTAGCCGGAGATAAGATCTACGGCCGAAAACGCAGCAGCCTGAGCCTGGGGCGCTTTTTTCTGCATGCCTCCCGGCTTGAGATCATCTTGCCCGGCCAAAAGGAATATAGTGTATTTGAGGCTGGTTTACCGGCAGATCTATTGGAAACGTTGAAAGAATTAGGAGCCTGAAATGCCTGAACATTACTTCGATTTTCGCTCGGACACACTAACGCAGCCCACACCGGAGATGCGCGCTGCCATGGCTGCCGCCCCGGTGGGCGACGATGTTTACGGCGAAGACCCTACGGTGAACCGCCTGGAGCAGGAAGCCGCGAAGCGGATGGGCAAGGAAGCCGGGCTTTTTGTTTCGAGCGGCACCCAAGGCAATCTGATTGCTGTGCTGGCGCATTGCGCCCGCGGTGAGGAAGCCATTATGGGCAGGGAAGGGCACACTTTCAAGCACGAAGCGGGTGGAATCTCCGTGCTAGGCGGCGTGGTGATGAACACCCTGCCCAACCAGCCGGACGGAACGCTGGACCTGGAGGCGGTTGCCGCTGAGATCCACGACGGCAGCGATCCGCACTCGCCGGTTACACGCCTGGTGATCCTTGAAAACACGCATAACGGTTGCGGCGGCGTGCCGCTAAGCCTGGACTATACAAAGGCTACGGCTGAACTGGCGCAGAAGCAGGGTTTGAAACTGCACCTGGACGGGGCACGGTTATTCAACGCGGCGGTGGCCTTGGGGCTGCCGGCAAGCAGCCTGGCAGGACCGGCCGATTCGGTCACTTTTTGTCTGAGTAAGGGGCTCTGCGCCCCAGTTGGTTCGGTGCTCTGCGGAACGCAGGTATTCATCCAAAAAGGCCGCCGATTACGCAAAATTTTGGGCGGCGGCATGCGCCA
This sequence comes from Anaerolineaceae bacterium UBA5365, assembly GCA_002407905.1. Lineage (GTDB taxonomy): Bacteria > Chloroflexota > Anaerolineae > Anaerolineales > Anaerolineaceae > Mesolinea. The sequence continues at coordinate 24,964 of DHPL01000011.1, forward strand.
GGTTGGCGTACTGGCCGCGGCAGGGCTGGTTGCGCTGGATTCAATGGTGGAGCGTTTGGCTGAGGACCATGCTCTGGCAGCAGAGCTAGCCGACCAATTAGAGAATATCCCCGGAATTGTGATCGAAAAAGGCGGTCCAAAGACGAATATGGTCTTCATCCGCTTGGCTGATGAGGTCGCGCTTTCCGGTGTGGAGTTCCTGGCACGCGTCAAGGCTGCGGGGGTGCTCTTTAGCCCGCGGACTGAGCGCAGCTTTCGTTTGGTAACCCACCATGACGTGGATCGGCAGGCGGTGGCAGCCTGCGCAAAGGCCATTCGGGAGGCCCTAAGCTAGATTCCGCTTTTTTACTGGCACGAACGTTGCAGGCAGGAAGATATGTGCAAAACCATCGCACTCCGTACCTGGCTGAAGCGGTTTCTTTTTATTTGTCTTAATCTCATCCTTGTCCTCGTAAGTTTAGTTGGCAGCCCTGCGGGTTTAGTACAGTCCCAAGGGCTGCTCCAAATTTACTTGCCATTGATTGCCCGGCCAGCCCATATTTACCTTCCCCTGATCATGAAAAACGAACCCCGGCCAGAGCCGCCGGTTTTAGAGCCGATTGGGCCGTTTGGCGGTACTTTCACTGCCGTGGCCAGCGACCCGCTGAACCCTCTGCGGGCCTACGCCGGGTCATTTACCAATGGTATTTTGCGCACGGACGACGCGGGCGATAGCTGGGCTTACGTGAACAACGGCCTGCCCTTGCTCAGCATTCAAAGCCTGGCGGTAGACCCGCGCCAAGCCGGCCGCGTGTACGCCGGCAGCTATGGTAAAGGTATATTCCGCAGCGATGATTATGGGATGAACTGGCGGGGAGTGAACTCTGGCGGCCTGGGGGACAAGATCATCTACGATATCGAGATCGACCCGCGGAACAACAACATTGTCTACGCTACCAGCAGGGCGGAACATTCGATAACTGGGTACCTCTACAAAAGCACGAGCGGCGGACAATCCTGGAGCCTGATCCAGAGCCTGGCGGATGATTATTCCTACGATATCGATATCGCTCCCTGGGATAGCAAGATACTCTTCATTGCCTACCACAACCGTACTGGCTACATGCGCAGCACGGATGGCGGCCAAAGCTTCCAGCTGATCAACGCCAACCTGAGTATGCCTGAACCCTGGCAGCTTGCTTTGGACCCCTTGCAGCCGGGCCTGGTGTATGGCGGGCATAAGGAAGACCGGTTTTTGGAACACTCGGCCTATGTTTCGTACAACAGCGGCGCGCTCTGGCAGCGCAGCCCGATCGATACCCAGGTCAAGGCATTGGACCTGGCCAGCCAGGATGCGCCTTACATGCGCGTATTGGCTGGCACCTTCAATAATGGGGTGTACATCAGTGATGACCGCGGCAACCGCTGGACGCAACGCGGCCTGACCGGGATGTGGGTCAATGATTTGGCCGTTGCGGAAGGGAGCCCGCAGGTGTGGTATGCCGCGGAACAGAACCGGGGCATCTTTAAATCTGAGGATTACGGTGGCAGCTGGCTGGGCAGCCAGGCGCTGCGTAATACAGTCATCAGCGGGGTGGTCCAGCTTAAAGATGGACGCCTGGTGGCGGCGGTTTTTGGCCAGGGTGTTTTGCAAAGCCAGGATGGGGGCAAAACCTGGGAAAACTTTTTTGGTGAAACAGTGCCAAATACAGTGCTGAGTTTGTACGGGGAAAGCGGTGAAATTTACGCCAGCACTCTGGAAGGTGTTTATCAATTGGATGAAAGAACCAGGTACCTTCTGCCTGCAGCTTCAACGGCGGCTTTGCCGGAAGAAGCCAGCCTGGAAACCGCTCGGAATTATGCCATCGCACCGGAGAGCCTGGCGCTTGAGCTGGAGAAGGGTGCCGAGGGACTGCGCAAACTTAGCCGGCCGCTCCAGGATTTTGCTCATTTTGTACGATCCGGGGAGATGCTCTACGCGGGCAGCCTGAGCGATGGCGTCTGGCGCTTTGATGGACAGGAATGGCTGCAGTTTGGCGCCGCGGGTAAAACAGTAACCGCTCTGGCAATTGACCCATTGGGTACTGTAACGGCTGGAACTTGCGATCACGAAACTTGCACCGTCCTGCGCTTAACGAATAGTTCCGATCTTGACATGGGCACAGGCCTCCAAGGGGAACATGTGAATGCCCTTCTGCAAAATCAGGGCTCCTTGCTGGCAGGAACGGCAAGCGGAGTTTACCGTTGGAACGAAACCGGCGCAGTTTGGCAGGCGTTTGCCCTCGATGGCAGAGCTGTTTTTGCCCTGGCTGAGGATGAGGGGAATCCCTGCAGCTTGGCAGCAGGCGGCAAAGCGGAGGTCTATCTCAGCCAGGATTGCGGGGCCATGTGGGAAGCTGTGAGCTCCCCGGACCCTAATGCCCTCTTTAGTACCTTATCCTATGGTTTCGACCGGATTTTGGCAGGGACGAAAGGCCAGGGCCTTTACCAAATCATTACAAGTGCTTTGAACTAAAATTCCCTCAGGTAGAATAAATCAGGTAAAAAATGCTGATTGTTCTGTCTGACCTTCATTTCGCTGAATCCAAGTCTTTCGCGCTTGGGCATCTTGATTTTAATAACAACCTTCCACCGGTAGTCTACAAGGCTTTTTTCCGCGAGATCGCCGATATGATCCGCCAGGATCATATCGAAACCGTGCACATCGCCTTGGCTGGCGATATCTTTGAGATCAACCGCACACCGATGTGGTTTAAGGACTCGCTGCGTCCTTACGTCAATAATCAGGAAGTAATTCCGGATAGCCCCCTGGAAACACGGGTTTTGGAAATCTTGGAGGCCATCGCGGCGGATGACAGGGTGGGCGAAACCCTGCGCATTTTCCGTACGCTAGGCGAGTTGTTCGGAAGGCCTGTGGTTTTGCATTACATTCCAGGTAACCACGACCGGCTGCTGAATGCCAGCCCGGCCATACGGATTAAGGTGCGGGAGCTGTTAGGCCAGGAGAAAAGCGGCGAACCCTTTGAGCACCAGTACCTGCATTACGCTCAGGGCAAAGCCATGGTCTTTGTCCGCCATGGCCATGAGTACGATTCCAGCAATTTTGGCGAAAACCTGATCTTTCGTTCCGAAATTCCTACCCGCATTGACCCGGAAATTTATGATCGAGCAGTTTTGGGAGATATCATGTCGCTCGAAGTGGCAGCCAAACTGCTTTATCTCTTCAAACGCTATTACACAGCGGAGACGATCCTTTCGATCGAACAGCTGATCACGATTTACGAACGCCTGAACGAGTTCGATAATGTACGCCCTGCGCAGGCACTCCTGAATTTCCTCTTCTCTACGCCAGGCATGACCCATAAAGAGGTCTGGCGGTTTATTGAACCGATCTTTATCCGCGCACTGGATGAGATTGCGCTGAATGAGAACTTGCGCGGCGACCTGATTAAATTCGGCGGAATGGTGGGCTTCGCGGCGTGGATGCTGAAATCGTTGTTCAAGCTGCGCCCATGGCGTTGGGGCCTGCCGTATTGGGCCATGAAAACCTTTATCATCCCCGCCAATTCCAAGACTGTTTTAGCTCCGCCATTGAAATACGTGCTCAAGGAAGAAATGCTGCAAGACCGCGATAGTACTCTACGCTGCATCGTCACCGGGCACACGCACGATGCGCGGGTAGAACTGCTGGACCTGGATTACAACGACCGGGAGATCTATTACATCAACTCCGGTACCTTCAGAAATGTGATCACCGCTACACCGAATATGACCGAATTCGGAAAATTGCGCTCCAAGAGCCGGGTGCTCATCTTTGAGCCCGGTGAACGGAACCCGGACTACATGCGCGAGACTGGCTGGTCCTTCGACTTCCAGGCAAAATTCAGTTTTGGTGCCAAGCCCTTGGAAGAATCACCCTTAGGCAATTGATTATCGCTGCACAGAGGCAGAGGAGGAGTAATGCAGTACCAGGTAAAACTCACCGTTTTGCGCAGGGAACTTTATCAGGATCTGATGGATGAATATATTGCCCGGCCCAACGCCGGAAAGTGTTCCCGTTTTGAGGATGGCCAGGAATTCCTGATCGACCGCAAGGCGTTTGGCAGGGCTTTGGATGGGCAGTTTTGTGCTGAAGCATGGGACTGCCTTAGCCGGTACATCTACGCAGGTTTGCAGGGCGGGGCTTTCATGCGGGGCTGGACCAAAGATGAGAAAGTGATGATCACCTGCTGTAATGATGGGGTTCGCCCCGTGATTTTTAAGCTGGAGCGCATCGATCTGCCTGATGAAGTGGAAACGTCTTAGGCAATATCAGCAATGGAGAATAAAACAGGCGCCTATGGGCGCCTGTTTTGTCTGTGAACACTTATTTGTTTTTGGGCGGGCGGCCGATTTTTTCAGGGGCGAGCAGTATGGGCTTGAGTGCGGCAAGAAGATCCGCGCGGCGCAGGGCGCGCTTGCGGTCTACTTCAACCATGGCTGCTTTTTCATCACCCAGCTTGCGCAGCACTTCGATCCAAACCGCACTGGAGACCGGCGTGTGGTTCACCCGCCAGCGTTCCACTTTGATCGCCAGCTCTTCCGGATTTGTGAGGCGTTCGAGGCTGCGTTTCACCGTCACACCCTGCGATTCAAACTCGAATTCTTCTTCCGAGTATTCTGGTTTGATGGGGCAGATGTTCATACAGGCCCCGCATTTGATACAGTAGTAATCTGCCAGTTTCAAATCGCTGTCCTGGATGTGCAGTGCACGGGTGGGGCAGATATCGGCACAGGCCAGGCAGCCTTCCACGCAGCGTTCGCGGTGAAGCTCCACGGAGCCGGTCCAGGGCTGGTAGACCCTGAAAGCGCCCTCGCTGGCGATTTCACACTGACGGCAATGGATACAATTGGCAAAGTCCACGCGCATGGTTTCGCGTTTTTCATCGTAGCTGATCACGTTGGCCGAGCAGTTGTGGATGACGAAATCTTTCTTGCTGAAATCGAAAGCTTCTTTCTTAAAGACGGTCCTGGCGATCAGTTCCGGGAAGGCTTCATAGACCTGCACCGGGATTTCAGGCTTGCCATTCACGGTCATCTTAATGGCGTGGGTGGGGCACATCACCACGCAGATGCCGCAATTCACGCATTTTTTCTCGTCCACATCCACGGCAGCCCTGCGGACCATACGGCCGTCTTCCAGAACAGCGGGTACATGGGTGAGGGCGCCCTTGGGGCAGGCAGTCGGGCAGATTTGGCAGCCCGTGCACTTGTCAAAATCCCACTCAAGGACATAGTTGCGCGTGACCATCCCACGCTTGATGCCCATATTCTTATCGTTGTGATACTTCTGTGCGACGCCTCGTTGGCTCATCAAAACTCCTAAACATCGGCCGGTAATGCCTGCAATTCCGCCAGGCTAAAGACCGGACCGTCTTTACAAATGTATTTGGGGCCAATATTGCAGCGGCCGCACTTGCCAATACCGCACTTCATGCGTTTTTCCATCGAAGTGAACACATCCTCGGGCGGAAAACCGATTTCCACCAGCGCCGGAAGGGTGTAGCGGGTCATGATCGGCGGGCCGCAAACGACCGCCACAGCATTCTCCGGGTTGGGGGATACTTGCTTGACCACATCCGGCACGTAGCCTACGTGGTGGGCCCAACCGGCTTCGGCAACATCAATGGCCTGATGTACTTCCATGTCGTGCATCTCGTGCCAGGACTCCAGCTCAGGCTTGTACATGCACATGCCTGAATTACGGGTGCCGTAAACTACAACAATTTCGCCGTAATCCTGGCGTAATTGGGGGTGCTGCACATGCTTGATCAGGGAGAAAAGGGTGGTGAAGGCACAGCCGCCGCCGATGATCACCAGATTTTTGCCCTTCCAGGCTTCAATCGGGAAACCGTTACCCAGAGGGCCGCGCATCCCAACGCTGTCGCCGGGCTGGAGTTTGTGCAGGGCCTGGGTTACGGTGCCCAGCCTCTGGATGGTAAAGCGCACAAAATCGCCTTCCCAGGCAGCATTGGCCACGCCCAGGGCGCTCTCGCCCTTGCCGAAGACAGAGAGCGTGCAGAACTGCCCAGGGACAAAGCTATCGAAGAAGCGCTGGTGATCAGCCTTATTTTCAAAGCCAAGTTCAAGGGTGCGTAAGGTTCCATCCGCCGATTCAGCGTAACTGCGCAAAACGCGCATGGGCATGGGAATGTAGGGGTTGGACTGACTAACCAGCATGAGCCACCTCCAGGGGAAGATCAGCTGCCTTGCGCACGATGGCGCGGATATCGATGCCCACCGGGCAATAGCGGACACAGCGCCCGCAGCCGGTACACCCGATCTGATCCGCGTGGTCCAGCCAATAGCTGAACTTATGCATCACCCGCTGACGGGTGCGCTCGCGTTTGGTTGGGCGGGGGTTGTGGCCGGAGGTTTCATGGGAGTAAACCCGGAACATGCAGGTATCCCAATTGCGGACCCTTTCAGAGCGTTGAACTTCATCTACGATGTCGAAACAGAAACAGGTTGGGCAGAGGAAGGTGCAAATACCGCAGCCAAGGCAGGCTGCTGAAACCTCGCTCCAGAAAGCCGAATTAAAGTTGGCGTCCAGTTCGGCCTTGACTTCAGCGGTTTTGAACGGGGCAGGCATGGACTCTGCGGCCTGTTTTTGAATCGCCTGGGCCTCGCTCTCCTGCTGCGGGCTGGCTTTGGGCAAGCCCTCAAGCAGGCCTTCGGCCTTAGGGTCATTGAGCTGGAGGTAATAGGCATCGCCCAGGTCAGTGAGGGTCACTTCCTGACCCAGCGTGCTGAATGGGCCGCTTTCCACACTGTTGCAAAAACAGGACGCGCAGGGCTGGTTGCAACCCAGGCCGAAAACCAGGGTGTTATCGCGGCGCTGGCGCCAGTAAGGGTCGTTGTAATCTTCAGCTTCAAAAACCGTATCCAGCAAGGCCACGGCCTGGGCATCGCAGGGGCGCATGCCAAAGGCCACGCGCTTCTCATCCGCCAGAGCGGCCATCTCGGCCCTGCCATTGGGGCGGTAGCTCATGAGCGTCTCACTCATCGGCAGGAAGAGCGCTTTGGGCGGAACGCGGGTGTTGTGCGCGTCATCGAGCGCGAGTTCCTCGTTAGCCGTCAGCGCTTCAAATTGGGTGTATTCGCCCCGTTTTACGGGTGCTAACACCTGATACTCAGTGCCAAGAGCGGTGAGGAAATTGGATAGATTTTTCTTTTCGAGGATGTAGGCCATTTTCTCTCCTATTCCACGAAGCGATCTTTATCATCCAGGCTGAAGGTGGCGAAGGGCGCCTGGGTTTCGGCGTCCATGCCGGCCACAAAGCCGTACTTTACCTGCATATCCTGGTTGAGTTTATCGGTGAGGTAGGTCATTTTGATGTCCATGGGGCAAGCGCGTTCGCAGGCACCGCAGTCCACGCAGCGGCCGGTTTGATGAAAGGCCCGGGTAATGTGCCAGGCATGCTGCCCAGCCGGGCTGGTGGTGCTTTCTGTCCAGCG
>DHPL01000011.1:32614-33443 GCA_002407905.1 Anaerolineaceae bacterium UBA5365
TCGCGGCAGGCGTAACAGCGGATGCAGCGTTCGGCTTCGTGGGCAAACCAGGCATAGCGCTCCGTCTTGGCTTTACCGATTTGTTCATCTGCCTGGGCCCAGACCCGTTCAGGGTCGCCTTCAGGCAGCGGTTCACCGATCATCAGGTCGGCCCAGGTGGGGTTGGGGTGTTGGCAGCGCTGGCAGCTGGTATGCAAAGCCTCCGCGCGGGGCAACTGCTGGGTTTTGCCATCCACCGTTACCTGAAGGGTATCGCCCTCGTCAACGGCCGCGCTGATGTTCTCGCCGAACCTGGCAGTCAGCTTGCGCCAATCCAAAACACCTGTACAGGGCACGCCGACCAGAAAGAGGTTTTCGCGGGGGTGCTGGTTTTCAAGCGCCAGGATGTTCACCGCGCGGGCTTCGCATCCGCGGACCACCATGCCGATTTTTGTGCTGCGGGTCAGCTGCGGCAGGTAGGTAGCCAGGTTGTTGGCGCAAAAGCCATCGTAGACCAGGGCGTCGGCCTCATCGGCTTTCGAGATGAATGCTGGCTGCGGGTGCATGGGAATGTCCGCTGCTTTGTAGCCAACGAACACGTCCACCAGACCTTCAGAGAGCAAGCGGCAGGCTTCAGTTTTAACTTGATCCAGGGCCTGGCTCATGCTTCACCTCCCACGCGGGTGGCAAACGCAGCTGCAGGCTCTGCTTCCAATTGGCTCAAATTTGCTTCAAATTCGGCCAGTTCGCGCTGGATATGGCCGCGGTCCTGGAGGTCGATCCAGAACATGCGCAGGCGGCGCTTATCAAAGCCAATGTAGTCCATAAAGTCGGTATATTCGTCCAACTG
>DHPL01000011.1:33653-34832 GCA_002407905.1 Anaerolineaceae bacterium UBA5365
AGCAGGTAAAGCGAATTCACCCGCCCGGTGCAGGGCACCTTGACCATTTTGATGTTTTCAGGCAACTCGTTATCCACCCATTCCTGGTCCGGAATGGAGTAGAGGCACCAGCGGCACTGGAATAAAGCGATACGGGGTTTGCTCATTGGGCCTCCTCTGCGTCCAGCCAGGACCAAAGCTCGTGCATGACGGACGCATCGGTGTATTCTTCCGGCAGACCAATGCTCGTCGAGCGGCAAACTGCTCCGCAGAGGCCGCAGCCCATGCACTTGGCCGGGTCTACCGTGGCTACTGGCAGCATGCCTCTGAAGGCAAGCTTGGTGTCCACCAGTTTGATCGCTTCGTAGGGGCAAACAGCCACGCAGAGGCCGCATGCCACACAGGTGGAAGTGTCTACCACCGCTGTTTTTAGGCTGGTTTTGATACCGCTTTCAACGGCTAATTGTTTGACGGCGTTGATCACCCCGCTGATATGGATCTTTTGGGGGCAGGCGGGGTAACAGAGGTCGCACGCCGAGCAAAGCCAGGTGGTCGTATCGTTGTAGGCTTCTTCCTCCAGGCCAAAAACAGCCTGGCGGATGAGCCGGCGGGGATTGAAATCTTCATCCTGCTTGGTTTGGATCATGCATTTGCTGGTACAGGTACCGCAGGAGTAGCAGTAGAGCAGCATCTCGCCGCCGGGAATGGCTTTAACGCGGTTGGCGAGGCTGTTGGGGTCGTCGATATTGTTCATGCAACCTCCTGCAGCATCACGTCCACCACCTTATCGATGTGCTGCATCGAGGGGACTACCCCGGGCACATTGGGCAGGCGGGTCAGGCGTTTGGCCACCTCGGGCTTGATCCGTTCGATCTCGGCTTTGAGCTCGTCCTCAGGGATGGCATCCAGCGTGGCCTGCATTTCATTGACCACACGGGCATACTTGTCACCTTCGGCAGCGCTGATCCATTCGACGCGGAAGCGTCCGGGGCTCATGTTCATGCGCTCAAAGATCGTTGCCAGGCGTTTGGCGCGTTTCTCACCGACGATTTGGCCGGTGATATAGTGGCAGTCCTGGGTGTGGCAGCCGGAGTAGAGTACGGCGCCGGCGCCCAGGCGATACGCCTCGTAGATGAAGTCTGAGTCCATGCGCGCGCTGCACATCACTTTGATGCCGCGCTCATTCGCGCTGTATTCAAA
>DHPL01000011.1:35030-35158 GCA_002407905.1 Anaerolineaceae bacterium UBA5365
CGCAGGGTGAGGATCTTTTTCTCCGGCTCGGTAGCCAGGAGGGTGCGGATCTGAGCCAGGATCTGGGCATCGGTGTAGTGCAATTGGGTAATGGCGTCGTGCGGGCATTCGCCAACACAACCGCCGCA
>DHPL01000011.1:35326-35597 GCA_002407905.1 Anaerolineaceae bacterium UBA5365
GCATTCGCCAACACAACCGCCGCAACCATGGCACTTGGCCGTGATTACCTCAGCAGCCTTGCCAGTTTCATAGATGATAGACCCATATGGACACGCTTTTTCGCATAGACCACACTGCTTACCTTGGGCAGACACACAGCGATCCGGCCAAACCACGGCGATCGTGGGTTCGATCTGCCAGGTTTTGCTGTGCAGGATTCGCGAGGCACGGGCTGCCGCCGCAGATCCCTGGGCAACGCTGGCGGGAATATCCTTGGGCCCCTGGCAGGCA
>DHPL01000011.1:35790-36044 GCA_002407905.1 Anaerolineaceae bacterium UBA5365
CGCAGTTTGGGGTGGTATTCCATGAACCATCCCCCGGGCGACTGGGCCACATTGAGCACGGAGCTCATGTGGTTTTGGTCCGGCTGGGGAACCGCGGCCTGGTTGAGCATCACCATATCGAACTCGCGCTCCACAACCTTACCGAGGGTGATGTCCTCACCATTGATGAAGAGGTTGTGGGTCACCGGGTCTTCAGTGATCTCGGCAGGCCGCCCCTGGACGAACTTGATGCCCATCTCGCGGGCCCGGTCGTA
>DHPL01000011.1:36259-36412 GCA_002407905.1 Anaerolineaceae bacterium UBA5365
CGGATATCGATGTAGTAGACAGTCACATCGGTTCCGGGATGCATTTGCTTGACCAGGATGGCATTTTTGATGCTGTACATACAGCAGAAATTGGAACAGCTTTCAATATAACGCTTATCTCGTGAGCCCACACAGTTGATGAAAGCCAGGCTC
>DHPL01000011.1:36517-36825 GCA_002407905.1 Anaerolineaceae bacterium UBA5365
ACACAGTTGATGAAAGCCAGGCTCTTGGGCGCCTGCCCATCGCTGGGGCGGATGAGCTTGCCGTGGGTGGGGCCGGCGCTGTTGTTCAGGCGCTCCATCTCCATGGAGGTGATCACGTTCGGGAAGCGGCCGTAACCGTACTCCTCCATCACGCTGGGATCAAAGTGACCGAAACCAGTGGCAACCACGATGGCGCCGATTTCTTCCTCGGTGACCACATCGGTCATGGAGAAATCGATGGCCTCCAGCGGGCCGCAGGCTTCCACGCACTTGTAGCAGTGGATGCAGGCGTCCATGTCGATCGTGTA
>DHPL01000042.1:0-143 GCA_002407905.1 Anaerolineaceae bacterium UBA5365
ACGATGAGGTTTCCATCCACCATCACCGGTGTGCCCCAAATAGAAGCTAACCGGCCATCCGCGTTGCTCGTCCAGAGCAATTTTCCGGTTATGGCATCAACCGCGCTTACCGAGCGGCCAAGGCCGCCGGCATACAGGGCTTT
>DHPL01000042.1:355-657 GCA_002407905.1 Anaerolineaceae bacterium UBA5365
TCTCCGTACCGCTCGTTTGGTCCAGCGCGACAAGCTTTTTATCTTGCTGGGCAACGTACACCAATCCGTTGTCAACCACTACGTTATCCAAATAGGCGTATTTGGTCTCATAAGTCCAGGCAATTTCACCTGAGTCCTTGATGGCGTAGATCTTTTTATCGTTGTTCGGAACGATCACCAGGTCCCCGTCTCGTACCGCCTGAGCCTGATACCAGCCAGTTGCGCCGGTAAAGTTGGTGGTTTCCGCGCCGGTCTTGTCGTCCAGCACGTGCAGCACTTTGGCAAAATCACCCACGATCACC
>DHPL01000042.1:776-1222 GCA_002407905.1 Anaerolineaceae bacterium UBA5365
TTGGCAAAATCACCCACGATCACCCGCTCGCCATCGATCAGGGCAGGCGCGTTGATCTGAGCGTTTACATTCGGTTTTACCGGAAAGCGCCAGGCTTCGGTCAGCTTCTCAGCTTCAAAACCGGTAGCCTTGTAGATATGCGGGCCATATGAAACATACACGGCCTCCGCGGTGGCGGTGATACCAGGAATGGTGGCCACGCGCGGTCCGGCAGCACAGGCACTCAGAATCCCCGCTGCAAGCAGCAGGACGAAAATCTTGATCAATGACTTTTTCTTCATATCTCTCCGTTAAGGTACGGGGTCGATGCCCCCCGGATTCCATGGGTTACAGCGAACGATGCGCTTGAGAGCCATCCAGCCGCCCTTGAAAAAACCATATTTGTAAACAGCCTGATAGCCATAGTGCGAACAGCTTGGATAGAAGCGGCAGGTATTCGCTGGCAA
>DHPL01000042.1:1411-14044 GCA_002407905.1 Anaerolineaceae bacterium UBA5365
CCAAACGCGGCAAATTAGCCAATGTGACCGGGAGGGAAGAAAGTTCCGGGTCACCCTGGCTATTCTCCTGTTGCGAGTGGTTTGTACTCATAGCAGTCCGGCGTTTTTCAGCAAGTTTTCCAGACCATCGTCCACATCTTTCGCGGAGGCCTCCAACAAGGGTCTGCGCGCGATCAGGAGCAAGTCCCAACCGGGTTTCAGACCATGACTGAGATTGCGCATGCGTTCCCTGAGCCGCCTGCGGCAACGGTTGCGTTCCACCGCCCCGCCGATCACCCTGCTGGCAATAAACGCAGTTCGGCTGATTTCCAGTCCGTTGGCGCGTTTGACCATTGTAATCAAACGGCTCGGATGGGAGCTGCCGTATTGTTTTGCGGCAGCTATGGCTCGCGAATCTTTGAGGCTGTGAAGGTGCGGTTTCAAGACGGCCGGCCTGTCTTCAGCCGGAAGACATCAATGCTTACCAGCTAACGCGTTTAACGTGGTTGTTGGCCTTGGTTGCCAAAGTGTAGCGTCCGCGCAGGCGGCGGCGTTTCAGTACCTCCCGGCCGCTGGCTGTGGCCATGCGGGCGCGAAAGCCATGCACGCGAACGCGACGGCGAACTTTGGGTTGATATGTACGTTTGGGCATTTCATTTCCTTTCAAAACCCCGGCACAAAGCCAGAGCGCTGTGATCTGTAATAATTAACCTTTGAATTTTACCTGATATACCCTACTCGTCAAGACAGCTGACGTATCCCATTCGACGAATCCTTGAAAGAAAAGATCAAAACATGGTTGTATAAAAAAGTTCAGGCCAATAATCCTTCAAGACCGTCTCCTGAAACCTTCTTGATCAGAACCGGTAGGATCTGGTTTTCCAAATCGGTATTTGATTGCGCCTTTACACGTTGGAAATCCGGGCTCAAACCGCTGTTAGCACCACTTTGCCGGCTTTCAAAAAGCACATCCATTGTCTTGCCTACTTGTTTTCTAAGGTATGCCTGCTGTAAGCTATCGAAAAGTTCGCGCATGCACGCGCTGCGCTCCTTTGTGCTATTAGCGGGAACCTGATTTTCCAGGTTGGCTGCAAGAGTTCCGCGGACAGGCGAAAACTGAAATACATGTCCGCGGCTAAAACCAGCGGTTTTTACAAAATCGAAAGTCTCTTCAAAATCTGCATCGCTCTCTCCGGGGAAACCGACGATGATGTCCGTGGAAAGGGCGATCTCAGTTTCGGATGCGCGCAGCATCGTCCAAAGCCGGGCATACGCTTCGGGTCCGCCCGGCCGCTGCATCGCCCTTAGCACGGTCTTGCTGGCGCTCTGCAGCGGGATGTGCAGGTGCGGCATCAGGCGCGGATCCCGAAATAATGCGATCAGGGCCGGATTGATATCCCATGGCTCAATGGAGGAAAGCCGCAGGCGTGGAATTTCCGTCCGCTCCAATACCTGCGCAAGAAGGTCCGCGAGCATGCTTCCGGCTTCCTTCCCCCAGGCACCCAACTGAACGCCACAGAAGACAACCTCCTTGACGTCCATTCCCTCCAGACGCTTTAGCTGAGCAACGATTTGTTCTGCAGGCACGCTGCGGGACCTGCCCCTCGCAAGCCGGGTTGCACAGTAGGAACAGGAATTATCGCAGCCGTCCTGCACCTTAACAAAAGCACGGGTTCGCCCCCGGCTGCCCAGGTTTGGTCTGGGTTTCACCGGCGATTCGGCTGCGTTTTGCCAGTTTTCTTTCAAGAAATTGGCTGCGAACTGGTCTTTTTCCTCATTCGGCACCAGTTCGATCCCAGGCAGGATTTGGGCTGCTTCCGCTGTAAATAAGCTGGACCAGCAACCCGTAGAGATCACCTGCGCGTTCGTTTTAGCCTGGTACCGCCGCAGCATCTTGCGTGAATCGGCGCCGGCTTTCTCGGTTACACAACAGGTATTTACCAGGATGTAGTCGGCGTTTTCTGGCCTGTTGCTGATCTCAAAGCCTCGCTCCTGCAATTGAGCGGCCATCGACTCGATCTCGGCCTGGTTCAGGCGGCAGCCCACCATGTCGAAGTAAAAACGTTTCGTACTTCCTTCCATACCTACGATTATAAGAGAAGCCGGGCTGCCCCGGCTTCTCGTGTGATGACTGATTTGTGCTAGATGGTTTCCAGGTAGCGTTTCACTTCCCAATCCGAAATGCTGGTGCGATAGTCGTCCCACTCTGCCTGGCGTGCATTTATGAAACTGGAGAAGAGCACCTCACCCATATTGCGCTTTAGCACTTCATCGGCTTCAAAGGCATTGAGTGCTTCCTGCAGTGAGCCCGGCAAACTGCCAATGCCCATTGCTTCCCGCTCATCAAGGTCCAGCTCATAGACATTCACATGATTTAGCGGATCTGGCGGTTTTATTCCCCGGTCCACCCCATCCAGGCCGGCAGCAAGCATGGCGTTAAAAGCCAGGTACGGGTTGGCTGATGGATCAGGGAAGCGTAATTCTATGCGCACACCTTTACCATTTGAGGAGCTAGTCCTGGGAATGCGGATCAGCGCCGATCGATTTATCTCTGCCCAGCCGATGTAGACCGGAGCTTCATACCCAGGAACCAGGCGTTTATAGGAGTTTACTGTAGGTGCAAGAATAGCTGAGAGTCCTCTGGCATGTTCAAGCTGGCCGGCAATGAAACCATAGGCAAGTTCTGAGAGTTTAAAGGGATCGCCTGCTGAATAGAAGAGATTATTTCCCTCTGTATCCCGAATGGACTGATGGCAGTGCATCCCAGAACCCGCGGCATTCAGCATTGGTTTAGGCATAAAGGAGGCGATGAGCCCGTTCCGCGCGGCGATGGCTTTCACCGCGCTTTTGAAGGTTTGCACATTATCGGCCGTGTGCAAGGCGTCGGCAAAGTGGAAATCGATCTCATGTTGGCCAAGCCCGGATTCGTGGTGGCCGATCTCTACCTCAAGCCCCATTTGGCCCAAGGCGGACATTAACTCTGTACGTACTCGAACTGCCGCGTCGTTGGCGGAGAAGTCGAAGTAGGAGCCCACATCGTAGGGTACCGGGTGCATTTGTTCGTTGCCGTCCCTCAAAAAAAGGTAAAACTCGGGTTCCGGGCCGATTTCCAGAACCCAGCCGCGTTCATCCTCTAATTTTTTGAGGCTGCGTTTGAGCACGCCCCGCGGGTCACCAGCGAAGGGCTCGCCGTTTTGCATATAGATGTCGCAGAGCACGCGGCCGCGCCTGAAATCATCCGGGCTCCAGGGCAGGATGGAGTAAGTATCCGGATCAACGCGCAGGTGCATGTCGCTCTCCTGGATCCGGGCGAAACCTTCCACGGAAGAACCGTCGAACCAGATGCCGTGGTCCAGAACCTCCTCAAGGCGGCCTACCGGCGCGTCCAGAGACTTCACTATGCCATTAATGTCTGTAAACTGATATGAAATAAAGCTGATTCTGTCGTCTTTAACGCGTTTGAGCAAATCATCGTATTGCATTGGGCCCTCCATCGGAATCCAATAATTGCCCCGAATCTCAGAACAGGGCATTACTGCTCACCTGACTCATTTTGTGCCCAACGTCGCCGCGGGTTTTGTATTGTCAGTACCTGGAGGAAGACTGGAACCCGTGAGGGGCTCCGAAGGCATCCGCTGATCGATCGATTTTCCCCGGTTACCGGGTTAACGCTTCCCTCGCGGGAAGGAACCTTCACCTCGTCATCTCATCACTGAGACTCAGCCGCTAAATCTTCGTTATTCAGTTTTTTTCGGCATTCATGGAATGATGCCACCCCGCTATGCCGTGTGCTGGATTGTTTTGAACCTGCAATGAGCAGGAATTGGTTCTACCTCCAGGCTCGGTCTTGGCGAAAGCAAGCCTATCACGTCACCTGGTGTGAGATGGAACCTTTTTTATCGGTGTTGGTACAAAACTTTAGGCCGCATCACTAACACAGCAGGGCAATTTTTTTATACCATAGTTTTCAAAACCCTGCCGATGGCTTGAGTGTACAATGCAGGTATGCGGCTTTTCCTCGCCCTCACTCCCAGCCCCGAAATTCTGAGCAGGATCGTTGCTTTCCAAGCCCGCCTGATCGAAGAATTAGGCAAAGAAGGCATCACCTGGGTCAAGCCGGCTAATCTGCATCTCACCTTGCTTTTCCTCGGTGAGGTTCCTGAAAAGCGAATGTCTGCGCTTGACCAGGCGTTGGACCAGACAATTGGCCGCAACCTGGAATTTCAGCTCAGATATTTTGGTTTGGGAAAATTTGGCAGCCTGCGGGAACCGCGGGTACTTTGGATGGGCATTCAGGCGCCGCCGGCTCTACTTAATCTGGCCCTGGCCATTGCTCAGGCCGGGCAGCAGTTTATGCCCGAAAAGCCTCCCCCTTTCAAGGCGCACCTCACACTTGCCCGTTTCAGAAAACCGATTGGCCCTTCAGCAAGCGAGATCTTGAATTCTCTGATCGAGGCCGAGGCGGATACTGAATTCGGCGCGCAGTACATCAACCGGGTGTCTCTGGTGCAAAGTACGCTTTCCAGCGCTGGACCGCTGTACAAAACCCTGAAAAACTACCAACTCAGGCGCAAACTATGTTAAACTTTGCCCCGAGGTGAAAACTGGAAGCTCTTGAACTTGCCCGTACCATCGTAGAAATTCTCGAAGAAAAACTCGCGGAAGACATTCTCTTATTAGATCTCAAAGGTAATTCCGATTTTACGGATTACTTTGTGATCGCGTCCGGAACCAGCGAGCGTCAATTACGGTCACTCTCCGATAGTGTGACCGAGATGATCAAAGCCGATATCACCGGTATGGCTGCCACAGAAGGCCAGCCAGAGTCCGGTTGGATCATCCTGGATTACGGCCAGGTGGTGGTGCACTTGCTTTCGCCGGAAATGCGCGATTATTACGATCTTGAAGAGCTTTGGCACAAAGCCAAAACCATCCTGCGTCTCCAATAAAAATTTGCCCCGCTTCAGCGGGGCTTTTTTTCGCAATATTATCTAGAGTTTCAGGAGCTCGATGATTTCCTCGGCATGTGCCTCGGGCTTCACTTTCTCGTAGATGTGCATGATCTTGCCTTTTTCGTCGATGATGAAGGTAGTCCGCACGATCCCCATATGTTTTTTGCCCATGAAGCTTTTTTCTTGCCAAACACCGTAGTCCTCCAGCATGCCATGTTCTGGGTCTGAAAGCAGGGTGAAAGGCAGTTCATATTTCTCCTGGAACTTGGCGTGGGATTTGAGGGTATCGCCGCTCACACCAAGCACCACCGAGTTGCCGCTATTGAAACGGGCAATATTGTCCCTGAAGTTGCACGCTTCCTTGGTGCAACCCGGCGTATCGTCACGGGGATAAAAATAAAGCACAACTTTCTTCCCCAGGTAATCTGCCAGCCGGTGAACTTCGCCGTTTTGATCCTGAAGGCTAAATTCCGGAGCCATGTCACCTATTTTCAAAGTCATTAAATTCCTCCTATCTGATGAGCGCGATGATCAGGATGTACAAGATCCCGAAGAACTGAATCACCGCGGTGGATGTCAGCAGCGGCAGGTTGGGGCGAACCCCATCGGCCATCTGACTGAACAATATTCCCTGCACAAGATTAGCGGCCAACAAACCGAATGCCGGCCAAATGGTATTGAAAGTGCCAGTAAAGTAGGCATAGGCTGCCAAAGCCAGGTAACCGCTCAGGCTCAGCACCAGGGCTAAATTGGCCGCTCTTTGCCAACCCATATTCACCAGCAATACCCGGCGTTTCTTTTCCAAATCCTGATGCAGCATCTGAAACTGCCTCACTAAAGAAGCAGCCAGATAAAAGAGCAAGATCGCAGCACAAAGCAAAATGAGGCGCGGATTCGGAGCCAGTTTTTGAGCCCCAGCGCCAAGAAGCAGCGCAAAAGGAGAAAGCGCAAAGCCGTCCAGTACCCAGGAAATGAAGTTGCGGGGCATTGTGATGGTATTCAGTGTGGAAAAGAAACTTAATATCGCGAATGCAAGGATCCAAACCAAATTCACGCCGATGAGCACCTGCGCGTGCAGCAGCGTATACAGAAAAGCAAACGCCATGCCCATCATGAACAAGGTTAGCAGGCGCGCGTTAACCAGCGTTTTTTGGCCGCTCGGGCGTGGTTCCTCGGTCTGGAAGCTGCGGCTGCTCCAAACCTGGGCCAGTCCCGCAAAGTAGATAGCTAATAAAATCCCGAAACCAAAGAAGAGGTTAGGCCAGTAAAAAGCCCCGTTGTAACGCCGGGCGTAAACCGCACCTGTTAGGTAAACCCCCGCCAGGCTCAAGAGGTAAAACCAATCCAGGTATCTTGAGAAACGCCTCGTCTCCATAGGGCGATTTTAGCACAGCCCGAATGTTATAATCGCCGGCATGCAGGCTTACCGCGTGCCGCAATTACCCCGATCAGCCAACCGGCTAATACTTGGCATTATTCTCTGCGCCTGGATTGGGCTTCTCCTTTTTTATAGCCCTTTAGGTTCTGTTCAGGCCGCTACGGTCTCCCAACAAAATACAGTTTACGTAGCCGAAGACCAAGCCTTATGCGCCTCAGTTAGTGGCAATTGCATTTATGATGACAACCAACAGGAAGCCCTGGTGCGGGCGATGCAGAATGCTGCTTATGACCGCATCGTCATCGTTGGCTCGTACCGGCTAAATCAGATCCCGCTCCAACTGAACCGGGCAGTCACACTAACAGGTCAGCCGAACGCCTCGCTCACGACGGACAATGGCGATTGTGCCAAACACCTTTTTGAAGTCACTGCACCGGTAACAATCGAGTCGCTCAAAATCAACTCCGGTCCCGCCTGCGGCAACAATAGCCGCACAATTTTTCGGGTCAATACCTCCGGTGATGTACGCATCCACCACAACACGCTTGAAGGCGGCGGCAATGTCATCGAGTACATGGATAACTCTGGCAGTTTGGTCGTTAGCGCCAACCAAATCTCAGGTTTTGAGTTTACTGCCCTGCGCCGGTTGGGCAGTAACAGCCCGGGCGTTGTCCGCCTCGTTGCCAACAACATTCTGGGCAAGCCTACGAACCAGGCTGTCGTAGACTGCGCTTCTCGGGGAACCGCCGATCATAATTTCTGGGGACTGCGCAAGCTGCCATCCCAAATGAGCACGAACTGCAACGTGCAGGATGCCAAACGCCTCGGCGCTGAAATCGCAAAAGACGCAGTGGGGGTGAAGGCCTCCGCTGTGCAGGTAACCAACACCGTACCGGATGCAAATAGCCCGATTACATTGCGCACTGATACCGGCACGATCAGCGCTTATCTGGTGGACCATGGCCGCTTAAGCGCGCCTGCTTTTCCTGAAATCTCGGCTTCTATCGGAACCATTTGCAGCAACACTTATGATGTTTTCGTGGATACCGTGCAGGACGCCAACCTCCTCACGATCACATTGAAATACGATAATAACTGTGCGGGCCTGATGGCAGGTGCATTGCAGAATCTAAAGTATTGTCAGCCTAACCCGCTTAAAGTCCCGTTGATGTGGCTGGACCCTTCGCGTCAGTTCACCCAGGGCTGGGACCGCACAGGCGACGCTCCTTTCGCGCCAAGTGCGCAGCCGGCAGCCAGTGCCTGCGACCTCGCCAACCAAACGGTTTCGGTGCAGATAGATCGAAATGAAGCCGCCCACCCTGGCCTCTTGACGGACTTGCGGTTTACGCCTTTCGTCGTCGCGATGGCAGAAGCAGAGATCCATAACTTTGCGCTCAGTTTTGGCAACGAAAGGGTGAACATTACCTGGTCCACCACCCAGGAGCAGAGCGTGAGTGGTTACTACGTTCTCAGGGCGGATACAGAAACCGGTGCCTATGCCCGCGTATCCCCGCTGGTAACCAAAGACCAGGCAACCAACGGGGTATACCTGGTACGGGATGACGCGCAATTGCCGCAGGGGCAGCAATATTGGTACAAACTTGAAATGATGGGCACGAGCGGTGAAACGATCACATCTACGCTGCCTTTGCCAATCGTGATCGGCGCAACCGCACAGCCAACGCCATACCCTGGGGCTACCTATGTTGTGCCTACCTCCGGTCCTTACCCTGCTTTTACACCCTTCCCCACCATTGCCTACAATACGCCGGTGCCTACTTCCAATACCATTCCACTGACGCAAACCGCGTTTTATTTGGCCCAAACTCAGCAAACGACTATTACGCCTGGCCCAAGCCCAACCCCGCCCGCTTTGCCCACGCCAACTCCGCTCGGCACGCCCGTGCCAGAAAGCATTACACCAAGCTTGCCTTTGGCTACCCCAACCACGCCACCTCCCTACCGCCCAGAGCCGATGGATCAAGGGGTTTGGCTGCTCAAGTATGGCCGGAATCAACTTCGCTACTGGTGGGCATTGCCTGCCGGAGCGGCCGTCTCGCTCTTATTATTATTAGTTGCTGGGGCCTTTGTTATCCGCAAAAAGTGATTTTTTTGACTTTTATTTTGCTTTCTGCTATCCTAGCCCAAAATTGTCAGGCAGGGTAATTTTGCATGCATAGAGAACGTGTTTCCGAGAATGTGTATTGGTTTCAGAGCGATATCTACGCCCAGGCTACTGCTGGCGCGGTGATCGGGCCGCAGTGGTCGGTATTGATCGATACGCTGATGCCGCAGGAAACCCTGCAAATCAAACAATATCTTGAAAACGACCTGCTTTCCCCCGTGCGCTACATCATTAATACGCACCATCACGCGGACCATAGCTGGGGTAACTGTTTCTTCCCCAACGCGACCGTGATCGGCCATTCGCTTTGCCGCCAGTTCATGCTGGAGCGCAGCGCCTCTGCATTAGTGGAAGCCGGCGCTGAAAACCCCTTCTTCAGGGATGTATGTATCTCTGCCCCGCAGATCACCTTTACCGAAGGCACCATGTCGATCAAAGTGGGCAAGAAGCAATTGCAGCTTTTCTCAACCCCCGGTCATTCACCGGATAGCATCTCGGTGCTTTTGGAGGAAGACCGCATCCTGTTTGCTGGCGATTCCTTCATGCCGATCCCCTTTGTGGTAGGCGGCGAGATCACAGCCCTGCAGGAAACCATGCAAGCTTTTACCACAATGGGCCTGGAGAACATCATTCAGGGCCACGGCGATATCATCCTGCGCGGCGAGATTGAGGACACAGTTAACGCCAACCTGAGTTACCTGCGCGGTCTGCAGAAGATCGTCCGCACTGCAAACCGGCGGAAATACCCCCTTGAGTTCCTCAGCGACCAAAACGTGGAAGATCTGGGCAAAACCCGGGTTACCCTGGGTGGTCTCGCGCAGGACTTGCATCAGAAAAACCTGCGCTGGCTTTACATCAACCAACCGGTTGAAGAATAGCCGCTTATCGGGAAAAGATTACGATCAGGACCAAAGCAGCCAGCACCGCCCCCATTTCGATGAGGGCGGTTTTCTTTTTCTCGCCCTGCACCTCAGCGGCTACGAAAGCATTGCCGGCGAAGAGTACTCCGGTGAGAATTAACCCGTACTGCACCGGGCTCAGGAAAATGTAATAAAGCACAGCGGCCAGTTCGGTTACAAGCAAACTTAAAACCAAAGTCCAGACCGGCGGCGCAGTACGCTGCAGCCGCAAACTGATCGTTCTCAAGCTCACAAAGGCTGCCGCGCCAGCTACTAGCGGCAAAAGCAGGTAAAGCCTTGCCGACCCCGTCCGCAGTGCGATTGTTAATACCAGAAAAAAGGCATGGGCGATCGCGATCAGGGCAATGACGGCTGTGGGCTGTTTTTGATAATCGTTCCCCAAACTGAGGTATTCGGCCGCCAGGATAAGTCCGAAAAGAAATATGCCCAGGCCCAGGATTAACCACCACAGCGGGGTCCGTGCCATCTGTCGCAGAACAACAGCCAGCGTCAGCACGGTGAAAAACGGCAGTAGAAGATGGTAAATCAGGCGAGGCTCGCCTTTCTGCCAATTAGCGTGCTCAGGATTAGCACGGTAGATCCAATGGGAGCCCACCCCTGCTAAAATCGCGGTGAAAACAGGCAGGATGGAGTAAGCATCCCAGTTGGGTGAAAAGATCAGCCGGCTGTCTAATCCTGGAACGATACTGGCAGGGATGAGGTACTCTAAAACCAGACCAAGACTTACTGAAGCCAAAACGATGCTGAAACGGTCCAGCGGCAATTCCTGTTTATCCATAACTATTGGGATTCTAACATGCCGGTAAATACGCAGGTTCGTTACCAACAATAATACTATGCGCAACCTAAGCCTTTTTGTACGCACCTCACCTTTTAGGCACAGACCAACTTAGGCAAACCTGAAGTAGTTGAATTTGCTACCCCTTATTTATCCTTTTTCAATTCTGAAATAGTAAAAAATAGGGATAAAACAGGCGTGGCCAAAGCGAGTGGAGATAATTAGCGCATCCCATGAGAGGGACAGGTATTAACTGGCTTTTTTCTCGTTGAGATGGTAAAATTCTAATGTTTAAGCAGGCATATACCTACAATGACTGATAAGAAATAATCCGCGGAAACTGGTAAGCAAAGCAGCTCCCTTCACGCGATTTAGGAGAATATAAAATTGGCTAATTCCACTCATTACGATGCCGGCGATATCCAGGTGCTTGAAGGCCTGGAAGCTGTTCGTCGCCGGCCGGGCATGTACGTTGGCGGAACCGACACAAAAGCCCTGCACCACCTGATCCATGAGGTTGTAGACAACTCCATCGATGAGGTGCTTGCCGGTGTTTGTAATTACATTTCCGTTACCATTCACCCCGACGAAAGCGTGACCGTCAAAGATAACGGTCGCGGTATCCCTACGGACATCCACCCTGAAAAGAAGATCTCGGCGTTGCAACTGGTGATGACGGTACTGCACGCCGGCGGTAAATTTGGCGGCGGGTCTTATAAAGTATCCGGCGGTCTGCACGGCGTAGGTGTTTCGGCAGTAAACGCCCTCTCCGAATGGATGGAGGTTACGGTCCATCGCGAGGGCAAGGTTTTCTTCCAGCGCTACGAGCGGGGTATACCCAAGGCGCCTGTTAAAACCATCGGTACCTACACCGGCGAACAAACCGGCACCACTACGACCTTCCTTTTCGACCGGACGATTTTCAAAGAGGATACGGGCTTTAAATTCGATACACTCATGCAGCGCTTCCGTGAGATGGCCTTTGTTACTCGGGGCGTGACCATGAAACTGGTCGACGAACGGGACGACCGGGAGATCACCTTCCATTTCGAAGGGGGCATCGAGTCGTTCGCGCGTTACCTCAACCGCAACCGCGACCTGGTTTCTCCGACGATTTACGGCGAAAAAGAAATTGACGGTATCGGCATTGAATACGCGGTGCAATACACCGACACCTACGCCGAATCAGTCTATACCTTTGCCAACACCATCCACACCAGCGATGGCGGCACTCACCTCACCGGTCTGCGCGCCGCCGTGACCCGCTGTATCAACGACTATGCCAAGAAGTCCGGCCTGATCAAAGAGGCGGACGGTTCCTTTAGCGGCGACGATACCCGCGAGGGCATGACGGCGATCGTAAGCATCAAACACCCGGACCCGCAGTTTGAATCGCAAACGAAGGTCAAACTGATGAACCCGGAGGTGCAAACCTACGTCCAACAGGTGGTCATGGAATCAATGAGCGCCTTCCTGGAAGAAAACCCTTCTTCCGCGAAAGCGATCATTCAAAAATGTCTGACCTCCGCCCGTGCCCGGGATGCCGCCCGCAAAGCTCGGGATCTTGTGATCCGCAAGAGTGTGTTGGAATCGATGACACTGCCCGGCAAACTAGCCGACTGCAGCGAGCGTGACCCGTCCAAAACAGAGCTTTATATCGTTGAGGGCGACAGTGCTGGCGGCTCTGCCAAGCAAGGGCGGGACCGGCATTTTCAGGCGATCCTTTCCTTACGGGGAAAGATCCTGAACACGGAGCGCGCGCGCCTGGATAAGATTTTGGGCAACCGAGAAGTTAAATCGCTCATTTCCGCGATGGGGACTGGCATTGGCGAGACCTTTGACCTCAAAGGCCTGCGGTACGGCCGCATTATTATCATGACCGATGCAGACGTTGATGGCTCGCATATCCGCACCCTGTTGCTCACTTTCTTCTTCCGCTACATGCAGCCGCTCATTGAAGAAGGTCATCTCTATATTGCCCAACCGCCGCTCTACCGTGTGAGCAGCAGGAACCAGGTGCATTACGCTTACAACGAAGCCGAAAAAGACCAATTGGTCTCCAAACTCGGCGGCATGAGCAAGGTGAGTTTGTCGCGCTACAAGGGCCTGGGCGAGATGAACCCGGAACAGCTCTGGGAGACCACTTTGAACCCGGAACACCGTACCCTGCTCCTTGTCACTCTGGACGATGCAGCCGAAGCAGACCGCACCTTTGATATGCTGATGGGAGCACTGGTACCGCCCCGCCGGCGGTTCATCCAAACCCACGCCAAAGAGGTTCGCAACCTCGATACGATCGGATGACATTTACCGGAGGCCCGTTTTAGAGCGGGCCTTTTTTCTAAGATGGCTGAGCGCAAAATCCTTCACCTGGACCTGGATGCATTCTTCTGTTCCGTGGAAGAACTGTTGCAGCCTGAACTGCGCGGGAAGGCTTTTGCTGTTGGCGGCAGTCCTTCCGGCCGCGGAGTGATCACCTCGGCGTCCTACCCGGCGCGCTT
>DHPL01000042.1:14241-15298 GCA_002407905.1 Anaerolineaceae bacterium UBA5365
GGCGTTCGCATGTGCACTACAGCGATTACAGCGACCGCGTGATGGCAGTATTACGTAACGTAACGCCTTCGGTCCAGCAAGTGAGCGTGGACGAGGCCTACCTGGATGTGAGCGATATGCCTCAGCCCCTGCGCCAGATCGCCCTGGACATCCAGCAGCGGGTGGATGATGAGACCCAGTTGCCTTGTTCATTGGGCGGCGCCACGACGAAGCTAGTGGCAAAGGTAGCCAACGATTACGGCAAATCCAGCAATCGCAGCGGCCGCGCGCCGCGGGCAGTGACCATCGTGCCGCCGGGCGGTGAAGCGGCTTTCCTGGCTCCGCTGGATATCCAGGCCCTTCTGGGTATCGGCCCCAAGTCTGCCCAGCGCCTGCGGGGCCGCGGCATCTACACCATTGGGCAGATCGCCCAGCTGAGCCAGCCTGAACTGCAGAACCTCTTTGGCAAGTTTGCCCTGGAAATGCGCGACCGCGCTTTGGGCCTGGATTACAGCCGTGTGCATAGCGGCGGCGAAGCCAAGTCCATCAGCAATGAAACCACCTTTGGGCAGGATATCCGCAGTTTGCCGGAATTGCTGCGCGTTCTGCGCCGCCTGAGTGATAAAGTGGCCTTCCGCTTGAGGCGGCACGGCCTGGCCGCCCGTGTGGTACAGATCAAGCTGCGCTATTCAGATTTCACCACTCTCACGCGCCAAAAAGCCAGCTCTAAACTCACTGATCTTGACGATGAGATCTACGCCCTTGCCCGCCAATTGCTGGAAGCCAACCTGGAGGCTGGCCGGCCGGTACGGTTATTAGGCGTAGGCGCCAGCAGTCTGGATAAGCCTGGCTTGCAGCTTAGCCTGTTTGAGCACCAACAGGAAAAACAGCGTGATCTGCTTGGGGCGGTGGATGCGCTCAAAGAACGCTATGGCCGCACGATCATCACCCGCGCAAGAAGTTTAACCCAGGAAAAATCCTACCGGGATGCAGACCAGGATTCAGCAGACGAGGGCCCACAGGTCTGAACGCATTTGGTATAATGAGCGCCCTTGCCAACGTAGCTCAGTCGGTAGAG
>DHPL01000042.1:15447-16624 GCA_002407905.1 Anaerolineaceae bacterium UBA5365
GTAAGCGCCCGGTCGGGGGTTCGAATCCCTTCGTTGGCTTATGTGATCAAGACCACCCACGCCGGGTGGTTTTTCTTTTGTGTTTAGGCAACCAGTGATAATTGATTTAGACGAGTTTCTGCTTAAGCCAATCGCGCAGCACTACCGCCTGGTTATGTTCCTCGTCTTTAGCGCCATAGACCAGCGTTACAGGCCCGTTTTTCAATTCATTTCGCACCAGTTTAACGAATTCATCCGCAACAGAACTTTGGTTCAATTCCGCGGTGTAAGTCTTGATAAATTGCGGCCATTTATCCACTTCATGACAAAAAGCGTCCCTAACCGCATCACTTGGTGCGATCTGCTTAAACCAAGTGGTTAATTGGAGTTTTTCTTTACTTTTGCCTCTTGGCCAAAGACGGTCCACCAGGATCCGCGCGCCATCCTCCGGGCTCGCGTCCACGTAAGCACGTTTAAGTCTGATTTCAGCAGCCACTACTGCCTCCTTTCCAAGTCCCCTGCTAAAAGCGGCCTCAAATCAATTCGACCACCCTCTCAAAGGCCAGTCAAGCTGGCGTAGAAGCCACCTCGTTGCCAAAAGTAATAATCCCAGGCAACGCCTGGATCTGATCAGGGAAGTTTGTTAACCAATTATTCTGGCGGCTAATGCATGATCGCCCGGCTGTCGATGGCCAGAGCGCCCTCCCCTTCCGGGTAGACAATCAATGGGTTGATTTCGATCTCAGCGATCTCCGGATGGTCCTGGGCCAGAACGCTCAGCTTACGGATTACTTCTTTCAGGGCTCCAATGTCAGCCCGTCTGGAGCCCCGGTAGCCTGCCAGCAGTTTGCCAGCAAGAGTACTTTCGATCATGGCATCGATGTCCCGCTCGCTTAGCGGCGCAATGCGCGTGGCAACATCCTTCAAAAGTTCCACCATCACTCCGCCGCTTCCAAAAAGGATCATCGGTCCAAAGGTGGGGTCCTGCTTCATGCCCACGATCAATTCAAGCCCTTTTGGCGCCATTTTTTCCACCATCGCCCCACGGATCTGCGCCTCGGGATTTGACCGGCTTATTTTTTCGATCAAGTCTTCAAAGGCAGCCCGCAAATCTGCTTCATGAGCAAGGTTGAGTACAATGCCGCCAACATCGCTCTTGTGCAAAATACCCTCTGCAACGATTTTAAGCACCACCGGG
>DHPL01000042.1:16797-22490 GCA_002407905.1 Anaerolineaceae bacterium UBA5365
GGTACATTCGGGATCTGGTAAAGGTCGAGCAGCTGACGGGTCTCGTGTTCTCCAAGGGCCTTCAAGCCACCGAAGCTGCCCAGCAATTCTTTGGACGCGGCGACGCTCTTGCCATCCGATCGGATCAATTCATCGCTCAGGCTGCTCCTAATGCCAGAATATTTCTGCATTGCTGCCAGCACTTCGCCGCCCTGATGCGGATAACGGAACACGGGGACGCCGGCAGTGTTCAGCAGTGCTTCGGCCTCCTTGGTCGAACGCATGCCGATCAGGGAGCTCAGGAAAGTTTTATCCGTTGTCTTAGCAGCGTCTGCCCAAGCCTGGGCGATATCGCCTGGGTTCACCAATGCCTGAGGCACATAGATCGGGTAGAGGATGTCCACGCCATCATCAGCGATCATATGCTTTAAAGCCAGGTGGTACTCATCCGGGCTGGCGGCACCCAGCATATCGATCGGATTGCCCACCTGTGCACTTGGATTAAGTTTTTCCCGTAAGGCCGCCTGGTTTTCAGCGGATATTTCAGCCAGTTCAAAACCGTTCAATGCCAGCGCGTCCGCCGCGAGTGCCGCTCCGCCGCCGGCATTGGTCGCGATCGCCACCCGTCTTCCTCGCGGGAGCGGCTGCGTACCCAGCGACCAGGCTACATTGAACAACTCATCCAGGGACTGAACTTCCAAAACACCGCTTTGTTCAAATGCCGCCTGATAGGCACTGTATGAACCCGCCAGCGACCCGGTGTGCGAGGAAACTGCTTTCGCTCCGGCGTCATTTTTGCCGGCTTTTAGCATCACGATCGGCTTCTTGCGATATACTTTCCGCGCCACCTCGATAAATCGGGGCCCATTTTGCACCCCCTCGAGATAAACAGCGATCACCTTCACATTGGGGTCATCGCCAAAGTATTCGATCATGTCGGCTTCGGAGACATCCATTTCGTTCCCCAGGCTGGCAAAGTGGCTGAAACCAATCTGGCTTTCGATAATCAGGTCCACCACCCCTCCGGCAACCGCCCCGCTTTGGGAAACAAAAGCAATCGGTCCGGGCACCGGCATTCCGCGGATAAACGTCGAGTTCAAGCCGGTGCGGCAGTCCATTGTGCCAACGCAGTTCGGCCCTACGGCGCGCATGCCGTACCGACGTACAATCTCCAGGCTTTTGCGCTCAAGTTCCGCCCCATCCGCACCAACTTCTCTAAAACCACCCGTGATGATCACCACGGCTTTTACGCCGCGCTGACCGCAAGCCTCCAGGGTTTCCAGGATCATGGTCACGGGCAAGACGATCACAGCCAGCTCTACCGGGTCCGGCACGGAAGCAATATCCGGGTAGCACTTCTGCCCCATGATCTCCTGAGCATTCGGATTCACCGGGTAAACCTTGCCTGTGTATCCGTACTTGAGCATGTTTTCCAATATGCCGTAAGACAACTTTTTGGGGTTGCTGGATGCCCCCAGAATGGCTACGCCAGCGGCATTAAAAAAGGGTGAGAGAGATGATGCCATGCGTTTGCGCTCCTTTGTAACTGACCGCACTGATTATACCCAAGCACCCACTTAAAACCGCGTTAGTGGCTTGCACGGGCTATAATCAGACCAATGTCAGCAAACTGTCAGGATTTTCATTTGAATACTGCGCAAAATGCAATTCTCCAGGGCCTGGATGGCCGCAAAACCTGGCTGCAGGGTCCAGCCGGCAGCGGTAAAACCAGCACGGCTGTAGCCTGGCTTGCGCAAAGGCTTCAGAAACACGAAGCCGAACGCTTTCTGGTGCTTACCCCACAGCGTACCCTCTGGGGACCGTATTCCCATCTAGTTCAGACCCTCCCATTTGGCGCACGCCAAAGACTGGAGCTACAGACCATCAGCGGTCTAAGCCGGCAGATGCTCAGCCTTTTTTGGCCGGAAGTCATGCCCCTGGCAGGCTTTGACCAGCCTCAGGCTGAGCCGATTTTCCTTACGGTGGACGCAGCTCAGTACACGATGGGCCAGTTGGTCGCGCCCCTCCTGGATACGGGCCGCTTCGCCACGATCACTTTGGCACCGCACCGTTTATACGCTCAGCTCCTCGATAACTTAAATAAAGCCGCTCTGGTCGGTTTTGACCACACAGAAATCGGCCCGCGCCTTAAAGCTGCCTGGACGGGAGAACCTGCCCAATTGCAGGTTTACGACGATGTTCAGGACGCGGTGAGCCAATTCAGAAGGCATTGTCTCTCCCAAGGGCTGGTGGACTTCTCCTTGCAGGTGGAATTGTTTGACCAGGTGCTGCGAAAATTGCCCATTTTCCGTCAATATCTGCGCAAACGCTACCAAGTACTCCTCTACGATAACGTTGAGGAGGATCCGCCGGTTTTCCACGATTTCATCCTGGATTGGCTGCCAGATCTTGAAGAAGCCCTCCTGCTGTACGATGAAGAGGGCGGCTTGCGCAGTTTTCTTTCTGCTGATCCCGTCTCTGCCAGCCGATTGAGGAAAGAAGTTTCCTCCCAGGAAGCGTTGATGCTTCCAATCAATAGCCTGCCATGTTTCCAGAAAGTGATGAAACTGGCAGAGAACTGGCGCGGAGCTCCAACAAAGCTGACGGGTCATGGTTCTAAGTTCAATTGCCTCAGACTGCTGCCCGGGAAGTACCGTTTCTTTACCGAACTATTGGATGGTGTTGCCCTGGAGATCCGCCAGCTTGTTTCGGATGGCAACGCTCCGGAGAAAATTGCGGTCCTCTCACCCTTTGTTTCAGATGTCTTGCGTTTCGCCCTTGAGACCCGGTTAAACACAGATGGCATTCAGGTACAGACCCTGCGCCCATCCGCGCCTGGTCTCAGCGACCCGGCATTGCGTAACTTGACCACTCTGGCTGTCATGGCTTACCCGGCCTGGAATCTGCCCCTGGATAAATGGCATTTGGCAAACGCCCTGGCTTTCTTTATTGACGACCTGGACATCGTACGAGCCCAAAGCCTGGCTGAGAACATGGGGAAAGACGAGAGTGGCTACTTCAAACTTTCAATTCAGGGAAGTGATCTTCCTGAACAGACGCAGCAATCAATCACAGAACTCCTGGATTGGCTCCAGGGATGGCAAAACCTCCCGGATTTGCGTGCATTTTTCTCAGGCATTTTTAATAGCCTGCTCTCCAGGCCAGGGTTTAGCTTCCACGAAGACCCTGATTTGGGGGCGAAGACCAACAGCCTGATCGATTCGATCCGCCGATTCAACGATGGATTGCCTGCAACTGCCGATTTGGGAGGAGCAGGTAAGGCCTTCATCCAGGCTAGCTTGCAAGGTCTGATTTTTGGTTTGAACCCTGGTCAGTGGCAGCTTGAGTCAGGCAAGGTTCTTTTGCTGCCGGCAACCACGTTCCTGATGCGCAACGCCCCCGTGGATTACCAATTCTGGTTGGGGATTGCCTCCAGCCAGTGGTATCAGCGCCTGGAACAACCGCTAACCCACCCCTATGTACTTAGCCGAAACTGGCCTGTGGGCCGGCCGTGGACCAGCCAGGACGAACTAAACCTAAGCCAGGCAAACCTGGACAGGCTTGTCAAAGGACTCCTGCGCCGCTGTAAGCAGGAAGTAATCCTTTGCCACAGCCAGTACAGCGAGACCGGCAATGAGGAACGGGGCATGATGCTGAGGCTCTTACAGTCTGTGCTTAAACACAGCCGGGAGGGCGAACGTGCCTGAGGAACGTTTACGCCGGGCGCAGGCCCGCATTCTGACCTACCGCCAAGGCTTGATGGGTATTTCAGCGGTGCCGGGCAGCGGCAAAACCTGGACGCTCTCACGCCTTGCCGCCCAGCTCATTCTGGCAGGGAACCTGGCCCCGGACCAGGAAGTTTTAGTTGTTACCTTCTCCAATTCTGCCGCGGATAACTTTAGCGCCAGAATCGGCCAATTGCTGCAAGGCTACGGCTTGTTGCCGGACATTGGTTACCGGGTTCGCACATTGCATGGACTGGCCAACGATATCATCCACGAACGGCCTGAATTGGTTGGACTTGCGGAAGACTTTAATATCATTGATGAGAAAGAGGCTGAGAGCATCCTGGATGATGCCATCGCCCAGGCCGAGGAGGCTCATCCGCAAATTTTTGAAAACCTGCTCGATCCCAGCCTATCCGCTACCCGCCGGGATACGGTCCTGAAAGAAAGTCTCCCTGCGCTCATCCACTCGATGTCACGGGCTTACATCAAGACAGCCAAGGATAATCTGCTCTCAACGGCGGTACTTAGCGAGATGATCAGCGACTTCAGCCTGGCCAGCGAGATCATCCAATACATGCAAAAGGTGTATCAGGCATACCAGGCAGCGCTTGCCTACCGTGGGGCTGTCGATTTTGATGATCTTATCCGGTATGCCCATTCCAGCCTGGCTGCGGACCCCAGCCTGGTGAGTTTACTGCAGTATCGCTGGCCGATCATTCTGGAAGATGAAGCCCAGGACTCCAGCAAACTCCAGGAATCCATCTTGCGTAAATTGGTAGGCAAGCAAGGCAATTGGGTGCGCGTGGGCGACCCCAATCAAGCCATTTATGAATCGTTCACCACCGCGGATCCAAACCTGCTCAAACGTTTTGTTGGCCACCCTGAAACGCGGAAAGAAGACCTGCCTGAATCCGGTCGCTCTGCTCCGCCGATCATCGACCTGGCAAATGAGTTGAACCGTTGGGCCCGGGAAGCCCACCCTATCCGTGAAGTGCGGGATGCCCTGGACTTACCCTTAATTCTGCCAACCGAGGAAGATGACCCTCAGCTCAACCCAAGTCTGCTGGGAGATGGCATTGTGCTGCATGACCAGCGTTTTGAGCCTGCCGAGGAGTTGGATTATGTAGTTAAGTCTGCCCAGGATTGGTTGAGACAGTATCCAGATTCCACGGTAGCCGTTCTGGCCTATTACAACGACCGTGTAGCCCAATTTGCCAATGCCTTTCGCGACGCAGGCACAACGGTATCGGAAGGGCTGTTGAATCTGCCGCGCGTTACCCGGCTCTCTGCCGGAGCATTGGCCAACATCCTGGTAAGCATCTTCAACCCGGGTAATGCCAAGGCCCTTTCCCGCGCCTTCGAGGTATACCATCGTAACGCGCCTTTGGAAACGCGTGCTGAGAACATGCGCCGCAGTGCTCTGATTGCTGCCTGTTCCAAACCCGAGCGCTTTTTGTACCCAATTGGAGAAGATGACTACCTGCTCGACTTATCAAAGAATCAGCAGGATGAGGATACGATAACAGCCCTGATCAACTTCAAAGCCACCATTCGCCGCTGGCATTTGGCCCGACAATTGCCTCTGGACCAGCTGATGCTGACGATTGGCCAGGATTTGGATCTGGACCCCTACGAAGTCGCCACAGTTTACCGTCTGGCTGGATTACTACGCGACCTCGCCCAAGCCCATCCAGAGTGGACCCCAATGGACCTGAATGGCGAACTGATCCGCATTGCCAGGAACCAGAGGCGTTTCTTTGCTTTTTCGGAGAATGAGGATGGCTACGACCCCGAGGAACATCGCGGTCAGGTTACTGTAGCCACATTGCACAAGAGCAAGGGGCTGGAGTGGGATAAGGTTTTCCTTACCTCTATCAACGATTACGACTTTCCATCGGGTTCAGATTCCGAATCGTACCAGGCAGAAAGGTACTTCCTTGAGGGACAGCGCAACCTGGAAGCCGAGATGCTTGGAGAACTGGATGA
>DHPL01000042.1:22662-23684 GCA_002407905.1 Anaerolineaceae bacterium UBA5365
CATCAGATCGCCCGGGAAAGGCTGCGCTTGCTTTATGTTGGCATCACCCGGGCTAAACGCTCACTGACCCTCACATGGAACACCGGCAAGATCCGCAGGGCCGGACCGGCCAAAGCTTTTCTGCACTTACGGGATTTTTTGGAGCAAGGGGATGGATAAGTTACCGGACAATTTTGTTTTCAGCCAAAGTAATCTGCAAAATTTTATGGATTGCGCCCTACGCTTTAAATTGCGATATCTGGAGCGTATGCCCTGGCCCGCGCCTTTCACACTTGAGGCGCAAGGTTTTGAAGCGGAACGCAAAGCCGGTGATACTATCCACCGTCTCATTCGGGGATATTTTGAAGGGCTTGACCCTCTTTCTCTGCTCAACAATGCCCTTCTGCATGGTGAACTTACCGAAGTTTGGCTGAGACAGGTGATGGATGCCTTCCCTCTTTCGGAGTCCGACACATACCGGGCTGAGCTCAGAATCGATCAGACCCTGGGAGGAGTTCCCGCCACCGCGATCTACGACCTGGTGGGGCAAGAATCAGGGAAAGTGCTGATCATTGATTGGAAGAGCTCGAGCCGCCGGCCGAATTTCAGGCGCATCCGCGAGAGCGCGCAAAAACGGCTTTTTCCGCTAGTGATGGCCGCTCACCTTCAAGAGTGGCAAACGGAATATTCCAATCTCGAAATGACCTTCTGGGAGCTCAATTTCCCAGAAAGTTCCTTCCGATTTATCTACAACCAGGATCTCTACGCAGCGGACCTGGCCTGGTTTATGGAACTGACCGCCCAGATCAAAAACCTATCTCCTGAAGGTTTTCAGGCCACTGATGACCTGCGAAAATGCCGGTATTGCCAATATCAGAGCTATTGCCGGAGGGGTCCTGCTGAGGCGCCCGAAGCAAAGGAAGACCGCGACGAAGCCATCGACGCGATGATCCAGGCTGGGGAAATAGAGATTGGGGATTTACGGGTTGAACCGTTATAATCTTGGAAAAATGGGCAGGACAGGGCTCGAACCTGCGACCTCA
>DHPL01000042.1:23791-26844 GCA_002407905.1 Anaerolineaceae bacterium UBA5365
TCATCTGTGTAAAAGATGCGCTCTAACCAACTGAGCTACCCGCCCGGAGCAGTTATTATACATGAAAATTGTTCGCTTTCGCACGCGCCCTCAAGGCCCCCAATACGGCTGGCTGGACATCGACAAAGTTGGTGTGATCCAGGGGGATATCTTTGGTGAATACCGGCGTTTCGACCCGGAATTCAGCCTGGATGAGGTGGAATTATTGCTGCCTTGCCAGCCCAGCAAGGTAATTGGCGTTGGGCTGAATTACACTGATCACATCCGAGAAATGGGCAGCGAATCGCCGCAGCTTCCTTTGCTTTTCCTCAAGCCCCCCTCTTCGATGATCACCAATGGGCAGCCGATCGTTGTGCCCCCGATCTCAAAGCGCGTGGAGCA
Organism: Anaerolineaceae bacterium UBA5365; assembly: GCA_002407905.1. GTDB lineage: Bacteria > Chloroflexota > Anaerolineae > Anaerolineales > Anaerolineaceae > Mesolinea. The sequence continues at coordinate 24,173 of DHPL01000042.1, forward strand.
CGAGGCTGAACTAGCGATCATCATCGGCAAACGCGGCCGATACCTCGACCTCAGCGCGGCAAGAGAGGCAATATTCGGCTATAGCATCGCAAACGATGTAACAGCCAGAGACCTGCAGGCAAGCGACGGCCAATGGACGCGCGCCAAAGGTTTTGATACCTTCTGCCCCTTTGGCCCCTGGATCGAAACCGAACTGGATGCCTCGGACGCCTTGATTACCTGCCATGTGAACAATTCTCTGCGCCAGATGGCCTCCACCCGGGATATGCTCTTCGACCCATTGCAATTGGTGGTGTTTATCTCCTCAGTGATGACGCTAAATCCTGGCGATGTGATTTTAAGCGGCACACCTTCCGGCGTAGGCCCACTGGAGGCCGGCGATACGGTTTCGATCCACATTGATGGGATTGGGAGCCTGATCAACACTGTAAAAGCTGCTGATGAGGTGCTTGGCTAGTGGCGTTTGCGCTAATTACCATTCACTTGCATTTGCCCGGCACCCGTTCACTGAAGGCCAAGCGCAGTCTCCTCGCCCGGCTGGAGACTGCCGTCCGCAAACTCAACTATGCCTTTGCCGAAGTGGGCAGCCAGGACCTTTGGCAGGAAAGCATGGTGCAGTTGGCTGCAGTTTCTTCCGATAGCCGCGTTATGGAAAGCCGCCTGGCCCTACTTGAAGATCAAATTTGCCAAACCACGCCGGGTGTCATGATCACCCGGATTGAAATCGAGCATTATTAAGATGCAATTACCCAACGAAATTGAGCAGCTGCTCTATCGAGTAGAAAAACCCGGACGCTATGTGGGCGGAGAGTACAACCAGACCGTCAAAGCCTGGGATTCAGTTGACCTGCATATCGCTTTGGCCTTTCCGGATATCTACGATTTGGGACAGCCCAATTTAGGCCTGGCTATTTTGTACGATCTGCTGAACCAGGCAGAGGGCATTGCCGCTGAGCGCGTCTTCTCTCCCTGGCTGGACATGGAGGCCGCCATGCGTTCAGCCGGTCTGCCGCTCTTCAGCCTGGAGAACAAACGCCCGATTCGGGAATTTGATATCCTGGGCATTACCTTGCCCTATGAATCGATATATACCAATGCACTGAACCTTTTGGACCTGGCCGGCATTCCGCTTTACTCCCGCGAGCGTACTAAAGCCCACCCGCTGGTGATCGCGGGTGGACAGGCATGTTTCAACCCCGAAACGATGGCAGACTTCATAGATGCTTTTGTGATCGGCGAAGGGGAAGAGGTGTTTATTGAGATTGCTGAGGCTTATCGAGCCTGGAAAAAATCCGGTGGAGAACGTGGTTCGCTCCTTGAGAGCTTGAGTGAGATCCAGGGCGTCTATGTTCCAGAGTTTTACGAGGTGGCCTACCAGGAGGATGGCCGCATTGCCTCCATCTCTCCCACGAGCTCCATCGCACCTAAGCGGGTCAGAAAACGCATAGTTGCTCAACTTCCTCCGCCGGTTACCCGTTTTTTGGTGCCGAATGTTGGTATCGTTCATGATCGCATCGCCATTGAGATCATGCGCGGCTGCACCCGGGGCTGCCGTTTTTGCCATGCCGGCGTTGTCAATCGGCCAGTAAGGCAGCGGCCGGTGGCCGAAATTGTGGATGCCATGGAAGCCGGCTTGCAGGCAACCGGATATCAACAGGTAGGCCTGCTTTCACTCTCCTCTTCCGACCATACGCAGATCATCCAGATCGTGGATGCAGTTTATGAACGCTTCAAGGAGCGCCGGGTTCAGGTAAGCCTGCCTTCCTTACGGATCGCCTCATTTTCGGTTGACCTGATGCAGCGCCTGCAAACCCTGCGCCCCGGCGGAGGTTTCACCCTTGCGCCAGAGGCAGCCACTCCCCGAATGCGGGCGGTAATCAACAAAGAATTGGACGAGGCGGAATTACTCGAGACTGCGAGACAAGTCTTTGAGCGCGGCTGGCTTAGTCTGAAACTCTATTTCATGATCGGGTTACCGGGAGAAACGATGGACGATGTTCTCGCAATCGCAGAACTGGGTAAAAAGATCCAGAGGATCGGTTGGCAGGCCCGGGGTAAGCGGATTAGCGTGCATTTGGGAGTTGGCTCTTTCATCCCCAAACCGCACACACCATTCCAATGGGCTGCCACAGACAGCAGCGCGAGCCTGATGGATAAGATCAATGCCCTCAAAGATGCCCTCCGAAAGACAGGAATTAAACTTTCCTACAACCACTCGGATTCAACCTTGCTTGAATCCTGGCTCTCCCGCGGGGATCGCAGCTTAGGTCAGGTGATCCATGCAGCCTGGCGGAATGGGGCAAAGTTCGATGCCTGGAACGAACACTTCAATATTGATGCCTGGCAAAAAGCGTTTGAGTCAGTGGGCATTGACCCCGCATTCTACGCCCACCGGTCCAGGGATCTGGACGAGGTCCTCCCCTGGGACCACATCGATATCGGTGTGAACAAGCAGTTCCTGCGGGCAGATTGGCTGATGAGTCAACGGGGTCAAACCCGGGACGACTGCCGGGATGGCTGTTTTCACTGCGGTATTCTGGATGCCTTTTCCGAGGTCCAGCCGCTTGCCAACGAATACTATTGGGGCTGTCCATGAGCACTGAACTTATCACGCGTGTCCGGGTAACGTATCAGAAAATTGGCTCCCTGCGGTATATCGGGCATATCGACCT
>DHPL01000042.1:26995-33283 GCA_002407905.1 Anaerolineaceae bacterium UBA5365
GGTTTTAAGCCGAAAGTCCGCCTCAATCTGGCGAGCGCCTTGCCGCTGGGAATGGAAGGGCTTGCGGAGAAAATGGATTTTTGGCTTAATGTTCAAATGGAAACTGATGCGATCAAAGCTGCCCTAATCGCGGCCTTGCCAGCCGAACTTCCTGTGACGGACGTACGGATCGTGGATAACGCCATGCCCAGTTTGCAGGCCGACCTGCGCGCCGCGGAGTACCAGGTTACTTTACCCCCGGAGTCCTGCGCGGAAGCCCAAGTTGTGCTGGCAAGCGCCTTACAGCAGGAAAAGATAATGGTTAACCGGCGGAACAAGGTAATGGATATGCGTCCTTGGGTCGAGGCATTCGAATGGGCAGCGGATCGCGGGTTTAATATTCGTTTGCGTTCCATTCCCCAGGAAAGCGGCCGCCCGGATGAGCTGCTCGACTACTGCGGTATCGATCCAGCTAAGGCAGCGATTACCCGTACCAAACTCATTTTCCAAACGGAGGAGTAGATGGAATCCGATTGTATATTCTGCAAGATCGTCGCCGGCCAGGCACCGGCTGCAAGGATTTTCGAGGACGAGCTCTGCCTGGCTTTTCTGGATATCAACCAGGCTACGCACGGTAAAACTTTAGTCATTCCCAAAGCGCATTATCAGGATATTCGGGATACCCCGGATGAGGACCTTGCGCACCTGGCCAAAGTGACGAAGGCAATCATCAGGCATTTTGAATCGATCGGCCTGGCACACGACTTCCAGGTCTTTAACACTTGCGGCGAACTGGGACAACAAAGTGTGTTCCACCTGCATTTCCACATCATGCCCCGCACCGCGGACGACGGCGCGGACTACTGGCTGCCGCGCAACCCGGCAGACGCTCACGGGATGCAAGACCTGGCAGCCAAACTGCGCATGGACAGGCGCATTTAAGTGCTTCAGCCCGCCGGAAATGGGTATAATAGCCCAACTTGTTCCCGTGGCCTAATGGATAAGGCACTGGCCTCCGAAGCCAGTCATGTGGGTTCGACTCCCACCGGGGACATTTTCTTTTAATCCTCCTATGGTGGCAACTCCGAATCTGGATGGTTATAATTCAGGTACCCGGAGGTAAGATGACAGACGATACCCTAAAACAGGAATTATCCGCACTGCGCGAGCAGATTAATTACCACAATTACCTCTATAACACCCTGGATCAACCGGAGATCAGCGACGCTGCCTACGACCAGCTTTTTAACCGTTTGAAGCAGATCGAAGCCCAGCACCCGGATTGGATCACGCCGGATTCTCCAACCCAGCGCGTTGGAGCTGTGATTTCAGACCGCTTCCGCAAGGTGGTCCATCCTGCCCCCATCTTCAGCCTGGCAAATGGTTTTGGCGCACAGGAGACCCGCGATTGGTACCAGCGCATCCTGCGCCTGGATCCGCGGGTTGCTGACGCTCAATATCTTTTAGAGCCCAAACTGGATGGTCTATCTGTTATCTTGACTTATGAGCGTGGCCGTTTTGTACTCGGAGCAACCCGCGGCGATGGAACAGTTGGTGAGGACATCACTGAGAACTTACGCACCTTACGTACCTTACCTATGCGCATTCCGGTCCGAGGTGACGGGTTACCCCCTGAACGGCTGGTTGTGCGGGGAGAGGTATTCATTACCAAAGCTGATTTTGAGCGCCTTAATGAAGATCTTGAATCCCAGGGCGAACGTACCTACCTCAACCCACGCAATACCGCGGCAGGCTCCCTGCGCCAGTTGGACCCAGCTATCACCGCCAGGCGTCCTCTGCGTTTATACGTCTACCAGGTACTGGAATCATCGGATACCCCCCCGGAAACACAGGCAAAGTTGCTGAATTGGCTGGAGGGATGGGGTTTTCCAGTCAATCCAAAACGCTGGCTGGCGCAGAACATCGACCAGGCGGTCCAGATTTGCGAAGATGAGGGGTTGAACAGGCACGGATGGCCGTACGAAGCAGACGGCATCGTGATCAAACTGAATGACCTGGCGCTTTCCCGCAGCCTGGGTTTTGTGGGTAAAGACCCACGCGGCGCGCTGGCTTTCAAATATCCCGGCCAGGAAGTAGAGACTGTTCTCACCGAAATTCGCACGAATGTGGGCCGCACGGGTGTGCTTACTCCACTGGCGATCCTCCAACCAGTGAATATTGGGGGGGTGATCGTCAAACAGGCCACCTTGCATAACTACGACTTTATCCAGGATAAGGACATCCGAGTAGGCGACCATGTTTTGGTCAAACGTGCCGGCGAGGTGATCCCCTATATCCTGGCCTCATTACCGCAGAAGCGCGACGGCAGCGAAGTGCCCTATGAGGTTCCCGCTCACTGCCCCTCCTGCGGCTCAGAAGTTGAAAAAGTGCCCGGAGAAGTGGCCTATTATTGTGTCAACTCTGCCTGCCCGGAACAACTTTCCCGCAACCTGGAGCATTTTGCTTCTCGCTCCGCAATGGAAATCGAGGGTTTGGGAGCTCAGATTGTGCAGCAATTGGTGGACGCAGGTCTGGTGCACTCTGCGGCGGATCTGTACCGGTTAAAGGCGGACGACCTTTTGAAGCTGGATAAATTTGGCAAGAAAAAGACCGATAATTTATTGGCAGCCATCGAGGCTTCCCGCCTGCAGCCCTTGGAACGGCTGATCATCGGTTTGGGTATCCGCTCAATCGGCGATGTTGGCGCCCGAAAACTTACTGAACACTTCCGGGATTTGGACGCCCTTAGCCGCGCCACACATGATGAACTTCAAGGCGTTGAAGGTGTTGGCCCAAACACCGCGAATGAGATCGTGGATTGGTTCGCCCAGGCAGGCAATCAGCAATTGATCGCTGATTTTCGTGACCTGGGTATTTGGCCGGTTGCAGAAGCGCCTCAGGACAAATCCAATCTGCCTCTGAATGGTCTCACCTTCGTGATCACCGGCACGCTGCCAACCTTAAGCCGGAGCGATGCTGAAGCGTTCATCCTTAGCAAGGGGGGCAGCGTGACGGGTTCCGTCAGCAAGAAGACTTCCTACCTGGTGCTGGGAGCAGAAGCAGGCTCCAAGTTTGCCAAAGCTCAGGCACTGGGTATCCCAATCCTGGACGAAGCGGCTTTGCTGGAATTGGCTGCTTAAAGCCAGACTGCCAGTTGCCTGGCAGTCTTAGTGGAGATGGCGGGAGTCGAACCCGCGTCCGAAAGAATAGGCTCTCGAACCTCTACGAGCGTAGTTGATCATTCATTCTTAGCGCCAGACAGGTTGATCAACCAAACTGTAAAACGCCGATCCGCTTAGGCCCGAGGGCCCGCTTAGCCCTGCTTAGCGGCTCAGCAGGGAGCAACCTGGCTTTTATGACGCTCTTGCAGGTTCCGACCAGGTAAACGGTCCCTGGGAGCGTCGCCCCGGATTAGGGGGGCGATTGCTGATCTCTCAACGCTTATGCAGCGAGGGGAAGAGCAGCGTAGGAAGTGCGATTGTTGGCACTTGTTTTTTGTACTGATTTTATGGGGTCGGTACCTCCCAGCTCGCAATCCGGAACCAGCCTCCCCCGTCGAGACCTGGCATCCCCGGTAAGAAAAGTATACATAAAAGGCTCCGGCTTGTCTACAGCCGGAGCCTTTTCTAAGATAGTTCTTACCGATTTACTGGAGCTGTTCCAGTTGTTCGGCGAGGATCTGGTTGGCCTTTTCGTTCAGTGCGGTCAGCTCGCCCTTGACGTCGGCGGTCGTGTCATCCACGATGGCAGCCATGGTCAGTTCGATTTCATCGCGGACGAAGTCGTAGCCAGGAACAGCAGGTTCAAAGTAGCCGTACGGCAGAAGGTCGTAGGCGGTCTTGAAGGTGGGGTTCTCGGCCATGTAATCGGCCATCTTCTCAGCAACGCTCTGGCGCACCGGGAAGTAACCGGAAGCGGAGGCCCAGAGAGCCTGAACATCGGGGGACGTGTAGTACTTGAGGAAGATCCAGGCAGCCAGTTGGCGTTCCGGAGTGCTCTTGGGGATGGAAACCGAAGCACCGTAGACGTCGATCACAGGATCGGGTGTGGTGTGCGGGATCGGGGCCACGGACCACTCGAAGTCTGCGCCTTCGCTAACGGCATCGCCGTAGTAGGGCAGACCGGAGGAAGAACCCACTGCGAAGAGCAGGGTGCCATTGCCAAAGTTGGTCTGATCGCCGTAGGCTTCAGTAACCAGGCGGGCGCAGCCTTCTTTGAAGAGGTCCTGGAGGTAAGTCCAGGCAGCAACAGCGCCTTCGCTGTCGGTGGTGAACTGGTTGGTGGTGCCATCATAGATGTCGCCGCCAAAGGCATAGGTCCAGGAAGCGAAGCGGCTGGTATCGATGCTCAGCTCGTAACCAATCGATCCTTCGGCCTTAGCCTTGCTGAAGGGGGTGCTGGCAGCCTTGCAAGCCATTTCCTTGAACTCTTCAGGAGTGGTGGGAGGTGCTTCGTAGCCAAGTTCCTTCAGCCAATCCAGGTTGTAGTACATCACTTCGGCTGAGCGGTTGGGGGCCAGGCCTAAGCGCTGGTTGCCGTAAAGCGGGTAAACGTCCTGGGCGAAGAAACCGGGGAAGAAGTCTTCCTGGTCAGCCTTGGGCATACCGTATACGGGGTCATCGATCACGGTGTTCATGTCGAACATCGAATCGGCCAGCTGGTAGGTAGCGATTTGATTCTGATAGCCCACCACGATGTCCGGTACATCAGCAGTATTCAGGATGGGGAGCATCTTGGTGAAGATGTCGCCATAACCGCCGGCGTATTCGGCCGTGAGGGTGATGCCGTATTCATTGGTGGCATTGAAGTCGTCAACGATTTGTTTCATCGCGGCTTCGCGTGCTTCGCCAGTGTGCTGGTGCCAGAAGACGATTTCCTTGGCGGGGGTTACAGCAGTCCAATCGACGGCTTCGGGTGCGGGCTCAACTGGAGCGGCGGGCTCGGCAGTTGGGGCAGCGGGCTCTGCGGGAGCAGCAGTGGGCTCAGCAGGGGCCGCGGTGGGTTCGGCGGGGGCCGCAGGCGGCTCCACCGGAGCAGGTGCCGGGGTTGGGGTTGTGCAAGCACCCAGTACCATGGCTGCAATCATGACGACTGCAAGAAAAGCAAAGGACTTTCTCTTCATTTGTCAAAACCTCCATTTTGAACGGTTGAATGTTGATATCGGAGTTGCTTCATACCCCGCAATATCCATGAATAAATCCTAACCCTTCAATCCAGTAGTGGCAATGCCCTGTGTAAACTGTTTTTGGGTCAGGAAGTACATGATCAGGATCGGAATCAAGGTGATCACAGCACCGGCCATCAGCAGATGAGTTTGCGGCCCGGCTTCGTTCACAAAGTTCCACAAACCAACCATGATCGGCCGCCAGGTATCCCGCGTGGTAACCAGCAGCGGCCACTGAAAAGCGTTCCAGGCACCGGTAAACGCGAAGAGCAGAACGGTCATGATCGGCGCCTTGGAGATTGGCAACACCACCTGAATCAGGAAACGGAAGTGGTCCGCCCCATCAATCCGGGCTGCGTCCCATAATTCCTTGGGCACCTGTGCAAAAAACTGGCGCAAGAGAAAAATGCTGAACGCGTTGGCCATAAACGGAACCGTTAGGGCCCAATAAGTATTCAGCCAGGACCCACCCGGGCCCGGCATCGGAATGATATCGCCCCGAATAAGCATGTAATTCGGAATAAGCGTGACGGACTCGGGGATCATCATCGTCGAGAGCAGAATGGCAAAGAGAATGTTCTTGCCTTTAAATTCGATGCGCCCAAAAGCGTAACCGGCCAGAATGGATGTGAAGAGCAAACCGGCCATGGTACCCAGCGTAATCAGGATGCTATTGGTGAAATACTTTCCAAAATTGCCCTGGCGGATCGCCTCGGCAAAGTTGGTCCACTGCGGAACCCGCGGTACCAGTACCCGGGTGATCGTCTCCCCAAGGGTCATCAGCGATGTGGATACCATCCAGAAGAAGGGAAAGATGAAGATGAAAGCGCCAAGGATCAGGATGAGGTAAAGGATCAGTTTTCCCAGAAAACCGATGCCCTGCTTTTGTCCAACGGCATAAACTTTTACTTTCTTTTTAGGCGTGCTGACACTCAGGGCTTTATCCATAAAAGACCCTCTCTCCCATAAGCTTGTTCTGAGCGAAGGTTAAGCCCAAAATCACAACAAATAAAACAATGGCTTGCGATGTGGCCACACCGAATTGATTGGCCTTATAGAAACGGTCGAAGATAAGAAGGCTGGTCGTGATCACCGAATCCTGCGCGCTGGGTGTGCGCATCACGTAAATATGGTTGAATGCCTTA
>DHPL01000042.1:33384-43861 GCA_002407905.1 Anaerolineaceae bacterium UBA5365
AATATGGTTGAATGCCTTAAATGTGCCGATGAACGCGATCAGGGTCAGGTAAAAGGTTACCGGAGAAAGCAAGGGCACGGTAATGCTGGTGAACTTCTGCCAGGTTGTGGCGCCATCAATATCCGCTGCCTCGTAGGTCTCCTTGGGAACATTACCCAAACCTGCCAGGAAGATGATCGTGTTATAGCCAACAAAGGACCAGATACCGTAGATGATGATCGAGACCAGCGCCAGGCTTGGCCCTGCCAGGAAGCCGCTGAGGTCCAGACCGAGCAATTGGGTCACCGGACGAGGTTCAAAGCGCCAGCGCAAGGGGTCCATGCCAAACCAGCCGATCAAGGTGTTGGCGAAAGATGTCTCCCGGGAGGAGAAGATCAATTGGAAAACGACTGCCGTAGTCACCGAAGGGGTTACATACGGCAGAAAGTAGATCATCCTGAAAAATTCCTTGCCAATAATGTCCTGATACAAAATAAAAGCCAAGATCATCCCCAGAATGATCTCGGCTGGCACAGTGCCAAGCGCGTAATAAACCGTAACGATGAGCGACTTAAGGTAGGCAGTGTTACCCGTGTCCCACATCCGCCCCCAACCCGTCAGGAAGACTACGCCGGAGATGATCAGCAGCACTGCAGCCAGAATCTTGGCGATCATCGCGCCTTTACTTAAGCTCTTAAAGGCATTTCCCCAGACCCAAAAAGCGAGGACCAGTAACCCAATCCCCGCCAGCGTGATCAGCAGATTCTCCCAGGAGCCAAAAATAGTCAGGTAATTTTTAGCGCCAACAAAAGCGCCCTTGCGGATGCTCCAGTTGAAGGTGCTCATGTAAAGGGAATAACCTATGGGGAATAGGCCAAAGATGAGGATGATGAGAACTGCTGGAGTAACAAAGAGGTAACCAATGATCTGTTCGCGGATCATCTGCCCATGCAGGCCGCTTACCCCTTTTGGTTTGGTTTCTATTGTCGTTTCAGACAAAACTTCCCTCCGGTGTGACGGTCTGCATAATGCATCTCGCAATGATTATACAAAGTTAAAGTGAACATTGGTATTGAATCTTGTTAACAATTGTAATTTCGATAACAAAAAACATTTTACCTTATTTATTGCGGCAGAACCCAAGGAAGGTTCTAGGAAAAGAGTCGGTTACGAGGAAAAAACCTTCACCAGGCCAGTATGCCAGACCTTCCCAGTTGTACGCTTCCCCAGCGATCGGTTCTTTAATCCGTCGATCCTGGCCTGGCTGGTATTCCAAATTGTCCCCCTGGATATTGAATTCCAATATCCGCGCGAAGGAAACCTGAGGATCAAAATTTCTCGGATCCGCAATGTCTGGTACTAACCCCTGAGCTGGAAGCAGATGCGTGTCACCAGGGAAAAAATAATTCAAGAGATAGAGTTTACTTTCAGGCTCATCTGCGGCCGCATCTGTGATCCTGAAGTTCACGGAAGTCATCTCAACCTCCGCGGCGTCCAGGTAGGGCGGTTGGAATTGCCTCGCGAAGGCGTTTGGGTTTTGACCCGGACCATTTTGCTCGTAAATGGTATACAGGCTGCCTTTGTAAAAGAAACTGGCTTCGTCACTGGCATTCGATGAATTATTCTGCGCTGGGAGTTCGATCAGGGTTTCGGGATCCAGATTGATCTCTGCCTTAGCTTCATCCAAACTGCCCTGAACCAGGTAGCCGCGCATCCCGGTTGCCCTGCGGCTCTCTATCGTCATAAAAACCTGGCTGCCATTAAAACTGATGCTTTCAAAACCTTCGAAGCCAAGAATCTTGCCAGCCAGGCCGCCATCATCCAAAATCACGGGTTCAACATTCGCCTTAAAGGCGCTGCTCCCGCTAACACTATCTTTTATCCCTCCTAGCGCGATCCTGCCCAGCTGCCCGCCGGCATCCCGCCCCAACCGCCTGGGGTATTGCGGCAAGAGGTAGAGGTAATCAGCATGAATCGCGGCACCGCTGTATTCTGCCTTGTCGATGCTCCACGGGGTCGGCAGCATCAGCTCGACGAGATCGCAAGCATTCTGATCCGCTGAGGCCTCCGGGGCAGCAGTAGAACTTAATTCCGGTGTTGTTTCCGAAACCTCGGTCTCAACCGCTGCCGGTGGAGTGTCAATTCGCGTTGACTGGGGAACTTTTGCGCAGGAACTCAGTATTAGCAGGGACGCGGCGAAAAATATCAAGCTTATTTTCATGGCTGTTCCAAACTGAAATATGCCAGCAGCGGGTCATGGTCCGATGCCTGAATACTGGCGATCTGCAGGGAATTCAGGTGCATCACCTGAAACCAGGTCAGGTTTTGCCGCAGGGCCGGGCTCACCCAAATCTGGTCCAGCATTTGGGCGTTTCCTTCATGATTATAGGAATAGCGTTCGTTTTCCGGGACTTCCTGGGCCAGGTTATACAGGCCGCTTTGAGCGAGCGGAGCCAGGCTTTCGGCCCAGGGGAAGTCATTAAAATCTCCGGCCAGAATCAGTTTTGCCTTTGGGTCGGCCGCTAATAATTTCTCTGTGAAGGCGGCTAACCCCTCAGCTTGTCCAATCCGCTGTCTTGCCGTCACTTGCTGAGGGGGCTGCTGATCACCGAATAAGGGGCCGTCCTCAGATTTGGACTTAAAATGCACTGAGACAACATAAAGGGTTTGCCCCTTGTAAGTAAACCCAGCGATCAGGGGTTTACGGCTGGCCCGGAATGAACTCAATTGGTTTCCCAGGCGGGCTGGGTTGCGGTCGAGGCGTGTGCCAGCTCCCTGGCCGGTCACCTGAGGGTCCGTTTGAGCATCGCCGGGAATGCCCGGCAAGGGTCGCAGTCCGCGGTCTGTACGGTAAAGAATGATAGACCGAATGTTACCGCCGGTGATACCCCCGTCCAGGTTGTCAATCGGATCAATATTCATCGCGGCATAGTCCGGGCCGCCTGCTTCTCTGATAGCCTGGGTCAGCAAGGCTATGTTCTGCCCTGCTTCTGTTCTGCCGGAATCGATCGCACCATCATCATCCAGGATCTCCTGAAGGGCCAGGATGTCAGGGGAGCCCAGTTCGCTGACAATTTGTGAGGCGATCGCCTGGTGTTCCTGCGGATGCCTTTCCGGGCTGAGATTTTCAATATTGTAGGTAGCAACGCTGATCAGATCGTCCGTGGGCGAGGCGAGATCAGGCAATTCCAAGGGCTCGGCAGTTGTAAAGATAATATTTTGAGTGGGTGAGAGTTTGAAATTGCCAAAGGCATATTCGATGATCCCGATGATCGGCTGGGTAAACTTGCTGCCCACCCGAAGCTCAGGCATGCGAATAAAAGCATCGTCCAGAATGATCCTTTCCGGATTCGGATCATCCGGCCGCAGTACAATCGCGCCGCTGGAAGCAAATATCCCGGCATTCTCCCCTCGGTCTGCAACGATGGTCACTTCCCGGTAGGCATTCGAGCTGCTGACCGCGATGGCGTCCCGCACTTCTACACGCATGCCCTCCAGGCTCTCATAAAAGTCGATGCCATCCTGCTCTGGGTCAAAAAGGCCGCGATTCTGGCCCATGTATCCGCGCACATCATCTTCAATGATCTGGTTGGGAATTGCTCTTCCGGCCTTTCCCAAAACGACGGGCTCGGGCAATGCTTGTTTGTTGGCCTGCACGCTTAATTGAGTGGCCTCCAGGACGGTTGTGGTCAAAGAGTTCGCACCAACGCCGGCCGGGTTCACTTCGGTAACCTTGCCTACTTCTACGCGCACCAAATCCCCCACACCTAGGCGCTTGTAAGAACGCATCACCACAAAGATGCCTTCCGAGGTTTTGGGGTCGACATCGGGTTCCGGGTCTTGCATGTAAAAACCAGAGCCCTTCAAAGCCGTAACCACACCAAGCACGTTTTCAACCGGTTTGCCATCCAGGGGGGAGCGGTGCTGAGCGCCTTGGATCTGGGAGATTTTTAGTCCTACCGGTTCTGTTGGTACTGTCGGTACATGGATTTGTTCAGGTGTGGAGGTGCTGGCAGGTGATGGTACATTAATAGGACGGCAGCTAGTGAAAATCAGGCATAAGGCAATGCAAATCCAAATTAGCTGAAAAAATTTCTGCGTTCTGGGATGAGTGAAATCTTGTTCTGAGTTCATTGGGCAATTATAACTTTAGCGTTTCGTTCCAGAACTTTTCATTGGTGCAACTGCCCAAACCCATTTTCATGCATTAGAATCAGTTTATGGAAATTCAAGCAGCTATCGCCAAGGTGGACCGTTATTCGTCCAGCGAGCAAGGCGACAAGATAGAAGTGATCGAACGCCCGCATGGCGGTATGAGCATCATCCTCGCCGAGGGCAAACTCAACGGCCGGCGCTCCAAGACAGTTGCGCTTAAGGGCGTACACAAATTACTGACGCTCATCAGCGAAGGCATCCACGATGGCGCGGCCACGCGCGCCGTGCTTGGTAATTTACACAACGAACACGCCGGCAAGGCTGAACTGGCGCTATCGGTCCTTTCCTGCGATCTGACCAGCGGCACCCTTGTGATCACCAAGAACAATGACCTCCCTGTTGCATTGGTCCGCGAAGACAACGTGGATTACCTGCGGATGGAACAGGACGATACAGACCTGGCATTAAACCCGCGGGTCTTTCAGTTCCAAATTGAACCCGGCCTTACATTTGTTTTTTGTTCCGATGGCATCCTGAAAGCTGGGACCCAGGGCGGGCAGCCCTTTGATTTGGACCTTAACCTGGAAGCCATTTACGAAGAAGATGAGCCCAGCGTGCGTGAACTGGCCGATTACCTGCTCACCCAGGCTATCAGCCAGGACATCGGCCGCCCGCGGGACGATATGAGCGTGATCGTTTTGCGGGTTGTTGCCAAAAGCAATAAGAATATCCGCCGGGTAGATATCCAAGTGCCAATCAATTAAGTCAAGGAGAGATAATGCGTGATGAGGTTGTTCTGATCAGTGGTGCCAATGGGGAGATCGGTCATGGATTGATCAAATACCTGGCTGCCCAGGATGCTGCCATCGTTGCCCTGGATGTGAACCCTTTGGATAAAAGCCTGCGGGATATGGTGAAAACCTGGATTGTGGGCGATATCCTGGATCAGATCCTCCTGGGCCGCCTGGTTGTAGAGCACCAGGTACGCGTGATCTACCACCTGGCATCCATCCTCTCCACGAAAGCCGAATACAACCCTGAGACCGCCCACCGCATCAATGTGGAGGGGACTCTCAATCTTTTACGCCTTGCCGTGGAACAATCCAACTGGCAGGGCGAGTCGGTGAAATTCATTTACCCCAGCAGCATCGCAGCCTACGGCCTGCCTGACCTGCCAACGAAAGCCCTGGCCGGCAAAGTAAAAGAGAGCGAATACCTCGAGCCAACCACCATGTATGGCTGCAATAAGCTCTACTGCGAGCATCTCGGGCGCTATTACAACTACTTCTACCGCCAGCTGGCAAAAGATCAGGGGCCCAAAACACCGGTGGACTTCCGCTGCCTGCGCTTCCCGGGATTGATCAGCGCTGATACCATCCCAACAGGCGGCACGAGTGATTTTGGACCAGAGATGCTGCACGCCGCAGCCAAAGGCCTGCCATACCAAAGCTTTGTGCGTGAGGATGCCAAACTTCCCTTTATGGTTATGCCCGATGCCGTCAAAAGCCTGACCCGCCTGGCTGAGGCCGATAAAGCCAGCCTCTCCCAAACGGTTTACAACGTTACGTCCTTTAGCTTGACCGCGGAAGAGATCTACCGGATCACCGCGAAACATTTCCCCGATTTTCAGGTTAGTTTTGAACCAGACCACGCCCGCCAAAGCATTGTGGATACCTGGCCGGCGGACCTGGACGACAGCGCTGCCCGGCAGGACTGGGGCTGGCAGCCGGACTACAACCTGGATATCGCCTTTGACCAATACCTGGTGCCAGCTATCCGCGACCGGTACAAGTAAACCTTTTTCACCAATCGGATGATGCAGGAACAGTTTTTTGAAGGAAAGAAAGTTCTGATCACTGGCGGCTCCAGCGGGATTGGCCTGGAATTAGCGCGCCAACTGCAAGCATTGGGGAGCCAGGTGACCCTGCTTGCCAGAGACCCGGCCAAGCTTGATGCCGCCAGAACCTCATTGCTCGAGATAAGGCCCACGGATGTACGCCTGATCCCGGTGGATGTCTCCGATGCGAACGCCTTGACAGGCGCCCTGCAGGACATAATCTCGGGGATAAACCTGCCGGATATCCTGATCAATTCCGCGGGGTTCTCATACCCGGGATACGTCGAAGAACTGCCTCTGGAAGTATTTAGGTCCAGCATGGAAACTAACTTCCTCGGGACGGTAGCCGTGACCAAGGCATTGCTGCCAGGTTTTTTGGCGCGGGGCAGCGGACACGTCGTGAACCTTTCTTCGCTGGCAGGCGTGATCGGAACCTTCGGTTACAGCGCTTATGGCGCCTCCAAATTCGCCATCCGCGGTTTTTCGGACGTATTACGGGCTGAAATGAAGCCGAGGGGGATTAAGGTTTCGGTCGTCTTTCCGCCGGATACTGAAACACCGCAACTACATTGGGAAGCCCAATACAAACCCATTGAAACCCAGATTTTGGCAGGCAGCGATAAACCGCTTCCGGTAAGTCTTGTGGCCAGGAAGATCCTTGAAGGCATCGCGAAGGGGCGATATGTAATTGTTCCTGGCACCATGGCCAAGATCCAATACTGGCTCGCGACCCACACCACCGGCCTGGCTTATTGGATCATGGACCAACTGGTTGCCAACGCGAGAAAGACAAAATCAAGACTTTAAAAAAGTACAATAGAACAAATGAGTATCGAAAACTTACTCCAAACCTGGTCGAAGGATCCGGATTTTGCTGAGAATCTAAGCTGTTGGGATATCACCCCCGCGGCTGAAGCAATGGTTGGCGAATTCCCGAATTGGATTTCACCCCGAGTCGTTGCCGCCTTGAAGCAAAGGGGGATCAGCGCGCCGTATTTGCACCAGGTGGTTGCCATGGAGCACCTGCATTCCGGCAGGAATCTAGTGATCGCTACCGGCACGGCAAGCGGCAAAACCTTGTGCTATGACCTGCCGGTTCTCAACACCCTGATAAGCGACCCAAGCGCCAGGGCGCTCTACCTCTTTCCAACCAAAGCCCTGGCCCAGGACCAGCTGAGGAACCTGGAAACCCTGCTAGCCCAGCCTGATGGCCCAAGCCGCTTCAAAGCTGCGATTTACGATGGCGACACCCCCACCAATCAAAGAGCCCAACTGCGGAAAGAATCCAGGATCATTCTCAGCAATCCGGATATGCTGCATCAGGGCATTTTGCCGCATCACACCGCCTGGCGGGATTTTTTTGCCGGCCTGCGTTTCGTGGTCCTGGATGAAGCGCATATCTACCGCGGCGTCTTTGGTTCGCACATCGCTAACGTGATCCGCAGGCTTAAACGAATCTGCAATTTTTACCGCTCCTATCCCCTCTTTGTCCTCACTTCCGCCACCATCGGCAACCCGCAGGAATTGGCAGAACTTCTGATTGAAGCGCCTGTGGAACCTGTTCTGGTGGATGGCTCGCCGCATGGACGCAAACATTTCCTGGTCTATAACCCCCCTTTGGTGGATGAAAAGCTAGGCCTGCGTCGAAGCGCGCTGCTCACCTCAGTTAACTTTGCCAAGAAACTCCTTGAAAGCGGTAAACAAACCCTGGTCTTTGCCCGCACACGCCGAACAGTTGAGATGCTGCTGACCTATCTGCTGGGCCAGCTGCGGTTTCAGGACAGGTCTCTGGTGCGCGGGTACCGGTCCGGCTACCTAAAACAGGAACGCCGTGAAATCGAGCGCGACCTCAAAAGCGGTAAGCTGCGGACAGTCATCGCCACTTCGGCTCTGGAATTAGGCATTGATATCGGCGATCTGGAGTCCGTGATCATCGTCGGTTACCCTGGTTCCATCGCCACCACTTGTCAGCGCGCCGGCCGGGCAGGACGCAAGCAGCAGGACACCCTGGCGCTGATGGTTGCCGCGCCGGATGCTATGGATCAGTACCTTGCGCGTCACAGTGAATACCTTACAGCCAATAACCCTGAAAACGCGCTCATCGACCCCAATAACTTGCCGATATTGCTGCAGCACCTGAAATGCGCGGCATTTGAGCTGCCATTCTCTAAGGATGAGCACTTTGGGGCGGTCCCCATCGAACTCCTTGAATCGTTCTTACAGCTCATGGCTGCAGAGGGCCTGCTCAATCAGCAGGGCGAGCGTTATTTTTGGGTCGCGGACCAATACCCAGGGGCGGATGTCTCCCTGCGGTCTACGACAGCCAAAATAGTGAGCCTGCGCCTGAATACTCCGGATGGCCCCAGAATAATAGGAGAGATCGATGGCGACTCGGCTGCCTGGCTGGTCCATCCTGAGGCGATCTACCTGCACGAAGCTGAAACGTATGAAGTCAAAGCCCTCGACCTCGAAAAGGGAATCTGCGAGCTTGAATTTAGCAAGGCGGACTACTACACAATCCCCAACCTAAACACCGAGATCGAGCGCTACACGTCCAATGACCACCAGGAGTTCAACAACTTTCGTAAGGATTTCGGTGAGATCAGCCTGCGAATCACCGTGGATTCCTTCCGCAAGATTCGCTGGTTCACCAATGAGACCCTCGGCACCGGTACGATCGACCTGCCGCCCAAACACCTGGATACGGTTGGCTTTTGGCTATCCCCCAGTGAGGAACTGATCCGTCAATTACAGGAGCAGGACCTTTGGAACGCTGCTCCGAACGATTACGGGCCTGGCTGGCAGGTACTCCGGCGAAAGATTCTACTGCGGGATGCCAACCGCTGCCGGGCTTGCGGCGGCAGCTTCAGCGAAGCTCAGTTGCACGTCCACCATGTTAAACCCTTCCGCACTTTTACTGACCCTGCACTGGCAAACGCTCCCAGCAACCTGGTGTCGCTTTGCCCGAGCTGCCACCGGCAGGCGGAGGTTTCAGTACGCGTGCGCAGCGGTTTGGCAGGGGCGCGTTATGCTCTGCACAACCTGGCCCCGCTGATGATCATGAGCGACGCGGAAGACATCGGCATGATGGCTGAATTGCGTTCGGTTTTGGCGGATGGTCGCCCGGCAATCTTGGTCTACGACAACATCCCTGGCGGCCTGGGGCTATCCCAGAGGCTTTACGAGCGTCACCGAGCCTGGGTGAACTCCGCGGCTGACCTCATCAGCGATTGCGCCTGCGAAAATGGCTGCCCTGCCTGTGTTGGGCCCGTTGGCGAGGATGGCTACGGCGGGAAGGCAGAAGCCGTGGCTCTATTGAGGGGCCTGCGATGAACGACTGGGGGGAACTGACTGAGCGTTTGCGCCGCATGGGCGTATACCTTGGCCTCACTGAGCAGAAAACTGCCCGTAAAACCAAGCTGAACCCAATCGAAGCAGTGGTTAGCGGCCGGGATCTGCAAACCATTTACGGTCCCGTCTTTTCTGTTGGCAAGTCGTATCCCCATGAATGGCTCCATGGCGATATCAGCCTTTCACCGATCGACTCCTTCACCCGTATCAGCCGCTGGGCCCGGGCAGAAGCCAGCAGCCTGGCCCAACTGGAGAACTTCATTTTCCTGGACACGGAGACAACCGGTCTCTCAGGCGGTACCGGAACCATGGCGTTCATGATCGGTGCTGCCCGCTACCGCGGCTCCGAGTTAGTGCTGGAACAGTTTTTCCTGCGCAACCCGGCTGAAGAAAGCGCGCAACTGGCTGCTCTGGAAAGCTTCTGTGATGGTATGCAAGCCATCGTGAGCTATAACGGCAAAAGTTTTGACCTGCCTATCATCAATACTCGGTACATCCTGAACAGCATGCGCAGCCCCTTTGAAGGCCTGGCACATTTTGATTTACTGGGGCTTACCCGGCGCCTCTGGCGGCCGCGTTTGGGTGCCTGCAACTTGGGGAACATCGAAAAACAGATCCTCAAGCTAAGCCGCACGGAAAATGAGGTTCCCGGTTATCTCGTACCCGAATATTACGCGGATTACCTGCGTACCGGCGATGCTAGTTTGCTTGCCGGGGTCTTTTACCATAACCAGGTGGATGTGGTTAGCCTGGTCGCGCTATTCAAACTTCTTGCCCAGATACTTGAAGCGCCGGAGAATTGGCAGAACGAATATTCCAAAGACGTAAACGCGCTGGGTGCCTTGATGGAAAAAATTGGGGAAACCGATTTGGCTGCTTCAGTGTACGCGCGCAGCCTTCAAGCGCAGGACCTTGAGGATCAGATCCCCGCCTACCTGCGCTCAGCGGCTATCTGCAAAGCCCGGGGAGAGTACAACCAGGCTCTTGGCTATTGGCAAGGGGCTGCCGCAGGCGGTTCAATTGAAGCGTTGATCGAGTTGGCCATGTACCACGAGCACAAACTGCGCGATCCGGCTGAAGCCCTGCGCCTCACCGAGCAAGCCTTGCAGCTCTCCCGGGAAATAGGCCTGGACCTTAAGGCGATTCTGCACCGCC
>DHPL01000042.1:43937-61051 GCA_002407905.1 Anaerolineaceae bacterium UBA5365
AGCTTTCCCGGGAAAATGGCCTGGACCTCAAGGCGATTCTGCACCGCCGGTCCCGCCTGCTTGGTAAGTTAGCCAGGTTAAGGCCCTCCGGCGATGCGAACGAGGAGCCCCAAAGGGCTTAGAGCAAATCCAGAAGAGCCAATCGAGCTGCTTGCCTATGATAAAATTTAGTTTCGGTAATAGATTTCTTAGGAAATAAAAGGAGTACTGATTATGTCTGGACATTCTCACTGGTCTACGATCAAACGCAAAAAAGGCGCCGCTGATGCCAAAAAAGGCGCCGTGTTCACGCGTTTGGCGCGCGAGATCGCTTTGGCAGCCCGCAATGGCGGCGGGGATCCTGGGATGAACGTTAGCCTGGAATTGGCCATCGACCGCGCACGGGCCAGCAATATGCCCAAAGATAGCATTGAGCGTGCGATCAAACGCGGCACGGGGGAAGACAAGGGCGGCGCTGACCTCGAAGAAATCACTTACGAAGGCTACCTGGGTAAGGGTGTTTCGGCCATTATTGAGTGCGTAACCGAAAACCGCAACCGCACCGTTGCTGAACTGCGCCATCTGCTTTCACGCGCTGGCGGTGAAATGGCTTCAAATGGCTCTGTGGCCTGGCAGTTTGACCGCAAGGCAATTTATTCTGTCAAATCCGATGGGAAAAACTTCGACAAAGTGTTTGAAGCTGGCCTGGAAGCTGGAGCCGACGATGTTTCAGAAGACGATGGGTACATCGAGATCATTGGCGATGTAAGCACTTTCAAAGCCATTCATGATGCCCTAGCCGCGGCCAACCTCAAAACCGAGGAAGCCGGCCTGCGTATGGTGCCCCAACAGGAAATCGAGTTGGAGACCGATCAGGCGCTATCTATATTGCGCGTGGTTGAATCTTTGGAAGAAAGTGATGACGTGCAGAACGTTTATCACAACCTGAAGATCACCGACGAAGTGGTTGCCCGCCTGGAGGAAGCTTAATCCAAGATGTTGGTGCTGGGAATCGACCCTGGTATTGCCATCACCGGATACGCTTTTCTGGCTTCTGACGCTCAGGGAGAACCAAAACTAATTGAATATGGTGTGATTGATCTAACGGCCGTGAAAGAAAATTCCGGCCGTTTGCTTCTTCTTTTTGATAAATTGGACGAGTTAATCCTCAAACACCAGCCAAGTGCGGCTGCGATCGAAAAATTATTTTTTCAAAAGAACGTTAAAACTGCCATGGCAGTCAGTGAGGGGCGCGGGGTTGTGCAATATTGCCTCGCCCGCCACGGCCTGCCGGTGCGGGAATTCACGCCGAATGAAGTTAAATTGGCGGTAACCAGTTCCGGCTCCGCGGATAAACGCCAGGTTCAGGAAATGGTTCGCATTCTGCTTAACCTGGAGCAGGTACCCAGCCCTGACGATGCCGCGGACGCGATCGCGATCGCGCTATGCGCCCTGGGAACCTTTAATTACGAAAGCCTGATGCAAGGATGATCGAACGCATTACCAGCCTCTCCAATCCGAGGATCCTGCATGCCCGCAAATTGTACGACCTCAAGTATCGCAGGCAGGAAAGCGCTTTCATCGCTGAGGGCTTGAAATCCGTTGGCCAGGCTTTTGATTCCAAGGCGGAGATTCGTACCCTGATCTTCAACCCGGACCAACTCAGCAGCGATTTTGGCCAATCGCTGGTCGACCGGGCCAGCCAGGCGGGCATTCAAGTCATCGAAGTACCGGCATACATCCTGGAGAGCCTCGCCCGGAAAGACAAGCCCCAGGGCATCCTGGCCGTTGGAAGCCAGAGGTGGTCCGTATTTGATTCTGAGGCTGCCACGGGCCAAGGTATTTGGGTGGCCTTGGAATCCGTTCAAAACCCGGGAAACCTTGGTACGATCATTCGGACTTGCGATGCGGCTGGAGCCAAAGGTCTGATCCTGCTGGATGAGAGCACGGACCCATACGACCCGGCCGCCATCAAAGCCTCCATGGGTTCCATTTTCGCCGTTCCGCATTTCAAAACCGGGGTGGATGGCCTGCGCCATTGGCTCGGGCTCAGCAAACCGGTTGTAATTGGAACATCGGATAAAGCCCAAACGGATTACAGCCAGTATGAGTACCCCGGCCACCTGCTATTTCTGATGGGTTCTGAACGCCAGGGGCTCTCCGGCAGATACCTGGATATCTGCGAACAAACCCTGGCAATCCCCATGCAAGGATCCGCGGATTCATTAAACTTAGCTGTAGCAACGGCCCTTGTGGTCTATCAGGCTTATAACCAATTGAGGAGCAAGACAGTATGATCGCCTATTTAAGCGGCCGGATCGTGAACCTGACTGAAGATTCAATCATCCTGGATGTCCAGGGCGTTGGCTTTGAGATTTTTATCTCCAGGAACTGGTTGGCCAACCTGGAGAACGGCGAAAAGCTGGCGGTACATACACATTTGGTAGTTCGGGAAGACCTGATGGCTTTGTATGGCTTCCAGACAACCGAAGAAAAAGCGCTCTATCTGCTCCTCTTAGGGGTGGATGGCATCGGACCTAAATTGGCGCTGGCCGTTATTTCCACCCTCAGCCTGGATAACATCAAGCGCGCGGTGCTCACCGAACAACCGGAATTTTTCTCCAGAGTCCCAGGAGTAGGCAAGAAGACTGCCCAAAAGATTCTCATTCACATGCAAGGCAAATTCGGCCCTACTTTGGCTGATGGCGAAACCTACGCCTCCTCCGCCGTCAATGATCAGGTGATCGAAGCGCTTACCGGCCTTGGATACAGCATCGTAGAAGCCCAGACCGCCGTCCAGTCGCTGCCAAAGAACACCCCAGACACAGTAGAGGACAAATTGCGCATTGCCCTCAGTTACTTCGACCGTTAGGAAGGCTGCAAAAGCTTTTATTTTGGTAGAATTAGCCCCACTCTAACGAAGGACTAGACATGGCAGCATTTTCCCGAGAACTCGGAATTGATCTTGGCACGTTCAACACTCAGGTTGCTGAGGGTAACCAAATTTTGGTCCAGGAGCCAACGGTTGTTGCCATTGTAGTCAATGAGATGAAGCTTGTAGAGTACGGTACGACCGCCCTGGGCATGATGGGCCGCGTACCTGAGACCATCGAAGTCCTGCGTCCTCTGCGCAGCGGGGTGATCGCGGAGTATGAGCTGACTGAGATCTTCCTGCGCGAGTTGGTCAAGAAAATTACCGGTCCAACGCTTTTCTTCAAACCGCGCATCCTCATCAGCGTTCCGTACGGGATCACTTCCGTTGAGCGCCGGGCTGTACAGGAAGCCGGGCTTGGTTCAGGCGGCCGGGAGGTTAATCTGATCCCACAGCCCCTGGCGGCTGCACTCGGCATTGACCTGCCCATCAACACACCCACCGGAAACATGATCATTTGCATGGGCGGCGGAACAACTCAGGCTGCCGTGATCTCCATGAACGGAATCGTTAGCGCTGAAACTTCGCCTATTGCCGGACTTAAATTGGACGAAGCCATTATCAGCTACGTGCGCAAAAAGTATGGTCTCGTAATCGGGCAACCCACCGCGGAACTCTTAAAACTTAAGATTGGGTCTGCCCTGCCTGTGGAAGAAGAAAAGACCATGGAGATCCAAGGGCAGGATCAGGTGACCGGTCTGCCAAAGCCTGCCAGCCTCACAACCAACGAAATCGTGGACGCGATGCAGCCGTCTCTACAGGAAATTGTTGCGACTACGCGCAGAGTGCTTGAAAAAACGCCCCCTGAACTGATTTCAGACATCATCGATCGTGGTGTCGCCATTTGCGGCGGAACGGCGATGATGAAAGGCCTGGATAAATATTTAACCGTTGCACTGGGAATACCAGCTTACCTCGTTGATAATCCTGTCACTTGCACCGTTGAAGGCACGGCGCGGGGCTTCTCGATTTTGGATCTTATCTTACGGAATTACCCTAACTAATCCAGGTAGTAAGCCATCTTTTGCAGTACCAGAACCGGGTCAATGTTAGACACCTTGACCTCTTCAGGTAATACCAGCGTGACGGGCGCGTAGTTCAAAATGGCCTTAAAACCGCAGTCCACCAGCCGGTTGGCCAGTGCCTGAGCCTGCCCGGCGGGCACGGTGATGATCGCGATTTTCACCTCGGAGGCGCACATGCCCTTTTCCATATCGTCCACGCTTTGCACCGTAATGCCCTTGATTTCTTTACCTACGAGCTGCGGGTCGTTATCGAAGGCGGCTACGATCTCGAACCCCTTGGAGGAAAATCCTTTGTAACTTAAAAGCGCCTGGCCCAAATTACCTACACCAAAAAGAGCGGCCTTCCAAATCCGGTTTAAATTCAGAATATCCCGTAAGGATTCAAGCAGTTTGACCACGTTATAGCCTAAACCCTGCTTGCCAAAGCCGCCAAAATTGCTGAGATCCTTGCGGATTTGCGTAGCAGTTACACCCAAATGATAAGCTAACTCTTGGGATGAGATCAGTGTTTTGCCTTCTTTGAGAACCTGGTTGAGCTTTTGGAGATAAATTGGCAACCGTGAAATCACGATCTCGGGTATTTCATTCTTTTGGTTAGCCATGGGCTGCCTTTCCGGGTGAATCCAATCACCGCTTATAATTACAATGATACCGAATATTATATAAGGAAAATAATCCCAACCTGGCTTAATCTTATGCTTAAGTCAAAGGAGCAAACATGAAAGCTGCCAGCATCATCTCATATATCCTCGCAGGGATCCTCATTTTGTTCTCAGTGCTGTTCATCCTGGGGGCATTTGGAAGTACAGGGCAAAGTTCCTGGCTGGCTGTCGGGCTGGTTGGGCTGGCTATTGGTTTGGGCTTGGTTTATACCGGTTTTCGTTTTGCCGCGAAAGCCAACCCGGTCAAAGAAGAGGTCAAGGTTCAGCTGGACCTACCAGGTAATGTAAAACTGGATACGATCAAATGCCAAAGCTGCGGTGCACCGCTGGCACCCGATGATATCAGTTTGGTTAACGGTGCCGCGGTAGTTACATGCCATTCTTGCGGAACGACCTACCAGATCACAGAGGAGCCTAAATGGTAAATAAAACCAGGAGAACCACCCTTCTGGCTTGCGTTCTGTGCCTTTTATTGGGAATGCTGGCCCTCGTCCAACCTGTGTACGCCCAGGACTACCGGTTTACCCTGCCGCAGTATGAGGTTGAAGCTTACATTGAAGCGGATGGCACGGTAACGCTTTATTACTACATGGTTTTCGATAACGCACCTGGCGCGCATGCCATCGATTTCATCGACCTAGGCCTACCTAATAGCCAGGTTAACCTGAACCGCATCGAGGCCGACATCAACGATAAGCCAATCTCAGGTGTGAAGTCCTCCCAATACGTCAGCGGAGCGGCAGAACTGGCGCTTGGGTCGAATGCCATCCCGGCGGGTCAAAGCGGAACAGTGCGTGTTTACATCCGGCAGATCGAAGGCATGCTTTTTGATTACGATAACCCGGACCGAGAAGGCTATGTGAACTTCCAGTTCACCCCCAATTACTTTAGTTCTCAATTCGAGCGTTCCAGAAACACGAAATATCGTATGACCATCATACTGCCGCCCGGCGTTGGTTCGCAGGATGGGGTCTACTATGAGCCTTCCGGTTGGCCTGGCTCCGATACCCCTGAGGCTTCCCTAACGACCGACAACCGTGTGTTTTACAGTTGGTACACCGAAGACGCCAATGTGCATACCAATTACCTGTTTGGCGCTGCTTTTCCTGCCTCGGCCGTGCCGGCTACCGCTATCTCCAGCGGAACTGCAGGCAGTGGTTCGACCGGTGGGTCCGGTGGAGGCAGTTTTGCCGGCCTCCTCAATTCGCTGCGCAGCTTCCTGCCCTGCCTGATCTTCGCAGGTATCAGCGTGATCGCGGTCATTCGTTCCGCTCTTAAACGCAATCAGAACACTGTCGCGAGGCGGATGCAATACATGCCTCCCAAAATCTCGATTGAGGGGCAGGGCATCAAGCGCGGCCTTACCGCAGTTGAAGCAGGCCTGCTTCTGGAACTGCCGATCGACCGGGTACTGACGATGATCCTCTTCGGCTTACTGAAAAAGGAAGCTGTGACCATCAGCAGCCAGGACCCTCTGGAGTTCAATGCCAGCAACCCGCTGCCCGCTGGCTTGTACGACTACGAAACGGCCTTCATCGATGCCTACAAAGCCAAGGAAACCGGTGAAAGAAGGCGCCTGCTCAAATCCCTGATGATCGACCTGGTCAAGTCCGTATCAGACAAGATGAAGGGTTTTAGCAAGGCCGAAACCGTAGCCTACTATAAGGATATTGTGAACCGTGCATGGGCCGCCGTAGAAGGGGCCAAGACCCCTGAAGTTAAGAGCGCGCAATATAACGAGAACCTTGAATGGACCATGATGGACGAGGACTTTAGTGGCCGCACCGACCGTACATTCACCGGTCAGCCGGTTTTCATACCCCGCTGGTGGCCCCGATACGACCCTGTGTACCGTCAGGGTATGGGCAGCGGTCCGCTTGCCTCACCCGCACGCCCTTCAGGCCTGCCGAGTGCTGGCAGCAAACCCGGTACGCCCTCCATGTCCCTCCCGAATATTCCAGGATCAGACTTTGCAGCCAAGATGATCAACGGCGCTTCCACAATGGCTGCCAGCACCATTGGAAACATCGAAACTTTCACCAGCGGTGTCACCCGCATGACCAACCCGATTCCCCTCGAGCCTGCCCGCAGCTCCAGCGGGAGCGGCGGCTTTAGGGGCAGCGGCGGCAGCGGCTGTGTTTCCTGCGCCTGTGCCTGCGCCTGTGCCGGGTGCGCTTGCGCCTGTGCTGGCGGCGGACGCTAAGGTCTGAGATGCGGTTTCCCGGTTGGCCAGCCCCAAAACCCAGGCAGCAATTTGCGCCAGGTTTATACGCCTTCGAACGTCAGGACAATGGCGCAAAGTCGCAAATCCATCTGCGTGTGGACCCCGACCTCAGCGGCCTGTTGCTGATCAATGCCAGCAGAGTCATGCACCTCAACCCCAGTGCCGCGGCGATCGCCTGGCACCACTTGAACCGTTTGCCCCTAGAAGATGGCTTGGCAAAAGTAGCCAGGCTCTTCAACGAGCCCCGGGATATGCTGCGCGGGGATTACCTTAGCCTGGCCGACCAAATTGATGCACTGATCGATCCGAATTCTGAAGCCTGCCCGCTTTGTGACCTTGCGTTGGAAACGCGCCAGCCCTTTAGCGCTAAATTAAGCGCGCCCTATCGCATGGACTTGGCCATCACCTACCGCTGCAATAACGATTGCGCCCATTGCTATAACGCACGCGAACGAAATTACCCGGAATTGGATACCGACGCTTGGAAAGCTGTAATCGATAAGCTCTGGGCGATCGGGATACCGCACCTGGTCTTCACCGGCGGCGAACCCACGCTGCGTAAAGACTTGCCAGAACTTGTTGCCTATGCGCAAGGCCTGGGGATGATTACGGGCATCAATACCAATGGACGTGCGCTGAAGGACCCGGAATTGGTTGAAAGCTTGCTCAAGGCTGGTCTGGACCATGTGCAAATAACCCTCGAGTCCTCTGTACAGTCAACGCATAACCAAATGGTTAGAAATACGAGAGCTTGGGAAGAAACCGTTGCCGGCTTGCGCAATGTGCTTCAAACCCGGCTTTTTGTCATGACCAACACCACCTTGCTGCGCAACAATGTGGAAGAACTCAGCGAGATCCTAAATTTCCTGGCTAAAGAAGGCGTTCCCACAGTTGGCATCAACGCCCTCATTTATTCCGGTCACGGCGCCACTATATCAACAGGAATTGATGAAAAGGACCTCCCGCCCCTTCTGGACCTGGCTCAAAAGATCACTCAGGAAAACGGCCAAAAACTGATTTGGTACACGCCAACCCAGTATTGCCACTTTAATCCCATCTCATTGGGTTTGGGTGTCAAAGGCTGCTCGGCCGCCTATTACAACATGTGCATCGAACCGGATGGAAAGGTCATCCCCTGCCAAAGTTATTACGAGCCCGTGGGGGACATCCTCACCGATACTTGGCTGCAGATTTGGGAACACCCGCTCTGTCTTTCCTTGCGCGAACGACGGGATGTGCCCACTGCCTGTAAACTTTGCGATTACCTGAGTGAGTGCGGCGGAGGTTGCCCCCTTGCCCGGGAACACCAATGCCCTACGCCAATTCAAAATGAAATCGTGATCCTGGAGGAATAATGCCTAAACTGATCGATGCTTTGTTTGGGAAACCTGAGCCCCTTGTACCCATTCCCACCGGGCTTTACTCCTATCACACGCTGCCGGAAGCCGAGATACAATACCGGCTGCACCTCAGGGTGGAGCCGGATGGTGAAGGCTTGCTGATCGTCAACGCATCCTCGGTCCTGCACCTCAACCAAACCGCCACCGAAATCGCCTGGCACCTGATGCAGGGGCACGACCCGGATACCACCGGGGCCGAAATCGCGAAACGTTATTCGGTTGAAGCTGCCGAGGTTACCCGGGATGCACGTGAATTCCTGGAAAACTTACAGGCATTCATTAACAAGACAGACCAGGAACCGGTCTCCAGTTTTGGTTTTGAGCCGCATTACAACATCGAGAATCTTTCAGCGCCCTACCGTCTGGATTGCGGCTTGACCTACCGGTATGAACCTGGCCAGACTGATACGGAATTGGATACCGATGCCTGGAAGAACATGATCAGGAAAGCTTACCAGGCCGGGGTTCCCCATTTTGTCTTTTTTGGAGGCGACCCCACATTGCGGGCTGACCTGCTGGAATTGCTGAAATACATCGAAGGCCTGGGCCTGGTTTCCGGGCTGGTAACGAATAGCCCTAAACTTAACGATGAGAACTATGTTGCCGCACTCATCGCGGCAGGCCTGGACCACCTGATGGTCCCGTTGGACCCGGATCAGCCCCGGATGACCCTGGCGGTGAAGCAAATTCTGGCTCAGGACCTGTATACCTGCGTTCACCTGGATATCGACGACGCTCACGATTTCGCGCCGCTGCTCCAGGAATTTCAGGACTCAGGAATCAATGCCTTCTCCTTCCATCCTGTCAGCGATGAGATGGTTGCGCGGGCGAACGAATTTGCCGACTACATCGAGCAAGGCACGGTGAATCTGGTGAACGATCTGCCTCTGCCCTACGAACACCCCAGCCGCCGTTTGGTAAGTGAAATGCAGGAACACTACCAGGGCGATGAGGCTTACGTGCTGCTCCAGGTGGACCCCACCGGGAAGGTGATGACCCGTTCTGGCGAGATGCTGGGCGATTTGTTGAACGAAGATTTTGCTGCCATTTGGGCACGCCGAAGTACCGCTGCATGAATCTGGAAGCCTGGCACCAGCGCTTTCTGGTCCAGGCAGCTTGGACCAGGGATTTCAGGCGCTATACGCTCAAAAAGTTCGCCCTTCCCGCCAATTCAATAATTCTGGAACTCGGCTGCGGTACAGGTGCTGTACTAGCAGATCCAATTTATTCAGGTTCGCTGCGTTTTGGGATCGACCTCGATATTTCCAGGTTGAAATATTTCAAACATCTGGACCCGGATCCGCATCTTGCAGCTGCGGATGCCGCTGCCCTGCCTTTTCCTGAACAGCATTTTGACCTCGTTTTCTGCCATTACCTGCTCTTATGGGTTGTAGACCCTGCTATGGTTTTGCTCGAAATGCAGCGGGTGCTCCGGCCGGGAGGGGTCCTAGCCGTCTACGCTGAACCGGATTATTTGGGCCGAATTGACTTGCCAGCAGAGGCAAAACCTCTCTGGCTCCTGCAGAACAAAGGTCTTGCTCGGCAAGGCGCGAAATTGGATGCAGGCCGCCAGCTTTACCGCGATATTCACAACCTGGGCTTGAAAGACCTCGAGGTGGGTATATACAATGCCCATTGGCAGGAATCCAACGCGCCAGACCTGCAAAGCGAGGCCGCGATTCTTGCGGGTGACCTGACCGCCCTGGGTCTACCGGATTCGGAAATACAGACTTATCTGGCTGAGTGGCAGGCTTTACAGGCCAGAGTGTATATCCCCACTTTTTACGCCTACGGCAGAAAATAAAAAAGAGGCCGCTTGGACCTCTTCTTCCTGTCGGGGCGAAAGGATTTGAACCTTCGACCTCTTGCACCCCATGCAAGCACGCTAGCCGGACTGCGCCACGCCCCGTTAAGGCAGAGCCCGATTATACACACGCCGGCTTTTTTTCGCAAGCATTTGTTTCCCCAACTTCTCCCAGAGAACACCCGGTATTCTGGGGATGGGACTGGCTATGAACCCGTGGTCTTCAGAATTTTATTGCGTTCTACACGCGGCAGCTTGTCAACCACCAAATAGTAGCTTTCAGTGATCAGAGACTTCACCAAGCCCTCAGGCAGACCGCTGCCTTCTTTTAGGCTGATCCAATGCCTTTTGTTGAGATGGTAGCCCGGAATGATCTGGGGGTACTCAAGCCTCAGGGCAATGCTGTCGTCCGGGTCGCACTTCAGGGTGAAGAGCAGCGGCTCAAAATTGATGTGGATAAAGATAAAAATCCGACCGCCAACCTTATAGGTGTATACATCCGGCCCAAAAGGCAGGTCCAGGTAGGCACCGGACAATTCGTTTGCCCAGGCACAAATTTGTTCAAGCGTCGAGTAAGCTCTCATACAAGATCTTTGTGAATTCGTCCGTTTCAGTATTGAGGGTGGCAAAACTGCGCGGTTCATACTGTGTTCCGCCCAAGGCACCAGGGTTTAAGAGCCTGCCCACCCCCTGGGACCGATCACAGAAACGATGGGTATGCCCCTGAATTACATAGTCGTAATTTCCCGAGGCCAAGGCTTTCTCAATGAGGTGGATGCGGTGCCCGTGGGTCACAAAGATCTTCCGTCCGCCCAGATTTAAGTCCAAATGGATGCCTGCCTGATTCTCGGCTCCAAAACTTTGGAGTTTTTCCAGAATCTCTCCGGATGCATGGTCCCCGTTTCCGAATGCATAAAAAACCTGTAAGCCGTCCAAATACGCCAGGAGTTCTGGGTCGGTGAGGTCTCCGCAATGGATAATCGTGCCAATCTTTTGTTTACGCAACCAGTCGGCCACTACCTGAATCCGCTCAAGTTGATTATGAGTGTCACTGATCACAGCAATTTGCATGTCCTGCCTCCTGACTGTCCCCCATTCTAAACCGCGTATGGTAAAATCGCGAGGTCAGTTTGGTATGAAATTTGCACTCATTCGTTATGGAGATAGCAATGGGTTCAGCGTTACAACGAGGCATCGATGCAGCAAAAGCCGGGCAAATGAGCCAGGCTTTAAAACATCTCAAGGACGCGATTGTTGAAGAACCCGAAAACGCTTCCGTTTGGGTTTGGCTGGCAGCCATCATTGAAGATGAGGACAAGCAAACCATCTTCCTGCGCAAAGCTCTGGAACTGGACCCAGACAACCGGCCTGCCCAACGCGGGCTAGCCTTCATCCAGCGCAAGAAGTACACCCCGCCTCGTCCAGGCGAACGCCTCTCAGACTATACCCATCCTGTTGGTACCTTCAAGGCTTCCGTTCCACCCATACCTGCCGGCCAGGTTAATTTTGGCGTGCCTGAGCAAGTGATCATCCAGCAGGTGCCAGTACCCGAACCGGTGCCGGTCCCTGTCCGTGCGGCCAGCCCGGGGTGGGAAATCGCTTTATATGCCCTGGCATTGGTGGTTTTTATCGTGATCGGCTTTTTAGTCGGCAACACCCTGAAGAACATCAATTTTAAATTTTCTGACTTGCTCCAGCCAGTCAGTGTACCGGCCAAAACCCAGGCCGATGCCCCAGCCGTGCCCGCCGCAACAGACGCCCCAGCCGTTCCAACTATTCCAATTCCAGCTGCAGGCGTCCCCACCAAAGACGGCGTGTATCTCATCAACGGCAAGGTTTATCAGGAGATGAAGCTTTACCTCAACGCTCCCACCAGCGAGGAAGGCATGCCGGATGCCGGCTCAGGCCAGGTCTCGATCATGGTCAAGACCCTGGCTGCAACGGATGCCGCCAAGCTGCGCCTGATCAACGCCGAAGGCAAAGACCTGCTCTTCAAGTCCTCTGCCGGGCCCAATGGCAGCCAGATCATTCAATCCGAAGAACAGCTCTCCCCGGGCAAATACTGCCTGGTGAATATCCTCAACCCAGAACTTAAAGAATCCCTTTACTGGTGCCTTAAAGTAAAATAACGCAGTGCCAGGCTCTAACCCAGAAGAAGGATCATAGATGAACTCTGCCCCTGCCCTTGAACTGTTTCAAATCGGCCAAATTGTTTCGCGCGAGGAACTCGCGGACCGCATCGTCCGTATGCGCATCTACGCCCCGCAAATCGCCCGGAAGGGCAAACCAGGTCAGTTTGTAATATTGCGCCTGGGAGAAAATGGCGAGCGCCTCCCATTGACCTTGGTGGAGACAGACCTCGTTCAAGGCACCATAACCCTGGTCATCCAGGGTGTCGGCAAATCCACCGGCCGCCTGAATGCCATGCAAGCAGGGGATGTCGTCCATGATGTGTTCGGCCCCCTGGGCAACCCATCCGAGATCAAAAATTATGGCACGGTGGTTGTTGTAGGCGGCGGCTTGGGTACCGCGGTGGCCTTTCCGGTAGCCAAGGCGCTCAAGGAAGCCGGCAATACGGTTATAACCATCGTTGGGGCAAGGAATAAGGATTTGGTGATCCTCAAGGAGGAGATCGAGGCCAACAGCGACGAAGTTTATTACACCACCGATGATGGCAGCTTTGGTTTGCACGGTTTTGTAACCGACCAGCTCAAAAGCTTGCTGCAGTCCGGCCGCAAGGTGGATCATATCCTGGCCGTTGGGCCCCTGCCGATGATGCAGGCGATCGCTGAAGCCAGCCGGCCATATCAAATACCCACCACAGTGTCCTTGAACACCATTATGGTGGACGGCACGGGCATGTGCGGCGGCTGCCGCGTGCAGGTTGGCGATAAAGTGCGCTTCACCTGCGTTGAGGGGCCGGAATTTGATGGACACCTGGTGGACTTCAAAACGGTGATGCAGCGCAACCGCGCCTATAACCACCCTGAAGATTGCCGCCTGGATGTGCAGATCGAAGAGATTCAGGTCCACGCGGAAGCTCCGGACCATCACGACCCTAATAAGAAACAGGTGCCCATGCCAGAGCTTCCGGTGGCCATCCGTTCGCGCAACTTCGAAGAAGTGGCCACAGGTTTTGACCAGCAAATGGCGCTTGAGGAAGCCAAACGCTGCCTGCATTGCCGAAATCCCCGCTGCGTGTCTGGCTGCCCGGTTTCGGTCAAGATACCAGATTTCATCAAGCTTTTACTCGCCGGCGATCCCATTGCTGCCGGTAAACAGATCAAGCTTGATAACGCGCTTCCCCGGGTTTGCGGCAGGGTCTGCCCGCAATCCGACCAATGCCAGGGATCCTGCATCCTCAACCGTAAAGGCGACCCGATTGCCATCGGCGCCCTGGAACGCTACGTAGCCGATTACCTGGCGGAACACCGCCAGGAAGAAGCCCCATCCAAACCGGATCACATCCTGGGAAAAGTTGCCCTGGTAGGTTCCGGCCCAGCCTGCCTGGCTTGCGCCGGCGACCTGATCAAGGCTGGTTGCGAAGTAACGGTCTATGAAGCCTTTCATGATTACGGTGGTGTGCTGCGTTACGGCATCCCGGAATTCCGTCTGCCAAAACAGATTGTCAGCGACGAAGTGGAGGCGCTTAAAGCCCAGGGCGTCCATTTTGTAGCCAATACACTCATCGGGGCCACCTATACCGTTGCTGACCTCATGCTGAATGAAGGCTTCGACGCTGTCTTCATCGGCAGCGGGGCCGGCTTGCCGAACTTTCTGAACATTCCGGGTGAATCATTGGTTGGTGTTTACTCTGCCAATGAATTTCTTACCCGCGTCAATCTGATGAAGGCCTATGAGTATCCCAAGGTGGATACCCCCATCCTCAATCTGCTGGATAAACAGGTGGCGGTGCTCGGCGGCGGAAACACCGCGCTCGATTCGGCCCGAGTAGCCGTACGGTTAGGCGCCAAAGAGGTGCACATCATATACCGGCGCTCCGAGGCTGAGATGCCTGGCCGTGTCGAGGAGATCGAGCACGCCAAGGCTGAGGGGGTGATCTTTGATTTCTTGCGCAATCCGGTTGAATTTAAGGGCAACGAAGATGGCCGGCTAACCTGCCTGAAACTGATTGAAATGGAATTGGGCGAGCCTGATTCCAGCGGCCGCAGGCGGCCCTCACCGGTTGCCGGGTCGGATTTTGAGATCCCGGTGCAGGCTGCCATCGTTGCCATCGGCAACGGTTCCAACCCTATTATTGCCCGTACAACACCGGAACTTAATGTGGATAAATGGGGCCACATCCAGGTAGAGGAAGCCAGCATGGCCACATCGATCCCAGGTGTATATGCCGGGGGCGATATCGTTACCGGAGGCGCCACTGTTATCCTGGCCATGGGCGCGGGGCGGAAGGCAGCCGCATCCATCATAGACTATCTCAAAGCGAAAAACACGGAGGCTTGATGACTAAAATCGTTTGTCTGGGGGCTGGTTCCTTTTCCTTTGGCTTAAGCACATTGCTTACCTTGCTGCAGTCCAAGCCGCTTCAGGGTTCCGAAATCTGCCTGGTGGATATTGACCAGCAAGCCCTGGAAATGATGACCGGACTGGCAAATTGGCTCAATGAGGCCTGGGATTCCCATAAGGTGATCAGCAGCTACTCCCAGCGCAAGGAAGCGCTAAAAAACGCCGATTTTATCGTTTCAGCCATCGAGACTCAGCCGCGTGATGCGCTCTGGCGCAAGGACCAGGAACTTACCGACCGATTCGGACTGCGCCAGCCCTATGGTGAGAACGGGGGCCCCGGCGGTTTTGCCCATGCCGCGCGCAACGTGAACACCCTGCTCGAAATTGCCGCGGATGTCGAAGCTCTGGCCCCGCGGGCTACCCTGATCAACTTCACCAACCCCATGCATAGGGTTTGTTACTTGCTGAACGAGTACACCAACGTTAAAACCGTAGGCCTATGCCACCAACTAGCCATGGGCTACGCCATGGTGGCCAAAGCGCTCGCCCAGGAATACAAAATCGAAGGTGCGGAGGAGTTCTTGAGCACCCATGCAGACCCCGCCAACCACGCCCAAGGTGCATTTCTGGCGGAGCAAGGCCTTGAGAAATTCAAGATCACAGCCGCTGGTTTGAACCACTTTACCTGGATGCTCCAAGTCCAGGACCGGGCCACCGGTGAGGACCTCTACCCCCGTTTCCGTGCAGCCTGGGCAAAGGCAGACCCGGCATTTGAGCCGCTCACCCGACGGGTCTTTGATATTTTCGGGCTTTTTCCCATACCCGGAGATGAGCACCTTTGCGAATACCTGCCCTGGATGTGCAACCCCCAAACCAAGCCCTGGGAGCGCTTTGACCTCTCCCTCTACAATTGGGAACTGATGTCCGCCATTCGGGATTACCAGTGGGAACACGTCACGGACCTGGTCCGGTCCAGGAAATCATTGGATATGTTTGAAGACCCGCATTCCGAAGGTGCGGTGGAATTGATCGAAAGCCTGGCCTTTAACCAGCCTTTGTACTGGGAGGCAGTCAACATTCCTAACCAGGGCTTGATCAGCGGTCTTTCAGACCAAACCATCGTGGAAGTGCCTGCCACTGTGAACGGCGATGGAATCCAGGGTCAGGTCATCGGAGAAATGCCCAAAGGAATCACCAACCTGCTGCAGCGTGAAGCCCTATGCAGCCAGTTGGGTATCGATGCCGTGGTACAGGGCAGCCGTGAACTCGCGCTGCAATCCCTGCTTCTGGACCCGGTAGTTAACGATATTGAGTTGGCTGAATCCATCCTGGATGAGATCCTGCTTGAAAACAAAGCTTACCTGCCCCAATTTTTTGATTAAGAGGACTTTGATGGACGATAAACCAAAAGTTGAATTTGTAAATGACAGGCCGGTAAGCCAGCCTGAATTTCTGCGCAACATCCTGATCCCGCTTTCCAGGCGCGGCTGGCCGAAATGGCTGGTGTACCTGCTTGGGCTCCTGGGCGTGGTATATATGCTCAACCCAACCGCTGGTTTCATTGAACTCATCCCGGATAATCTGCCCATTATTGGCAACCTGGATGAGGGCCTGGCACTCATGCTGGTGATCGCCGGATTGGTTGAATTCTTCGATGGAAAAAGGCAATAAAGGGCGGTAGACATTCGTTTATTATCTTAAACCAACTATTTGACGAAATGCATTGCCTGTAGTATAAAGGCACTGTTAACGGAAGTTCAGGTAAGAAAGTTTATAACGATCTGAGATAGAACCTCCAGTTACAGTACACAACCGTTTTATTTTTATGGAGGATCAGAAAGTTATGTCAGAACGTGAAGTTGGAACCGTCAAGTGGTTCAATGGTGAAAAGGGCTATGGTTTCATCGCCCGCAACAATGGTGAGAAGGACGTTTTCGTGCACTTCTCCGCGATCCTTGGTGATGGTTTCAAGACCCTTAAAGAGGACCAGCAGGTCGAGTTCAGCGTTGTTCAGGGTGCCAAAGGCCCCCAGGCGCAGGACGTAAAGGTAGTCGAGTAATTCGCAGCCTATGACAAAACAGAGCCGGCAATTACCGGCTCTGTCTCTTTTAAGCTCAGTCCCGCGTTAACCCGCGGTAAATTGGTTTATTACCCCGCTCTCCGTAGCGCGCATTCTGGTCAGCCTCAAAATCTGACCAATTGCCCAAAAAGAGCCTTGGTTTTCCTTCATGGCCCAAAGCCAGGATATGAGTCGCGATGCGGTCAAGGAACCAGCGGTCGTGGCTGACCACCACCGCGCTGCCGGCAAAGTTTTCCAGTGCTTCTTCCAGCGCCCGCAAGGTGTTCACGTCGAGGTCGTTGGTGGGTTCGTCCAGCAGCAAAACATTCGCGCCAACGGTCAGTGTTTTGGCCAGGTAAACACGGTTGCGCTCACCCCCGGAAAGCGTGGCCACCTGTTTTTGCTGGTCGCTGCCGGTAAAGTTGAACGAAGCGCAGTAAGCCCGGCCATTAACCGTCATATCGCCAAGCTGGAGGTTATCCGCCCCGCCGGTAATTTCTTCAAATACCGTCGCCTCGGGGTCGAGGGTACGGCTCTGGTCTGCATAACCTAATTTGACCGT
>DHPL01000042.1:61228-61771 GCA_002407905.1 Anaerolineaceae bacterium UBA5365
CTTGATGAGCGTCGATTTCCCCGCCCCATTGGGTCCAATAACGCCTACGATTGAGCCAGGGGGGATGGAAATACTCAGGTCATCAATGAGCACACGGCCTTCATAGCCCTTTGATAGCGAATCAGTGTCCACGACGATATCGCCCAATCGCGGTCCGGATGGGATGTAGATCTCGAGGTCTTTGCGTTCCTTTTCGTACTCCTGTGAAAGCAATTTCTCATAGGCCGTCACCCGGGCCTGGCCTTTTGCCTGACGTGCCTTGGGAGACATATGGATCCACTCCAGTTCGCGCTGCAGGGTTTTCTGGCGTTTGCTCTCACTTTTTTCCTCAACACGAAGGCGCTCTTCCTTTTGGGCCAGCCAGGAGGAGTAGTTGCCCTTCCAGGGAATGCCATGCCCGCGGTCCAACTCCAGGATCCAACCGGCAACATTGTCCAGGAAATAGCGATCATGGGTCACCGCGATGACAGTGCCCTTGTAATTGTGCAGATGCTGCTCGAGCCAGGCAACGGATTCCGCGTCCAGGTGGTTGGTCGGTTCGTC
>DHPL01000042.1:62013-62525 GCA_002407905.1 Anaerolineaceae bacterium UBA5365
TTCCAGGTTCCAGGCATCGTGCTTTTCAAGCTCGTCCTGCAAGCGCGCTTGTTTTTTGATCAGGACGTCAAAATCCGCATCTGGATCGGAAAAAGCCTCGTTCACGGCATCGAACTCCGCCAACAAGGCGGTAATGGGTTCAACGGCCTCTTTGATGACCTCCAGAACGGTTTTACTCTCATCCAGCTCCGGTTCCTGTTCCAGCAATCCCACGGTGTATCCCTTGGATTGAGCGATCTCACCCACGTAATCCTGGTCCTTGCCGGCCATGATCCGCAGGAGGGTGGACTTACCCGAGCCGTTCAAACCCAATACACCGATCTTCGCGCCATAGTAAAAACCAAGCGAGATATCGCGCAGAACCTGCTTGTTCGGCGGATAGATCTTGCCCACCCGCATCATTGAGTAGATCACCTGAGTATCCGAGGCCATGACGTAACCTTTCTAAAAACATCCATTTGTAAAAAAAGACAGGCTTGCGCCTGTCTTGTCGGGGCGGGCGGATTTGAACC
>DHPL01000042.1:62690-65513 GCA_002407905.1 Anaerolineaceae bacterium UBA5365
CCGGGCTGAGCCACGCCCCGTGAGGCGATATTATACCAAGCCTTGCCCGCGGCGCAAGCAAAGAGGCCTATCCTGTACCAAATCATTTTTCGCCCAAAACTAAAGCCCAAGAGGGTTAAGGTTTAATCAGTACTTTCAAAACTCCCGGCTGCGCCGCGTGCTCTATGGCCTGCAGGCCGTCATCCAAAGGATAAACTGCTGTGATCAGGCTATCAACATCAATCAAACCAGCTTCCAGGAGGCGCAAAGCCGGGTCAAACGGACCGCAGCGCGAGCCCTGAATTTTAATCTCATCAACAACGACCCCGCTCATGTTAAGGGTGAGCTCCCCGGCAAAGGTGCTCTTGAGCAGTAATGTGCCCCGCGGCCGCACAAGCCGCCGGGAAAGGTTGAAACCCTGGGGGGTTCCGGTAACCTCCACCACGATGTCAAAACTACCGGCTTCAAAATCAGATTCCGGTCCGTGCGGTATCCCCCATCCATCCAGAAGCCGGCCCGGCGCTTCCCGCCGGACGAGAACTTTGAGTTCGCACCCGCTGAGGTTGAGCACCTGAGCAATCAACAGGCCCAGACGACCAGCACCAACAACCGCCACCCGGTCTGTGGGTTTGATGTCCAATTGCTGGGGAATCTCCAAAGCGGCCGCCAGGAGTTCAGTAAAAACGGCTTTACCGTCGGGCACGCCATCTGGAACCATATGCAAATTTTGGAGCGGCAGCACAAGTTTTTCCGCGAAAACCCCATCCTTACCAATGAGACCCAAGGTTTTACGCTTTGAGCAATGCCCGGTATCCCCGCGTTTGCAGGCAGAGCATTCCCCGCAATATAGCGTGATCTCCCCTACTACCCGCCGGCCTTCCCATTCCGGCGCGCCGGGAGCAGCCAATACGGTGCCCACAAACTCGTGCCCAAGAATGCCGGTGAAGGGATAGTAGCCTTTCACCATCTCCAGGTCGGTGGAACAGACCCCGGCGAGGTCCACGCGGATTAGTGCCTCCCCATGCTCCGGCACCGGGTCAGGAAGATCATTCCGCAAACTCAAAACCTTATCCTCCAGCCAAAGCGCTTTCATGCCGCCTCCTAAATGGCCCCGGTACGTCCAAACTGACGCTGCAGCAAGGCCGCGCTCAGGTGGATCATGGTGGGCCGCCCATGCGGGCAGGTGCGCGGGCTGGGGCTGGCTTCCAGATCAGCCAATAAAGCGCTCTGTTCTACCTCGCTGAGCCACTGGCCGCCCTTGACTGCCAGGCGTTTACATATCCTGCCGGCCAGCTTAGCCACAACTTCTCCCTGCAAAGGGCTTTCATCCTCCTCAAAGGCATTGACCACGGACTCCAGGGCTTCCTTCGCACTCCCCACTGAGAAGATCTGGGGCATGGCCCGCACGATGAAACTGTTCGGTCCAAACACTTCTACCTCAAAGCCAAGTCTCTCCAGGTTCTCCAACTGGTCTTCCAATACGCCCGCTTTCTCGGTGCTCATCGAGACCGTCACCGGCTCAACGAGCGGCTGAGAAGGGATGCTGGCAGCTTGCGCCTGGGCAATCAATTTATCGTAGAGCACCCGCTCGTGCGCGGCATGCTGATCAATGAGGTAAAGCCCGTCCGGGCCTTCAGCAATCAGATACGTGGATGCCACCTGGCCCACCAACCGCAGGATCGGCAGCCTGGTCAGAGCAGGCTGCAGGGCATCTTCACGGCTTGCCAAAACCTCATGCGGCTGACCGCTCCAATCGCTCGTCAATGCTTCCGGTTTTTCGGCTTCACTACCAGAAAAGTTGGGCAAATCCACAGGAACCTGCCGGCCCCAAAGCAAGGTGGTGTTCAGTTCAGGAACAGGCGTATAGGCCAGAAGGCCGCGGCGGATTGCTCGCTGCAAGGCGCTGAAGACGTATTCACTGTTGCGGAAGCGCACCTCAGCCTTGGATGGATGCACATTCACATCCACCTGATGTGTAGGCAGGTCCAGGAAGAGCACCACCACGGGAAAGCGCCCAACCATGAGCATGGTGTTGTAAGCCCGGATCACCGCGGTGGTCAGCGTAGGGTCCTGCACCCAGCGTCCATTGACGAAAAGCGTGATCTCCCGCCGGTTGGATCGCGTAAGCTGCAGGGAAGAGATATAGCCCCTGACCTGGAAGTCTTTTTCCCTGAAACTCAAGGGCATCAGTTGTGCTGCATCGTCTGGTCCAAAAAGGATTTGCAGGATCTCCCGTTGCTCCCCGCTGCCGGTGGTTTCAAAAACCAGCTTCTCGTCCTGGATCAACTGCCAGCGAATTTGGGGATAGGCCAGGGAATAGCGGGTGACCAAGCCGGTTACCAGTCGGCTCTCGGTTTGCGGTGCTTTTAAAAACTTAAGCCGGGCGGGGACATTATAGAAGAGGTCCTCAACGCGTATTGAAGTGCCGTTTGGTCCGCTGGCGGCTTCAGCTTGCCCGATTTGTCCGCCATCCACGCGTATACGCCAGGCATGCGGGGCATCCTCCGTTTTAGAGCGTAGTTCCAGGCGGGCAACAGATCCGATGGAAGCCAATGCTTCGCCCCGAAAACCAAGGGTGCGGATGTCAAACAGGTCCTCAGAGCGGGTGATCTTGCTGGTTGCGTGCCGCGCAACGGCCAAGGAAAGGTCTGCCTGACTGATCCCTTGCCCATCATCCGTAACTACGATCAAACGTCTACCGGCTTCACTCATCGCGACTTGGATGCGGCTCGCCTGGGCGTCGATCGCGTTTTCGATCAATTCCTTCACGACCGAGACCGGCCTTTCGA
Source organism: Anaerolineaceae bacterium UBA5365 (assembly GCA_002407905.1). Classification (GTDB taxonomy): domain Bacteria; phylum Chloroflexota; class Anaerolineae; order Anaerolineales; family Anaerolineaceae; genus Mesolinea. The sequence continues at coordinate 65,459 of DHPL01000042.1, forward strand.
TCACTTCTCCAGCCGCGATTTGGGAAGCCAGTGTGTCTGGTAATACTCGGATACT
>DHPL01000042.1:65590-65772 GCA_002407905.1 Anaerolineaceae bacterium UBA5365
TGTGTCTGGTAATACTCGGATACTCATCGTTTGGAATTATAACGCCCCGCATTCTAATGAAACACTAAGACTGGTTAAGCTACAATGAGGACATGGAAATCAGTGACCATCTCAAGGGCATCCTGCTCAATTTGCCCGATAAACCTGGCTGCTACATTATGCACGATGCAGACGGGAAAATC
>DHPL01000055.1 GCA_002407905.1 Anaerolineaceae bacterium UBA5365
CTCGGCCATCCCTCCGTAGAGCAGGTATTCTAACATATAACCAGGCGGGCTAAAAGGCTAATCAGCCATCCATGCAAGCATATGGGCAGGTCAGTAACCTGCGCTTCAGCACATTAATTCAAGCGCCAAGTTTCTTGATTTCCGTAATAACCTCATCCTTGCTCAAAACCCGGCCGGTTGAAATAACTTTGCCGTTTACAACCAGGGCAGGGGTGCTCATCACGCCGTAGGCAGCAATTTTCTCAAAGTCGCGGATATGGTCAATCCGGGTATCCATACCCAGCTCCTGGAGAGCGGCTGCCGCCGCTGCCTCGAGCGCATTGCATTTTGCGCAGCCCGACCCCAAAACGGCCACAAATGCCGGCGTGCTGGCCTCCGGGATCAAACCGCCATCCGCCAAGGATTCAGCGGGCTTTTTATCTTCGGCTTTCTTCCTAAATAAGTTCATAGAATCCTGCTTTCACTCTCTTGTGTGTTTACACCAGCAGATGCTGGACAAGGTTGAAAAGATATCCAACGATGATGATTCCGATCGTGCATATGGCGATGAAAACAGCCAGCAGTTTGGGTTTGATCGCCTTGCGCAGCATGATTAAGGAGGGTAAAGAGATAGTGGTCACAGCCATCATAAAACTCAAAACCGTGCCTAATTGGGCGCCTTTGGCCAGCAGCGCCTCTGCCACCGGGATCGTCCCAAAGATATCCGCGTACATCGGAGCGCCAATCAAGGTGGCAAGTACCACTCCCAGCGGGTTCTGACTGCCAAGCACTCCCGCCACCCAGGCTTCGGGGATCCAGTTGTGGATCAGAGCGCCAATACCTACGCCTAATAAGACATAAGGAAACACTTTCTTGAAAGTCTCTGCGGTTTGTTCCTTGGCGTAGGTCCAGCGTTGGGCCTGGCTTAAGTCCGGGGCTTCGATGTCCACACTGCTCGCGGAGCGGATAAAACTTTCCACCTGGTCTTCCATTTTTAGACGTTCAATGATCTCCCCGCCAATCACCGCGATCACGAGACCCACCACCACGTAAACTACCGCAACTCTGGCACCAAAAATACTCATCAGCAGGACCAAGCTGCCCAGATCCACCATCGGTGAGGAGATCAGAAAGGAAAAAGTGACGCCCATGGGCAGGCCTGCGCTGGTGAAGCCGATGAACAGAGGGATGGAAGAACACGAACAGAATGGGGTCACCGTTCCCAGGAGGGCGGCAACAATGTTGGCGCCCAGCCCGCGATACCTCCCCAATATCTTCTTACTGCGCTCCGGTGGAAAGTAGCTTTGGATGTAGCTGATGAAAAAGATCAGTGTGCAGAGCAAAATCGTGATTTTGATCACGTCGTAGATGAAAAACTGCAGGCTGCCGCCCCAGCGGCTGCCGATATCGATGTTGAGTTTTGTCAGCAATTGGCCAACCAAAGTGTTAAGCCATAGCATCCCCAGAATCTGTTTTTGAATAAAATCCCAAATCGTCAACTTAAATCTCTCAATGTCTCATGGTTAGATTGGTCAGGAGGAGCACGCGCAATTGGGAATGGCCTCAGGCTCTGGCGTGGTCAATGCCTCCAGCAAAGCCATAGCTTTTTCCTGCCCGCTGCTGCTCAAGCTGTAGTGGGTCCATTTGCCTTCCTGCCGGCTGGTGACCAGGCCTGAATCACAAAGCACCTTCATGTGATAGGACAGGCCGGATTGCCCCACAAAAAGCTCCTCCTGGATTACGCAGGCGCATTTCTCGCCGCTGCGCAATTGGTCCAGAACGGCCAGGCGGGTTGGGTCGCAGAGGGCCTTAAAAATTCGGGCTGCTTCCACACGTTTATCGCTCATCTCACCTCATATCAAAAAGATTTGATGTATGGTACGCCTCAAATCAAATTTTGTCAATCTATATTTTTGATGCTAGAAATCCTGGGGTTTCGGGTTGGTTTCCCGGTGCTCTGAAAGCCCCAAGCTGTGGTTAAAACGGTAAAGCTGGCTGCCGATCAGCAGCAGATCGTTATGTTCCAACTTGAGACCCTTGGTACCTACTGCCTCGTAATTCACAAAAGTGCCGGCTGTACTATTAAAGTCCGTGATGCGCGCGCTTCCATCCGGGTAGATATGCAATTGGGCGTGCAATCCTTCCAAAGCCGGGTCGTCCAGGACCAGTTGCGCCATCTGTGGGTCCCGGCCGATGAGCGTGATTTCATCGGTGATATATACCGGTTTTTCCGCGAGGGGTCGGGCATCCGCGTCCAGGTGTACAAGGGTAGCCAGGCTTTTTTGAGGAGCAATCTCTGGCTGGGGGCTGGCAAGCGGCGTGGCCTTGAGTTTGGCCGGGCTTTTAGGGCGCCTCTTGCCCAGCAGGAAGAAGACCCCCAGGCCCAGGAGGACGAGCACACCGAGGCTTCCCAGGAACCAGGCGCTTAAGTACCAGGGCGTGATTTTTGGCGGTACGGAGGAAACTGCATTCAGGCGAACCGCAGCAATCTGGGAATGCCCGGTGAGCCCAATGTTATCGCTCAGCCGCGCCTCCAGGCGCAGTTCCTCCTCACCCGTGTATGCCATTAAAGGCAGCACCAGGCTGTTGAATGGGGCGTTTTCTTTGCGCAGGGCCGCCTGGCCGTTCACCAGTACTTCCACGCGAACCAGGGGACGGGGCAGACTGTCGGGGAATTCGATGCGTAATTCCAAGGGCAGTTCGGCAGGTTGAGGGAGTCCTTCGGCATCAAGGATCAGTTCCAACTCCTGGGGCGGGGCGATAAACTCCACCAATGGGGGGCGAACGTCCAGGTCGAAGCGGAAGGGCTCGCTGCGCAGCAGGGTTTCAGCGCAGCCGCCGCACTCCGCGATCAATTCGTGCTCCCCTGCCTGACGCACACCGCTTTCATAACTCAGTTGATATTTAAACCCTAAACCCTGAAACCAATCTGCGGGGTCCGGCAGCTCATTATTCCCATCAAAATAGTAAGCCTGTCCGCCAGTGAGCTCCGCGCGTTCCGCCAGGGTCTTACCTGAGCCGCTCAGCAGCTCATCCCGCGTTCCAACCAGGATCACAAAGAGGCGGATATGCCGGCCCAGGGCTTGCTGGACCAACTCGTCAAAGAGGTCCATATAGCGCAGGTTGGGGCTGGGGGTCACCCAAAGCAGCACCTTGTCCTTGCCGCTGGCATCGTTGTTCAGGATGCTCATCGCGTCGGCAAGGCTGTTCAGGCTGGCGTTCATCTGGCGCATGCTCTGTTGGTAGGCCAGAACTGCGTCATTAAATTCACGAAAGCTGTCCAGGCTGGTTTCCTTGGTTTCGGGGGGGATCACCAGGGTGAAAAGATCGCCGGCTCCCGGCGTAAACACGCCCTCCAGGCTTTGCAATCGGCTGCGGATTTTGGCAAAGGGGGATTGACCGTTGGCATCCCTTTGGTCGAATTTGAAATTGGGGTCGAAGGCCAGGGCAAAATGCACTCCGGCATATTGGCTTTGCAGGTCATCCGGCAGGATGGTCACCCCGTCTTCCAGCAAAGTGAGCATTCCCGCCTGCAGCATTTTCGGCGTTCCAATACCCTGAGCAAAGGATAACCCCGCCTTGAGTATTGGGAACTCCCGCACGTCAATATCCGTGAATGCCAGCGAGGGGCTTAGGGGCAAAAGTTCCAGGGGCGGCGCGGGGGTTTGCGCGTAGACATTATGAATAGGGCTGAAGATAATGAGCAAGGCAGCCAAAATCAGCAGCGCGCGGTTCAACGCGCTGCAAGGCCGGGTTTCGCACTCAGCTGCTTTGCACATGCTGGCAATGGTGCACTTTTTTTGCCAGCGCAAGGGGCTGGCGCTCAATTACTGGGCTGTGCCTCCATATGTGGGCGGGTATACCACAGTTTCCTGGAGCAGGCCGCGGTCGCGCAGGCGGCGGTAGGCCAGTGTGGCGATATTGGTCAGGAATGGGTTCAGCAATCCTTTCAGGAGCAAGCCCAGCAGGGCTACCAGGCTGAAAAGCAGGAGGGTGGCCACAAAGGAGCCCATCTGAAACTGCCCGGAGCTGGTGATGAGGCCTACGATCATCGGGCCCAGGGCCAGGAGGGTAGGGAAGACCAAAATCAGGCCGAAAACAAAATTCACAATCCCGATCAGGATCTGAACGATGATGAACTGGCCTAAATTTGCCCGAATGACCTGCCAGGCTTTGCGCAGAGCAGGGCCTGTGCGCAAGCCTTCATCCACAACCACGATGTAAGTGTTGCGCAAAAGGATGTCGAAAACGAATTGCAGTGGGACGATGATGCAGAGCAAGGGCAGGAAAATCAGCCCCAATCCGATCAGGATACTGGGGTTGGTTTGAAAGGCGAAGTAAAACACCAGCCCAAGCAGAGCAATAGTACTGAGTGTGATCAGGGTAAGCAGGAGCTGAATGCGGAAGATCCGCCAATAGGGTTCTTTGATCCCCTGCATCACATCGGACCAGCTTAATGGCTGCTCATCCTTTTTTTGGTCGGCCATGCTGGCGCCTTTGATCAGGCCTGTGGTACCCAGGGTGCCCAAAAAGAGGGATACCAGGATGGCAATCAGAATCAGGCCGGCCAGGATTGCCAGCCAGGTCCCTGCGCCTAAACCGGTGTACCGCACAGACATCTGGTTGATCATCTGCCAGAATTGATCAAAACTGCGGGGAAAGTTCCCCGGCGTGCTGGTTGAGGAGCCGCTGCCGCCGCTATTGAAACGCGACCAGGAGCTGCTGCTCCCTGCGCTTGCCGGCGCCAAAATACCAAAAAGCCAAAGGATCTTGTGCTTCCACAAGAATTTCCAGGCTTTTGAAATCAGTTCTGTGTAGTTCATGCAAATTCCTTTTCTGCTATGGCATCATTCTACATGAACAATATCCGCTGGTGCTTTCAGCTTCCTTACGCTACCCTTAAATTAAACCAGCCGGCAGACCGGCTGGCTAATACTGAAATAATCAATCAGCCTAAACTGGCATCGCGGTAGATCAGCTGGCCTTCGCCAAATGTGTATAGACAGCGGCTGATATTAATCAGCGGGTTGTCATCGAAGATCGTGATATTCGCCAGTTTTCCCGGCTCCAGGCTGCCGTACCCGGCTTCGATGCCCAAAATCTGGGCCGGAAAGAGCGTGATGCAGCGCAGGGCTTCCATCAGGCTCAGGCCGGCCTTCCAGGCATAGCCCGCGCTCACACCCAGGAGGCCGATGCCAACGAAGGGATGATCGGTGACGATGGCGGTCTTGACGCCGGCATGCACCAGGCTGACCACGGTGTCAAAGGTTTTGTTCTTCAGTTCCACTTTTGAGGCCGGCATCAGCGTGGGGCCAACCAAAGCGGCATAAGGCTCCTTTTTCAGCCGGTCCACCACCAAATGGCCTTCAGTGCAGTGGTCCATGGTCATCCGCAGATCAAATTCCTTGGCGATGCGGATCGAGGTAAGGATGTCATCCGCCCGATGCGCGTGCGCCTTGAGGAATACTTTTTTCTCCATCAGCGGGATCAGTTGTTCCCACTTGAGGTTCAGTTCGAAGGCCTCGCCTTTTTCAGCGGCTTTGGCCTTGCGGGCCATGTAATTGCGCGTTTCCGTCAGGCCCTTGCGCAGAAGCGCGGCAGTTGCCATGCGGGTCATCGGTTCTTTCCCGGCGCGCTGGCCAAATGCCCGCTTGGGGTTTTCACCAAAGGCGGTCTTCATCGCCACGTAGGGGTCCAGGACCATATCGTCAATCACGCTGCCCCAAGTGCGGATGAGGGCCCAGGTGCCGCCCAGAGGGCCAGCGCTACCCGGGCCGGTCATCACGGTGGTCACACCTGAAGACCGGGCTTCCTCGAAGGAAGAATCCATGGGGTTGCAGCCATCGATGCCGCGCATGTCCGGAACAATGGGGTCGGACATTTCGTTCAGGTCCAGGCCTTCCCAGCCCATGGCCGTTTCCATCATTCCCAGGTGGGTATGCGCGTCAATAAACCCGGGCAGCACCCATCCGCCGCGGGCATCGATCACTTCTTCGCCCTTGCGGGCCTTGAGCTGGGGGCCGATCTCCTTAATGCGTCCTTTTTCAACGCGCAGGCTGCAGCCCTCCAGGGGTTCTTCATCGAGCATTGTGTAAATCTTGCCGTTAGTGATCAGCATTTTGCCTCTAGGCCTTGTAAAGCACTTCGCCTTCGCCGATGGTGTACAGGCAGCGGCTCAGGTTGGAAAGGGGATTATCGTCGTAGATGGTCACATTGGCCACCTTGCCTTTTTCCAGGGTGCCGTAGGACTTACCCTGGCCCATGATTTCGGCTGGGTAGCGGGTGATGGCCCGCAAGGCTTCAATCAGAGGCATGCCAGCTTTGTGCGCGTAGCCGGCGCAGGTAGGCAGCAACTCCAGCGCGATCACTGGGTGGTCGGTGGTCACCGCGATCTTCACGCCAGCGGCGTTGAGCTTTACCAGGGTGTCAAAGCTCTTGTTGCGCACCTCAGGTTTGCTGGGGTTCACGAATGTGGGGCCAACGTAGGCTTCCATCTTGGCGGCTTTGATCTCGTCCACGATCAGGTCGCCTTCGGTGCAATGGTCCAGAGTCATCTTCACGTTAAACTCTTTGGCAATACGCATTGCGGTGAGGATGTCATCGGCACGGTGGGCATGGGCCTTCAGGGGTACCTTGCGCTCCAGCACCGGCAACATATTTTCGTATTGTAAATTGAGGTCGAAAGGCTCGCCTTTTTCAGCGGCTTTCGCCTTTTTGGCCTGGTAATTGCGGGCTTCAGTGAGGGCCTTACGCAAAATGCTGGCTGTGCCCATGCGCGTGATCGGCAGCTTGCCGGCCTGGCCGTAAACGCGTTTGGGGTTCTCGCCGAAAGCGCACTTCATCGCGGAGTAGGGGTCGATGACCATCTCGTCAATATCGTTGCCCCAAGTGCGGATGATCATAAAGGTACCGCCAACCACGTTGGCACTGCCTGGGCCCACCATCACCATGGTGATGCCGGCTTTTCGGGCCTCCTCAAAGGCCGGGTCCGCGGGGTTGCAGCCATCGATGGCGCGCAATTGCGGGGTGCACGGGTCCGATTTCTCGTTGGTGTCGTCGCCTTCGAAGCCCAGCGCGGTTTCATGGATGCCCAGATGGGTATGCCCATCAATAAATCCGGGAAGCACCCAGGCGCCTTTGGCGTCGATCACTTCCTCGTTCTTCTCGGGCTTAAGGCCTTTTCCAATCTCGGCGATCTTCTTGCCCTTCACGCGCAGGTCGTAGCCTTCAAGCGGCTTATCTTCGACCATCGTAAATACTTTGCCGTTCTTGATGAGCATCTTGCTTCTCCTTCTGAAATAATTAATTGACCTGAATTTCTTCACCTTCAGGTATTGGGTCGTTCCGGTGCCGGTAGCGGCTGATCATGATAAAGGCCACACAAACAATTTGGGTAAACAGCATCATGTAAAAAATGGAGGGCAGCCCCTTCGCGATGGATAGAAGCGAACCTACCATTGGCGCGAGGATCCAGCCGATGTTCGAGAACATGGCGTTATAGCCAAAAATGGCGCCGCGTTGGTCCGATGGCACCCGCTCGGCAAGCATGGCGGTCAGGATCGGTTCCACACCGCCCAGCACGAAGGCCAGCGCCACGTAAAGGATGGCGAAGGACCAGAACTGCGGGAAGATAATGATGCCGGCAAGGATCAGGATGCCCACGACCAACAGGAAGGTTGAAAACTTAAACTTGCCAACCTGTTCGCCGATGCGGGTGAGCAGCAAGCCTGCCGCCGCGGTTGCCAGGCTGACTGCCATATTAAAGGTGCCGGTGACCTGCAGCACACCTTCCTTACCGTACAGGGCCTCCAGGTGCAGGGGAATGAATGGGGCAAAAAGCGAGCGGCTGAAGCGCTGCAGGAGCAGAATGGTCATCACAAAACCGGCCATCTGGATGGCTTCTTTCAGGCCGAACTTGCTGCTTTTAGCTGCCGTACCATCCCTGCCCTGGTCAGCCTGAACGATTTTTGGTTCCTTAAGCATCAGCCAGGCCAGAATAGTGCCCACAAGGCAGATGGCGCCGCCGGTGAAGAAGGAGACTCGGTAACCCAGCGCCGCAGCCACGTATCCGCCCAGAGCCGGCCCCAGTGAGAAGCCGATGAAGTTGGCAGAGGCCAGGAACCCGATTGAAGTCGAAAGGTGTTTTTTGGGAGTGTAGGCAGCCACAAAAGTGTTGGCCGCCACGATGGTGCCAGTGAAGAAGCCCTGGATCGTGCGCAGGAAAATCAGTGTGCCCACGTTTTGGGCCGTGCCCATCAAGGCCAGGATGATCGCCGCGCCGAGCATAGCGCGGATCACCATGATCTTCCGGCCATAGCGGTCGGCCAGTTTGCCCCAGAACGGAGCGGAGACGGTCATCGTGATGGCAGGAGCCATCGAGAGAAAGCCTGAGACCAGGGTGAGCTGGTTGGGGTCCGTTACCCCCAGAGATTCAGCATAGAAGGGCAGGAAGGGCAGACCAAAACCAAAACTGGTCAGCGAGAGTACCTGGGTGAACCAAAGAACGTATAAATTGCGTTTCCAGTAGGAATGCCCGGTTTCCGGAGGGGCTTTTTCGGCTTCTACTTCCATGGTGACGCGAACAATCATAACCCCATAAGGCTTTCTTGGGCAGAATGATTGACAAAAAGAAGCAGTATCTTCTTATAGTTGGCTTTTGCCAGCAATCGGTTTTACATAAACTTTGGCGATGCGCCGGGCGAGGAAAAGCGAAGTGATCTGCGCCGCCAGCATCACCCAGAAAATGGTCGGGATCTGCCAGCGGATCGAAACAAAGGAGCCCGCCAGCGGCGCGATGAACCAGCCCAGGTTGTAGACCAGGGCGTTGTACCCAAACAGTGCTCCGCGGTGGTTGCTATCCACGCGTTCTGCCAGGATGGCGGTCATGGTTGGTTCGATGGCTCCGACCATAAAGCCGTAGAGCACATACAGGATCGCGAAGGGCCAAAAACCAGGGATGAGGATGATAAAGATTAATACGGCTACAGCGCCGGTGAGCATCCAGGTGCTGAAACGGGCCTTGCCGATCCGTTCAGCATAGCGCGGCAGGGTCATTCCTGCCAGTGCTGAAGCCACGCTGAAAAGCATATTCACCAGCCCGGTGACGAACAAAATGCCCTGGGTGCCATAGATCATCTCCAGATGCAGTGCCAGGAAGGGCCCAAAAATCGTCCCGGAAAAGCGGTACAAAAAGAGCAGGGCCAGGATGTAGCCGGCGACAAGCAGAGCGTCTTTGAAGGTAAAAGGCAAATGACGTACGTCGCCGCTGCCAACCGCGCTAATGCTATGCCGGCGCTCCGCACGGGAAAAACCGGGTTCCTTGAGCAATACCGTGCAGGCCAGCGCCGTCAGCAAAGTGAGCCCGCCGCTGATCCAAAAAGTTTGCCGGTACCCCAGAGAGGCAGCCAGAAAGCCGCCCACGGCCGGGCCTAGTGAAACACCAATAAAGTTTGCGGAACTTAAAAACCCCAGTGCCCGCCCCATTTTGTCTTCGGGGGTATTAGCCGCCACGAAAGTGCTGGAGGCGATCACCGTCCCGGTGACCATGCCTTGGGTGATGCGCGCGATGAGCAGCCAGAAAGGGGTAGGCGCCAGGCCCATCAGGGTGAGCAGGACCGCGCTGGCGTACTGGCTGCGTAAAACCATCAGCTTACGCCCGTATTTGTCCGAGATTCTGCCCCAAATTGGGGCGAAAATCGCCATCGTCAGCCCAGGGGCCATCGAGAGCAGCCCTACCCAGAACTTGACCTCGTTCCCATCGCTTACGCCCATCTCGCGCACAAAAAATGCCAAAAACGGCAGGGCCAGGCTGTAGCTCATCTGGGAAACCACCTGCACCACCCAGAGGGTGATCAGGTTCTGTTTCCAATAAGGATGCGCGGGGTTGACGGGTGCCGGGTTTTCCTGGAGCATGCGGGCTATTATCCTCCAAAGCCCTTGCCGAGGCAATCATTTAGCTCAAATATCTGCATCTGAAATGGTTTTCCTGGCATGGGTTTAATGCCCATAAAAAAAACAGACGCGCTGCGCCTGTTTTTATAACTGGCCTGCGCGGGCAGGCTTGGGGCGTGCCCGCGATGGAGGAAAAAGGCCCTTAGCCTTTGTAGATCAGGTCAGCGTAATGCGGGTTGCCTTCCAGTGCCCGGGCGGCATAAGGGCAGGTTGGCTTCAACTTCACGCCGGCTTCCCTTGCGGCCATCACCACCGTTTCGATCAAACGGGCCGCAAGCTGCTGCCCGCGGTGAGCGGGGTCCACACCTGTATGTGTGATGTCCCAATAGCCATCCTCCCGGATGATCGTGGCCTCGCCTACTTCCTCGCCATCATCGGCCCTGGCAATCGCCCGGTCCTGGTCTTCTGCGAATTCAAACGTGTACATATTCTTCTCCTTAATTAGGATAATTGTACACATTCAGCTTGTGTAAACAGCTCACTGTCAATGCTTATCCAAGCAAATAGGCAGAGTATCCTAGTTCGGAGCACTGGATTTGGGCTGGACGGATGGCCTGGGCACAGGGGCTAAGGCCAGCAAAATCACCGCCGCCAGGATGAGGGTGCTGCCGATGATACCTCGGGTGCTCAGGGCTTCCTGGAAATAAATTACGCCAACAACCAGGCTGGTCAGCGGTTCGAAGGTGCTGAGCAAAGCAGCGTTTGCCGGCCCAACCCGTTTGATGCCCATCTGGAAAAGAAATACACTCGCCACTGAGATGATCAATCCCAGCCCCGCGGCCGCCAGCCATCCAATGCCACTAAGCTGCCAGCGCACACCGCCAAATAATTTTTGGAGCAGGAAACTCAGGATGGCGCCAAAGAGGTTGAGGTAAAAAAGCAATTGCAACGGGCTTAACTGGCGCAGGCTGCTGCGCGCTATAGCCAGGATATAAAAGGTATAGGAAACACCGGATAAAAAGGCCAGGAGAACGCCGGCCAGGCTGCCGCTGCCCTCTCCATTGAAGCACAATGCCACCCCGATCAGGCTGAGGCATAAACTGAGCACCTGGACCTTGCCTGGCCGTTCCCGGAAGAAAAGAATACTGGCAAGAATGACCAGGGCAGGATACACAAAGTGCACAATGGTTGCCATCCCGCTGGGGATAAATGGGTAGGAAGAGTAGAGCAGTAAGGCCGTAGCCCCGTAACCGAGAAAGCTGACGAGGAGGGCATCTTTTAACTGGTTTTTCTGCAGCTTAAAAGGCTGGCCCCGCAATATTCCTGCCAGCAGTAAAACCGCAGCCGCGATGCTGTAGCGCAGGAACACCGCTGTGATAGCGTTGCCGCCTGCGGCGTAGACCGCCTTGGTCATCACCGGCATCAACCCGAAGAGCACTGCCGAAGCGATCACGGCAATATATCCAGAAGTTTTAGCCCTGCCTTCCCCAATTGCTTCTTGATCCACGTGCAGTATTGTAAGAGCGTTTTGGAGGAATGGAGTACCGAAAATCTTACCAACTAGAAAATGCAACATGCCAAGCAAAACGGCTGAGCAGAAGGCCCAGCCGTCATTGGTTTTGAGCTTTGGTTAGCAGTTCAGCTGGCTTTCAATGAATGAACGGCATAGGCCAGGCAGGGGTTTACGCTTGGATGCCAGCGAACCTCTACATGCTAATTACGCTATAGCCATCCTGAACGTAAGGTTTCATCCCCGCGTGGCCGAACATATCTTCCAGCATGGGCAGGCCCAAATCTTTGACTTCATCATAAACGTCCAGGGCCTTGGAGCAGGCCAGGCAGATCCCCGCGATGAGGTCCAGCTCCCGGGCCTTACGGTAGATCGGGTTATTCTCAGTTTCCAGGATGGGCAGGAGCTTCACGCTGGCTCCTTCAAAGATGAGCTTCACCTCCACGCCGGCAGCGGCCAGGTCTACCGCGTTCATCAAAACGTGCTGGAAGCACATCTTTTCCCCGGTCATCGCGTAAAAAAGGATCTTGGTCATTTTTCCTCCTCAGTCTGGACATTGCGTTGTTTCCGCGCGGCATAAATCTGCGCTTTCTTTTAATAAACCAACAGCCCCATGTGCTGGTACCAGTATAACGGCATTCATTTTATAGTAGCTACGACTGGGGCGGGCCAGGCACCACAACAGGGCCCGTGCAAAAACTTCAGGAATTCTTAAGTATTAACTTAGGCTTTAGAAAGGTTCCTTGCTTTTCCTTTCCTTGTGGAGGTAGGTATGCAGAAAAACAGGAACTTGGCTTATTACATTGTTTCATTCTTGATCGGCTTGGGGTTGATCGCTTTGGTCGCGCTCCTGGAAGGCGGGGGCAGCATGGAGCGCTTCCACATCGGCTACGCCGGCGCCTATTGGATGCTCCTCCCGCTGCCGCTGGGTTTGGTGTCCAATGCTTTGGCGGGCAGGTATTTCCCCCGTTCAGGCGAGCCGATCCCCAGCCAAAACAGCCGCTTTCTTAAGGCAGGCCTTGCCTGCGGGGCCCTGGCACAATTGGGGCTCTTTGCTTATACCGTACTTTTTTCGATCAACAGCCTTCCCAGGGTCTTGCTAGGTTCCGCGGTGTTCATGCTTGGCGTCCTGATCCTGATGGCCTTCGCGGCCATCCTCCGGCGCGGAACTGCCAGGTGGCTTAGCTGGGTGCTGATGGTCCTCTTTACCATCTTTGGGCTCATCCGGGGCCTGGTCTACATCATTACCGGTAACATAGGCGGCATCCCTGGTACGCTCGGCAGCATTGCCGTCCGTCTCTCGCCGCCCTTATCCCGCCTTGCCTTCCTGGCAAAGGACATTGCTGCCGGCAGCAGCATTGACCCTCTGCGCTTCCTCCTGCCCATCGCCTACCTGATCGTCCTTTTGCTTTTGCTCGCGGCAGTCTCAACCGAAGGCGGTTGGCTGAAGCGCTCCCTGCTCGCTGCCGGCGCCTTGCTCCTGCTGGTCTTCAGCACCGGTTATTCAAATCATCGCGTGGATGCCCTCACCCTGCAGGCTTTTGACAATGCCATGGCCCTCACGGACAACGACGCCATATGGCCGGGTTTCGCCATGCGCGATATCCAATTCGCCGTGCGCGACGGCAAGGGCGAGATCTACTTCCAGGATGGCAGCCAGCCGGTTTACGGCCCGGAATCAATCGATGTTCTGGCGTACACTGCCACGCTGGCCGATGGCAAGCCCACCCTGCACGTGCTGGGCTATGAAGAAACCCGGGCACTCCAGGACCCTCTGGCCATCCTCCGCCCGGAAGCGGCCGAAGACCTCTATGTGTCCATCCTGACCCATGAGGCCTTTCATGGTTTTCAGTTCACCCAACTGGGCGATCCGCTGGAAAACGAGAGCCTGAGCCAAATGCAAGCTTACGAAAGCCTGGGTGCTGCTTTGAATGCCATGCCGGAGTACAACCAGGCCTGGGACGCGGAATTGTTGGCGGCTTATCACTTCCTGGAAGGTGAAGCGGCGTTGAGCGCGTATTTAGCTGCCCGGGACGCGCGTGAAGCAATCGAAAAGGTGAATTTAAGCCCGAAAGATTTTGAGACCTACCGGCAGAGCCAGGCGATCATGGAGCGCATCGAAGGTACTGCCCGCTACGTGGAATTGCTCAGCCTGCCTGGGGATCCCCGCACTCACGGCCTCTACCAGCGCCTCCAGACCGGCGCCACGAGCCCAGAGCGCTACTATACCTCCGGAATGGCCCGCGCTCTCATCCTGGACCAGATCGCCCCGGCATGGAAGCAAAGCTATAGCTTTCTGGAAGACCTGAACCTGGAGCAGCCAAAACACTAGCAAAGCCTTAAAGCGGCCCGCTCAGCGATCGATAGAATTAGCCAAATAGCGTACGATCCCGAATAAAACCAGGATCAGAAAAATCCACAATGCGGTGATGGGGGTTGCCGCGGCCAGGCCTAAGCCCTGAAAGCGCTCAAAGATCAGCACCGGGATGATCTTGGGGCTGTAGGCCAAAATCATCACCGCCCCAAACTCGCTGATGCCGCGCGCCCACATGGTGATCGCCCCGCTGAGCACACCCCGCCAGGCGAGCGGGAGCGTGACCTTCCAGAAGACCTCCCAGGGGCTGGCCCCATCCACCCGGGCGGAATGCTCGATCTCCGGGGCCACCGCCGCGAAGGCATCGCGGGCGGCATTGATCAGGAGGGGCAGGCTTACGAAGAGCATCCCCAAAACTATTCCGGCAGGCCGGTCGCTGAAGACCAGCCCCAGCCTGGAGAGCGGCCCGCCCAAGAGCCCCTTGCGTCCAAAAACCAATAACAAAGCAATACCGGCCGCGCTGTGCGGGATCACCAGGGGCAGGTCAATGATGCTTTCAAAAATGGCTTTTCCCCGGAACTTAAACCTGGCCAGCAGATAGGCCGCGGGCAGGCCAATGAGCAAACCGATGCAGGTGGCGGCAGCCCCGGCGCTGAGCGTCAGGCCGATGGACCGGGCCACCTGTTCATCTGACAAACTGAGGGCTAGCTGGCTTGCGCTGGTGGATAGAAAGGTCATCACAAGCGGCAGCACGATGAGCAAAATCACCAGGCTGAAACCGATCGCAAAGCCTGGCGGCAACTTTTGCTCCTTCATCACCCCGTCATCTCCTGGAGGGCAGGCGGCAGTAGCTCAGGATGATCCACAGTCATTGGCAGGATCAGCGGATGATAATTGTCCTGCATCACCTTCTGACCGGCCTCACTATAGAGGAACTGGATAAAGCGCGTTGCCGCGTCCGGGTTTGGCGCGCTGCTCGGGATGGTCAGGCCGTAGCGGATCAGTTCGCCCTTGAATACTGGGTCTACCGTTTTGAAGCGTTTGAAATCCAGCCGCACGGTCACGCTGGCGTAATCCGCCTCAAAATCCGGGTTACCCAGGTTGAGGCTATCGGGCAATTCCAGGCGTTCAAAACCATGCTGGCGAATCACGGAATCATATTCAAAGGCGTAGTCTACCTCGCCGGATTGCAGCAGGGCAATGAGCGCCACGCTGGATCCGCGCATCATGATCCGGCTATCGGCTGTGGTTTCCAGCAGTTCCGGGATGCGGATGATTTGTTGGTCCCCAAGGTCAATCAGGCGCACCGGGCGCTGAAATTGATCCCGCAGAAAGTCATCGAAGAGCGTTGCTTGGCCGGTCTCCTTCTGGGCGAGGGCAAAAACCATCATCATGCGATAGCCCACGGCATCAAAACGCGGGTCGGATAGCCCCACCTTAACGTCCGGCCGGCTGAGGACCTCCCACCAGTTCTCCGCGTTGATCTCGGAGGCGTACTTGCTCTCAGGCGTGTAAGCAATCGAGAGCTTGTTGCTCGCCATGGCGATCGCCCAGTCAGCGTAGGGCTTGCCGGTGTCTGGGTCGTTCACGGCGTACATCAGCTGCGGGATCAAAGAGAGATCAGCGGTGGCGACCAGGTCGATATCCTCGTGCAGATCCGTGACATGACGCATCACCTGGATGGAGCCATGATACTCCGCCCGCACGTCAATATCCGGGTTGGCACTCTCGAAGGCCTTTTCCAGGTCGCTGAAGGGTTTCATCAGGCTGCCGGCGGCAAACACAACCAGCGGCGTTTTTTCTTTCGGGGCGCAAGCGGAGCTGGGTAGAATTAATAGTAGCCCCGCCAGGATCAGGCAGATTAATCTTTTCATGTTCAGATGAAAGAGGCAGGGGGATAACCCCTGCCTCTGAACCTTTTTACTTGAACTCGATGGTGTCCAGGTCCTTGGCCCAGGCATTGCCCTGGAAGCCGGGCATGTAGGTGAGCAGCATCTCGTCCGTCCAGCCCACCATGCAGTCTGTGCAAGCCTGGATGTCCGCCAGAGGTACTTCGGACCGGTATCCATCCTTGGCAACAAAGACAACGGTGCTTGCCTCTGCCTTGAGGGCTGCTGCTTTCAGGATCTCGGAGAAGGGGATGCCTGTGGCTTCGATTTCGCCATTCTTAGGGTGCTCCACCTTGGTGTTGACCACGGGGAATGTTTCCACCAGCGCTTTGGCATCGATCGATTTTTCAGCGTCCACCAGACCGGTCAGTTTCAGCACGGCTTCGGTCGGGGGCATTACTGCCGGGGTTTCGCCGGCCACTGGTTCTGCCGGGGCTTCGCCCTCAGCAGCTTCAGGTTCGGGCTCGGCTTCCACGGCGCCAAAATTCATCTGCACCTTGGTGATTCCGCCAACCATTTGTTTCTTGGTCAGTTCCGGACCCACCAGTTTAAGCGGGAAGTCATCGCCTTCCAGCGGCTGTCCATCTATGAGGTAAGCTACGATGATATCGTCGTTGCGCATGGTGGTAAACGCGTCCAGGGTAACGGTGTAGCCGTCCTTGGCGATCAGGTCCACTGTATAAGCGTTGGATTTTGCCAGGTCGTCCCGGTAGGAGCGCGGCCCGTGTTTGATCTCATCATCCATCCTGCCAACCAGGTAATACAGCGGGATGCCCAGGTATTCATGCCCATCGGCATCCGTCCATGTGGCGGGGTGGCAATCCGGCGCGGCCCCGGATTCAAAGGTGGCCCTGTCCATCGGGGCGTCAATGGCACCCACAAAGTCCACCACCCAATCCTCGATGGCCTCTTTGAGGCGGATCTTGTTGACGTACTTGATCGCCCAATGGCCGTCCACCACCTGAAGGTTGGATTCGCCGATCATTGCCAGGCGGATTTCGCCTTCAGATTCGGCATTGAGGGGCTGGCCCTCTTTTTCGTAGGCGATGATGGTCTGCAGCTGGCCAACCGTGTCCATCTCGTCACCATTGGCAACATCGTAGGTCATGTACTTGCCATCCAGGACCTGGCTCGGTGAGAAGGTGATGCTGTAGCCGTCGGTGGCGATGATCTCGATGCTGTTTTCGGGTGTGATCCCGCCCACAGCTTCCAGGATCGTGCTCACCAGCACGCCCTTGTAAAGGGCGGGCGGGGTGATCTTGCCTGTGCTGGACATGATGCCCGCCAGGCCTTCAACCGCGGGAAGCGCCTTAAGCTGATCCATCGTGAAATACACGATCTCGTCCCCGTGTTCCACCTCCAGTACCGTCACAGGGATCGGTTCCAGGGTTGGGGCGAGTGTGGGTTCAACGACGGGTTCTGCTACGGGGGCGGCGGGGGTGGGCTGGCATCCGGCTGAAAGGATGAGACCCCCAATTAAAAGAACGAACAAGAACTTTTTCATGCTTCTCCTTTCCAAATTGGGAGGCGCTGCTGTTTCCGGCAACACCCTTGGGTGCCTGGCTGCTGGGTTTTACCAAACACCGCCGCTCTCAGCACCGGAGCATTTGGCCTAAGGGTGAAGAGAGTCGAAGAATTGTGAAAAATTATACAATATGGAACGAATAATTGGCAAACTCTAAACAAAAAGCGGGCGATCCTGGCACAGCGAGAGGCCTGGAAAATGCCGGCCTCCTGACCTGCAAGAGGATGCCCTTAAGCACTTGATATGGCGGGAAACCTGAACAACCTGATCTTCTCAGGCGGATTGCAGCCAGTACTGCTGATAAGGCTCAAAGTTCAACCCAACCTGGTTGGCGTTCACCTGGATGTCCTGGCCGTTTAAGAGGTCCGTTAGGCACCGGCTGCCGGCCATGCTATTCTGATTCAAATCCAAATTTACTTTGAACTCTTCATTGCTCACGTTGATCAGGACCAATACGGAGCTTCCCTTCCCCGCATCCCCACGGTCCAGGGCAAAGAGCCTGGGGTCAGCCTGAATCACTTTTTGGGGCGCACGGGGGTGGAAGGCAGCATGCTCCGTCCGGATGGCAAGCATCCGCTTATAGGCCGCAAACAACTCTGCATGGACCAGGTTTGGGTCGCTGATCAATTCCTCAAGTGCCTTTAGTTCATATTTCCTGCGGTTGATCGAGCGGTTGCGGCCGGTGCGCTGGAGTGACTCCTTGTCGTTATGCCCCCCAAACAAGCTCAAATAATAGATCCCGGGAACGCCAGCCAGGCTGAGCATGATCGCCTGGGAAGCCAGAAACCTTGCCCGGTCGATCTTTCTATCCGGCGATTCCGTTGAATTTAAAGCATCGTAGAAGGTTGAATTCAGCTCATAGGCCGTTTCTGAACCATCCGGGTTGGATTTATACGAAACCCGGCCCCCATGCTTGATCACCTGGTCTACGATCCTGGAGATCTCATCTTCATCCAGCAGGCCCCTGGCAGGCGTAACCCCAATGCCGTCATGCGAGGCCAGAAAGTTGAAGAACAAGCCCTGTCCATCCAGGGTTTCGACCCACTCCAGGATTTTGCGCGCGTTTCCGGTGATGAAAGTGTGCAAAACCAAAGGCGCCAATGGAAATTGGTAAACCATGTGCGCTTCATCCCCGTTTCCTGTCAGCGAGTTGATCTCCCCAAAGTAACTGATGTTTTCGGCATGCGGAACGTTTGTCTCGGTGATGATCAATGAGTTGAACCCCGAAAGCTCAAGCACTTTGCGGATCAATTTGATCACCTGATGAGTCTGCGGCAGATGAATGCACGGCGTACCGCTTTCCTTCCACAGGTAGGCAATGGCATCCAAGCGGAGCAATGCGGCCCCCTGGGAGGCATAAAACAGCATCAGGTCCAGAATCTCCAGCAGGAGATCGGGGTTTTTATAATTCAAGTCAATCTGGTCCGCGCTGAAGGTTGTCCAGACTTTCTTGGGTCCCTCAGTAGTCCTAACTTCCGTGAGCAGCTGGGATGTCCGCGGCCGGAACACCTTGGAGTAATCCCAGTTGTCCTCCGGTACGATAAACCAGTCTCTATAAGGATTTTCCCCGTGCAAAAAAGCCTGGAACCAATCGCTCTCCTGCGAAATGTGGTTGATCACGGCATCGAACATCAGTTTGTAATGCCGGCGAAGCTCAAAAACGTCTTCCCAAAGGCCCAAGGCCGGGTCAATCCTGCGGTAGTCGATCACCGAAAAGCCGTCATCGGACGAATAGGGGTAAAAGGGGAGGATGTGCACCGTATTGATCAGCTCGTCCAGATGGTATTTCATGAACCTGTTCAGGCTGGTCAGGGGCCTTTGCCCCTCCTCGTGGACGACGTCCCCATAGGTGATCAGAACCAGGTCCTTTTGGGTCAGGGCCTCAATATTTGCCTTATCCTCAGGGGCGTTCGTTCCCCGGTATTGATCAATGAGCTCAAAAACCCTGGGCGCCAGCATTCCGGCGAGCTCAGGTCCATAAACAGATTCGAGAAGGTTAACGATTTCCTTGTCAGCCTTAAAGCTCATGTTATCACTCGATGTCCCGTTTTATTTCAGCCATCAGCCAGGGGTGAATTGAAGCAATTATCCGCCCCTGCTGAACTCATTTTAGCATGTGAAGCCTGATAAAAGCCTCCATGCCTGGCCCTGGCCCAATGGCTGCTGCAACTGGGCCAAGCCCGCGTTTAGCCTTTTACTCCGCCTGCAGCCAAGCCCTCGGTAAGGTATTTCTCCATCGCCAGAAACAGGATCATGATCGGAATTGTCATGATTGTCGAAGC
Source organism: Anaerolineaceae bacterium UBA5365 (assembly GCA_002407905.1). Classification (GTDB taxonomy): domain Bacteria; phylum Chloroflexota; class Anaerolineae; order Anaerolineales; family Anaerolineaceae; genus Mesolinea. The sequence continues at coordinate 19,391 of DHPL01000055.1, forward strand.
CGCCATCACCACGTTGGGCCGGGGTGTAGGGTCATTGAAAATCGTGTTGATCTTGATCGGCATGGTGAAGAGAAACCGGTTGTTCAGGAAGACCATCGCGTACAGAAATTCGTTCCAGGCGATCATAAATGTGTAAATCCCAACCGAAATCAAGGCCGGCACCGCGAGCGGCAGCGTAACCTTCCAAATCACCTGGATGCGGGTGCATCCATCAATCAACGCCGCCTGCTCGATCTCGTCTGGAATGGTCCTGAAGTAGTTGGTCAGCATGTACAAAGCCACGGGAAGCGTTTGCGCCAGGTAGGTAAACATAAGCACCCCCAGGTTGTCCTGGACGGTGAACCCCAGCACGCTGCCGATCTGCGAGAGCATGGCGAAAAGTGGGATGATCAATAACACCCCTGGAAAAAGGTAAACGATGAGAATGCTGTTCAGCAGCAGTTCCTTACCCCTGAAGCGCAAGCGGGCGATGGCGTAGGAACCCAGCACCGCCATGATCACGGTGATCAGAGCGGTTGGCACTGACACTTTAATGGTGTTCAAAATATTGTTGCCAAAGGCCTGATAACTAGGATGGTTAGGGTCCAGCAATTCTTTATAGGCCTCCAGGTTAAAACTGGCAGGGACGTAAACCGGTTCACGCCCGCCAATTTCGGCCTTGGTTTTGAAAGACGAGCTCACCATCCAATAGAAGGGAAAGAGGATGCTGGTCAGGAAGAAAATCATCGTCATGGAAAACAGGAAGCGTTTCCATGTAAGCTGCCTGGCAATTTGGCTGAGCAAAGAGTTATTCTTGTTCATGTCAATTATCAACTTTCCGCATCACTGTCATCACATACACAGACATGAATACAGCCAGAATCGTGAGCAGGATCATCGCCGTCGCGGCACCCCGCCCAAAATCGTAGAGCCTGAAGCTGAATTCATAGGTGAGTACCGGCAGGGTTTTGGTGCCAAACCCGCCGCCGGTGTATAGAAAAATGTCGTCAAATTTATTGAAGGTCCACATCAGCCGCAGCAGATAGGTTGAACCGATTACAAAACGCAGTTCTGGAAGCGTGATGGCAAAGAATTGCTGCACCGCGCCGGCCCCGTCCACTTTTGCGGCTTCGTAAAGCGTGCGGTCAACGGCCTGTAACCTGGCCAGGATCATCAGCATTGCGAACGGAAAGTAACGCCAGGCATCCAAGAGGATGACGATCAGGAGCGAGAGCCCGCGGGTTGCCAGGTAGGCCTGGGGCGCCTCGATCAGGTTGAGCCTCAGCAGAATATCATTCAGCACGCCCGAAGTGCGGGGGTCCAAAATCCAACGCCATACAAAGGCGATGCTCACAATCGGGGCCACGTAAGGAAAAAGGAAGATCGCCCGGGCGAGTCCACGGCCTTTAAATGTGGTGTTCAGCAGCAAAGACGCAACGAGCCCCAGCAGGATGGCGAGCGTGGTCGCGGAGAAAGCATAGATAATGGAGGTTACCGTCGCCCCCAGGTTCTCCAGGCTCTGAAACTTGAATGCGTAATCGTTGATGACTTGCTGGTAGTTTTGCCACCCTACAAAAGGTGCCTTGAAAACATTATTAAGGTTGTGCAGGCCAACGTCGTGAAAGCTGACCCAGATACTGAAAAATGCCGGAAAAACCACCAGGGAAAAAACGATGATCGCCGTTGGAGATATCAGTTTCCAAGCTAGACCAACCTCATTATTCCCGACCGCTGTGCGAGAGTTTCTTACAGTCTTGGCCATACGCCCTCCAACTTTACAGGCAGGATAACTGCTCTTATCCTGCCTGTGTAGCCAATAGGTTTACTTGCTGCGGTCTGCCAGGAGATTGGAGACCTCCTGCTGCAGCCAATCCGCGGCTGTTGCAGGGGTCATAATCCCTTCGTGGACGATATTGCTGATTGCCTGCGAAATCAGCAGGCGGCCTTCGATATCCCCCACCACCGCGCGCTCCACGCTCCCATATTCCGGGCGGAACAGCCAGCGCTGCATGGTTTGGTATCCGTCTGCAACCTGTTTGATCGTGTCCTCAGAATAGTAGGTGAAGTATTCGCTCAGCCCTTGCCAGCCAGGCACGGCGCTCTTAAGCACGGGAACCTTTCCCATCGGGGCCAGCGCCAGGACATCCAGGTAGTTTTGGCCGGTCATAAAGTACTTCACAAGGTCCTGGGCTTCTGCGTCCGCGCCTTTCAATACCCCCAACGCGATCAAAGTTCCATAAGTGGCAGCGCCATTCGGCCCTTCAAGGCTTGGGGCAAACCCGGAATTTTTAGCCAGATCCGGAATAACGGCTACATTCCCGCCGCTGTCCATCGCCGAGCCGTCCACCAGGTCGTCCATGATGTAGGTGCTGTAGAACATCATTCCAGATTGGCCCAGTTCGTAAGACTCGCGCGCACCTCGCCAATATTGCGGCCCGGGCATGGCGCAGCGCTGCAGTTTGGTATACCAGTCCAGAGCCTGGATCATCTCCGGAGTGTTCATGCTCACATTACCGTCTTTATCGAATGGCCAGGCATTATTGGAAATGGCCACTTGTTCGAAAATTTGATGGGGATAGTTTTGTCCTGGGTCGGTGGCCAGGGTTAACCCATAGAGTAAATTGTCCTTGCCAGCCAGGCCGTCGCAAGCGGCATCGATGTCATCCCAGGTGATGGGGGCGGCCAGATTGTTCTTCTTGAACAGATCCTCGCGATACCACAATGCCTGCAGCCAGCCATCGAAGGGGATGGCCGAGTATTTTCCAGTGGCAGGGTCCTTCACCATCTCCAATAAACCGGCCTGGAAGTCCTCCACGCCAATCGCTTCCACGGTTGCCTGAGCGGCATCCAGGTCCAGAATACCGTCAGCCGCGAAGGAGGAAACCCTTTCGATGCCCATACGGATGATGTCCGGAAGCTTGTTCGCGGCCTGAGCCGCGGCAATGCGCTGAGCAAGATCGGCCTCTTCGATGGGGACGATCTGTACGTCCACATTGGGGTTGGCAGCCATGTAGGCTTTTCCGAGTTTCTCGTAAACGGCCACCCGGTCTTCTTCATTGTCCGTGGTCCAAAATTCCACCACTGCCTTTTCTGTCGGAGCCTCAGCGGCTCCCTGGGGCGGTGCGGCAACTTCTGCGGGTGTTGTGCCTTCGGTCGTCTGGCATGCTGACAATAGGATCCCCAGGAGCATGATGATGACCAAAGTTAATGAGAGTTTTTTCATGAGTCAGTCCTTTCCTGAAAGCAAGTTTGAATCAGCAGTATTACTTTGCGGTGTATGCCATCCCCCTCCTTATTTTCCTATCCTGGCGACGCCGCTCCAGTTGATTGGCGAACGATTAACGAAGGCTGCAAAAGGATATGTTCTTTTGCAGGAGAATCTGATTGGAGCGCCTTTACCAACATTTCGCAGGTCATCGCGCCGATCTTATAAATGGGTTGGCTCACCGTTGTGAGCGGCGGGTGGGAATACTCGCCCATTGGAATTCCATCAAAACCCGTGACGGAGATATCCTTGCCAACACTTAGGCCCCTTTCCTGCGCGGCGCTCATCACGCCAAAGGCCATGAGGTCATTAAAAGCCGCGATGGCTGTAGGCCGCTGTTTACGCTCCAGCAATTCACTGCCCAGCTCATAGCCGCTTTTTTGCGTCAGGTCGCCTTCGAGAATGCTGCCGGGCTCAATTTCGAGCCCAGCCTTGGCCAGGCCGTCCAGAAGCCCATTCAAGCGGTGGTGGGTGAAGGTAAAGTCCCGGTTGGAGGTGATGCAGGCAATCCTTTTGTGCCCAAGGGAGCTCAGGTGCTCGGCAATCAGCTGCATGCCCAGGTGGCCGTCCTCATCCACGAAGGAAGACTCAGGGTCGTAAGCAGATCTCCCAAAGGCCACGAAAGGGAACTTCCTGTCCACCAGCAGGCGGATGCGCGCGTCGTTGGTGCGTGTGCGGATCACGATAAACCCATCCACGCGGCCGCCGGCGGAGAGTTTCTTGTAATAATCCATTTCCTCTTCCCCGGGCGGGCGGGTGGAGACCAGCAGGTCGTAGCCCAGCTCGGCAGCTTTGTTGCCAATCCCGGCCAGCAGCTCGCTGAAATAGGGGTCCGAGAACCGCGGGCTGAAGGTTGGCAGCACCAGGCCGATGGTCATTGTTTGCTTGCGCTGAAGCAGCTGGGCAATGGAATTGGGCGTGTAGCCCATCTCTTCGGCTGTATCGATGATCAGTTGGCGGGTTTCAGGGCTTACATCTTCGTAACCATTCAGCGCTCGCGAAACGGTGGTTATCGATCGGTTTACCCTTTTTGCGATGTCCACTATTCTTACCATGGTGTTAATCCTGTCTTAATCCAAAACGTTTTGGTATTAACGAAGATAGTAAACCAAAACGTTTTGGATGTCAAGAGGATTTTTTAGAAATCAGTTTTTCTCATTTGGCATAGGACTAGGGCAGCCGGCTTCCGGCATGAAAACAACACTTAAGCCAATCGGGTCTTCTTCCTAATCCAGGTGGACCCCCGGCCTTTGCCTCATCTTCTTTCCAGGAATGATCAACAATTATCCGGGGACTTGCCTGTCCAGTAATTTCCATTTGTATGTTATTATTTTCACAAACCTGGGGAGCTCAATTCGCCGTCAATATATGCTGCCAGGCGGGGGCCGCCTTGCATGTCTTGACTGGTCTGAACAACCCGCCAGGACGACCAGGAGGAAAGATGAAATCCTTTTCCGCCAAGCTGCTAAACTTCTTTTTAGCCCTCGTCATTGGATTTAGCCCGTCCTTAGCGCTGCAACCCCTCTCCACGGCCGCGACCTTGCCAGAGATGACCAAGGCGGACGAGGCCTGGTTGGCGGCTGCCAAAGCAGCCGAGAGTTTTACCGTCCAGCTGAAGGCTCCTTCCTGGGTCATGCAAGCGGCCCAAAACCCTGTGGAGGGGGAGGGCCTCTCAACCGGATCCGCCGGCCCGCAGCCAGGGTCTCCCGAAGCTCAGCGCTACATCAAAACGCTCAACCGGGAGCTCGATCGCTTCATTGCCGAGGCGGAGCGCCTTCTCGGAAGAAAACTCGAAATCCTCCAGCGCTACGACTATGTTCTTAACGGCTTTTCCGCCAAAATGAGCCTGGAAGAAGCCGCCATCCTGCGGCAGCTGCGTTCCGTCCGGGAGGTCTACGCGGACAGGACCTACGTCCCAAGCAGCGATGCCAGCCCCGAATTTCTTGGAGCAGACCAGATATGGTACGGCGATGCCTTGCCGCAGTTGCCCGGAAAACGCGGACAGGGTGTGCGGGTGGCAATCATTGATACCGGCATCAACGTCTCCCATACAAGTTTTGAGGGAAGCACATTTGGCTACACCTTTCCTGCCCCTCCGGAAGGATACCTCGGGCTCTGCAAAACCCGACCAGCCAGCTACAGATGCAACAATAAACTAATTGGCATTTACGATATGCTCCACGATGTAAACGGATGGGACCAGCTGGACCATGGTTCCCATGTGGCCGGCATCGTTGCGGGCAATATGCGTTACTCGAGCTACCAGGGAGTTTCGGTCGAGATATCAGGGATCGCTCCCTGGGCCCAAATTCTTTCCTACAAGGTTTGTGATGTGAATGACTGCCCGAGCACAGCCGTGATTGCAGCCATCAACCAGGCCGTTGCCGATAAAGCCCAGGTGATCAGCCTGGGCGTTGTGCCCCAGTCCGGCCCTACCCGCGACCCCTGGCGGGATCCCACCGATCTCGCCCTGCTCGAAGCGATGGAGAGCGGCATTCTCAGTTCAACCTCGGCGGGAAACTTTGGCCCGGATTCTGAGAAGATCTACAGGGCGGCCCCCTGGGCGCTTGTGACTGGCAGCACGCAGCATGGCCGCATTTTTGGTTATTCAATTTATGGTGTGGGCTACGGTTTGGTAATCGATACGATCGCTTACCCGGCAAGGGCGGATCTTGCCCCAAAGCTGGTTTCGAAACTCCAAGGCGCCGCCCTGGTGAAGGATGCAGCTAATAACCCGTATGGCTGCAAGGCATGGCCCGCGGGTACCTACACCAATCGTGTTGCCCTGGTGAAACGCGGCGTATGCAACTTCCAGATCAAAGTGGACAACTTTAGAAAAGCCGGCGGGAGTTTTATTTTGGTTTACGATGAAGCTCCCGGTGTTCCGCCCTTTGAGATGGGGACGGAGACCGGCAGCGGCGGCATTCCCGCGGCAATGCTTTCTTACGAAACCGGAAGCACGCTAATGAATTACGACAAACCGTTCAGGTTTGATATCGAAGCTGATTGGATAGCCGGTTCAGAGCCAGCCTGGCGGGATATCCTCTCTATGTCATCGGCCCGCGGCCCGATCCCTAATTTTGATTTGCTCAAGCCGGACCTGGTAGCCCCTGGTCTCAACACTTTTTCCGCCTATGCCGCACCAAACGCGATGGGTTTAATGAGTGGAACAACGATGGCCGCTCCCCAGGTTGCCGGTGCTGCAGCCATTATGAAATCGGTTTACCCAAACTGGAGCCCATCTGCCATTCAATCCGCCCTGATCATGACCGCCAAAGCCGGCACCACCCGAAACCATCGCGGTGAGGATGTGACTTCCCCGTTCGAGTACGGCAACGGCCGCCTGGATCTGACCCAGGCTGCCCTGGCCGGCATGGTCATGGAAGAGACCCCGGCTAAATTCAGGATGGCTGATCCGAATGCCGGGGGCGATCCGCGGAATCTGAACATTCCCTCGTATCAAAACAGAACCTGCCTGGGCTCCTGCACTTTTACCCGAACTTTTACCAATGTGACCAACCAAGCGGCCACCTATTCCATCAGTTTTGAGAACCCTGGTGCAATGCAGATCGAGACTTCACCGCAGGGGTCTTTCACCATCCCTGCCGGAGGGACCCAGCAGCTCATTATCACCCTCAGGCCGGCTCTTGGTGTGGGGGATGCCTGGCAGACTGCAAGGGTTGTTCTGAAAACTGACACCAGCTTCCCGACTGGCAAGAAGATGAGCGACCTGGCTTTCAGCATGGCAGCCAAAACAAAGTCCAGCGGCTCCAATTTGCCGACCACTTTGCGCCATACAACCTTTGATGGAAGCAGCCAGGTCACCTTGAAAGAAGTGCAATTCACCGCCGCTATCACCAGCCTTAACAGTACGCGTTATGGCCTTGCGCCCGCTGCGATTCACGATTTTAATCTTGCCAAAGACCCCACAACATCCTACCGCTACGATGATCTGAGCCAGGTTTGGTACACCAGCACTACCTGCCCGGCAGATCAGGAGCGGATGGTTGTTGAGGTGCTGGAAACTACGTCGAGAGACCTGGATGTATTTGTGGGTACAGGCACAACGCCCCAATCCGCGCTGGAGACGGCGAAGGCTGTTGGCTCCCCGCGGCTTGAGTATCTTAATATCGTCCGCCCCGCGTTCAGCGGACCGTGCTGGATCATGGTGCAAAACTTTAGCCCTTCTACCGAAGGCGTTGCAGATTCAGTAAAGCTCGCGGTTGGCTTTGTGCCCAGGACGATTGATGGAGTCTTTACCGTCACTGGCCCTGCCAGCGTGCCGGCTTTGGCACCCTTTGAGATCGGTGTTAACTACTCCCTCACCGGCTTCACCGAACCCAACCGCTGGGCATGGTACGGATACCTCACCCTCGGCTCCGCTGCGGGCAGGACGGATGATATCGGCATCATGGATGTGAACCTGTATAAGACTCTAACGCTGCGGAAGATCCCCGTCTACCTGCCGCTGATCAACCGCTGACCCTGGCCATCCAGAAAAGCAGTCAAGCTACTCGCTGTTGCTACTCCCACTCGATCGTGGCAGGAGCTAAAGAACTTACGTCATAGGTTACTTTTTTCCCCAAACCTTCGACTAACAAGTGACAGATCGCTGATACACGTCAGAGAAGTGATTAGCAGATGGAAGAGGTTTTGCCCACAGGATAAACCACATCGGTGCGTAAAGTTGAGGAGATACCGTTTCCTCATTCACCTTGAATAAGGACGTGTACTATACGATCTCTTGCACGTACCTGGTCGAAATCCGCGAAGTAGATCCGTCCAAATTCTCCTAACAATACCTCCCCATCCACTAAAGGAACAGTAACCGATCTTCCAAGAAGTACCGATCTCAGGTGAGCATCAGTATTTAGACTCCAAAAGGGCTCTTCTGATCGTTCTCTTTGAGCAATTTCAATGTGTATTGGTCCTGGGTGTAAATACTGCCCCTCTGTTTTACAGGTTGGTATTATTTTTTCAAAAACATTAACCATATCCTGAAGTATTAGTTGGGTTCCCCAATAATTAATATCGTCAGATTGTTCTTGAATTAAGACACTGCAGGTAGTGTGTTGTGAATAAATGAGAATGGTTCCATTGTTGATTTGTGCAGTATCGGTTAGAGCTTTTACTTCTGGTGTGATGTCATGAAATGTGGGCCTACTGTCTGTATGGATTTTTAACGTGGAATAAAACACAATTTTTCCTTCACTTTCTAATTGCTTGATTTTCGCTATGCACTTCGTCCCATGCTTGTCTTAAAGCTAATATCATCCCATCGAGTTTTTGGATGCGCTTATCAGATTTAAATATACCGCTTGTGGAGCCAGTTCCTTCTGCACCCAACTTAACAATTTCGTATACATCTGAAGCTTCTTGTATCCCAGCACCATGCAGAATTTTAATTAGCGGGTTGATTTCATTAATGGTTTTGGTTGCTAATGCGATCTGATCCCTCCTATCAGCAATAACATCCCTAACCCCGATCTTGTCCGGTGATTCTAGTAGTATGATATTTGGTTCGAAGTGTGCTATAGCTTGTGCCTCGGTGATATCATCAGCACAGACTAGCGTAGCCAATCCTACTTCATCCGCTCTAATAATCGTTTTTCTAACTTCGCTTAATGAAACTCTTCTCTCACTATGATTCAGTAAAGTGCCTTTTGCACCTGCTGCCTTTACCGCTTCAGGGAGTACTGATCCAATGCCCCTTCCGATATCAATCGAGTCGAGATGTTGTGCAAAAATGTTAATTCTTTTGACCGAATTGGCTAAGCGATAAATGTTTATGTTGCAAAAGAGCTTGCAAAACTAAATTACCTCACGATCCTGACGAATAGCTTGAACATTGCATTCGAGTTCGAGGAAAACCAAAACTCTAAAGTGATACTGTTTGGCGGCACTTTCGATCCTAAAAATCACGTTACATTTGGCGAAGAGACGATAAATCAACTGTCGAAATATCGGGCCGACAAACTTATCATGTCGGTCGATGGGATTAGCGCAGACCACGGGGTAACTATTTATCGGTTTGAAGAATCAGAAATTTATAAGCGAATGATTCAACAGGCGAAGTTAACCATTTTAGCGGCTGATTACACAAAAATTGGGAACGAAGGACTCACACGTATATGTAATGCCGATGCAATTGATGTGCTCATCACTAATCGAGTTGCAAAACCCGAAGAGATTGAGAAGTTGAGAGCGATAGGCATCGAGGTAATTTTGGTCTAATCTGTTTCCGCACAGTTGCATACATGCCTGATCTATTTCTAATAAAGAGATAATTTTGAAAAAGTATGTGAAGAATTAGTGCACAATCCACCAACCGTACTCGGAACTAGGTTATTGATAGTACGAATCAATAATAGCTAGTTTTATTTATTATTAAAACAAGAATTCTTCGGGATTTAGTTTTGGATTCTGATGTTAATTAGAGGAATAGTTATCTCGATCCAATGACAGCGAGAGATTCTAGACCTCCGTTAACATGGTAGTTTACTCCCACTCGATCGTGGCAGGCGGCTTGCTGCTCACATCGTAGACCACGCGGTTCACGCCTTCCACCTCATTGACGATGCGGTTGCTCACGTGCGCCAACAGACCGTAGGGCAGGCGGGCCCAATCCGCGGTCATGAAGTCATTCGTGGTCACGGCGCGCAGGCTCACGGTCTCTGCGTAGGTACGTTGGTCGCCCATTACGCCAACACTGCGCACCGGCAGCAGAACCGCAAAAGCCTGGCTGGTGCCGCTCAGGCTGCCATCCTCGCGCTCCATCAGGTGCATCAGGCCGGCCTTCTCCAACTCGCTCGTGAAAATCGCGTCCGCGTGCTGCAGGGTCTGCACACGCTTTTGGGTCACCTCGCCCACCACACGCACAGCCAGGCCCGGCCCGGGGAAGGGCTGGCGCCAGACAAGCTCGTGGGGCAGACCAAGCGCCTCGCCAACCTCGCGCACCTCGTCCTTAAAGAGCATGCGCAGCGGCTCCACAACCTCAAACTGCATATCAGCCGGCAAACCGCCTACATTGTGGTGCGTTTTGATGCGCTGCCCGTGGCCGGTGCCCAGGCCCTGGCTTTCAACCACATCCGGGTAGATGGTTCCCTGCACCAGGTAGCGCACCTCGCCAAAACCGCGGGCGGCAGCCTCGAATTCACGGATGAAGGTCTCGCCCACGATGCGCCTTTTGGTTTCAGGCTCGGTCACGCCTTCCAGGTTGCCAATAAAGCGCGCGCGGGCATCGATGGTATGGAAATGCTCGCCCAATCGCGGCCGGAAGGTCTCCTCCACCTGCTGGCGTTCGTTCAGGCGCAGCAGGCCGGTATCCACAAAGAAGGCGTAAACGTTCTTACCCAAGGCTTTTTCCACCAGCGCGGTGGCCACACTGCTATCCACCCCGCCGCTAACCGCCGATAGCACCGGCGCGTCGCCCACCTGGGCCCGGATTGCCTCCACGGCATCATGGATGATGGATTTTGGCGTCCAATTGGGCTGGCAGCCGCAGATATCGATCACGAAGCGCCTGAACACTTCGGTACCATGCTTGGTATGGTAGACCTCAGGGTGATACTGCAGGCCATAGTAGCCCCGGTCGTTGTTGGCCATTGCCGCGAAAGGGCTGTTTTCTGACCGCCCGATAACCTCAAACCCATTCGGCAGGGCCTCGATGCGGTCGCCATGGCTCATCCACACCTGGTGTTCACCGCGGGGCAGCAGGGCGTTGGGCTCTTCCACTGTCACAACCGCCTTACCGTACTCATGCTGGCTGCTGGTGGCCACCTTACCGCCCAGTTTATGGGTGAGGGCTTGCATCCCGTAACAGATGCCCAGGATGGGCAGGCCGCTTTCCAGCAGGAAATCCTGGATGTATGGCGCGCCATCGGCGTAGATGGAGTTCGGCCCGCCGGAGAGGATGATCCCCTTGGTCTCCGGGGTGAGCAGGTCCTCCTGGGACGCGTTCCAGCCTTTCAGTTCGCAAAAAACTTGCAGCTCACGCACGCGGCGGGCGATCAGCTGGCTATATTGGGAACCATAATCCAAAACAACGATGCGGTCGCTCATGAATCCCCCTCGTCAAACACGATTTGGCCGTCATCCATATTGGTGATGGACACCAGGCTGTGGATGGGCACGCCCAGAGGGGTAAGCAGGTCCCGGCCGCCTTCAAAGGTTTTTTCCACAAGGGTGCCGATGCCGATCACCTGAGCGCCGGCTACTTCCGCGAGGCGCACTAATCCGGCGATGGTCGCGCCGCTGGCCAGAAAGTCGTCGATGATCAAAATGCGCTCTCCGCGGCCCAGGTATTCCGGTGAGACGATCAGCTCCGTATTGGTGCCCTTGGTGTGGCTGGGGGCCACGGTGATGTATACCTCGCTGGGCATGGTAATGGGTTTGGTTTTACGGGCGTAGACCACCGGAAGGTCAAGGTACTTGCCGGCCATGATCGCGGGCGCGATGCCTGAAATCTCGGCGGTCAGGATCTTCTCCGCACCAACGTCCTTAAAAAGTCGGGCGAACTCGGCCCCGCAGGCATCCATCAGGGTGGGATCCACCTGATGGTTGATAAACCGGTCCACCTTTAAAATGCCATTGCCAAGGTTTTTTCCCTGGCTGCGAATGCGGTCTTTTAAGAGCTGCATCTCTCCTCCATTTTCCCGAAAAAAACCAATAATTGCCACCGCAAGTATATCAGCAGGGCAGCCTGCCAAGGCAATAAAAAACCGCCGCGGAGCCTTCCGCGGCGGGATCCATACCTAATCTCACTCACCCTGGCGTAATAGCTCAGCGGAGAGGATGGTCAGCGCCTTTCCGCCGATGAAAACCCGCTGCGGAGTGGTTTTCACCCAAACTTCACCGCCCCGGCTGGAGGCCTGATAGGCCAGGAATTCGGTCTTATCCAGCTTGGCTTCCCAATACGGCCCTAAGCTGCAATGGGCCATGCCGGTCACCGGATCCTCATTGATGCCGGACCGCGGCGAGAAAAACCGGGACGTAAAATCGTACTTACCTTCACCGGCGCTGGTGATGGCCAGGTCAAAATACGGCAGCTGCATGATCACCTTGGGCTCAGCCTCAATATTGCGAACTGCCTCCCCGTTGGGCAGTTCCACGATCAAAAGCTTGCCTTCGTAGTCTGCCGCGCCAATGACCTCTGGCCCAAAGACCGCCTGAATGGCCTCATTGACCGGGATTGCCACCGGCTGCCTGCGGGGCATGTCCAGTTCGATCGTTCCCTTTTTACTCGTTGCGGTGATCAGCCCGCTTTTGGTATTGAAACGGATGGTCTCGTCCGGCTCGTAGAAGCCGAATTCAAAGAGGATATGCGCGGCCGAAAGGGTGGCGTGGCCGCAAAGGTCCACCTCGGTCTGAGGGGTAAACCAACGCAGTTGGTAGTCATCGCCCTGGGGAGTCAGAAAAGCGGTCTCGGAGAGGTTCATTTCCGCGGCAACATTTTGCATCCACTCATCGGAGCGCGGTTTTTCCAGGATGCAAACCGCTGCCGGGTTGCCCTTAAAAGGCGTAACTGTAAAAGCATCAACCTGATAGATCGGTATCTTCATCGTACATGGCCTTTCTTGCAAGTTCTCAACTCTATTTTAAGTCAGAATTAATAAATCGGCGTCGCTCAAATTGCTTCCACGAGGGCTTTCGCGATTTTGTACAAGCTCTGCACCTGCCTCCTCCGCGGCAGCGGACCCGGGCATTTCGCGCGGTTTGCGAGGCTGCTTTTCTGCCGTTATAATGGATTTCATGAAAAAGTATAGTGTTTTACTCATAATTGCCCTGGGCCTTTTTGCGCTCTTTGTTTTGCCGGGGCAAGCGGTGCAGGCAGCCGGCCTGCCAACCGAGGAATTACCGCTCTGCCCGCCCGGCCTCTACCTGGAGGACCCGCAGGATTGCCTGCCGCTGGGGCCTTCCCAGAGTATTAAAGCTTTGCACGACCAGGGCATCCCCTGGCCAGCCGAGCCCTTGCCGGCTGTTCGGCCAGACGCTGCGCTGAGCAAATTGCCCGTCCACGTGGCCATCATCACTCACGGCGGCCCCGTGCCGGTCTACCGCAATATCAATGAGGCCATCGGCGGAGCCCCCCCCGTCCGCAGCCTGGCAGCCGGACCGATGAAGTACGTCTCCATGGTCAATCAGGTCTCCAGCGATGGCCGCAATTTCGTCCAGATGGAGAGCGGCGAGTGGGTGGAAGCCCAACCCCTGTATAGCTGGAGCCAGTTCCGCGGCCTGGTGTTCAGCCGCACGCCCAAGACGGACTTTGGCTGGACGGTGAACCCCACCCCAAGTTACACGGGGCCGGGTTACAAATACCCGCCCACAGATAAGATCTACGACAAGTTCTACAATTTTGAAGTCTTTCAGGTGGAACAGGCCGATGACTACGACTGGTTTATGATCGCACCCGGTGAGTGGCTGCCATCCTTAAAAGCCCGGCGTGTGATCGTAGACCCCACCCGTCCCGAGGGCGTGGAAGGCGAGCGCTGGATCAACATCGACCTGGATGAGCAGGTCCTGACCGCCTGGGAAGACGGCCAACTGGTCTTTGCCACACTGATGGCCAGCGGCATCGAACCCTTCTATACCCGCCCGGGCAGCTTCCAGATCTATAAGGAGTTCAAAACCGTCACCATGCAGGATGCCTACGAGGCAGACCGCTCCGATTTTTACATGCTCCAGGCTGTGCCCTGGGCCCTCTTCTACGACCGCGCCACCGCCATCCACGGCGTTTACTGGCCGGTGATGCTGGGCTTCCCCCAGAGCCATGGCTGCGTCAACCTGAGTGTGGCCGATGCCCGCTGGCTCTTTGATTGGCACGAGCGCGGAGACTGGGTGCATGTCTGGGACCGTTCCGGCAAAACGCCGCTTGAACATCCGCTTTACGGCGGGGAGAACATCATCTTCCCTGACGAAACCCCAGAACCCTGATTTGTCCTTAAAAGCAAAGAGGCCCAAAATTGTAGTGCACCCCGTTTGTTGGA
>DHPL01000012.1:0-7375 GCA_002407905.1 Anaerolineaceae bacterium UBA5365
TGCGGCCGTATCATCTTTTGAGCCGTCGTCTACGACCAGGGGGATGATCTCAGCGATTCCAAGCAGGCTTTTCGGCAGCGTATTGATCACCTGGCCGATCACTTCGCCTTCGTTGTATGCCGGGATTAAGATCACAAGTTTCATTGGTTCCAGCTCCAGCCCTAGGAATTTCCTCATGATAACACCGTTTCCGGGTGCAAGCCTCAGCCCCGCTGGCCAGGCTCTTGGCTGCATTATACTTAGGCAAATTTCCTTTGGGGAAGCCGGAATATGATGGAAAACCGTTTATTGAATGATGTAAGTTTCAGTGTTTATAAACAGGTTTTTACCGAAGGAATTCGGGCGGTACTTCAGGTAAGCCCCGAGCGATCTTTGGATGAAGCCGCCTTTCCAGCTTACGCTCACCCCAACAGGTTCATCCATAGCTTTTACTGGACCCGCCTGCGGGCGGTCATGCAGGCGATCAACAATTTCGGGCCTTTGGATGCCGCGCTGGATTTTGGCTGTGGAAGCGGTGTTATGCTGCCTTTTTTGGCTCATCGGGCAAGCACTGTGGTTGGCGCAGACCTAAACCTGGAACCCTCCCAAAAAATCCAGGAATTCATTCGCTTTCCGGATAAGATCCGCTTTTTGAACACCGCGAAAGGTGGCTTGGATGACCTCAAGCAGGGCTCCTTCAGCCTGGTAACCGCGATGAATGTGTTTGAACACATGGCGAATCCCCGGGATCTCATTGACCTGCTTTTCAACCTCCTCCATCCTGGTGGCTACCTGGTTGTTTCGCTGCCGAAGGAAAACAAGGTCTATCAACTGGCCCGCAAGCTGGCAGGGCGGGAATTTACAGGGGATTACCACGAGACGAATTACCAGGAGATCGAGCGTATTTGCGCAGAGAAAGGCAGCTTAACCAGCATCATCAGTCTTCCATTTGACCTGGTATTCCGGATTTTCTACATCCGGAAATCTTGATCAGGTTGCGAAATATGGCTGGCTTATTACCTCACCAGAGCAGAATTTCCGTCCTTTTCTCGCGGCGAGCTTGGGTTAAGATTAATTAAATGAATTTTTCAGGTATTCGACACAGGTTCAAACTTAAGCGCACCACCCTGACCCTTATCGCTCTTTCCGCTGCGATACTCAGCTTTTTCCTTCCCTCTACCGGGATACGGCACGCCTATTACCTCCTGGTCAGCCTCTTGGGCATCCTGTTAGGCATTCTTGTATTGGAAGGCACTGAAGAATTCAGACCAGTTCCCATACTATTGTTCTCGTTTTTGTTCGGAGCTGGCGGCATCATCCTGATGGCCGGGCTGGTGGCCACGGTCGGGATTCCTATTCGCTGGTGGCTGGTTTCCCTTGCATTCGCCCTGGCAAGCATCGTATTCGCCCTGGGTAAAAAGGACCCGCAAGGTTTTCGTTTTGAAATTTCCCCCACCGAAATCCTTCTGGTAATCCTGGCTGGATTGGCGCTTGTATCCCGGGTTGGATCCGTAAAAGGGTTTATTGCTCCCATCTTGCACGACCCCATTTCGCATGCAACCTGGGCCAAACAAATCGCAGACACCGGCCAAATCAACTACTTTTACTCTCCCGGCTTGCATATCCTTACTGCCCTCGGAGCTCTAAGCGATGGCGTAAGCGTGGCAACGTACACGCTAAGGCTGACCAACTTGCTCAACGGATTGGTTTTTGTGCCGGTCTATTTCTTCCTGAGAAACCATCTCAAGTCAGAATTAGGCGCCGGAGTTGGGGCTTTTTTGTTTCTTTGCGGCACATACCCAGCGGACCTTTTTTGGGCTTCCGGCAAAAATGGGTTGATAACAGCCCTGCCCTTCCTGTTCTTACTGCTTTACGTGATTGACCTTGATTTGCCTTTCCTGCGAAAGGCAGTAGTTGCCAACGCCTTGGTGTTCATTCTAATACTTAGCCACTACCCTCTTGCCGCCATTAGTCTTTTGGCAGCATTTACGCTCATCCTGCTTGAAAAAGAAGCGAGGAACTTCTTCCTGATCGCAGGGGGCATCGGCCTGGGAATAATTTGGGGTTTGCTCAAATATCCCTACCAGGTCGCTCTCGATAGCAGCAGTACGGAACCAGCTCTCCAGCCCCTATCTCTCGGAATCCAAAGCGTCTGGCAATTCCTCAGGGCTTTCTGGCAAGCCGGCATGGCCCAAGCACCGCTTCCCGGCTTAGCATTTCTCGGGTTCATCGGCCTGACAGGTGTGGTCTACGCATTGGTTTATCCCAAGACCAAGCTCAAAGCCTGGCTGCCTTTGTTTTTTATTCTGAACACGCTGGTGGCTCTGGTTATCAACTTCAGTCCCCTGATCAACACGCTCAGCCTCGTCTACCGGACCCAAATAATCAGCTTTATTATCTTTACCTACCTGGGGCTCGCATGGATTGCCAGCTGGGGGCTGAGTGTGCTTGAATCCCGTTGGCCCAAAACTGCCTTACTTGTCCTTCTAGTGATCCTTTTGGCCTCTGTTTATCGAAACGCAGTCATTTTTTCCGAGTATAGAACCCAGCAGAGCCGGAAAGACCCCATCACCCAGCAGGACCTGGATGCTTTCAATTGGATGCAAACGCATATAAAACCTGAGGCAATTATCCTCAATAACGCTGCCACCAACGAACGCCAATTTATCGTTTTTGCCAGCGATAGCGCCGCCTGGCTGCCCGTGTTCACCGATCTGAAGATCGCCATGCCCTTCACGGAGTTTGCAACCCAGGCAACCCACGATGTTTTCCAGCATTATTCGCGGCTGCAGGAGGGAACTTACACCTGTGAGGATATTGCCTACTTTTTGGAAAAAGGTATTACGCACTACTTCAAAGACAAGGCAGAGATCTACGGTCCGCAATTCGACCCTGGAAACTCCAGCAATTTCAATCTCATCTACGATGAGAACGGGATCCACATCTACGAGATCATTCCCTGCAAAGCCTACTGATCCCGCCCAGCCCGCGAATCAAAAAAAACAAGCCGACCAATGTGGTCAGCTTGCACAGTTATGTCCTTATCCGGAATTCTTCGTCTACAACTCCATGCTCACGCTCTGGTCCTTCCACTGGTGCCAGCCGTTAAACTTTTCATCGATGATCCGCTTGCCTTCGCCGGGATGGCTCAGATTAAAGAGTTCGCTATCGGCGTCCACCATGATCCGCACCAGCTCGTGGAATTTCACCTTGGGCTCCCAGCCCAATTGCTTATTGGCTTTGGCGGGGTCAGCCAGCAGGTAATTCACCTCGGTCGGTCTGAAGTAGCGCGGATCGATCTCTACATACTTGTGCCAATCCAGATCCACGTATCCAAACGCTTCATCCAGGAACTCGCGGATGCTATGGCTTTCTCCGGTGCCCAGCACGTAATCATCAGGCTTGTCCTGCTGCATCAAAAGGTGCATCGCTTCAACGTATTCCGGAGCGTAACCCCAGTCCCGCTTGGAATCCAAATTCCCCAGGTAAAGCTTGTCCTGCTTGCCAGCCCGGATCGACGCCAAAGCCCGGGTGATCTTCCGGGTGACAAAGGTTTCGCCCCGCCGGGGACTCTCGTGGTTGAACAGGATCCCATTGGTCGCGAACATATCGTAGGCTTCGCGATAGTTCACCACCATCCAGTAGGCATACAACTTGGCGGCGGCGTAGGGGCTGCGGGGATAAAAAGGCGTATCCTCGCTCTGCGGCGGCTTGGCTGCCCCGAAAAGTTCGCTGGTGGAGGCCTGGTAGAACTTGATTTCCTTCTTCACCCGATGCACGGCCTCCAGCATACGGGCTGTTCCCAAACCGGTGGTGTCTCCAGTGTATTCAGGCATCTCAAAACTGACCTTCACATGGCTTTGGGCAGCCAGATGGTAAACCTCATCGGGCTTGGTGTCGTAGATGATGTCCCCCAGCACACCTGTGGCACCCATGTCGCCGTAATGCAGGTAGAGCCGCTCACCGTTTTTGACATGCGGGTCCCGATAAATATGGTTGATCCGCCGAGTGTTAAAGGTGCTGGCCCGGCGAATGATGCCATGTACTTCATAGCCCTGGTGCAAAAGATATTCAGCCAGGTAGCTGCCGTCCTGCCCGGTTATGCCTGTAATCAAAGCTGTTTTCATTTTCACCTCATCGTATTTGGCGATAGTATACCGTCTTAGCGTTTAAGTTTTGACATGCACGTGTTCTGTATTTCTTTCGAAGGCTAGCAAGAATGCTGCCAGTTGGCGATTTTCATCCAAGGGTATGCATCCTCGTTCAAACAGACATCGTACCTAGATCCTTCAAGTATAATTTTCGAAATTCAAGTGGTAGGGCACACTTGATTCCTACCCCGATTAAGGAGAATGATGAAGAAAATCCCCACCCTATTCACTTTGATTCTATTGCTGAGCGTCCTGCTTTCAGCCTGCATGCCCACGCCTGCGCCTACCCAGCCAGCGCCAGAACCCCCGCCTGCAACCCAGGACGTTCCGGAACCTGTTGACGCCACTGAAGCCGCTGCAGAAGCCACACAGGCACCAGCCCCCGAACAGGTCAAACTGGTCGTCTGGGATCAGTTCTCCCGCGATGTTGAAAGCCAGGTAATGGAGACACTCAACGTCGAGTTCGAAGCAAGCCATCCCGGAGTCACCATCGAACGCGTGGTTAAAACCCTGGATGACCTGAAGGTCACCCTTCCTTTGGCGATGAGCCAGGCCGATGGCCCGGATGTGGCCCAGGTAAATCAGGGCCGTGCCGATATGGGCGAGATGGTCAAGCAAGACCTGCTCCTGCCGCTCAACGATTACCAGGCAGAGTTTGACTGGTCGGAGATCATGTCCGCCGGCGTTGCCGGACGCAACTCCTTCACGCCCGATGGCCGCACCTTCGGCGAAGGCAATCTTTACGGCGTCAGCCCCACGGCCGAGGTAGTGGGCGTGTATTACAACAAAGACATCTTTGCTGAACATGGCTGGACGGTTCCCACCACTTTCGAAGAATTTGAGACGCTCCTGGCAGATATCAAGGCTGCTGGGATCACCCCGATCTCCTTTGGCTCCCTGGATGGCTGGAACCTCATTCATGAATACAGTGCCATCCAACACATCCTGGTCTCCAAGGAATACATCAACGATCTGGTTTACGGCGTCAATAATGTTTCCTTCGAGACCCCTGAAAACCAGCAAGCCGCCCAGATCCTCCTGGATTGGTCCAATGCCGGCTACTTTACCGAAGGCTATGCCGGTATCGGCTACGATGATGAGAATAACAACTTCAAAGCTGGGCAGGGCGCCATGACCATCACGGGCTCCTGGATAGCTGGCGAGCTTCTTGCCGCGCCTGAAGGCCAGGCACTGCCTCAATTCGGCTTCTTCACTTTGCCGGGTTTTGGCGGTAAACAAGTGATGGCAATCGGTGGTGTGGGCATCCCCTTCAGCATTCGCAAGGGAACAGCCAACCCCGATCTGGCTGCCGAATACCTGGACTGGATGATCAGCGAACGCGCTGCCGAGCTCTGGGCTGAAAGCGGCATGGTGCCGGCCGTCACATTGCCGGCCAACAGTGCTGTGGATACCTCCGGCTTGTTCGGGGACACAATCAGAGCTTGGGACCAGATCAACGCAGCCGACACCATCGGTCACTACATCGATTGGGCCGCTCCCACATTCTATGATGTGCTGGTCGCCGAACTGCAGAAACTGCTTGGCTCCAACGAAACCTCCGAAGCCTTTGTTGCCAACGTCCAGAAGGTCTACGCGGAATTCTTGCAGACCCTCGCGCCGTAAAGCCCAGACCCAAGGCACAAGTCTGCTACAATCAATGCCGGTATTCTTACCGGCATTTTTCTTGCTGCACGCAGGAGTTCCATGCAGGATTCACGGCATTACCCAGGCGAATCGAGGTTCACCGGCTGGCTTTACCTCCTACCAGCTTTTTTGATCTATCTCGTTTTTGTTCTCATCCCCGTTGGTCAAACCATCATCAACAGTTTTTATGCATGGAATGGTTTCGGAGCTCAAAAGGAACTGATCGGCTTCGAGAATTACACTAAGCTTTTCCAGGAGGGCAGCGCATTCCTGGAAGCCTTTTCCCACAATCTGATCTTCATTTTTTTCTACACGGTCATCCCGGTAATTTTTGGGCTGATGCTCGCTTCTCTTCTGGGACGCACCAAGCTCAAAGGCCTTACCGCCTTCCGAACCCTGCTCTTCCTGCCGCAGGTGATCAGCATGATCGTGGTCGGTGTGGTTTGGCGCTGGGTATTGCACCCAAATTTTGGGCTGGTGAACAGTTTTTTGCGTCTCGTAGGCCTTGGTGCCTGGGCCCGCCCCTGGTTAGGCGATTTCACCTGGGCATTGCCCGCCGTCGGCTCCATCGCATCCTGGGTGCAATACGGTTTTTGCATGGTGCTTTTCCTGGCCGGGATGCAGCGCATACCTGAGGAATATTACGAAGCCTCCAGTTTGGATGGCGCGAGCCCCTGGCAGCAATTGTGGAAGATCACTTTCCCATCCTTGCGGCCTGAAATTGCCGTTGCCCTCACTACCACTGTCATCGCCGCCTTGCGCGTCTTCGATTTGGTCTTTGTAACCACACGCGGCAGCCCAGGCACTTCCACGATGGTTGTAGGGCAATTAATCTACAACACCGCTTTTATCCAAAAGCAGCTTGGTCTGGCCTCCGCAATGGCCACCGTACTCCTGGTCGTGATCCTCTTGCTTTCCCGCCTGATCCGCCGCTATCAGGAAGCGGGCAACGAGGTAGCCAGATGATCCGCCCAACCCAACCCCATCGCGGGCAATTCTTCCGCTACTTCCTGCTAATCCTGATCGTCGTGCTGGTGCTCCTACCCCTCAGCAGCCTGGTTTTTTCCGCTATTCGGGGCCCATCTGCCCCGAATACCAGTCCTTTCAGCCTGCCCGCAAGCATCAGCCTGGAGCGTTTTCGCGAGGCCTGGTTCGTCGGCCGCTTCAACCTCTTTTTCAAGAACAGCATCCTGGTCGCCGTCATCGTAGTTGCGGTAAGCGTCTTGCTTTCAACGCTCAGCGGCTATGCCACTGGTCTCCTGCCCATGCCTGGCCGCCGCTTGCTCTACGGGCTGATGCTCATCGGCTTCATGGTGCCTTTCGAAGCAGCGATCATCCCCCTCTATCATCTGATGGACCGGCTCAGCCTGCTGGATAGCTATTGGGCGCTCATCCTGCCTCAAATTGGACTGAGCGTCAGTTTTGGGACGATGTGGATGGGCTCATTCTTTGAAAGCGCTCCCCGGGAATTAATCGACGCGGCAGTCATGGACGGGGCCAATCGCTGGCAGGCGCTTTGGAAGGTGCTCTTCCCAATGGCGCGGCCAGCCACAACCACGCTTATCGTGCTCCTGTTTATGTGGACCTGGAATGAATTCCTG
>DHPL01000012.1:7474-12211 GCA_002407905.1 Anaerolineaceae bacterium UBA5365
GACCTGGAATGAATTCCTGCTCGCTTTGGTGATGGTTCAAAACGAGGCTATGCGCACACTTCCAGTAGGCCTGGCGTTCTTCCAGGGCCGTTATTCCGCCAACGTCCCGCTGCTTGCCGCGGCAGCACTCATCGTTGCCTTGCCAACCGTGCTGGTGTACATTCTATTCCAGCGCTTTTTCATCCGCGGTATGCTCGGGGGTGCTATCAAAGGCTAAAGCCCTTTTACAAATGGTTGCTATGGCTATGCGCCTAAACCTATAATGACGGCAAGGAGACTGTTATGGACGAAAGCAACCACTCTCTTCCCCTCGACCGGGAAACTCTCATCGCTGATTATCGCCTCGGCTATCAAAGCCGCCAGGCATCCATCATAGGCCGCCGCGAAGTACTCACAGGCAAGGCCAAATTTGGAATCTTCGGCGATGGTAAAGAGCTTGTGCAATTAGCTCTTTCACATCATTTCAAAAAAGGAGATTGGCGCTCGGGCTACTATCGCGACCAAACCTGGATGCTTGCCCTGGGGCTGATCACCTTGGAACAATTCTTTGCCCAGCTCTACGCTGATACCGATCTGGAAAACGAACCGCTGACCGCCGGCCGGAACATGAACGGCCATTTTGCCAGCCGGCTCATCGATGATGAAGGCAATTGGCTCAACCAGGTGGAAAGGTACAACTCCGCCGCCGATATCGCTTCCACGGGCTCGCAAATGCCGCGCAGTGTGGGTTTGGCTTATGCCTCCGTGCTCTACCGCGGCAATGCGGACCTGAAAAAGGACGAATTTTTCAGCCGCAATGGTAATGAGATCGTTTGGTCCACCATCGGTAACGCCTCCACCTCCGAAGGGATGTTCTGGGAGAGCGTGAACGCCATTGGCGTGCTTAAAGCCCCTGCGATCATCTCGGTTTACGACGATGGCTACGGCATCAGCGTGCCCAATGAATATCAAATGGTCAAGGAAAATATCTACGCCATCCTCAAGGGTTTCGAACGCCTGCCCTGCCCGGCAGAAATGTGCGACCATGGCTACGACCTCTACCAGGTGGAAGCCTGGGACTACCCCGCGCTGCTGGATACCTACGCCCGCGCCGAGGAGATCGCCCGTACCCACCACATTCCCCAGATCGTTCACGTAACCGATGTAACCCAGCCCCAGGGCCACTCCACATCCGGCTCCCACGAGCGTTACAAGAGCAAAGAGCGCCTGGATTGGGAGGTGGAGCACGACTGCCTGCGCGTTTTCCGCCAATATCTGGTGGAAAACAAAGTGGCCACTGAGGAAGAATTGGATGCCTGGGAGAAGGAAGATAAGGCCCTGGTTGAATCCAAGCGCAAGGCCGCCTGGGAAGCCTTCCAGGGGCCCATCCTCACCTTCCGTGAAGAAACCGTCAAAAACCTCCAGGCTCTGGCACCCCATACGCCGGAACCTGAAGTAATCAAAAAATTAGCCGCAGACCTGGCTGCCTTCCCAGACCCGCTCTACCGCAACAGCATGGAAGCCGCCCACACCGGTTTGCTGCTCAGCCGCAGCACCAATAGCCCGGAACGTCAGGCGCTAAGCCAGCACTACAATGCCAAGCGCACCGAACGCTATGAGAATTACGAACGCTTCCTGTTCTCCGATTCAGCCCGCTCGCCATTCAAGATCCCGGAAGTACCGGCGATCTTCCCCGAAAAGCCAGAAATGCTCATGGGGTACGAGATCCTCAACCGTGCTTTCGACTCCATTTTGGAGCGCGAACCGCGCTTTGTGGCCTTTGGCGAGGACGTTGGCAACCTGGGTGACGTAAACCAGGGCTTCAGGGGCTTGCAGGAAAAATACGGCCGCCTGCGCGTGACCGATACAGGCATCCGCGAAACAACCATCGTTGGGCAGGCCATTGGCCTGGCTCTGCGCGGCTTGCGCCCTCTGGCCGAACTGCAATACCTGGATTACCTGCTCTATGCCTTGCAGATCATGGCCGACGACCTCGCAAATATGCGCTGGCGCAGTGCCGGCAATGAAATGGCGCCGGTGATCATCCGTACCCGCGGGCACCGCCTGGAAGGCATCTTCCACGCGGGTTCGCCCATGGCCGGCATCCTCAATTTAGTGCGCGGGATGCATGTGCTGGTCCCCCGTAACATGACCCAGGCAGCCGGTTTTTACAACCTGCTCATCCAGGGCGACGACCCTGCGCTGGTTGTGGAAGTGCTTAACGGTTACCGCCTGCGCGAGCCCCTGCCCAGCAACCTCTCGGAATTTACTGTTCCAATCGGGGTTCCGGAGGTGTTGCACACAGGCAAGGACCTGACCATTGTTACTTACGGGGCTACGGTACGCATCGCTTTGGAGGCCGTTGAAAAGCTGAAACTGGTTGGCATCGAAGCCGAGCTGATTGACGTGCGTTCCCTGCTGCCCTTCGATATCCATGGGCACATCGTGGAATCGCTCAAGAAAACAAACCGCGTGCTCTTTGTGGATGAGGACGTGCCAGGCGGCGCCACCGCTTTCATGATGCAAAAAGTGCTTGAAGAGCAAGGCGGCTACGAGTGGCTGGATTCAGCCCCGCGCACCCTGCCCGGCGCTGAACACCGCCCAGCCTACGCCAACGACGGTGATTACTTCAGCAAGCCCAATGTCCAGAGTATTTTTGACAACGCCTACGCGATGATGCACGAAGTTGACCCCAAGCGCTTCCCGGCCTTGGATTAAGGAGAATGATGGCAACCAAAATGATCGCACCCCGACCAGGTGAAGGGGTTGAAGAATTAACGGTCGTCACCTGGTTGAAAAACGAAGGTGACGATGTAGCCGAGATGGAATCGGTCGTCGAGGTCGAGACCGATAAGGTGGTCACCGAGATCCCCAGCCCGGCAGCAGGTAAACTGCTCAAAATCTACGTGCCTGCCGGCGATGTTGTGAAGGTAGGCGACCCTCTGGCTTTGATCGGCGCGGAAGGAGAAGAAGACAGCGCTGATGCGGAGCCAGCCCAGCAAAATGCCCAGGCAGCCGAAGCTCCAGCGGGCGATGACGCCAAAACCCTGACCGAACCCAAAACCGACCCGGATGCCGATGCGGTTGCCGCAGCCACGGAAACACCCCAGGCCGAAGAAACCGGCATAGACCCAACCCACAGCGCTCAGCAGGCAGCCTCCCAGGCCCAAAGCCAGGATGCTCAGCAAGGCGATCTTGGCTTTATTTCGCCGCTGGTCCGCAAGATCGCGGAAGAGCGCAAAATTGACTTAAGCAAAGTAAAAGGCAGCGGCAAAGGCGGGCGGATTACCAAGGCAGACTTGGAAGCGTACATCGAGCAGCCTGCCCCTGAGACCAAACCGGAGAAAACTGCCTCGCCGGAAAAACAAGTGCCTGAGAAGGCCGGCCCCGCGGCAGCCCGGGAGGGCGAGTTCATTCCCCATACACCCTGGCGCAGACAAATCGCGGAACGCATGGTCAATTCGGTACATACATCGCCCCAGGTGCTCACCGTCATGGAGGCAGACCTTTCCAAGGTCCTCGCCCACCGCAAAGCCCACAAAGCCGACTATGAGCGCCAAGGCGTCAACCTGACCCTGACCGCCTATTTCATCAAGGCCATCGCGGATGCCTTAGCCGCCAATCCCCGGGTGAATGCCGCCTGGGAGGATGACGGCCTGCGCCTCTTCCCATCTATCAATATTGGGATGGCCGTCGCGCTTGGCGAAGGCGGCTTGATCGTGCCGGTGATCCGGGACGCGCAAACGCTCTCCCTGCTGGGCATTGCTGAAGCCGTGAACGACCTGGCAACCCGTGCGCGCGGCAAAAAACTGCAGCCGGCTGAGGTGCGGGATGGAACCTTTACCATCACCAACCATGGAACGGGCGGCTCGCTTTTTGCCATGCCTATCATCAACCAGCCCCAATTGGCAATCCTGGGTGTGGGTAAGATGGAAAAACGCGCCGTGGTTGTAACGGACGCAGATGGTAATGACTCGATTGCCATCCGCCCGATGGTTTACCTTTCGCTCGTCTTTGACCACCGCGCGCTGGACGGAGAAAGCGCAGACATATTCCTTGCCAAAATCAAAGAGGTCCTGGAAGGGAACTGGAACTAGGATTTTAGGAGAAAAAACGAGGAGGGCGGGTAGGGAGTACCCGTCCTTTTCGATTCCCTACCTAATCATTCCGCATCAGCGGTTGGACGCTGAAGACAACCAGTGCTAAAACCCCCAGCAGCACAAATATCCGTGCCAAGAGTCCGCCCCCGAAAAAATTGATCAGGCTCATCAGGGTGATCGTGACCGCCAGGCCCCGGCGCGTGCTAAGAGCCCGCCGCATTGCGTTTTGGCGGCAGTTCCCCTTGACTAAGAAGGCGAAACTGCCCCAAAGCAGAACCAGAAGCAGGATAAACGTTCCATACCCGGCAAGTTCTCCCCCGATGCTGCCAATCTGCAGGAACCTGATGGTACAGCCGCGCACGTCCGACATAGTGGCCTGGTACTTGTTGCCGGAGTAAACCCGCAGCCGAATGGTTGCATCCGGGCGCAAATTAGCTGGCCCAAGTTCCCATGTTTGGTAGACCTCTCCGCGGGCAGGCAGCACCAGTTCCTCAGAGAGCATTTGGGAACCGGTAGGCGAGTTTGGGTCGCTGATGAAGGCGACGATCGCCGCCTCCTCTTCCCTTGTACTGCGTGTGTGCAAACGCAAGCGGGCAGTTTTGGTCTCAGAAAGGTCGATGAACCGCGGGCAGCTTAAGCGCCCCGCCCGAACATCAAA
>DHPL01000012.1:12437-19552 GCA_002407905.1 Anaerolineaceae bacterium UBA5365
GCAAGCGCCAGGATAAGGCCTGCTAGTCTGCAGGCGGGCTGCATGGAGTGCTGATCAGTGTTTCTCAATTGGCTCTGTGCAGGGTTTCAGTGGGTCGCAGCACAAAAATGGCAACGATCAGGATGGCAAACAAATTGACGATACGCAGGCCCAGGCCTGAGCTGAGCAGATTGGCAAAAGTGACCAGGGTGAGCACTACGGCAAAAACCCGCCAGGCATCCCGGTCGGACCGGTTCATGCGCGGAATATCAAGGCTGCGGTTGAGCGCGCACCAGAAGATCCAGAACCCTGCCAGAAGTAAGCCAATCAGCCCAAAGCCCGCCAGGTTTCCGCCAATCGAGCCGAATTGCATATAGCGCACCGTACAAAGCCTGGTTTCCCCGTAAGCGTTCCCAGCCTTATTCCCGCTGTAGATCCGGGCCCGTACGGTGCGGTCTGGCCCCAGGTTCTCGGGCCCTACCTGCCAGGATGCCTGCAATGAACTCTTGGGCGGAACTTTATACTCCGAGAAGCTGCCCTTCAGGCCTTCAGCCTCATGCGGAGCGCTAAAAAAAGCATGGACGATCGCGGTTTGGACCTCGTTGCTGGAATTCACCAACTCCAGCCCGATCGTTTTGGTTTCTTTGGCCCCGATGAACTTGGGGCACTTGAGTTTTCCAGCGCTCACATCAAAAAACCAATGCGCTTTAGTCTCCGAGGTGCCCGGTACGCGCAGAAGCGGCGCCTCCTGGCCGCCCCAAAAATCATCACCCAGGCTATCCTGGTAAAAAACCACGGCATTGTATGCGACCAATAAGATCGAAAAAACAGCGAAGCCGGCAATTAGCGCGCGCTTGTTCTTATATGGTTTCATATCACTGCCTCCTGGGCTTTTAGGCGCCCCTTTTGGAATGATACAGGCGGTTGGATACATCTATTTTACCGTGAATCCCGGGCATTCAATTTACTTCTCATGGAATAGGAGCATGGCCTGGGGATTGGTTTAAGCAGGATGATTGGTGCTACAATGGGGGCCGAGACGGAGGAAACAATGACCCAAAAAACATGGAACAAAGCCCCAGATTTTTCGCTGGACCTCACCAAAAAATACACAGCAACCCTCAAGACTGATAAAGGCGATATCGTTTGTGAGCTCTTTGCCGCCAAAGTACCTGCAACCGTGAATAACTTTGTGTTTTTAGCCCGGGAAGGCTACTACAATGACACGATTTTTCACCGGGTGATCAATGACTTCATGGTCCAGGGCGGCGACCCCACTGGCACAGGTACGGGTGGACCCGGATATAAGTTCAAGGACGAGTTCGACTCAAGCCTGCGTCACGATAAGCCCGGCATCCTCTCTATGGCCAATGCCGGTCCCAACACCAACGGATCCCAGTTCTTCATCACCCATGTTCCAACCCCCTGGCTGGACAATAAACACAGCGTTTTTGGACAGGTGATCGAAGGGATGGACGTGCTGATGTCCATCCCTCAGCGCGACCCGCGCCTTATCTCCGCGCCCGCCGTTAAACTGCATTCGGTTGAGATCACCGAAGCATAAAGCACAGTGGCCACACTCACCTTAGACGGCCGCTCGCTGACGCTGGAGCAGGTAGCAACTTGTGCCTACGATACAAAAACTCATGTGCAGATCGCTGAAAAAGCGAAAGATGGCATTCGTAACGCTGCACAGTTAGTAGCAGATTTTGTAGCTGAAGGCAAGATTGCCTATGGCATCACCACGGGCTTCGGCGCTTTTAAAGACAAGCTGATCGACCCTGCCGATGTTGCCCTGCTGCAAAAAAATATATTGCTTTCACACGCCACCGGCGTAGGCAATCTGCTGGATGAACCCGCAACCCGGGCAATGATGCTGATTAGGGCCAATACATTGGCGCGGGGCCATTCCGGCATCCGGTTGGAGACCCTGGAACTGCTTCTGGAACTTCTTAACCGCAATGTGCTGCCCTGCATCCCGGAGAAGGGTTCCCTGGGCGCCAGCGGCGATCTGGCTCCCCTGGCACACATGAGCCTGCCCCTGATTGGTGAGGGCGAACTCCTCCTGGATGGCGTTCAGATGCCTGCTCCCGAAGCTCTGGCCAAGGCTGGCCTGGAGCCGGTTCTACTGGCAGCCAAGGAAGGCCTGGCCCTTACAAATGGCACAACGCTAATGACGGCCATTGGAGCCTTGGAAGTTCTGCACGCCTTGCAGCTTTACCACACCGCGAACCTCGCTGCCGCCCTTACGCTGGAAGCCCAGGAAGGGACCTTGCTGGCCTACGAGGAAGCCATCCACACCCACCGCCCGCAGCCCTACCAGGTGGAAACCGCCGCAGAAATGCGGGCGCTTCTGGCTGGCACGGAATTCAGCCGGGCATACAACCCTGCCAACGTCCAGGATGCCTACACGCTGCGCTGTGTTCCCCAGGTGCATGGTGCCGTGCGTAACGCTATTGCCTACGCGCAAAATGTGGTTGAAATCGAGCTTAATGCTGTAACGGATAACCCGCTCTTATTCCTGCACGAATACCCTGAACCGCGGATCATCAGCGGCGGCAACTTCCACGGAGAGCCCCTGGCCCTGGCGCTGGACTTTTTAGCCCTGGCCTTGACAGACCTGGGGAATATCTCTGAACGCCGCACCGCGAAACTGGTGGATAACCGGCCGGATAACGGCCCTTACCCGGCTTTCCTGGCCGCCCAGGGCGGCTTGAACAGCGGATTCATGCTGCTGCAATACACCGCCGCTGCGCTTACCTCCGAGAATAAAACCCTCGCCCACCCTTCCAGCCTGGATAGCATTCCCAGCTCTGGCAACGTGGAGGACCATGTTTCGATGGGTGCCAATGCTGCCCTGCATGCCCGTGCCGTGATGGCCAACCTGGATGCCATCCTGGCCATCGAACTAATGTGCGCCTGCCAGGCGATCGATTTTCGCCTGCAAAAAACCCCTGGCCTCAAACAAGGTGCGGCGACTGCACCAGCCTATGCCCGGCTGCGCCAGAGCGTGCCATTTTACAGCCAGGATGCATATTACGCCCCAGCGCTTAAACATTTGATCGGGGAAGTGAGGGCTGGTCATTTCGCTTAATCGCTGATTCAGTAACTCAAAAGAGCGGTTGCAATACACAACCGCTCTTTTTGATTTCGGGGATCTGCTTAACTCAAGCCCAATTGCCGGCAATTTCCGTATTGCAGCGCGGGCAGCGGCCATCATCGAGCTCATTCAGCACGGTACGGTACCCATCGCGATCAACAAGCAGCTTACCGCAGCTGGGGCAAACCGTTTGTGTGGAGCTGGCCGTATTCCCCGGATAAACATAGCGCAGACCAGCCATGCGGGCCAGATGTTCCGCTTTCTCGATGCCCTTGAGACTCGTGGGCGGCGAATCGAACTTATACTGCGGGTAGTACCGGCTGATATGCCAGGGCGTATCCGTGCCCAAATCATTGGCGATGAACTGAGCCAAATTTTGGAGTTGCAAGGGGTCGTCGTTCACTCCAGGCACTAGGAGCGTGGTGATTTCAAGCCAAATCCCGGCTGCTTTGAGCGCTTTGCAGGTTTCCAGCACAGGTTCCAGGCTGCCATGCATGTACTTGCGGTAGACATCCTGGTCAAAGGCCTTGATATCAACGTTGGCGGCATCCAGCCAGGTAACAAGGTCTGCATTAGCCTCAGGGGTGATCAAACCATTGGTCACAAAAATGTTCTTCAATCCCGCTTCACGTGCCAAAAGAGCGGTATCGCGGGCAAATTCATAGAAAACAACCGGCTCAGTATAGGTGTAAGCGATGCTGGCAGCATTAAATTCCAGGGCGGCTTGCACTACTTTTTTGGGATCCACTTCAGGAATACGCGTCAGGCTGCCCACTTCGTCAGCCTGGGATATCTGCCAGTTTTGGCACCAGTCACAGGCCAGGTTGCAGCCCGGGGTCGCGATCGAGAAGGATTGCGTACCAGGCAGGAAGTGATTAAAGGGCTTTTTCTCGATCGGGTCGAGGTGCGCTGCGATCAAACGCCCGTAATTGAGCGAGTACAGCTTGCCATCGATGTTTTTGCGCACGCGGCAAATCCCGCTGCGGTCAGGTGCAATCAAGCAATTGTGCGCGCAGAGCCGGCAGCGCAATCGGTCTTCTTCTTCATGCCAGAACCAGGCTTCGTGCAGGTTCAGGGTTCTGTTTGTTATGGTTTCCATGGCCTCGATTCTAGCACGCCTGCCAATACCTGCCGGTCCTAAGGCAGGGCGAGCCAAAATGAACGCTTTTAAAAGATCAAACGGCGACGCTTCCACGTCGCCGGTCTAATCTTTGGAGATGGCTTATTCAGCCCCAACGCTGAAACTGCGCCGGGCACCCTTATCCTGAAATTCAAGCAGCTGCGTCTGCCAGAAATATGCGCCTGGCCGGTCAAATTGGATAATGATCCGTGTCACCATATTCGGGTAAGCGATTACCGTATCCTTCCAGCCCATCTCGGCAGGTGCCGGGTCCTCCGGTTCCCCCTTCAGGTAATCGTTAAGGTTTGGCAAGGCGTCAGCGTTGCCGGCAGCCAGGTAGGCTTCCTGGTCCTTCAGCAGCGCTTCGCCATCGATGGGCACGCGTTCCCGTACCTGGAAGGCGTAACCGCCAATATGGATGGCATGAGCTTCGCCTGTGAGGTTGATCAGATTCCATACTTCAACATCGCCTTGTTTCGGCAGTTCTGTTTCCGGGTCAGCATAGGCAAGGGGGCCCTCTGCCAGGGTTCCAAGCATCACCTGCCCCGGCACTTCCGCACTCTGGACCAGTATGAGCTCACGCGCGGGCAGTTCGGTTTCAAGCCGCGCGATTCTTGGCAGAGCATCAGGCACTTCGCCGTGCACGCCGTCCTCTGTTAGGTCGATCACCTTAAACTGCATCACCTGACCTGTGGTTTCCGGGTTGGCCACATCTTCCTCAGGAACCGGGAGGCCGAAAAAGGGGCCATCCGGACCAAAGTTGAGCAGCTTCAACTGCACACCAGACTTGAACCGGGTGAAATCCACAAGGATGTCCGCCCGCTCCGCCGGAGCCAGCAATAACTCGTCCAATTCGATGGGTTTATGCGGCAAGAGGCCGCCGTCCGCACCAATCTGATGGAAGGTAAAGCCCTCCACATCGAAGCGCAGCAGCAGAGTACGGGTATTCGAAGCGTTCAAAACCCTAAAGCGATATAAACGCGGCTCCACCTCCAAAAACGGCCATGTATTTCCATTGACCACAATGGTGTCGCCATAGAATCCTGCCGTCCAAGCTGGACTTGGTTCTCCTTCCGGATCAACCGGGTAAGCAAAGCTGCCGTCTTCGTTGAAACTGCGGTCTTCGATGGCCAAAGGAATGTCGTAATACCGCGTACCAGGTGCATCACCCAACTTGGGGTGCGGCGCCGGAAGGTTTAATGCGGCTTCATCGGCATCGTGCAGGAGCCAAAAGCCCTTTAGCCCGGCGTGGTCGTTCAGCCGGCTAAGGCCCAGCGCCTGGTCGTGATACCAAAGGATACCTCCCCGCTGTTCATTACTGTATTCATAAATGGCTTCGCCTGCTTCAGCACCTTCCAGGCTGTAAAACTGCGGTCCGCTTGTTTCAATGTCCTCGGGAAGGTCATCGGCAGCAGGCAAGAACCAGGCTTCAGGGTTCCCATTCTCGCTGCTTTCCAGCTGCGCTCCATGCAGATAGGGCAGAATGGGTACCGGCCCAGTGTAGGGCTCTGCGTTGGGTCCGGAACCGGATGGGTTTGCCCAATCCAGGCTTTGGTCCACGGGTGGAAGCGGGGGCAAGAACTTAACATCTTCTGCATCCGGGTCCTCTACCAGGTGATTAACCCACTTGACCGTTACCGCGTCCTGACTTTCCAGATCGAAGGTATAAGCCGGCCAATGGAAGCTGCTCGGGTGGCCGGTTTCAGGCAGCGGATCGCCGGCTTTGCCGTAACCCCAAACGGTCGTGGCCGGCAAATCGGCTGGCAAGACCTGCTGCGAAAACTGCCGCACGGCCACCTCGTATTGGTCAGCCTGGGAGCTGCTCACGGGGGGCATCACGGGCATGATAAATAGCGGAGTACTGTACTTTTGGATCTCCAGGGGGTCCAGCCGCTGGGAGGGGCCTTCAGCCTCGGGAGATGGGCTTGTTTCAGTAGCTTGAGCCTGCGCGCTCTCTTCCTTGGTTGGCACAGCCGTCGCTGGATAGGCCTGGCTTTCCCCCGCGGGAGCCGAAGAAGCTTCTGGGCTGCCAAGCCCGGGCTGGGGGGCTGCTATCGGCCCGACACAAGCAGAGAGAAAGACCAGTAGAACAACGAGTAACCACGAAGACCTCAATAAAGCCTTCGGTACCAATAAACCCTTTTTCATTAAATCCCTCCTGATGAAAGCGATACCGGAAATGCAATGCCGATAATGGAACCAAGTATCGGTGTTTACTTGTGAAGTAATTGTGTACCCTGATTATATAGGGAGGGTGGCAGTGACCGCAAGAATAAAGGTGTTACTAGCCTGCCCAGGGAAGGGAGCTTCGTTATTGATGAGCGTATCCTCTGGCAGATGAGGCGCAGTCCGGCAATCCTTAATCCGAGTGCCTTGGGCAGCAGGAAGACTAAAAAGAGCCCGAAATCGGGCTCAGATTCAACCGTACATCAAAACCTAGGCGCCGAATTTCTCCAGGCGCTGGGCATGAGCCAGGGCGTAAGGCACAAGGTCCGTCGCCTCAAAGCGGCTGCCAAGGCTTCCGTGCATACAAGGCCGCTCGCCAAATTCAGCAATCCCATCCGGCCGGGCATCCGGCGAGTAGATCAACACCGGTATCGGGTGCCAACTGTGCGCCTTGAGCTTAGCGGGAGTGCTGTGGTCACCGGTGATGATCAGGGCAGCAGGGCCTAGGGCGGTGATTCGCGGCAGAAGCGCGTCCACCTCTTCGATGATCCCAACCTTGCCATCAAAGTTCCCGTCCTCGCCGTAGCTATCGGTTTTCTTGATGTGCACAAAGAAGAAATCGTAAGCATCCCAGTTTTCTTCCAGCATGCGGATCTCATCGCTCATCGAGTCAGCCGGGGGCATCACGGTCATACCAACCACTTTGGCCACACCGCGGTACATGGGGTACATGGCAATGGCCAAACTGTT
>DHPL01000012.1:19726-23622 GCA_002407905.1 Anaerolineaceae bacterium UBA5365
AGCACAAAACTGTTCGCCGGGTGTTGGTCCTTGAGGATCTCGTTGCCCTGGCGCACGAATTCACGGACGAGTTCAGCGGTCTTCTCACCATCCGGGGCGGTGGCAACGGCCTCATCGGCATGTTTACCGGTGGACTGCGGGTCAGTATCGCTCACGTTGCCGCTCAGGCCTTCGCCGCGCAAAACCAGCACAAAGCGATACTCCTTTTCGGGGGTGACAAACAGTTCAACGCCTGGCAGTTTCACCTGCTCCATCAGCATTTTGCACAGTTTTTCACCGGTCTCAGTGGGGATGCGCCCCGCCCTGCGATCGGTGATCACGCCCTCGGCGTCCACCGTACAAAAATTGCCCCGGGCAGCTACATCGTGGGGGCCAAGGTCAAAATCAACACCCAGCGCGCTCAGCACACCCCGGCCGATTTCGTATTTCACAGGGTCGTAGCCAAAGAGGGCCAAATGGGCCTGGCCGCTGCCCGGTGTGATCCCAAAAGGTGTGGTGTGGTGCAAACCCAAAACGCTTCTGGCGGCCAGGGCATCCATATTCGGGGTTTTGGCCGTCTCCAGCTCCGTTTTGCCCTCAGGCGTGAGCGGCAAACCGCCCAAACCATCCATCACTAAAAGCACAACTTTCCCCTTGGCTTCTTCCTTCAACAGGGGTTTCAGGAATTCAAAATCCATAAAATCCTCCAATATCTCTCGTTTACAGGCTAATTATAGGCTTCTGCAGCACCGTGTGTCACGGTTTCCGGCTCTTTAATCCTGTTTTTCTTCGGGCACCTGCAAAAAGACATCATTCATGCGTTCGTAAGTACCCAAAATGGCACTGTTGTCCAGGTCACCTTCGCCGTAAGCCACCATGGCATTGAATAGCTGGGTGTTCAGCGCGGTGACGGGCAGGCCTACCAGGTATTCTCTGGCAGTCTCCATCACGATATTCAAATCCTTGGCTTGCAGGCTGGCTTTAAAACCAGGGGCGCGATTACCGGCGAAGAGCCGTTGCGGCTTCACATCCAGTGTCCAGCATTGGGCCGCACCGCCTTTGATCGCCTCGATCACCTTCACAGGGTTGGCGCCGGCTTTCTGGGCTAAAACCAATAGTTCGGCTTCCGCGATCATCTGGGCAGCAACCATGATCTGGTTGGCTGCCTTGGCAATTTGCCCGGCGCCGCTGGACCCAACATGGGTCACGCTTTTTCCCATCGCCTGCAGCACTGGCAGCACTCTCTCCAGCGGCTCAGAATCCCCGCCGACCATGATCGTCAGGTTGCGGTTTTCCGCGCCCAAGGTTCCGCCGGAGACTGGCGCGTCCAGGTAAGCTACGCCATGTTCCTTCAAAGTTTGGTAAATACTGCGGCTGGCGGCAGGTTTGATCGTTGAGTTATCCACGATGATCAGCCCGGGATGCAAGCCCTCGATCAGCCCGCCTTCACCCAGAGTCACCTGGAGCACATCCGGAGTGTCGCTGACGTTCGTGATCACCACATCGCAGTTGCGCGCAAGTTCTGGCGGATTCGCGGCCACCTTGGCACCCATTGCTTGCAGCTCTGCGCATTTTTCCGGGCTGCGGTTCCAGACCGTCAGGTCAAAACCAGCCTTCAGAATATTTCGGGCCATCGGTTTGCCCATTAGTCCCAAGCCCAGATAACCAACTCTTAATTCACTCATTTTCGGCTCCTTGATCATTAACTCTAAGGATTATAGCAAGCCGCAGCCCATTATTGGCCAGCGCGTGCAATCATCGCCCACAAAAGGCTTGGATTCTCCAAAAGACCAGGCAAATTGGCGCAATAAAAGCAAAATAGGCGGTATACTGAGGGGTTGGAAAATACTAATCTTGGAGGAAATGTGGACCCTATTTTAACCGGACTTCTGAAACCAAAGAGCATTGCGATCATTGGTGCCTCGTCCAACCCCGATAAAATCGGTTATACCGTCGTCAAAAATCTAAACGAGAGTGGTTACGAAGGCGGCATTTATCCCGTCAACCCCAAAGATCCCGAGATCCTTGGCCACAAAGCCTACCCGTCTGTCAAAGACATCCCCTACGTGGTAGACGCGGCCGTGATCACGGTACCCGCCAAAGTGGTTTTGCCTGTGATCAAGGAATGCGGTGAGAAGGGTGTCAAAGGTGCTATCATCATCACTTCCGGTTTTGCCGAAGTAGGCGACCACGCCACTGAGGACGCCCTGGTTGCTACCGCCAAACAATACGGCATGCGCATCCTGGGTCCGAATATCATCGGCACGCTCTCCAACAGCGACAAAATGAACGCCTCATTCGCCGGCTTCCTGCCCTATGACGGCAAGGCCACCATGGTCTCTCAGTCGGGCGCCCTGCTGATCGCCCTGGATGCCGCTTCCTACTCCCGCGGCGTTGGCTTCGACAAGATGATCTCCATCGGCAATATGAGCGATGTCAACTTCGCCGACCTGATCACCTACCTCACGGACGATCCGCACACCTCCTGCATCAGCCTCTACGTTGAAGGCCTCAAAAACGGCCCGCGCTTCATGGAAGCCGCCCGCAAGTGCACTAAACCGATCGTAGCGCTAAAATCCGGCGTGTCCGCCCATGGCGCGGCTGCTGCGGCTTCTCACACCGGCTCTCTGGCCGGTTCCTCCAAGATCTACGAAGCCGCTTTCAAACAGGCCGGGATTTCGCAGGCCACGGACCTTAACGATCTCTTCGACCGTACCCTGGCATTTAGCCTGCAGCCGCCGATGCGCGGCGATAACCTGCTGGTGATCACCAATGGCGGCGGTGTTGGCGTTCTGGCAACCGATGCTGCTGAACGTGCCGGCATCCCCCTGCGCTTCGCCCCCGAAGATGTGCAGCAGGAGCTCAAAAAACATATGCCCGAATTTGGCTCCGCCAAAAACCCGGTCGATATCACCGGACAGGGCGGCCACGAATGGTACTACGCCAGCACCAAGTTCGCCTACGCTCACCCCTGGGTGGATGGCCTCACTGTGCTCTACTGCGAAACAGCCGTCACCGAGCCGATGGATATCGCCCAGGCGATCCACAAAGCCATCGTCGATTCTGGCGTAACCGGCAAACCTGTCTCCGTATCCTTCGTAGGCGGTGAACGCTCGGATAAAGCCATGCGCTGGATCGTTGAACAGGGCATTCCCTGCTACAACGCCCCAGACCTGGCCGTGAAGGCCCTCGGCGCGCTGCGCGAAGAAGCCCGCATTGAAGAAAACCGCCAGAGCGGCACGTACAATCCCGAGAATGTAGACGGGCAGAAAGCCCGCGAGATCATCGCCGCGGCCCGTGCCAAAAGCCGCACTGCCCTCACCGAAGTGGAAGCCAAGCAAGTTTTTGCAGCCTATGACCTGCCGGTCACTGCTACCGAACTCGCGACCAGTGAAGACGAAGCCGTGCGCATGGCCAACAGTATCGGCTACCCCATCGTGATGAAGATCGTTTCGCCTGATATCCTGCACAAAAGCGATGCCGGCGCGGTAAAGGTCAATATCAAAGACGAACAGGGTGTCCGCGAAGCCTACAAAGTGATCATGGATAACAGCCTGGCTTACAAGGCCGATGCCTTCATCGACGGCATCGCGATCCAGGAGATGGCGCCCTGGGCCACCGAGGTCATCGTTGGTTCCGTGAACGACAGCACCTTTGGCCCAACCGTGATGTTCGGTTTGGGCGGTATCTTTGTGGAAGTTCTCAAGGACGTCACCTTCAGTGTCGCCCCCATCAACCTCGCCGAAGCCGAAGCCATGCAGGACGATATCAAGAGCGCTCCCATCCTGCGCGGTGTCCGCGGCGAAAGCCCTCGCGACCGCAAGGCGCTTGCCAAAGTATTGGCCAACTACGCCTACATGATCTACGACCTCAAGGACGAGGTTGCCGAATCCGACGCCAACCCCGTGATCGTTTAC
>DHPL01000012.1:23737-31744 GCA_002407905.1 Anaerolineaceae bacterium UBA5365
CAACCCCGTGATCGTTTACGAAGAGGGCAAGGGCGTCAAGGTTGTGGACGCGCGCATCATCATGACCAAGAAATAAGCTTTATCACTCAATTTGACAAAACAAGCCACTGTAGTTACTATGCACAGTGGCTTGTTAACATTTAATTTCCACAAGCCGAAAGAGGTAAAAAAGCAATTATGTCAGAACGCAAATCATTCCTGATCGATATGGACGGCGTACTCGTTCACGGCAAACGCATGATCCCTGGCGCAGACCGCTTCATTCGCAGGCTTAAGGAGGAAGATCGTAAGTTCCTCATCACCACCAATAATTCCATCTACACCACCCGGGACCTGGCTCACCGCTTAAAGGTGGCTGGTTTGGATATTGACGAGGGGCAGATATTTACTTCCGCCCTGGCTACGGCTGCATTTCTCAAGAAACAGCAGCCATCGGGCGGCAAGGCCTTCGTCATTGGCGAATTGGGCCTTACCGAGGCCGTCCACGCCATTGGTTACGTGCAAACATCTACCGACCCGGACTATGTTGTCCTGGGTGAAACCCGCTCCTACAACATCGATCAGATCACCGAAGGCATTCGGCTGATCATCAATGGCGCGCGTTTCATCGCAACCAACCCGGATGCAACCGGCCCCACCGAAAGCGGAATTTCCCCGGCTTGCGGCGCGATGGCAGCCCTCATCGAGAAAGCCTCGGGCATCTCCCCGCTTTTCATCGGCAAGCCTAACCCCCTGATGATGCGCTCAGCGCTCAACTACCTTGACGTGCATTCCGAGGACACCCTGATGATCGGCGACCGCATGGATACCGATGTGCTTTCGGGCATTTCAGCCGGCATGGATACGGTTTTGGTCCTATCTGGTGTCAGCACCGAGGAAACGATCAAGAAGTTCCCTTACCGCCCTAATTACGTTTTCCCCTCAGTTGCCAAGATCATCCCTTCCAATTTCGATGAGGCAGAAACCGAGGATGACGACTAGGCTTTCAAGGCGCGATTTTCTCAAAGCCGGCCTGGGTTCCCTGGCGGCTTCCTTCGCCTTGCCTGTAAGCCAGAAACCCCCGTTAAATCGCCCCCGCTATATGCGCGTGGGCGAGAAAAGCGGGGTAAGCATCCACACCCAACCGGACGAACGCACGACGATCGTCTACCAGCGCCAGTACAACGAGATCATCACCGTTTACGACGAAGTGATCGGCCCGAATGGCCCGGCCTGGAACCCAGTGTGGTACCGCTGTTGGGGCGGCTTTGTGTACAGCGGCCGCCTCTACGAAGTAAAGTACGAGCTGCAGAGCGTTGCAGAAGAAATCCGGGCCGGCGGGCAGATCGGCGAGATCACCATGCCCTACTCCCGCTCCCTCTTCTTTAGCCGTGATAAAGGCTGGCTGCCGAATTATCTGCTTTATTACCGCTCGATCCACTGGATCAAAGACATTATCGAAGGCCCAGATGGCCGGCCCTGGTACAAGATCCTGGATGAACTCAACAGCGGCGAATACAGCGTGCCGGCTGAACACGTACGCCTGATCGCGGATGACGAATACAGCCCTCTCAGCCCGGATGTTCCCATGACTGAAAAAAGCGTCCGGATCTCACTTGGGCGCCAGGAATTGGTCGCTTACGAAGGCGATACCGAAGTTTTCCGCCGCTTTATATCCTCCGGCGACCCCACACCCGACGGCACCTACAATATCCAGGTAAAAATGCCCTCCAAGCACATGGGCCTGGGTGAGCTCTCGCCCTGGGACAAGATGCATGTTTTCGTTGGCGTGCCCTGGAACTGTTTCTTCGAAATGAAAGAAGGCATGGCTAGTCACGGCACCTTCTGGCACCAAAACTTCGGCACGCCCATGAGCGGCGGCTGCATCAATATGGATATTGATGATGCCAAGTGGCTCTTCCGCTGGACCACCCCCATCGCCAAACCCGGTGAAATTCACAGCACCGGCTACGGGACACCGATCCACATTTCCCGAAATTAACTTTCCACGAATTCCATAAAAGCCTGGTTGCCAATGGGCACTGCAGCGTGCGTCAGGCGCAGGTGCGGCCCATCCGGAAAATCCACCCGTTCAATCAGACCGCGTTTGAGAAGGCGCTCAATTTCCCTGCCGAAAACCTTTCCCATGCCCTGTCCAAAACGCAGCTGGAATTCCGCCTCGCTCACGCCCTCCTCCAGCAAACGCAGGCCGAAGATCATGAAAGTTCTCATCGAATCATCCGTGTCTACACGCAATCTGCTCGCATTCGTGGGGCTAAGTGGGAATTCAAGGCTTTGAGGCTCATCCCCAATCGCTGAGATATAGCCCTCGATTGTTTCAATGTTCGCGGTCTGCCAGCCATTACACAAGCCATGCGCGCCAACACCGACCCCCAGCCAATCGTTTTGCTGCCAATAAACCTTATTGTGCCGGCTCTCGTCCGCAGCGCTCAATGCCCAGTTGGAGATCTCGTAATGTTTCCACCCTGCTGCGGCTAGTTTTTCACGGGCCAGTTCATACATTCCGGCAGTCAGGTCGTCCTCAGGCAGTTTCACGGCCCCTTGGGCAACCTGGCTCGCCAAAAAGGTGCCTTCTTCGAGGATCAGGCTGTAGAGCGAAAGGTGCCGGGCAGGCGCGGCCAAGGCAGCATCCAGGCTGGCTTCCCAACTTTGCAAGGTTTGCCCCGGCAAGCCGAAAATTAGGTCCAGGCTCAGCGCTTTATAGCCGGCTAGCCGCGCGAGTTCAATGCTCTCATACGCAATTTTCGCGTTGTGGATTCTACCGATACCCGCCAGCTCAATATCATCAAAACTTTGGATCCCTAAACTTAATCGGTTGACACCTGCCTCGCGGTAGCCCTGCAGTTTCCCCAGGCTGATCGTTCCGGGGTTGGCCTCCAGGGTGATTTCCGCATCAGGCCTCACTTCGAAGCGCTGCTGAATAGCACTCAGTATCGCCCTCACCTGCCCGGGCTGAAGCAGTGAAGGCGTTCCGCCGCCCAGAAAGATGCTTCCTACCTCCTTATCCGTTTCAGGAGCAGCGCTTCCAAGCAGGCGGATCTCCTGCAACAGTGCTTCCAGGTATTGCGGGATCAAACTTGCCTTATTGGCATAGGTGATAAAATCACAATACCAACACCGCTGTTGGCAGAAAGGAATATGCACGTAAATCGCGGGCATTTTCCCATTTTACCAAGCCCGGGATGCTGTTAAAATAGCACGCCTGAGGAACATTAA
This sequence comes from Anaerolineaceae bacterium UBA5365, assembly GCA_002407905.1. GTDB lineage: Bacteria > Chloroflexota > Anaerolineae > Anaerolineales > Anaerolineaceae > Mesolinea. The sequence goes on from DHPL01000012.1 coordinate 26,954, forward strand.
TGGTTTATGGCTACAGAAAAACAACTTAAAAACGCCAAGATCTGCCCGGTCTGCGGCACAAAACTGACCGAAAACGCCACCCGCTGCCTGGTTTGCGGCACCCAGCTTGGCACAACAGCCGCGCCTAAAAAAAGCGCCGCTCTCGCGCCCAAGAAGATGCCCGAGTTCAGGGTAAGCCTGCCTTTGGCGATCGCATTGGGGGTTCTGTTTCTGGCGCTCATCGGCGTTTTGGTCTTCTTTATCGTCCAACGGTCTACCGCACCAGATGAACCTGTAGCGGGTGTTCAAACAGAGGGCACAGCCACAAGCACGCCCACCCGCACGCTCACGCCGACCCCGAGCGACACGCCCACGCCCTTGCCAACCTGGACGCCGCTTCCTCCGGTGGAGCACGTGGTGAAACCCGGCGAAACCTGCTACGACCTGGTTTACATCTATGATGTCAGCTTGCAATCCATCATTCGCGCCAATGGCCTGGACCAGAATTGCACACTTTCTGAGAATATGCGTCTCAATATCCCCCAACCCACCCTCACACCCAGCCCCATGCCCAGCAACACCCCGCTGCCAGCCTCGGATGCTGCCGCAGAGGATGATGGCCGCTGTGATAATGTTGCCCCGGTAAGGGTGGAAGCTGGCTGGACCCTCAGCCGGATCGCCGCCGAGTACCATGTGACCATCCAGGAGATCATGGCGCACAACCGCATGACCTCCCAGATCCTGCGCGAAGGCGATACGATCGAAGTACCGCTTTGCGACCGCCGGCCAGCCGGTGCACCTACGCCTACGCCCACGCCTCTGCCCCCCTACCCAGCCCCTAACCTGCTTCTGCCAGCCAGCGGCGCATCATTTGCAGCCGCCCTGGAAGGCGTGACCCTGCAATGGGCTTCCGTTGGCGAGCTGAAAGGCAACGAGCTCTACCGTGTGACCGTTCAGGACCTCACCCAGCCGGATAAATTGCTCGTGCAATATGTGCACGATACCAAGTTCATCATCCCTGGCAGCTTCCGTCCTACCGATCCCAGCCCGCACATCATCCAGTGGACGGTATCCGTGGCCAAACAAACCAACGCCGGGGACGCTAACCCCACCTACGTGGAAGCCGGCGCCACAAGCGAAGCCCGCGTATTCAGCTGGATGGGCAGCAGCGAGCCCCTGGCTCCAACGGCAACCCCATAAGCTCAAGCGCTTAAACTCAGAACCCCGGTTCCCCGGGGTTCTGTTTTTCTTTCCGTCCAACGCCTCAATTGGATCAATGTTCAAAGGCTTCTAAATAGCGCAGGGCTTGGATGGCCGCGGCTGCACCCATTCCCGCGCTGGTCACCACCTGGCGGTATTGATTGTCCGCAATCTCTCCAGCGGCGAAAACTCCCGGAATATTGGTGCGCATGTGCATATTCGTGCGCACCGTGCCATCAGCTTCCAGCTCGATCTGTTTTCCCAGAATCTTCGAGTTTGGCGTATGCCCGATGTAGATAAACACACCGTCGCTGGGGATCTCGCGCATTTCGCCCTTCACCAGGTCCTCGATCACCAGGCTATGCACGGCCTGGTCGCCATTGATCTGGCGCACCACCGTATTCCAGATGAAATTGATCTTGGGGTTGTTGCGTGCCCGGGTTTCCAGGATCGCTCCGGCTCTCAGATTGTCGCGCCGGTGGATGACGGTAACACTGTTCGCGAAACGTGTAAGAAAAAGCGCCTCCTCGATGGCCGAGTCACCGCCGCCCACGACATGGATGTCCTTGCCCTTGAAAAACCAGCCATCGCAAGTGCCGCAGTACGAGACACCCCGTCCGGTAAGTTCCTTCTCGCCGGGAACACACAATTTGCGCGAGGATGCTCCCATGCACAGGATGACGGTCTCAGCGGTGTAGGTTTGATCGTGGGTGTAAACCTCAAAAGGGCGTTTGCTCAGGTCCACGCCTTCAGCCTGGCTGTATTCAATTTTGGCCCCGAAGGCAAGCGCCTGCTCCTCAAAAAGCTGGCCTAATTCGATACCGCCAACCCCCTTGGGGAAGCCCGGATAGTTCTCGATCAGATTGGTGGTGGATGCCTGCCCATAGGGCACCATCCCGGTCAGCACCAGGGGGTGCAGCTCGGCGCGGGCGGCATAAAGCGCAGCGCTCAAGCCGGCTGGTCCGGCCCCCAGAATGATCACTTTGTAATGGTTTTCGTTATCGCTCATATTCTTTCTCTGGCTATTGATTTTGCTGCCTGGCCTATTTCTATAAAAAAGCTGCGCAAGCCTTTTATTAGCCGCAGCGGCCTTTTATCTAAGCGTACCACCTTGGGCGGAACAATATCCAGGCGCGTACCATCTTGCCCACGGTCGAGCCTAGTTTACCATCAGCCAGATCAAATCATCATCAGTACACGCTCTGATCTGCCGATAATTTCAGGAATTGGAAACACCGAGAACTCACCATTCTCACGCTACGCGAAATGACGCTAAACCTCCTGGAGATGAGTTTACTGACTCACGCTATCCTCTGGCATATAATCAAGAAAAATCCCGTCAGAGGTGCAATATGACCCAATTGCAAGCCGCGCTCAATTACTTTAACGCTCACCAATCGGAGTTTATGCAGCGCTATCTCAGTTTTCTGCGCATCCCTTCGGTTTCCACGGACGCGAACCGCCGTACGGATATGAGCCAGGCCTGTGATTTTCTGGCGGCATACCTCAACAGATTGGGTATCAACGAGGTGCGGCGCTTTGAAACACCTTTACACCCAATTTTGTACGCCTGGCATCCCTCCCGGATCACCAACGCGCCGACCCTTCTGGTCTACGGCCACTACGACGTACAGCCAGCCGACCCGCTGGATGAATGGTCCAGCGACCCCTTTGAACCTGTACAACACGGCGAATACCTCTACGCGCGCGGCGCCGCGGACATGAAAGGTGGCATCATGGCCATCCTCAGCGCTTTGGAAAGCGCCTTGGCCGGCGGAGACCTGGGGGTCAACATCAAACTCCTCTTCGAAGGCGAGGAGGAGATCGGCTCGCCTTCCCTGGAAGATTTCATCCGCGAAAACACAGAACTGCTTGCTTGCGACATGATTCTTAACCCGGACGCGATCATGATGGGTGAAACCATGCCCACCCTGGTTTACGGCCTGCGGGGCCTGCTCTACTTTGAACTGCGCGTGGACGGCCCCAAGGCCGATCTGCATTCCGGGGTCTTCGGCGGGAATGTGGCCAACCCGGCCCATGTGCTGGCGGAACTGATCGCCAAATTGCATCACCCCGATGGAAGCGTGGCCGTCCCGGGTTTCTACGACAATGTGCTGCACTTAAGCGAAGACGACCGCCGGCAGATCAACGCCCCGGGTGCCATCGATGAGACCCTGCTGAATAACAGCGGCGTCGCCCAGCTTTTTGGTGAACCGGAATTTACCGCGCTGGAACGCATGGGCGCCCGCCCCACCTTGGATGTGAACGGGCTCTACTCCGGTTTCATCGGCGAAGGCGCTAAAACGATCATCCCCGCGTATGCCAAAGCCAAGATCTCCTGCCGCCTCGTGCCGTACCAGGACCCAGATGAAGTCTTCGACAAGATCCAGAGCTACCTGGAGGGATTACTCCCGCCCCACGCGCGCATGGCCCTCTCTAAGATTGGCACCGGACTGCCGTATTTGGCCCAGGACGCGCCTGGTGCCCAGAATTTGGTCCAGGCCTTCGAAGATACCTGGAAAAAGCCCGCCGTGCTCAAACGCGAGGGCGGCAGCGCACCGGTAACAACGCTCATGCAGCAGAAACTCGGGGTTAAAACCTTACTGACTGGCTTCATTCTGCCCGATAGCGCTGTTCACAGCCCAAACGAGCGGCAGCACCTGCCCACATGGTCGCGCGGCACCCAGGCGCTCATCCGCTTTTTTCTCAGTTTTTGAATCTCAGCCGTAAATTCCTTGCAGATACAGTCCGCTATCATCGCGTAGCGGGCTTATGTATAATTGCGCCCATGCGTGCTGAACTCAACCCCAGGGAAAATAACATTGGCGCAAGCGCCAAGCCGGATGAAGAACTGCGCTTGCCATCTTATGGCGGTCAGGCCGTCATGGAAGGTGTGCTCATGCGCGGCAAACGCGCGCTGGCCATGAGCTGCCGCGCGCCTAATGGCGAAATTGTCACCATCGAGGAAGAATTGCCTCAGGTCTACCGCTCCAAATGGATGCGCATGCCTTTTATTCGCGGGGTCATCGGCCTTTGGGATGCCCTGAACCTCGGTATGGTTTACCTGACCAAAAGCGCTAATATCCAAAGCGGCGAGGATGAAAAACTGGAAGGCAGCGCCCTGGTGCTCACCATTCTTGTTAGCCTGGCGCTTGGCATCGGCATATTCTTCATCCTGCCCGCGCTGGCTGCCGGCGGCCTGGAACGCCTGACCGGTCTTGGTCATTGGTGGTCCAACCTTTTTGAAGGCCTATTGCGCTTGCTCGTCCTGGTAGCTTACATGGCCGTCGTTCGCCGGATTCCGGAGATCGGCCGTACTTTTATGTACCATGGGGCAGAGCATAAAACCATCAACGCCTTCGAAGCCCGTTTGCCCCTCACGCCTGAAAATGTACAAAAAATGACAACGGTCCATCCACGCTGCGGCACTGCCTTCATGCTGAGCCTGGTGCTCATTTCAGTACTCTTTTTCTCCCTCCTGGGCCCATTGCCGCTGGCCACCCGTCTGCTCACCCGGCTCCTGCTTCTGCCGGTAGTTTCCGGGATCGCTTACGAATACATCCGCTTCACGGCCAATCACATGGATTCCCCATTCATCCGCGCCTTGATCAA
>DHPL01000012.1:31946-57022 GCA_002407905.1 Anaerolineaceae bacterium UBA5365
ACATGTACACCGCCGAACAAAGCTTGGAACAAACCTGATCCAGAAATGAAAAAGGGCCATTGGCTGGCATTCGGTTTTCTTTTGGGGCTGTTGGCCTCGGGCCTGCTGATTCTCATCCTGCGCTCATCGCCTTACAAACCGCTGGAACTCACGTTACCAACCCAAGATCTTCCGCCTGCATCTGGTGCGGTGCTGCAATTCGCCCAGCCAGCGCCAGCAAATGCTTCGGAACCTGTAAGGGAATTCCCAGCACTCAAACTCAATCTCAACACCGCTACACGGGGGCAGTTGATATCCCTGCCCGGCATCGGGGAGGCTAAGGCAGATGCCATTCTGGCCTGGCGCGCAGCAAACGGCGCTTTTACCAGCCTGGAGGATTTGCTTGACGTACCAGGAATTGGCCCGGGCATCCTCGAGGAGCTCAAGCCATTCCTCATGCTAGAGCCATAGGCAGGCTGAGAGCCCCATCGAAGGCCTTGGGTATAATAATAGACATGGATATTACGCTCAAACTCCAGGATGATCTGCATCAGGCGATGAAAACCCGCGACGATGCAGGTAAACGCGTGGTGCGCATGCTACTGGCCGGGCTGAAACTCGCCGAGGTTGCCAAAGGCGCGGCGCTGGACCAAACTGAGTTTCTTGCCCTGGTGCAAAAAGAAATCAAGATCCGCAACGAAGCCATGGCCGATGCCAGCAAAGCCCATCGGGCAGACCTGATCGCCGAAAACCAGGCCGAGTTGGAGCGTCTGTTCACTTACCTGCCAACACAGCTCACTGAAGCAGAACTCCTCGAAAAAGCCCGCGCGGCGATTGCCGAGACTGATGCAAAATCAGTTAAAGACATGGGCCGCGTACTCAAGCTGCTCCTGCCAAATCTGGCTGGCAAGGCAAGCAACGCCGATGCCAGCAAAGCGGTGAAAAGCTGCCTCGAGGCCATGGAGCAAGATGGCCAGTAACGCGAACGATGGGGGCACACCGAAAAAAGCCGCGATCCGCATCACGCTGAATATCGCGCGAATTCTGGTCCTGGTGATCAGCAGCCTGATCGCCCTCGCCATTCTGGTTCTCCCGGATTTCATCCGCCAATCCAACCAGTCTCTGGCAATCGGACAACTGGCCACCCAAGAGATCCTCGCACCGCGCAGCATCACCTTCGAGTCGCGGGTTCAAACCGACCGGCTGCGTCGGGAAGTTGCCCAAAACGTCCAGCCTGTTTATCTGCCCTCGGACCCAAACATCGCCAAGGCCCAGCTGGAAACGCTTTCCAGCGCACTTTTCTATCTGAACACCGTACGCAATGACGAATTCGCCAGCCGTCAGGAGAAATTTGAAGACATCCAGGCCATGCAGGACATGCAGTTGGATGAGGCCACATCTGAAGAAATCCTGGAGCTTAACAGCCGCGAATGGCAGAGTGTTGAAACCGAAGCCAACCGCCTCCTGGAACGCGTTCTGCGGGAAAACATCCAGAACAACGATCTCAACCGGGTGCGTTCCAACCTCCCCGCCCTCACCGATTACAGCCTGAGCAGCACCCAAACCGATGTGGTCATCAACCTGGTTTCGCAATTGGTAGTGCCCACTGCCCTGCTGAGCGAGGAACAGACCGAGGTAGCCCGCGAAAAAGCCCGCCAGGCCGTGGAGCCGATCTCGCGCCAGGTGGTGGCCGGGCAGGTACTGGTGCGCCGCGGCGAGGTGATCACCGCTGATGATTACGAAGCGCTTTCTACGCTTGGGTTGGTAACGCCCAGTGATCAAACCGAAAAAGTGATCCGGGCAGGTGTTTTGGTCCTGCTTTTGGCCTCACTTCTGGCCATGTACTACCGCCGGAATGAAGGCCAGATCTTTACCGGTATCCGCGCGGTAATGCTGACAGCAGTGACTTTCCTGCTCTTCCTGGGCCTCGCGCGCTTCCTGGTAATGGAGCGCACCGTATTGCCCTACATATACCCCATGGCCGCCTTTGGGCTGACCATCGCCATCATTTTCAATCTGCAGCTTGGCATGCTGCTGACCATTTTCCTCTCCATACTCACCGTTTTCGGTTTCTTCCGGGAGATGGAAATGGGCGTCTTCTACATCCTGCCGGTATTGGCCGGAATGTACACCATTCGCCGCGCCAGGCGCATCGGTTCTTTCCTGGTAGCTGGTTTGGCGATCGGGGCCGCCGCCATGGCATTGATCGTCGTATTCCGCCTGGGCGATGCGACCACGGACTGGGTTGGTTTTAGCAGCCTGCTGGCTGCCAGCGCGTTTAACGGCATCGCCTCCGCCAGCCTGGCTCTGCTTCTGCAATATGCCTTTGCCCAGGTGCTGGACCTTACCACAGCGCTCCAGCTCATGGATATTTCCCGGCCGGACCATCCGCTCCTGCAGTACCTGCTGCACAACGCGCCGGGCTCCTACCAGCACAGTTTGCTGGTCTCAAACCTTGCCGAACAAGCCGCTGGAGCCATCGGGGCGGACCGTTTGCTCGTCCGCGTGGGGACCATCTTCCACGATGTGGGTAAGGCCAATAACCCGCAATTCTTCATCGAGAACCAGCTGAAAGACCAGATCGATTCCCACGATGACCTCTCACCGGAGGATGCCGCCCAGACCATCATCAAACACGTCACCGATGGCGTGGCCCTGGTGAAAAAGTACCGCTTGCCCTCCCGCATCGCGGATTTCATCCTGGAGCACCACGGCACCATGCTTACCCGCTACCAGTATGGCAAGGCGGTTAATGCTGCCGAAAGCCCTGAAGACGTGGACAAATCGCTCTTTATGTATCCGGGACCCAAACCCCGCAGCCGTGAAACCGCCTTGCTGATGCTGGCCGATGGCACCGAAGCCCGCGCCCGGGTGAGTACCCCCAAGACCGATGATGAAATGCGCGCCATCATCCAGAACACCATCGATACCTGTCAGGCCGATGGCCAGCTGGACCATACGGACCTCACTCTGAACGACTTGCGCGTGATCGCCAACTCCTTCCTGGAAACACTCAAACGCTCTTACCACCCGCGCATCGCCTATCCGGAGATCCGTCAGCGTGCATCAGTTGAACCCGAGGCTCTCCCGGAGGTCACCGCACCATTCCCGGTCCATACCGAAGCAGCGGAGCCTAAAGGTTAGGATGCTTACGCTCATCGCCAGCAAGAAAAATGCTGCCCAAGTCTCACTGCCTGCCCTCCAGGCTGCATTTTCTGCCGCCTTAATCGCCGCGGGTATCCAGCGGGACATGGCAGCCTCCCTCAAACTGAGCGACGATAAGGGCATTCAAAAATTGAACGCGACCTACCTGGGGAATGACAGCCCCACCGATGTTCTCTCCTTCGAGAATGCTTACATCGACCCCGAAACCGGGCAGGAGTACCTGGGCGATATTGTGATCTCCCTGGAAACAGCCGGGCGCCAGGCCCTGGCGCATCAGGCGGAACTTCAGCAGGAGCTTGAGATGCTCCTGGTACACGGCACCCTCCATTTGCTGGGCTTTGATCACGCCGATCCTGCCAGCCTGGATGCCATGCACGATGCTCAGGACGCAGCCCTGACCGCGATCGGCAACCCCCTGCTCAATAGCATCGCTCCGCTGGATTGACGCCTCCAATGGCTGAGCCAACTCCTGAATCTCTCAAGACCTGGGCCAGGATTAAATTCGCCCTGGCGGCGTCCGGCGTATTCTTGGGTCTGGTCCTGCTGATCGTGATCGTCAGGCTGAGGCCGCGCCTGGTCAACCGGAGTTTGGAATTCCTTTCCACCACAGAGTCTGCCCTGGCAACCACGCGTAGCGGCTTGAGTATTGCAGGAAGCAGCCTGGAAACCGTGCTCTCCGGACTGGAGGAAGCCGTGAGTTCTTTGGACGCACTGGAATCCTCCCTGGATGAACTGCCGCGCCTGAATGAAAAAATCGGCGGATTACTGGACGGCGAGATCAGTCAATTCACTGCAGAGAGCGAGGCAGCCCTGCGCTCCGCCGCGGCCTCCTCCCGCCTGATCGATAACGCCCTGGGCATGCTGGCTAAAATCCCGCTGATCGGCCTCGATTACCGCCCACAGATACCCCTGGAAACCAGCCTGGGTGACCTGGCAGACAGCTTTGGGGAGATGCCAGCCAATTTGGCAGTCCTGCGCACCGACCTCGACCAAAGCGCGGCCAGCCTTGCAGGGTTGGCAGCCAGCACCTCCCAGCTGAGCGGAGAGCTAAACCAGCTGAACGAAGACCTCAAAAACATGCAGCCCCTCCTGGATAACTACGCCGATCAGTTCACAGCCTACAACTCCCAATTACAGGAGCTGAAACAAAGCCTGCCGCGTTGGGTCAATGGCATATCAGCCATACTCGCTTTGCTCCTTATTTGGTTCGTTATTAACCAGAGTCTGCGGGGATTCGAGCTTTGGCAAGGCGCCTATTCTGGTAAAATCGCAGGTGAAAAAACTCATACACTCACCAAAGTCAATGAGGAATAAGTTTTAAAACTTAAAAGATCACAGGAGTTATATGCACAAGGATTTTCTGGATATCATCGACTATTCACCCGAGGAACTGCAGGCGCTCTTGGACCTGGCAGTGCAACTTAGAAAGGAGTACCAGGCAGGGGGTAACGAACCCGTTTTAAAGGGCAAAGTGCTGGCAATGATCTTCCAGAAGCCTTCCCTCCGCACCCGTGTTAGCTTCGATATGGCCATGCGCCATCTGGGCGGGGATGCGCTTTACCTCTCACCCAGCGAGATCGGCCTGGGCAAACGCGAAGCCATCGCGGACATCGCCCGGGTACTGGAAGGTTATGTACACGGCATCATGGCCCGTGTTTTCGAGCATGAGCATGTGCTTCAACTGGCCCAATGGGCAAAGATTCCGGTGATCAATGGTCTCAGCGATTACAGCCATCCTTGCCAGGCAATGGCAGACGCTCTGACCATCATGGATAAATTTGGAACGCTCAAGGATATCAATGTGGTTTATGTTGGCGATGGTAACAACGTAGCCGTATCGCTCATGCAGATCTGCGCCAAACTTGGTGCCAATTTCTCGATCGCCAACCCGGCAGATTACGCCATGCCGCCCGAATCGATCAAGGCCGTACACCAGATCGCTGCTTTATCCGGGACCGAGCTGGCCTTCTTTGAAAACCCGCATGAAGCCGTGCGCGACGCGCAAGTGATCTACACCGATTCCTGGATCTCCATGGGCCAGGAAGCTGAAACCGCGGTGCGCGAAAAAGTCTTCCCGCCCTACCAGGTGAACCAGCAGCTTGTTTCCGAGGCGGATCCTGAAGTGATCGTGATGCACTGCCTGCCGGCGCATCGCAATCAGGAACTCACCGATGAAGTTGCCGATGGTCCGCATTCTGTCATTTTCAAGCAGGCCCATAACCGCCTACACGCCCAAAAGGCGATTCTTTATTCCCTGATGAAAGGCAAATAAATGAATACACAAGAATACATCGCAATTGAGGATCAATTCGGAGCGCATAATTACAAACCGCTGGACGTGGTCATCAGTAAAGCCAAGGGCGTGTGGGTCACAGACGCAGACGGGAAAAAGTATCTGGACTGCCTTTCGGCGTATTCGGCCCAAAATCAGGGCCACTGCCACCCGCGGATCGTCAAAGCTATGGTAGACCAGGCCAAGAAGGTGGCCCTTACCTCGCGCGCCTTCCGTAATGACCAGCTGCCGCTTTTCTATAAAAAGCTGCACGATCTCCTGGGTTACGAGATGGCCATCCCCATGAACAGCGGCGCGGAGGCGGTTGAAACCGCCATCAAACTTGCCCGCAAATGGGCTTATGAGGTTAAAGGCATCCAAAAGTACGCAGCCGAGATCATCGTTGCCGAAGGTAACTTCCACGGCCGCACCACGACCATCGTTTCCTTCTCCACCGAGCAGTTCTACAAGGATGCCTTCGGTCCCTTTACGCCCGGTTTTACCGCAGTACCCTACGGCGACATGGAAGCCATCCGCGCGGCCATTGGCCCCAACACTGCCGCCATCATGCTCGAGCCCATCCAGGGCGAGAACGGCGTTGTACTGCCTCCGGAAGGCTATCTGTCCGCGGTAAGTCAGCTCTGCCGGGAAAATAATATCCTCTTCATTGCCGATGAGATTCAAACCGGCCTGGGCCGCACCGGCAAGTGGCTGGCCTGCCAGCACGAGGGTGTGCGCCCGGATATGGTCTGCCTGGGCAAAGCGCTTTCTGGCGGAATGCTGCCGGTTTCGGTGGTCTTGGCCGACGCACCCATCATGAACCTCTTCAAACCCGGCGAACACGGCAGCACATTTGGCGGCAGCCCAATGGCCTCCGCCGTTGCCATCGCCGCTTTGGAAGTTTTGGACGAAGAAAAACTGGCCGAGCGCGCGGTGGAACTTGGCGCTTACTTCATGGAGAAATTGCGCGCGATCAAATCCAAAAAGATCAAAGAAGTTCGCGGCAAGGGCTTGCTCATTGGTGTGGAGCTGTACCCCAGCGCTGGCGGCGCCCGCAAATACTGCGAAGAGCTGCAGAAACTGGGCATCCTCTGCAAAGAAACCCACGACCACGTGATCCGCTTTGCCCCGCCATTGATCATTGAAAAGAAAACGATCGATTGGGCGCTTAAGCGCATTGCCAGGGTTTTGAAGTAAATCCCTGATCAGCGTTTGTATAACCCGCTCAAAAGGTTATCCTGGGCAGGCCCAAAGCCTGCCCTTTTCCTTAATTCTTGCAGGTCTTTGGCCCTAAACCTGATCCATCTCAGCCCTGCCTGCCAAAACCTACTACAATTGTAGAACCGACTGCAATGAGGAGAGGGATATGAACCGTTTTGCCAAAATTGTCGCTACCATTGGGCCTGCCTCCCAAACTGAGGAGACCCTGCGCGAGATGATCCTGGCTGGTCTAGATGTGGCTCGCCTTAACTTTTCGCATGGCAACCAGGAGGAGCATGCCCAGCGCATTGCTTCCCTGCGCAAACTGAGCAAGGAACTCGGCAAACCTGTATCCATCCTCCAGGACCTGCAAGGCCCCAAATTACGCATCGGCCTCCTGGCCAATGGCCCGCTTGAACTCAAAGCCAACCAGATCGTAGCGCTCTCTTCTTACAACGATCCGTCCCTGGTTCGTGAAGGCGTCACCTTTATCCCCTTCGACGTACCCAAACTGGAAGAGGCGCTGGTGCCCGGCAACCATATCCTGCTAGATGACGGACAGCTTGAATTTGAAGTAACCGAGATGGACGGGGCAAACATTTACGCCCGGGTGATCCTGGGCGGGGACTTAAAGTCCCATAAGGGTGTCAATCTGCCCGGCTCCAAGCTGGATATCCCCATCCTCACAGAAAAGGATTTGGATGACCTCCAATTCGGTTTGAACGAAGGCGTGGACCTGGTTGCGGTCTCCTTTGTTAAAACTGCCGCGGACATCGAATTTGTACGGCAAACCATGCGCAGCATGACCAAGCGCGAATTTCTGCCCCCCATCGTGGCCAAACTGGAGCGCCCAGAGGCGATAGACAATCTGGACGCGATCATGAGTGTGACCGATGGGGTAATGGTTGCCAGGGGTGACCTGGGGGTTGAAATGTCTCCCGCGGTCGTCCCTACAGCCCAAAAAGCCATCATCCGCGCCGCCAACCGGGCAGGGAAATTTGTGATCACCGCTACCCAGATGCTCGAATCGATGATCAAGAACCCGCGCCCCACCCGGGCTGAGGCAGCCGATGTAGCCAATGCCATCTACGATGGTACGGACGCGGTAATGCTCTCTGCTGAATCAGCTGCCGGTGCCTACCCGGTGCAGTCCATCCGGATGATGAACAACATCATTGTGGAATCGGAGAAGCACCTGCCCCAATGGGGCCACCTGGACACCCTCCAAAAAGCCGAAGCCGATGACGACACCTTCAACATCACCAAGGCAGCGAAAGGCCTGGCGATGGATAGCGATGTACGTGCCATTATCGTCTTCACGCTCTCAGGCCATACCGCCGTGTGGATGTCCAAAGCCAAGCCCAATGTGCCCATTTACGCCTTTACGCCGGACCAAAACACCCTTTACTGGCTCAACGCCGTTTGGGGCGTGACACCGCTCTGGGTGCCCCACGCGGACACCCTGGAAACGATGATCAAACATGTAGAGACGGCCATCACCAGCTCCACAGATTTGGACGCTGGCTCCCAGGTGGTGGTGCTTTCGGGCTTCCCGGTTGGCAGCTTCCGCCGCCCTAATCTGGCATTGCTTTACACGATCAAAGGTTGAACCCACGCTCAGGGCAGATATACAAAGAGACCGGCAAGTTTGCCGGTCTCTCTACTTTTACTGATCGAAGATATTACCCGAACCGGGTATTGATCTCGTCCAGCGCGGCCTTGCTGGGGCGCAGGCGCTCCACGCTCAGGCGGTTGAGCGGCTCGTCTACCAGGTCGTAGTGCTCGTGCACGGTGGTAGTACCGCGCTTGATGTAGATCAGACCGGTGATGAAATGGCGCTCCGTATAACTTTCGGCCAGCATCTGGAAGGCAGCCATGCGGTCCGTGGGGTCATAATCGCTGGCAGTTTTCTTGAGCACGATCACGCTGCCATCGGGCATATCCACCTCGCGGGTTTCACCGTCGGCAAAGTCCAGGATCTGCTCACGCTGGTGCTCCAGGTAAAACTTGATGTCCTGCAGCGGGCTGACGTTCTGGCGGCCAAATGTATAGGACTGAAGCGATTCATCCTTATTGTTGAAGGTTACGCAAGGGCTGATCACATCCACGATGGCCAGACCGTCATGCGCGAAGGCCGCCTTGAAAATTTCCTTCATCTGCTTCGAGTCGCCGGCAAATGCCCGCGCCACGAAACTGGCGCCGGAGAGGATGGCTTCCATGCACAGGTCCAATGGCGGCAGAACGTTCACGCCCTGGTGCTTCAGTTCCAGGCCCAGGTCGGTGGTGGCCGAGAACTGGCCCTTGGTCAGGCCATACACGCCGTTATTCTCGATGATGTAAACCATCGGAACATTACGCCGGATCACGTGTTTAAAATGACCCAGGCCAATGCTGGCTGAGTCGCCATCGCCGGAGATACCCAAAACCTTCACTGAGGTGTCCGCGAAGGAAGCGCCGGTTGCCAGGTTGGGCATCCGCCCGTGCAGGCTGTTGAAGCCAAAGGAGCGCTGCAGGAAATAGTTCGGGCTCTTGGAGCTGCAGCCGATGCCGCTCATCTTGATGATCTTTTCCGGCAGAATGCCCATCTCATAAACCGCGGCCTGGATGGCGTTGCTCACCATGTTATGGCCGCAGCCCGGGCAAAGCGTGGACGGACGGCCGGCATAATCCGCCAGGCTCAAACCGATCGGGTTCAATTCAACAGTTGGAACGGCTTTACTTTCCATATTTTTCCTGCTCCTTGGCAATGATACTCTCGGTGGCCCACTCCGCGCTCATGGGCAAACCGCCAATTTCCGAAATCGAGATCAATTTCTGCGAGTACTCTTCTATTTCCAGCTTAAGGATGTTGCAGAGTTGGCCGTCGCGGTTCAGCTCCAGCACGTAATTGCGCTGGTGGGAAGCAATGAACTCCCGGGTAACGGTATCGCTGGGCAGCGAGCGAATGCGCATAAAGTCGGCATGGATGCCCTTCTCAGCCAGCAAGTGCTGGGTCTCCAGCAGAGCAATCTCCGTCGAACCCCAGCCAATGATGCCGATCGCGGCATCTTGCTTGGCCCGGTAGATCACCGGTTCAGGCAGGTCCTTGATCCCGTTCTTGAATTTCTTGCCGATGCGGGTGATCAGTTTGGACCAGTTTGCCGGGTCTTCCTCGTAGTTGCCATATTCGTTATGGCCGGTGCCGCGGGTGAAGTAAGCGGCGCGGGGGCTCAAATTGCCCGGTACGGTGCGGTAGGGGATGCCATCGTTATCGATGTCCATGTAGCGGCCCCATTCCGGGAATTTTTCCAGTTCCTCTTCCCAAACCAACTTGCCCCGGTCCATCGGGCGGTTGGGATACTCAAACTTCTTGGTCATCCAATAGTTCATCCCCAGGTCCAGATCGCTCAGCACAAAGACCGGTGTCTGGTATTTATCGGCGATGTCCAGCGCGCGCCAGCCAAAATCGAAGCATTCGGTCACGCTGCCGGGCATGTAGATGATGTACTGGGTATCGCCGTGGCTCAGGTGATAAATCTGGGCCAGGTCACCCTGGGAAGTGCGAGTGGGCAAACCCGTGCTTGGGCCAACCCTTTGGACATCCCAGAGCACAATAGGTGTTTCGGCAAAGTAGGCCAGGCCCACGGTTTCGGCCATCAGGCTGATGCCAGGACCGGAGGTGGAAGCCACCGAACGCAGGCCCGCCCAGCCGGCGCCAACCGCCGCCCCAGCCGCAGCCAGCTCATCCTCTACCTGCACGATAGCGCAGGTCATTTTACCGGTCTCCGGGTCTTTGCGCAGGCGCGGCGCCCATTCGATCATCGCTTCCACCATGCTGGTGGATGGCGTGATGGGGTACCAGCTGCAAAATTGCATTCCGCCGAAGAGACTGCCCAGGCCGGCAGCAATGTTGCCATCGGTCATGATGTAGTCGTTGAGGGGCGGCATCTCTTCAACGGTGTAAACATCCTTCTTTTCCAGGTTGGCGGCGGCCCAGTCGTAAGCCAGTTCAACATTCTTAAAGTTGGCTTCGGCAATCGCAGGCTTGCCGGCAAAATGCTTGTTCAGGGCGGCCATCAGCGCGTCCTTGGTAATGCCAAGCACTTCGGAAACGATGCCTACATAGAGCATGTTCTCTGTGTAATCACGCAGGTTGCGCGGAACATCCAGACCCTTCATCAGTTCCTTGATGGGCATGGGGTAATAAATTAGGTTCTCAGGAGCATCCTCCGGCAACGCAAGGTGGTCAGCGTAAAACACTACACCGCCCTCATGCAGGTAGGAAATGTCCTTGGCCAGCGATTTTGGGTTGACCGCCACAATGATGTCATCCCCGAGCTTCCGGCCGGTAAAGCCTTGCGCGTTAGCCCGAATGACGAACCAGGTAGCCATCCCCTTGATATTGGATGGGAAGATATTCTTCCCGGAGGTTGGGATGCCCATGCTGAACAAGGCCCTGAAGAGGGTTGTGTTCGCGGTGGCCGAGCCCGAACCGTTAACGGTGCAGATGGTCATGACAAAGTCATTCACCTGCATGTCCTGCGCTTGACTTGAATGATTGCTCTCGCTCATAAATCTAAAAGCTCTCCTCTTATTCGAACTTTTGTTTTAACTCTGCCTTGCGGACGTATTGCATCAGATCCATATGGGTCACCAGCGCCTGGTGGCCGCGTTCAAAATCACGCTGGGCAAGCGCCTCAGCGATTTCGCGGTGCGCGCTCCACACCCGTTCCAAATAAGCCTGATCCATGTAATAAGTCATACCGGAGTTCAGGTACATGTCCCAATAGGCTTCCAAAACGCTGGAAACAACCGGGTTGTCCAGGCGGCTGAAGATCTTCAGGTGAAAATCACGGTGGTCCAGGTCCGGCCGCTGGATCGGGGTTTGGGAAATTTTGTGCTCAGCGGTCACTACCAGTGCTTCCAGCACTTTAACATCCTGAGGCGTCAGCCGCGGCACCGCTTCGTACCAATAAGCGCTCTCGATGTGCCGGCGCAGGTCGCTGTAGTGGTCAAAATAATCCGGTCGGACTTTTAACCCGTAATCAAGGGCAAGTACAAGGGGGGCCGTCAGCGAGAAATCAAGCGGCTGGATGCCTACTTTGGGCTTAACCTCAACCAGGCCCAAACGCCGGGCAACTTCCAGCTGCTCGCGAACTGCGGCCGGGCTCACGCCCATCTGCTTGCTCAATTCTGCAATCGTGGGGATGGCGCTGCCGTCCAATACTGCCTTGGCCAGATACTCGAGGAGGTTACCTTTATCAGCGCGCATGATCATTAATCTGATTAATTAAATTAATCAGTTGATATTATAAATACGCCCTGCAGAAGCGTCAAGACCAATATACTTTTTTGGGGTGTTATAGCAGCTTAAATCAGCAGGTCCAGGTCGAATCTCAATTTCTCATTGTCCAGCAGTTCTTGGGTAGACAGGTCGGCGGCCAGCTGCCCCCTTTTCAGCACCAGGGCCCGTTCGGTAAGCCTTCCGGCCATCCTGAGGTCATGGGAGGCCAGCAGCATCGTCCCGGAATACCTTCCCAATTGGGCCTGCAGATTTTGGCTGCAGCCATGGTCCAGCCCGGCGCATGGCTCATCCAGGCACAGGATCGCCGGCTCCCTCACCAGTTCCGCCGCGATCGCCACCCGCTTTGTCTCTCCTCCGCCCAAACCCAAGGCGTTTCGCTGCGCGTCTTCTTCCAGGTCGAAGAGCTTAAGCATCACCTGCACCCTGCGGCTGAGTTCGGGTTCCCGAGTGCCCTGGGCGTGCAAACCCACCGCTATATTCTCGAAGACCGTGGTGGAGAACAATTGCTCAGCCGGCTCCTGAAACACCAGCCCAATCTCCTGCCGGAGCCGTGCCACACTGGTTCCAGGAAGCCGCAGCCCGTTCACGGCCAAAGACCCGCTGAAAGGCAGCAAACCATTGAGGGCCGCCAGCAGAAGCGATTTTCCAGCCCCCGCCGCCCCCAATATGGCCACCCTCTGGCCTTTGGGGATCTCGAAGTTGAGGCCGGAGAGCAGTTGCCGGCCTCCCGCGTCCTGATAACGAAGGTCCCGGGCAACGATCGCGAATGAATTTGCAGGCATTCCCTATTTATAAAGCAAAATGGCCTCTTCCTGCTACGATTGTTCAGGACCAGGGCTCGCGATGTTAGAATTGGAGCAGATCTGTCTCGATTGTCAGAAGACTATTATTCAGCGCCAGGCGCTGTTTTTCATGGCAAACAATTAGCCTGCCTTGCCAAAACACAAGATCAACGCATGAGTATCAGCGAGTTTTCCGTTCCATTCAGATACAAAACCAAGCGTAACGCGCCGCTGGCCTGGATTGCATCACATGCCTGGCGCCAGGGGCTTGTTTTGCTGATTGCCGCTATTGGGGCGATCGGCAACGCGCTTTTAGCCAGTGTTGCACCCGTTCAATTCGGGCAGATCTTCGCCAACCTCACCAGCGGCACACCGGCGCTGGCTGCCATTGCCCGCTCAGCGATGATCATTGGCATCTCTCAAGCTGCCCGCGGCTTGCTGCAGTTTCTGCGTAATTTTGGTTTTGAGCTCTCCGCCCAACGAATCGAACGCAATGTTCGCGAGGAGTTTTACATCAGCCTCCTGGGCAAAAGCATGACCTTTCACGCCCTGCAAAGTGTGGGCGACCTGATGGCCCGGGCTACCAACGACATCCGCGAGATCAACTTCTTCTTCAGCCCCGGCGTCAACATGGTTTTTGGCTCGCTGAATTTCCTCTTCGTACCACTGTTCATCGGTTGGGGCCTCAACCCCCAGTTGATCCTGGTTCCGCTGCTCTTCATCATCGCCTACTTCATCGCCATATTGTTCTACCTGCGCAAACTCAAGCCGATCACCGATAGCGTCCGCGGCGATTTTGGCCGCATGAACAGCCGCCTGACGGAAGACATGGACGGCGTGGAGACCGTGAAAGCCGCGGCCCGGGAAGACAGCGAGATCAGCCTCTTCGAGCAGAATATCCAGGCCTACCGCGATTCCACCGTACGCCAGGGGGATACCGAAGCCCGTTTTGTACCCCTCCTGCTCTTGGCCATGGCCATGGGCTTTGGCCTCCTGCACTCCCTGCTGCTTTTTCAGGCTGGCGTCATCCAACTGGCAGACGTGATCACGTATTTCAGCGCGCTCGCGCTCTTAGGCTTCCCCACCAATACCTCCATCTTCTCCTACTCACAGATGTCTTTGGGCGTAGCCTCCGCGCGCCGGCTGCTGGCGATCATGAACACTGAAAACATCCTTGACGAGAACGCCCAGGGTCACAGCGGCCGCATCCATGGCGACCTGGTTTTTGATGACGTCAGTTTTAGCTACGGCGGCGACTCCCCGGTTTTGGAAGGCCTTAACTTCACGGTAAAGGCGGGGCAAACGGTGGCCATCGTCGGCCAAACGGGCTCCGGCAAGACCACGCTTGCCCAGCTGATCAACCGCACTTACGATCCCACTGCCGGCAGCGTGCGCATCGATGGGCTTGACCTGCGCGACTGGAAACTGGACAGCCTGCGCAGTCAGATCAGCATCATCGAGCAGGACATCTTCCTCTTCTCGAAGACCGTCCGCGAGAATATTGCCTTTGGCAGGCCTGGCGCCACGCTGGATGACGTGATTGTGGCCGCTAAGAAGGCCCAGGCCCATAACTTTATAACCACCATGCCCGAGGGCTACGAAACCGTCATCGGCGAACGCGGTGTAACCCTTTCCGGTGGGCAGCGCCAACGCCTGGCCCTCGCGCGCTCTTTCCTGACCGACCCGCGTATCCTCATCCTGGACGACTCAACCAGCGCCATCGATAGCCAAACCGAAGACGAGATCCAAAAAGCGATCCAAACCGCATCCCAGGGGCGTACAACCTTCATCATCACCCATCGCCTCTCCCAGATTCGCTGGGCAGACCTGATCGTCGTATTGCGCCAGGGCAAAATTGCCGCCATCGGTACGCACCGTGAGCTCATGCAGAGCTCGGATGCCTATCGCAATATCTTCACGGAGCTCTGATGGGTTTTCACCGCACCTTAGCCGCCGAGGCCTACGACAGGCAGTACAGCAATAAAGTATTGTTCGCCCGCATCTGGGAATATGTGAAACCGCACTGCAAACGCCTGATGATCATCCTGGGCGCGGTGATCCTGCAGGGTATTGGCGGCAGCCTGCCGGCCCTCTTGGTTTCCCGTATCCTAAATGAAGGTATTGCTGGAATTCCGGACCACCAGCTCTTCACGCTCCTCGTCGTAGCGGTGATCCTGCTGGAGCTGACAGGGTATCTGCTCTATTACGTCAACCGGCGCCTGATGGTGCGGGTGATCTCCGGTATTAATCAAAAAATCTCTACCGATGCCTTCTCCGCCTCGATGCACCAGGATATGGCTTTCCACGATAGCTTCTCCTCAGGCAAGATCGTCAGCCGCATCACCACAGATACACGGGATTTCACCCAGCTGATCACGGTAACAACGGACGCGCTCAAC
Source organism: Anaerolineaceae bacterium UBA5365 (assembly GCA_002407905.1). Lineage (GTDB taxonomy): Bacteria > Chloroflexota > Anaerolineae > Anaerolineales > Anaerolineaceae > Mesolinea. The sequence goes on from DHPL01000012.1 coordinate 47,028, forward strand.
TCGCTTTTGCAATCATTATTCATTGCCATCATTCTGCTGCGCACGGAGTGGCACCTGGCGCTTCTATTGCTCCTGGTGGTTCCGGTGCTCACCCTCTTCATCACCCTTTACCGCAACGTTGCCCGGCGGGCAACCCGCCAGGGCATGCGCGCCATCGCGGAGGTGAACGCGACGATCAAAGAGACCATTAGCGGCATCGCTGTGGCCAAGAATTTCCGCCAGGAAGATGCCATCCTGGAGGAATTCACCGAGTCGAACAACAAATCCTACACGGTCAATATCCGCCGCGGCTTTACGCTTTCGGTTGTATTCCCCATCACCCGCAGCATCACCGGCCTGGCGGTGGCGCTCATTACCTATAGCGGGGCAAAATCCGTGCTCTCCGGCCTCATTGATGCTGGCGCGTGGTACCTTTTTGTGCTCGCAACGGACCGTTTTTTGTTCCCGGTGCTCAATATCACCAATTATTGGACCATCGTGCAAAACGGCCTCTCTGCCGCGGAACGGATCTTTGCCCTCATTGATACACCCCACACCGTTGTCCAGGAGGCGGAGACCGTTCAACAGATCTCCCAGGCCAGCATTGATTTCGACCATGTTTCCTTCAACTATGCCAACGGAACGGAAGTGCTGCACGATTTTGACCTGCACATCGCCCCAGGTGAAAACGTGGCCATCGTGGGCCACACAGGTGCCGGCAAAAGTTCCATCGCCCGCCTGATCGCCCGCTTCTACGAATTCCAGGGCGGCAGCATCCGTATTGGCGGGCAGGATATCCGCTCCTTCGATCTGCATGCCCTGCGCAGCCAGATGGGTTTTATCACCCAGGTGCCATTCCTCTTCGATGGCACGGTGGAGGATAACATCCGCTTTGCCCGGCCGGATATCACCCGGCGAGAGATCCTTGGCCTGGCCCAGGAGATCGGCAAGGGCGAGTGGCTGGAAACATTGAGCCAGGGCCTGGATACCCCAGTTGGCGAGCGGGGGGCACAAATTAGCATGGGGCAGCGCCAGTTGGTAGCCCTGATGCGCGTCTTGGCCAATAAACCGGCCATCTTCATCCTGGACGAAGCCACCGCGAGCATCGACCCCTTCACCGAGAAACAGATCCAGGAAGCCCTGGCCCTGGTCCTGGCGCGTTCCACCAGCATCCTCATCGCTCACCGCTTGTCCACCGTCAAATCCGCCGACCGCATCATCGTCCTGGAAGAAGGAGTGATCAAGGAGGAAGGCAGCCACAGCTCACTGATGAAAGCTGGTGGTGCTTACGCGAACCTTTACAATACTTATTTCAGGCACCAAAGTTTGAGTTACGTTGAGGCTGCCGGACCGCAGGCACCCTCAGCGTCCGGTCTTTCTGCTGAACATTCTGCTTGACAAAGCACCCCCTTTCGCTAAAATTGATAGCAGAGAATATATGGGAAGAGTCCGGCCAACCGGCACCGAAGGGGCAAGCCTCCAGCGAAACTCTCAGGTCAAAGAACCCAATTACCCTCTGGAACTTCGGCAACAGGGGCACATGGAAGCATGTGCCCTTATTCATATCAAAAGGAGCTAAAGCATGGAATATCCAAAAGATCTGCATTACCTGAAAACCGACGAATGGGTCAAAATTGAAGACGGCGTGGCCACCATCGGTATTTCTGACTACGCTCAGGACGCCTTGTCCGATGTTGTCTATGTTGAATTCGAACCCGATGCCGGCGACAAAGTGGAAGCTGGCGCTACTCTGGCCACCATCGAGTCCGTCAAGGCCGCTGCTGAGGTTGTTTTCCCCGTTGGCGGTGAAGTGCTTGAATTGAACACAGCCCTCGCGGACAGCCCCGAGAAACTCAACGACGCCCCCTACGGCGACGGCTGGCTGGCAAAGGTGCAACTGGATGGCGAGCCGGATCTTTCCGGCCTGATGGATGCCGCCGCTTACGAAGAGTATTGCAAGGGCCGGTAATCCATGTTTACACCCCACACCGAACATGATGTGGAGGTGATGCTTAAGCGAATCGGTGTAGCCAAAGTCGGGGATCTCTTTGAAAAGATCCCCGAAGCGTATCGCTACCCAAAACTTAACCTTCCCCCACAACTGACCGAAATGGAAGCCCTGGCAGAACTGCAGGAAATTGCCGGCTCAAACGGCAGTACCCAGGACCTGCTCTGCTTCCTTGGCGCCGGCGCCTACGACCATTACATTCCCGCCGCGGTCGACAACCTCTTGCAGCGCGGCGAGTTTTATACCGCCTATACCCCCTACCAGCCCGAGATCAGCCAGGGCACCCTGCAAGCGATTTTTGAATACCAGAGCCTGCTGGCCCAGCTGACCGGGATGGCCATTTGCAATGCTTCGCATTACGATGGCGCCACTGCCGCCGCCGAAGCGGTGATCATGGCCTACGGGCACTTCCGCCAGAAGCGCAAGAAGGTCTTGGTCTCCCGCGCAGTCAACCCGCAGTACCGCGCTGTGATGCGCACCTACATGCAGGGCTCTCCCGAGCTCAAGATCACCGGCGACGAACCGGAAGTGGGCATCGATGCCGGCATGCAGGCTTTTATCGATCTGATCGATAACGATACCGCGCTGGTGATGGTGCAATACCCGGACTTTTTTGGCCGTGTGATCGACTACAAACCCGTGATCGATGCCGTCCATGCTCAGGGCGCGCTGGTGGCCGTGGCCGTTAACCCCACTGCCCTCGGTGTGCTCACCCCGCCAGGTGAGATTGGCGCCGACATCGTCTTTGGTGAAGGCCAGCCTCTGGGCATCCCGCTCAGTTATGGCGGCCCCTACCTGGGCATCTACGCGATCAACGATGAACTCCTGCGCAAGCTGAGCGGGCGCCTGGTTGGCAGCACCACGGATGTGGAGGGCAACCTGGCCTACGTGCTCACGCTCACCGCGCGCGAGCAGCACATCCGCCGCGAGAAAGCCAGCAGCAACATCTGCACAAATCAGGGCCTGATGGCCTTGGCCTCCACCATTTACCTTACCCTCCTGGGCAAACATGGTCTGCAGCAGGTCGCCAACCTGTGCTACCAAAAAGCGCATTACGCTGCCGGAGAACTGACCAAACTGCCAGGCTACGCCCTGCAATTTGGCGATACCCCCTTCTTCCACGAGTTCGTGGTCAAAACGCCTGGCAAGGTGGACCATCTGCTGGAGGACCTGCGCGGCTACGATATTCTTGGCGGCTACGACCTGGGCCAGGATTACCCAGAACTTGAAGGCTGCCTGATGGTGGCTGTAACGGAGAAAATGAGCAAAAACGATATTGACACGCTCATTGACGCTGTTGGTGAGGTGTCTCATGACTGAACCTACCGTTTATGAACTGACTGTACCCGGACGCGTTGGCTTTAAATTCCCCGCCAGCGACGTGCCCCAGGTGGATCTGCCCGCCGGCTTCGAACGCGAAGAGCTGCCCTTGCCGGAAATGAGCGAACTGGATGCCGTACGCCATTTCACCCGCCTCTCACAGCTTAACTACGCCATCGACCTCGGCTTTTACCCCCTGGGTTCCTGTACAATGAAGTACAACCCCAAGATCAACGAAGTCACCAGCCGCCTCGCAGGCTTTGGCCTGACCCATCCCCGCCAGCCGGAAGATACCGTTCAGGGCAACCTCTACCTGATGTACACCCTGCAGGAATGGCTTAAGGAGATCGGTGGATTTGCCGGCGTTACCCTGCAGCCCGCCGCGGGCGCCCAGGGCGAACTGGCCGGCTCGCTGATCATCCGCAAATACCATGTGGATCGCGGCGATACCCAGCGCACGCGCATGCTTATTCCGGATTCAGCCCACGGCACCAACCCGGCCACCAGCGCGATGATCGGCTTCGACGTTGTGGCCCTGCCCAGCGACGAGCGCGGCAATGTGGACCTTGAAGCCCTCAAGAGCCTCTGCGACGACCGCCTGGCCGGCCTGATGCTCACGAACCCCAATACTTTAGGCCTCTTCGACGAGAACGTCGCGGAAGTAGTGCGCATCGTGCACGCGGCCGGAGGCCTGGTTTATGGCGACGGCGCCAACATGAATGCCTTGCTGGGTGTGTTCCGCCCCGGCGATTTGGGCATCGATGTATTGCATTACAACCTGCACAAAACCTTCAGCACCCCGCATGGCGGCGGCGGGCCGGGCAGCGGTCCGGTTGCCGTGAGCGAAGCGCTCCTGGATTATCTGCCGGAACCTGTGGTGAAAATCGTAGAAGAAGGTGATGACGAAACACCTCCGCTCTTCGGTTTCTACCGTCCTGCAAAAACCATCGGCCGCATGAAGGCCTTTCATGGTCATTTCGGCATGCACGTTCGGGCATACACCTACATCGCCATGCTCCAGCAGGAAGGCCTGCGGGACATCGCTGAGAAGGCTGTGCTGAACGCCAATTACCTCATGCACCGTCTCAAGGACACTTACACCCTGCCCTATAAACGCACTTGCATGCACGAGTTTGTGCTGGAAGGGGTTTGGAAGGATGTTCCGGAGATCCATGCTTTGGATATTGCCAAGCGGCTGATGGATTACAAGTTCCATCCGCCCACGAACTACTTCCCGCTGAATGTCCATGAGGCGCTGATGATCGAGCCCACGGAAACGGAAAACCTGGAAACCCTCGATTCCTTTGCCGATGCCATGCTTAAGATCGCGGAGGAAGCCCGCACCAATCCGGAATTGCTCAAAAACGCCCCGCACAATACACCCGTGCGGCGCGCCGATGAGCTCAAGGCAGCCAAAGACCTGGTGCTGTGCTGCTACCCCATGGATGAACTGCAGTCAAAATAAGCAGTATCCGATTCGAACAGGCCCCGAGTTTCGGGGCCTGTTTTTTTTCAAAGACGTAAACCTAGTAAGTCTCCAGTTTGAGGGTCTCGATAATATTAGTGCGGCTGGCGCGCTTGCCTGCCCCCAGCATGGTGATGCCCACCACGATAAACACACCCACTACCGCGATGCCCATCGCCTTCCATGGAATAAGCCACCCGATATCGAACGAACGCCGGATGGCCATGTTGAGCAGGTAGTTCAGCAGCAAACTTACTGGCAGGCCGATAAGCAGGGCATGCAGGCCGTAGAAGAACACCTCGAAACGAATCATGCGGTCAAATTTGGCCGGTGTCATGCCCACAGAACGCAGCACCGCGAACTCACGCTGGCGCAGCGCCACATTGGAGAGCACCGTATTGAAAACGTTGGATAAACCCACCAGCGTGATCAGCACGACGAAACCATAGAAAAAGACCTGGACAAAGATGCGCAGATTGTTCGAGCTTTTCTGATACATTTCGAAATCCGTGAGGCTCAAAGCGCCCACGCTCATTTCTTTTTGCGTGGCCTCGACGGCATCGACGATGGCCGTGGTATCAGCGCCGTCCAGGTAGAGGGTCTGCCAGCCGGTTAAATCCGGTGAGTAGTCCGGACCAGCCCAGCTTAAGTAGGCGTCTTTTTCGGCTACCAGGTTGATCGAGTCTGGGGAATAGCCCCCGCCCACACCCTGCGGGAGTTTGTCGGCGATAGCCGTCACAAGCATCTTTCCCGGAAGGTTCTGAGGTGCTTCGTCCCGCGCGGGCAGGGCCGCTAAGTGCTGGCCGCGGGTGATGAGCCAGGCACGCTCATTGGATTCTCCAACGGGCGGATTCACCAGAACCACTGGCAAGTCGCCCCCCTGGCCGGGGGTATAGGCCAGGTCGAGTTGCTCACGCGCCAGGTATTTGGCAAATTCCGGTGCGCTAAGTAATTGGAGCGTGACATTCAGGCTCAATTCTGCCGCATCAGGGTCAGGCCCGTAACTTTGCAGCGGTATCTGGGGGTTACGGGTCACATCCCTCGCGGGCAGGGCTAAAAAGTCCATATAGGTGGTCACGCTGTCTGAAACCTCAGGTAATGCACGCACACGGGCCATAAATGCCTCCTGTGCCTCCGCGGTGACCCCCTCGCCCCACAGGGATACTGAAACGGGGAAATCGAAATCCACGATGAGCGTACTCGTAGCCCCCAGGCTCAGGTCTGCCAACCCACTCAGCACAATGTAAATCACGATGCTGATCACCAGGGAGAAAACCGTGGTCCTGAAACGGCTGCCGCTGCGCTTGATGCTTTTATGGGCCAGGCTGCCTTCAAAACCGAATAAGCGGTTGATCCAGAACGGTGTTTTCACCTGCCCAGGTCTAATGGTGTAGTCCTGGGCCTGGCGCAGGGCTTCGATGGCCGAAACTCTTGCCGCGCGGTTGGCCGGGCGGCGCGCTGAAAAAAAGATCACCAGAGCTGCCAGCGCCACCGCGATCAAAATCGCTGCAGGGGTTACTACCAGGTTGAGCTTGCCGCGGCTATCCGGGCTGATGACGTCTTGAAGCAGCGGACCCATAGCCTTAAACGTGACCCAAATGCCCAAAATGCCCGCCAGGATCCCCAGGGGGATTCCCAGCATACCGATGCGGGCGGCCTCGGTGTAAATGGCGGCCCGTTTTTGCTCCTTAGTTGCCCCCACACTGGCCAGCATGCCAAACTGTCGGCCGCGCTCCAGAAGCGAAATAGCGAAGGCGTTATGGATCAAGGAGACTGAAGCCACAACGATCATCGTCAGCAGGATTGCGCCAATGATTCCCAGGGTCATTTGGTTACGGTCGCTAAGTAAACCGTAATATCTTAAGACGTCCCGGTTAAACTCCAGTTTGATAGGGTTGAGGCCGAGGGTTTCAGCAAGTTGGTTCGCTTGGATGTTTGCCTGTTTGTTCACCTTTTTCCAAAGCACGTTCACATCCACCTTAGCGTCAGGCGGCAGAGTTTGCGGGTCGAGCGCCGTAAAGAGGTAAAACCCGGGGCTGTTATACATCTCCATGCTGGGCTTTTGCATGATGCCCACCACGGTCACATTTTTTTCCGCGCCAGTAAGGCGGAACTGTTCCAGGGGCATATCTTGGGAATAGCCGCCGGAAAACCAGTTGCTCTGGCTTAGGATCACCTCCGGGCTTTCAGCTGTGGCAGGCAGGTAACGCTGGCCTAATTCCAATTTCACGCTATCCCCCAGGCCCACGTGCGCGCCGCCCGTTAATTGCGCCTCTTCTGAGAGCAGCACTTCACTATCGTTTTGGGGCATCCGGCCTTCCACCAACTTGGGTGGAAATTGCTGAAATGCCACAGGGTCCAAACCCGCCAAAAAGAAGTAGGGCCGTTCAGCGATATTAGCCTGCTCAATTTCGGCGTAACCGTAGGGCAGCACTACGCCAAAACGGTCCGTCGTGCTTTCTTCAGCGAACAAGGGCAGTTGAGCTGCCGCTACGCCTGGGTAACGCACGTGCCAATTCCCACTCCGCTGGATTTCGGCTTGCTGCATCATGTCCAGAAAAGAAGCGATCAGAATTGGGATCGCGGTGATCATCGCCACGGAAACGATCACGCCCATGATGGTTGCCATGGTACGGGACTTATTCTGTTTTAGATAAAGCCCGGTGATGCGGCTGATAATGTTCATTGCCGCACACTTTCGTCCGAGGCGATCCGCCCATCCACCAGGCTGATGATGCGGTCGGCTTGCATGGCGATTTTTTCATCGTGGGTGACCACCAGCAAAGTCTGGTTGTACTTCTTATTGCTCAATTTGAGCAGCTCCACGATATCCGTGCTGTTTTTGGAATCCAAATTGCCGGTAGGCTCATCTGCCAGCAGCAAGGCCGGGCTATTGACCAGGGCCCGCCCGATGGATACCCGCTGCTGTTGGCCGCCCGAGAGCTGATTGGGCAGGTTGTTGACCCGGTCTGTCAGACCGAGCGTCCGCACGATATCATCCAGGTGCTTGGCGTCTGGCTGGCGGCCATCCAAAAGCTGGGGCAGGGCGATGTTCTCGCTCACATTCAGAACAGGAATGAGGTTATAGAATTGGTAGATCAGGCCGATCTGCCGGCGGCGGAAAATCGCCAGCTTGGTCTCATCCAGCTCGAAAACATCCACGTTGTCAATAAAGACCTTGCCCGAACTGGGGTTATCCACTCCGCCAAGGATGTGCAATAAAGTGGACTTGCCTGAGCCGCTTGGCCCAGTGATGGCAATGAACTCCCTACGCTTGGCACTGAAGCTGATATTGTCCAGCGCTTTGACGGTAGTTTCGCCGCTGCCATAAATTTTGCTAAGGTTGCGCACAGATAGAATTTCCATACTTACTCCTTGGTTAGTGTCAACCTTAGTCTAGGATACCTGCGTGACAGGGCGGTGACAACACGGTGACGTTTTTGTCACACGATTTGTTTGTAAAAGCGAACGATGAAAGTCGTCCCCTGACCTGGAGTGCTTTCCACGCTGATGCTGGCATTCTGGGCTTTGAGAATACTTTGCGCAAGCGCCAGGCCGATGCCGATACTGCCGGGTTTGCTGTTTTTTCCGCGATAAAAGCGCTGGAAGAGGCGCGGAAGATCTTCGGCGTCAATGCCCTCACCTTCGTCCTGGATCCTGATTTCAGTATAGATGGGACTCTCCTGCACGTGCACATGAATGGTGGAACCCGGGGGACTATGCTCCAGGGCGTTCTTGAACAGATTGCCAAAGGCCTCCGCGGCCCAGGCGCCGTCAACCAAGAGGTCGGCCTTGCCAGCATGGGTTACGCTGACGTCCTGGATTTCCAGTGGTATCTGCAGCGGCTCAAGGGCTCGTTCAATCAGGAGCTGACTATCCAGGATGCCTTTATTGAATTCAATGGCACCGGCATCCAGCTGCGAGAGCTTGAGCAGGTTGCTTACCAGCCACTGCAGGCGGTCCACCTGGGTTTGCACCGTGCGCAGGCATTCAACACGCTTATCTTGCGGCAGATCTGGCTGCCGCAGGAGGTCGGCCATCACCCCCAGGGAGGTCAAGGGCGTGCGCAGTTGGTGACTGATGTCTGAAAGCGAGTCGGCTAGAAAACGCTTGTCTTTGGCCAGCAAACCAGCCTGCTCGCGCAGGGCCATCGTAACCTTGCCCAACTCATCTTCCAGGATACTTAATTCGCCCTCGCGGTAAGCCTCCAGGTTCAGGCGGTAGTCGCCTTGCGCCACGCGCCTCAGCTCATTGGCCAGGCCGGCCATGGTTTGGTAGCGCCGCCAGGTGTAGGCAAGGTTGGAGGCCAGGAGCAGGACGCCCAAACCCAAAGCCAGCCAACCAGCCTGAGGGCTCAGGCTGAAACCAATGGCCGCCGCAATGAGCGCGACAAGACCTTGCAGAATCACAAGCCCAAGCAATTCCCGGTTGCGCAGCAAGTTCAGCCGCCTTTGTAGCCCATGCCGCGCACGGTTTGAATCAGTTCAGGGTTTTGAGGGTCGCGCTCGATTTTTTCTCGCAGGCGCTTCACGTAGACCGAGAGCGTATTGTCATTAAAAAACCCGCCAGCCTCATCCCATAATGCTTCAAGCAATTGCGCCCGTGTATAAACCCGTCCAGGGTGGCCAGCAAAGACCAGCAGAAGTTTGTATTCCAGGGCGCTCAGGAGGATCTCCTGGCCAGCCCGGTGTATTTTTGCCTGAGCGGTATCGATCTCCAGGTCGCCAAAACGGATAGACCTGCCCTCAGCGCCATGTTTGTGGCGGCGAAGCACGCTGTGCACCCGCGAGAGCAACTCCCGGCTGCGGAATGGTTTGATGATGTAATCATCCGCGCCTAATTCCAGGCCCATGACAACATTCATTTCGGCATCCATCGCGCTGAGGAAAATTACAGGCAGGTTTCCCCGCCGGCGAATTTCCCGGCAGACCTGATAGCCTGTGCCGCCAGGCAGATTGATATCCAGGATGGTCAGAATAAAGGAATGCTCATCGAGCGCCTGGTAGGCCTGGGCAGGGTTGCTACACGCGCGCACGGTGAAACCATCGCTCTCCAGCAAATAGGTCAGGCCTTGGGTGATGGCAGGGTCATCTTCAACTAAAAGGACTTGATTTTCCACAAGTCCTTTATAACCTTGATGGCTTAAGGGCGTCAATACGACCTTGGTCGGATTTATTTAAGCAGTAAACTCACCGGGCAGTGGTCGGAGCCCATGATTTCGTC
>DHPL01000012.1:57202-59589 GCA_002407905.1 Anaerolineaceae bacterium UBA5365
ATGTTGCGCGGCCGGGCATTCAGGCGCATGGACCACCAGGTGTACTGCACCCGGTCCGGGTAAAGCTCCCTGAAGGCATCCACCAGGTCGTGGTCCAGGTATTTATCGATCCAATCCCGTTCCTCCCGCAAGAAGCCGGTATTTTTGGCGTTTTCTTTGGGCCGGGCGATGTCGATCTCGTTATGCGCGGTATTGAAATCGCCGGTGATGATCACCTGTTTTCCCTGGCGGTGCAGCTCATCGATTTGCTCGAGCAAAAAGGCATAAAATTCCAGTTTATACGGAACGCGCTGATTGGTCTGGCCGCCATTGGGGAAGTAGATATTGTAGACGTAAAAATCAGGGTAGTGCAGGCGGATCACCCGCCCTTCCCCATCGAATTCGGTAGACCCCAACCCATGGACCACTTCCTCAGGGGGCTTTTTATAGAAGACCGCCGTCCCCGAATACCCAGGCCGCTCCGCGCTGTTCCAGGAGGATTTGTAATTCACCCGCTCACGCAACTCTTCCGTAAGCTGCTCAGGTTTCACCTTGATCTCCTGCAAGCAGAGCAGGTCCGGCTCCCAGTCATCCACCCAATCCAGGGCCTTCTTATTCATCACTGCACGGTAACCGTTGACGTTCCAGGTGGTGATTTTCATCAAAAATGCCTCTTTCTTGCCTATGGTAAACTTCAGGCTTGGAATTATGGCACATTATACCCAGCGTCACCAGCTTACGCTAATCCGGCGCATCGCGCTTTATCTCCTCGTATTTTCCATCATTTTCTCTGGTATGCCAGCCCAAACCGTGCAGGCGCAAGGCGCGCAAATGCCTGTTTACATCGTGCGTTCCGGTGATAATCTCTGGACGATCGCCCAAACCTTCTACACCACTGTCGATGCGATCATGGCTGCCAACCAACGCACCTCTGCCGATGTTCTGGCCGTTGGCGACCGGCTTTCTATTCCGGGTTTCGAAGGCCTGCAAGGCCTGCTGACCACCGAGTACGCCCCCCTGGGCATCAGCCTCATCTCGCTCTCGCGCCGCACACAGTCCTCCATCGCTGCACTGGCTCGCCTCAACCGGCTTACCAGCCCTTCCGAGCTTTTCATCGGCCGGCAGATCATCGTGACCAGCCGCGAAGACGGCAGCCGTATGGAAACCCTCCCGGCGCTCATGCCTGGTCAATCCTTCATGGAATTGGCTTTGCTGAATAACCAAAACCCCTGGGCGCTCAGCCGGATGAACCTCCTGGCCTCCAGCGACCGCGGCCTGCCCAAAGACACCTATTACGCGCCATCGGATAAGGCCAACCCCAGTGCCCTGGCCATCCCCGGCGTCCAGTCCATCACCCTGGATAACCAGCCTTTCAGGCAGGGATATATGTGGGTGGCCAAAGTAAGCGCAGAAGCCGGCGTGGATGTGAGGGCCAGCCTGGATTACCAGGTCCTGGGCAACCCGCGGGTTTCCGCGCCGCAGTTTTTTCCCCTGCCGGATGGCAGCCAGATCGCCTATGGCGGCATCCATGCCTTTGCCGATCCCGGTGTGTACCCCATGCACTTCAGCTTCACCACGCCGGAAGGCGCTGCCTACACCTTCGACCAATACATCATCCTGCGGGATGCCTTCTACGAGGCCGACCCGCCGCTGAATGTGCCTGCTGAAACCCTGGACGATGCTAACATCGAGGCAGAGGACAAACTCTTCGATGCCCTGGCCCAGGTGCGCACGCCTGACCAGCTCTGGAACGGGCAGTGGATCTACCCCACCCAGCACCCGGTATGCGAGAAGAGTTATTTTGGCAGCCGGCGCACCTATGTGGGTTCTCCCGGCAGCTTTTACCACACCGGGCTGGACCTGGGCTACTGCGGCGGTACGGATATTTACGCTCCGGCCGATGGCAAAGTTCTCGCAGCCCTGCCTAACCAAATCGTGCGCGGAAACGTGCTGGTGATCGACCACGGCCTGGGAATCCAGACGATCTACATGCACATGGATGACTTCAACGTGGAAGAAGGCCAGATGGTCAGCCAGGGAGACTTGCTGGGGCACATTGGCAATACCGGCCGGTCCGCCGGACCGCATTTGCATTTTCAGGTGGATGTGGACGGCACGCCGATCAATCCCCGCAGCTGGCTGGACCGCAGCTTCCCCTAAGCCTTACGCTTAATTCCTCTGTGTTGAAACCCTTCCAGGCAAGCGCCTACAATTCCATGAGCGGATCGCTCAGAGCGTAAAACACCTGGAAACTCTGGCTGGCAAAGAATGCATAGGGCTTTATAATGGTGTTTCGTTGCTTGAGACTGGGACTTAAAAATAAAATGCGCTGGGGGGGACTTGAACCCCCACGCCTCTCAGCATACGCCCCTCAAACGTACGTGTCTGCCCGTTCCACCACTCCGACA
>DHPL01000012.1:59680-59812 GCA_002407905.1 Anaerolineaceae bacterium UBA5365
CTGCCAATTCCAGCACCAGCGCAAGCGTGAGACTGAATTATATGCAAAGACCTGCTCTTGTCAAGCAGCAGGACGAGGAAACACTATGACTACACGAATTGTTTTGGACGCAATGGGTTCGGATGCCCGCCC
>DHPL01000057.1:0-4567 GCA_002407905.1 Anaerolineaceae bacterium UBA5365
GGATGCCCTGGTATCCAAATACGGCGCCGATACCGTACGTGCCTACCTCATCTTCTTCAGCCGCTGGGAGATGGGCGCGCCATGGTCCTATAGCGGCATCGAAGGCAACGCACGCTGGCTGCGCCGCACCTGGTCCATGTTCCAGGAGGAGGCCAACGGTCAGGCTGAACCCGGAATACTCAAAGCCTTGCGCCGCAAAGCGCACCAAACCCTGCGCAGCATTAGCTACGATTACGAGACCTTCAACTTCAATACCATCATCTCCAGCCTGATGGAATTGCTGAACGAGATGGGCCGGGCTAAGAATGCGGGGGCCTTTGGCACCGCGGAGTGGAACGAGGCCGTAAAGCTCTACCTGCTGATGCTGGCTCCCGTATGCCCGCATATTGCCGAGGAACTCTGGGAGCGTCTGGGCTATGCATATTCCATTCACACGCACCCCTGGCCCGCGGTGGATGAAGAGGCCGCCAGGGACGAGCAGATCACCCTGATCGTGCAGGTGAACGGAAAGCTGCGCGACCGCATTCTGGCAGACCCCGGGATAAGTCAGGACGAGATGCAGGCCTTGGCTTTGGCCAGCGAGGCCGTGCAGGCAGAACTAGCCGGCCGCGAGCCTCGCAAGGTGATCATCGTGCCCGGGCGGCTGGTCAATATTGTGGTTTGAGTTTTCTGTGATCAGTTACCAGCACGGGGCAGGAATAAAACCTGCCCCTTTTCGTATTCCTTAAGCTTATACCGCTGCTTTATCTGCGGCCGAAATTTGCGACAATTAAGCCAACCGAAGAAGCGAGGTCCCAATGGAAGAGAGAAACATGCGTGAGATACTGGATGGCTGGCGCGAGCAGAACCAAAGCATCATCGACGCGGTCAATGCCATCAGCCGCGGACAATTGCTGTGGAAGCCAGCGCCTGATCAGCGTTCGATTGGCGGCATAGCCCGCCACATCGCTGCCACCCGCCTGGGCTACTTCAGCGAGTTCGGCCGCCCGGGTGTGGAAGATTACCTCGCCCAACTGCCCTGGAAAGAGATGCCGGATGGCAGCCAGGACTGGGACGACGCGGACATCCCCATCGAGGATGACCCCGCAGCCTTAAGCGCCTGGCTCAGCGACACCTGGGATTACGCGGAGAAGATCCTGGAAAGCCTGAGCGTGGAAAAGCTCTTCAACACCTTCCCCTGGCCTACAGAAAAAGGCACCCGCCAGGTTCCCGTCCAGTGGACCATCTTCAGGATGCTGCATCACGATTTCCACCACGGGGGTGAGATCTCGCTCTTATTGGGCTTGCAGGGCATTGAGGGCAGCGACCTGCAAACCTTCCCTACGCATTTCGAAAAGTACGCTCTGGCAGAACCGGAGGCAGACAGCTCTGCGGGCTAAGCTTTAGAGCAAGAACCCGCCTAGTTTAAGGAATTGCTCCTGGGCCAGGGCAAAACCGGCCGCGTCGATGGCCCGCGTTGCCTCCAGCAAGATGGCAGATTTAAACCCCAAACTCAGCGCATCTTTGCCGGTGTAATAAACGCAGTAATCCGCGGCCAATCCAGCCACATGTACTTCAGTCACGCCCCTGCCCCGCAGGTAAGCTTCCAGGCCAGTCGCCTTCTTTTGTCCATTATCGAAGAACCCGCTGTAGCTATCGATGCGCGGGTCCATCCCCTTGCGAAAAACGGCCTCGATGCGCTCCTGGTCAAGCTCTTCGGCAAATTCTGCTCCGGCTGTACTCTGCACGCAGTGATCCGGCCAAAAAACCTGAGGCAGGCCGTCCAATTCCCCTAATTCATAAGGCTGGGCGCCAGGATGCGCGCTGGCAAAGCTGCCATGCCTGGCGGGGTGCCAGTCCTGGGTGGCCACCACCAGGGGATATTCCGCTTGGAGGGCATTCACGATCGGCAAAATGGCATCGCCATCCGCCACGGGTAAAGCTCCGCCGGGCAGGAAATCGTTTTGGATATCTACAATGATCAGCGCTTTCATCACCAGTCCTCTCACCGTTAATCTTACCAAGCCGCTTTAATGCCGCAGGGCAGTGTATCATTCAGGTAATGAAAGCGAGGTAAATAATGCATTTTGAGCAAATGAACTGGCAAATGGTGGAGGAATACCTTAAACGCGATGACCGCATCATGGTGGTGTTGGGCAGCATCGAGCAGCACAGCGGGCTTTCCCTGTTGACCGATAGCCTCATCCCGCTCAAACTGGCCGAGCGTGCCAGCGAAGCAAGCGGAGTGCCGGTTGCCCCGCCCCTGCATTATGGCGTATCGCCGTATTTTCTGGACTTTCCAGGTACGCTCAGCCTGCGCCTGAGCACCTATCTGCAGGTTATCGACGACCTGGCCCGCTGCCTGCATGCCCAAGGCTTCAGGCGCATGCTCTTCCTGAACGGGCATGGCGGCAACGCGCCGGCACGCACGCAGCTCACGGAACTGGTCAATGCCTTCCCGGAACTGGACCTGCGCTGGTACCAATGGTGGACCAGTGAGACCGTGGCGAATTTTTCCAAATCCCGCGGCCTGCCCAATGCTCATGCCAATTGGGAAGAGAACTTTAGCTTTACCCGTCTGGGCAAAGCCAGCAGCGGCACCAAAGCGCTGATCAGCTCGGACGAACGCATTCTGGGCAAAGAAGCCACCCGCGCTCTGGTGGGCGATGGCTCCTACGGCGGCCCCTGGCAGGTGGACGACAAACTGATGGACGAATTATTCGCTCTCTGCCTGGCGGAGGTGCTCAAACTTCTGGATTTTAGTTAAATCCATAGCCAGCCCGGTATGCCGAAACTGTGAAAAGTTCCCTAGGCTGGTTTGGACGGGGTTGCCCGCCGCTTGGCGCTGATACGTTCTACCTGCAAGCGAAACACAGCAGTGCGTTTGACGTTTTCCGGAAGGAACTGCCAATCCTTTTCCCCCGCCAGGTGGTCCATCAAAACCTGCATAACGTGGGTCTTGGCAGCTTCATCCTGCAACAGTTCAACTTGCCCAAACCCCATCACGCTTTCAAAACTTATTCCGTAGCGGCAGGCTTCCAAACCCTGTCCGATTATCTCGCCATGCTGGCTTACCACCGCGCAGACCTGTGGGTTCTGGGCTAATACCTCCAGCTTACGGCCCTCGTCCGCGCTGTGGAAGTAGAGCGTAAACCGCTCTCCTTCGCGTTCCACACCATAGTTCAAAGGCAGCACATAGGGCAGGCCCTCGGCATCAACCATCCCCAGATGGCAAACCTTGCCCGCCCTCAGAATGGCTTCGATTTCATCCAGATCTGTGATCTCGCGGTCAGAGCGGCGCATCCTCTTCCTCCATTTTCCTCAAGAGCGGCTCCAGTGCCTTTTCCAGGCTGCCATTCTGGACCGCTTCCCATACTTCGTCCAGCCAGCCGGGCCGCTCCTTGCGGCGCAGGCCAATGCTCAGGCTTACCAGCGGGCTAAAGAGATCATCCACCAGCGCCTCCCGCGGATCAACCGGCCCATAAGCCGCAGTAAACACGGCCTTCCCTGCTTCCGGCAAGCCGGCCAGTACATTGCGCAGGTCCGCAGTTGCCAGGCCGCGTCCCAGGAAGTTGTAGTCAAATACCAGCGCCGCGGGTTTGTCCCGGCCCACAGCCAGGTTCACCCACCAAAAGTCATTATAGGTCAGCGTGTGTTTCAATCCGGCTTCAAATGCCTGGATTTCAGGCCAATGCCCGTGCAGGCGCTCCCAGATCGGCCATTCCGTCGTCTGGGTTTCCCGGGCAATCCAAGTCAACGTCTCGCGCTGAATCAGCGCGTGCTCGCTGTACCATTTCCGCGCCGGATCCCGAGCCGCGTCGGCTCCATTTTGGTGTAAGGCCAGGTACCAACTCGCCAGCGCTTTAAGGGTTTCAGGGTCGTTCAGGTCCGCCTCGCTCGCCAGGCGCAGGTCCGGGCTGCTGGCCAGGTCCTGCATCAACAGGGCAGAAGTGAAGTACTCGTAAACCCTCAGGGTTGGTACGCCAATTTCCTGGAGCAGACGGTATTCCTCGATTTCGCGAAAATGCCGCGGATCGTCAAAGAGCTTCAGAACAGCCGTACTTCCCAGATGCGGCACCCGGAATACGCGGATGCCGTCCTTATCGCTCAGCAGTTCTGCTTCGCGCGGGACCAGTGCGTCGTTCAGGGCTTTGTAGGGGGCAAATTCAGGCATCGATCTTCAGGCGTTCCCGCTGGCGTAAAGCCACCGCGCGCACCTTGGCGCTGGGGCGGCGCATCCGGCCGGCCAGGTGCTCGATCGCCGCGCGGGGATCGGCAAAGAGCATGCGCGGGCCGGCGAACTTCATCGCCTGGCGCACCCGGCTGCGCTGGGGTTCACGGTAGCAATGGATGGGGCACTTCCCGCACACGGGTTTATCGGGCAGAAATGTGCAGGCCTTCAGGCGGTTTACCGCGTAATCCAGCAACTGCGCGCACTCCGGGCAGAGCTCCCGCGGGTTGCCGTGCTTGGCACGGCAATGGATACGCAGCATCTTTTCCAGGATCTGGCCTTCTTTTTCGATGAGGTCGGTTTTTGACATCGCGCTTATTCTACTCGCATTTAAAAGATTATCGCCGGGCTAAGCCC
>DHPL01000057.1:4692-9690 GCA_002407905.1 Anaerolineaceae bacterium UBA5365
TCGCCGGGCTAAGCCCGGCGATACATAGCACAGCTCAATTTGCTTTCAGTTTCGGCTATGCGTATTCCACCCCTCGGAAAAGCCTCCCCAGACCAGCAAATTCAGCTGAGGCGATGCCTCGTTTGATTACACCAGGGTAGCATCCAGTGTAATTTCTGGTACTGCCGCCAGGGCAGCGCTGATTGGGCAGCTTTCCTTGACCGCGCCCGCGATCTCCCGGAATTTTTCTTCCGAAATCCCCGGCACCTTGGCCTTGGTAGTCAGGTCAATCCTCGTGATGCGCGGGTGGCCGTCCACTTGCCTTAAGGTCACTGCAGCGTCAGTCTCAATTTTTTCATTCGCAAAACCGGCTTTCTCCAGATTGGCGGAAAGCGCCATCGAGAAACATCCGGCCAAAGCGGCACCGATGAGCTGCTCGGGGTTGGTGCCGTGTTCTTCCTCAAAACGGGTCTTGTAGGTGAAGGGGCCTTCGTAGCCGGTAAAGTTCATTCTGCCTTTACCTTCCTTAAAAACGCCTTCCCAGCTTGCATGGGCTTTTTGTGCCATTTTTTACTCCTTTCCCATATTTATTATCCTAGTCCAAGCGCTAGGCGCGGCGCAAGCGCGTGTAGAGGGCGGAAAATTGAACCCTCAAGCTGCGGTGCTCAGGTTAACCCACCAAAGTTCCAATTCAAGCCAATTAACCCTTGACCTTAACCTTAGGTCATGGTTTATAGTTTCTGCCATGAAGATGGGATACAAGGTAAAGGAACTCGCGGAATTAGCCGGCATCAGCGAACGCACACTGCGCTATTACGATTCTATCGGCCTCCTGAAGCCGGAAAGGGACCGGCCGAACGGCTACCGGGTTTACCGGAAAGCCCAGGTGGACCAACTGCAGCAAATCCTCTTCTACCGTGAGATGGGCTTTGCCCTGGCGCAGATCAAGGCCATCCTCCTGGCGCCGGATTATTCTCCGGAAGCGGCGCTGAGGGAGCACCTGACGGCGCTGCGAAAGAAAGAAACAGACATCAGAGCCTTGATCCGGAACGTTGAGAAAAGCATCAGGGCCTTGGAAGGAGAAACAAGCATGACAGACCAGGAAAAATTCGAGGGCTTTAAAGCGCGTATCCTGCGCGAGAACGAGGCCAAATACGGGGTGGAAGTGCGGGCCAGGTTTGGGGAAAAGGCCGCGGAGGAATCCAACCGGAAGGTTGCCGGGATGAGCCAGGAGCAGTGGGCCCGCCAGGAGCAGCTGGCCATCAAAGTCCTGCTGCTCTTGCGCGAGGGCATGGCAACCGGCGACCCGGCCGGGGATATTGCTCAGGCAGCCGTGGCAGCGCATCGGCGCTGGTTGAGCCTGTTTTGGGGAGAAGGCACCTATACCAAGGCCAGCCACCTGGCATTAGCGGAAGGCTACCTGACCGATGCCCGCTTCACCGCGTACTACGATGAGCAGGCAGGCGCCGGCGCCACCCAATTTCTGCGGGACGCGGTTGCCCTTTACGCGCAAGGAGCGAAAGAGCCATAAACGCATCCTCTCGGGCAACTGCCAGGAGGCGCTGCGGCTCAGGACGGCTTGGCGCTTGCCTGGGCTTGGATAAGAAAGCCTGATCCAGGTCTCCATGCTCCGGCCAGATGCCAGACAAGCCTGCAGCGTTAAAAAAGGAGGCCCAAGGGCCTCCTTAATCATGATGATCGGGGTTTAGATCCAGCCGCGCAGCTCCATGGCCTTGACCACCTTGGCGATGGCCACCATATAGGCGGCGTCGCGGGTGTAGACCTTATGGCTCAGGGCCATATCCAGCACAGCCTTGAAGGCTGTGGTCATGCTATGGTCCAGCTTCTGCAGCACTTCTTCCTTGCTCCAGTAGAAGTTCTGGTCGTTCTGCACGCCCTCGAAGTAACTGCAGGTCACGCCGCCGGCGTTGCAGAGGAAGTCCGGGATCACAAAGATGCCCTTCTGCTCGATGACGGCATCAGCCTCGGGGGTGGTGGGGCCATTGGCGGCCTCGGCCAAAATCTTCACGCCATCAGCGATCTTCTTCACCGATTCGCCATTCACCTGGCCTTCCAGGGCGGCGGGGATGAGCACATCCACCTTCTTGCTGATCCAGGCATCGCCATCTTCCACGGTGTAGCCGGCATCCTTTGCCTTGGCCTTATCGATGGTGCCATATTGGTCGGTGATGCTCTTGAGGAAGTCCGGGTCGATGCCATCTTCCTTGGTGAAGGTGTAGGAAACTTTGTCGTTGCGGTCCCAGCAGGAAACACAAACCACTTTGCCGCCCAATTGCTTCACAAAAGCCTGGGCAGCGTACTGGCCTACATTACCAAAGCCCTGAATCGCGGCCGTGGCCTGGGTGGGGTCGATGGCCAGGTGTTTCATCGCCTCGCGGATGCAGTACACCACGCCGTAGCCAGTGGCTTCGGTGCGGCCCAGGGAACCGCCGCCGCCCACGGGCTTGCCGGTGATCACGCCCGGCGTGTAAGTGCCAACGATGTCCGAATACTCGTCCATCATCCAGCCCATCATCTGAGGGGTGGTGCCAACGTCCGGTGCCGGCACATCCTGCCGGGGGCCAACATTGCGCCAAAGGGCACGGATGTAAGCGCGTACCAGGCGTTCTTTCTCGCCGTCTGAGAGCGTGGCGGGGTCTACGACCACGCCGCCTTTGCCGCCGCCCAGGGGGATATCGGCCACGGCGCATTTCCAGGTCATCCACATGGCCAGGGCGCGCACCGTATCGGCTGTTTCAGCCGGGTGGAAGCGCAGGCCGCCCTTGTTGGGGCCGCGGGCATCGTTGTGCTGCACCCGGAAGCCATGGAATACGCGCACCTTGCCATCGTCCATGCGCACAGGGAGGCGCAGGTGGAACTCGCGGGCCGGGTAGCGCAAGATCTCCCGGATCGAGTCATCCAGTTTGAGTTGATCGGCTACTTTATCGAATTGGGCCTGAGCCATCTCAAAAGCGTTCGTAGGTCCTGACATTTACAGCTCTCCTTTAGATCTGATGAGTTGGGGAAACGATAAACGGGCACGCATTACCGCATACCCGCAAGCTTGGGGGGAGTTAAAAAGCGCTATTAAGGCCATCTTTATTCCCCAGATCGCGTGAGTTTCGATCTGTGCTGTAAGTGTAACCCAAAGAAAGAGCGCGTCAAGATAATTGTGATAAATCGAGCAATTGGCGCTCAAACCGGCAGCTTAAGGGGTCGGCGATAAGCGCGTGCAGGTCGAAACTGAGCATGCCAGTTTGGCCCATGGGCAATTCAGCCAATACCCCGCCCCCATTGAAGACCACCGCGCCGCCCTTGGCCCGCTGGGGGTCATCCACGAGGCTGTTGATCATCAAAACCGGGCAGCCTAATCCAGCAGCCTGCTCCGCGTATTCAGCCCTGGTCTCACCTTCCCAACCATGGGCGGCATAATCAACGTAGAGCGGCCAGAGCAGCACTTGCGGTTCCAAAGCTTTAATTTCCGCGAGGTTCTCCGTGTACCAAAGGTCCCCGCAGATCGCCGTTACGGTGCGCGCACCTTGCAGCTCAAAGCCATGGAAGCCCGGGCCTTCACGGTACTCCGGGCCGGTAATGCTGTGTTCCTTCCAGCCCACACTCACCCGCCGGAAGAGGTCCACAGTATTGCCTTCAGAATCCAGCACGATGTTGCTGCTGTAAAGCATATCCTCAAAAAGTTCAATGAAGCCGAAGGAAAGCCCGCGCCTGAAACGCCGCGCCAGCTCCCGGATGGCCTCCATCTGGCTGCCGTCCATGCGGATAGCCCGCTCACGGTCCGTGGCGTAATCCCAGGTCAGGCCTTCAAAGCCCTGCAGGAAGCTCTCGCCAAAGCAGAGCAATTGGCTCCCATGGGCAGCCTCCAGAAATGCCTGCATCACGGCCATCTGGTGGCCAAGCTGGTTATCGCGCATCGGGGCGGAACAGAGGCTGACAATAAAGGGTTCAGGGCTCGGTGTAAACATGCATCGGTTTATAACACAGCTGCGTCCGTAAACACCGCGAATCTATAAAACCGCCAGGTCAAAACCTGGCGTGTAAAAGCAATCACTCTAAACCTAGAGCTCCTGTTTGAGTTGCTTGAGGTCCCTGGTCAGTTGCTCCGGGTCGCTGCTTGGCGCCAGGCAGCTGAAGTTCTCACAGAGGTAAGCCCGGGGTTCAGCCCCTTGCCTGCCCTCGAAGATCGGCAAATCAATGCCCTCCAACCTGGTCTCCGAGGCAAGCACCAGGGCACCGGGCAAGTAAAAAGGCCGCAGGCAGGCATGCAAAGCCCGAAACTGCGGGTCATCCACCTTGCCAGCCAAAACAAGCTCGATGCCTGGCTTCAGGGCTTCGGCAAAAACTTCCAGGCCGAAGCCATAGGCCTGCGGATACTTGAGAAATGCATCCGCCTGGGCAGCCAGGTAGCCTTCGGCTTTCTGGCGCCAATCCGTCTGGCCGCTCACGCGCGCCAGGCGCAATAGCAGCTGGGCAGCCATGTTGCTGCCGGCCGGCACAGCGTTATCCATCGCGTCGCGGTGGCGGGCAATCAACTCCTCCGCGTCATCCGCGGTCTGATAGAAATCCGGGTAGTCAGGGTCGGCAAACAAGCCCAAAATGCTTTCCGCCAGTCTGAATGCCGTGCTGAGGTATTCCGGCACAAAGCTGATCTCATAGAGTTTCAGGAAGGCCAGACCCAGGCTGGCGTAGTCCTCCAAAAATCCGTCGGCCGCGCGCCCACCCATTACACGGCTGCAGCGCAAAAAACGGCCCTCATCATCCCGGCTCAAGACTTCCCCAATAATTCGGTCAGCACTCTTGCGGGCTGCTTCAAGATAATCAGGCCGGTCCAAAACAAAACCAGCCTCCGCCAACGCCAGCAGCATAAAACCATTCCATTCAGCCAGAATTTTTTCATCCCGTGAAGGCCTTACCCGCGTTTCGCGCCGGGCCCTCAGTTTTGCCATGGCATGCGTCCAGTTAATGGCGGGGTCATCCTCCTGGGGCGCATGGGGGGCAGGGGCC
>DHPL01000057.1:9780-10675 GCA_002407905.1 Anaerolineaceae bacterium UBA5365
TGGCATGCGTCCAGTTGATGGCGGGGTCATCTTCCTGAGGCGCATGGGGGTCAGGGGCCGGCAAATGCAGGATGTTCCGGCCCGCGCCCAGCTCAGGGGCATTGCCCCCGGCCAGGAACCCGTAAGCTTCGGGGAAGAGTTCGGCATCCTTGCCCAGCAAGGCCTGGGCTTCCTGAAGGTCCCAGGTATAGTAGCGGCCTTCCTCGCCTTCGCTATCGGCGTCCAGGCTGCTGTAAAACCCGCCTCGCGGGTCTCCCAGTTCGCGCAGGCAGAAATCCAGGGTTTCTTCCGCTACCCGCTTGAACAAGGGGTGGCCCCATACCTGCCAGGCATGCAGATAGGTTCGGGCGAGCAGGGCGTTATCGTAGAGCATTTTTTCAAAATGCGGCACCAGCCAACGCGCATCGGTGCTGTAGCGGTGAAAACCGCCGCCCATTTGGTCGTAGATCCCGCCGCGGGCCATGGCCTGCAGGGTGTGCTGTACCGCCTTGCTGGCCTCCTGGCTCCTGCCATCATTTGCTCGGGCTGCCGCCTGCTGCATCAGAAAATCCAGGACCATCGGCTGGGGGAATTTAGGCGCGTAACCAAAGCCGCCCAGTTCTTTATCGTAGTTCCTCAGTATCCGCTGCAGGGCCTGCCCGGGCATCGCTTCGTCCATGCTTTCAGGGCTGGGGTATTCGCCCACTTCGCCCCGCAGCAGGCTGTAACGCACTTTGCGGCCGGTTAGAAAAATGTCTTTCTCGCGTTGTTTCCAGGCCTGGGCCACGCCCTCCAGCAGCTCCTTAAAGGAAGGCCTCCCGCCGCGGGAAACAGGCGGGAAGTAGGTGCCGGCAAAAAAGGGCTCCCCGGCCGTGGTTAGAAAGAGGGTCATCGGCCAGCCGCCGCTGCCGGTCAT
>DHPL01000057.1:10789-15139 GCA_002407905.1 Anaerolineaceae bacterium UBA5365
GCCAGCCGCCGCTGCCGGTCATCGTCTGCAGGGCTTTCATGTAGATCGCGTCCAGGTCCGGGCGCTCCTCCCGATCCACCTTGATATTGACAAATTCGCGGTTCATGATCGCGGCCACCTCGGGGTCCTCAAAGGATTCATGGGCCATCACATGGCACCAGTGGCACGCCGCGTAACCGATCGAAAGCAGTATGGGTTTATTTTCGTCTTTGGAGCGCTGCAAAGCCTCAGTTCCCCAGGGGTACCAATCCACCGGGTTATGAGCATGCTGGCGCAGGTAAAGGCTGTGTGAACCAGCCAGGCGATTGGCTGGTGCAGTATTCTCTTGGTTCATCTTAGCCTCCTGGAACGGCCAGTTGGCCGTACAAATGGTGTTCAGGTCGGTCTTCCGATAAGCAGCTGGCGAAACCCTCGGTATCCTGCGCGCAGCTAAAACCGTAGCCGGAATAGGCGCTTTGATCCGGATGTTCACGCCTCCGCTAGCTTCATTTTAGTATTCGCCAGGGCCAGATGCTACCGGGTTCCTCTACAGGCCGGCGTTAAAAAGCAGCAGACGGCCAAAGCCGCCCGCCATGCTGATCCGATTAACTTAAATGTGGTGGTAACTCAATCAATCCGCAGGGCTAGCGGGTGACCCTACAATTCAGCATCCTCCTTAATAAGCTTGCCTCTCAGGAAGGTGATATTGGTCTTGGGGCCGCGCTCGGAAAGCTGATTTCAGTTCCCAAGAACCCCCTGTAGATCGCCACAACAACGAAAAGTGTGAACGTATCTATTCACGCGACCCCTGGCAGATCGACCCCCTTCTTAGCCCAAACCGTTTCCCCTGAGCCAGTTGGGCTGAGAGCAGTTTTTAAGTTGCTAGCGTTATCCCAATTCCCGCGATCGAAAGGCCTCCTGGAATGCACACATGCCTCCACAGGCGTGAAGAAAAGCATAATCTTCCCGGGACTTAAAGGGATTACCTAAAAAGGGTGGAAAGCAGCGGGCAAGCCTACCCTTTTCGGGTAGGTAGCTCGCGTGAGTGTCAAAGTGGTCCTATAACAAGCTCAGGATTGCGAATCAGCATCCGTTAAAAGCTGGATAAGTTCCGTCCTGCTGGAGATGTGGAATTTCCCGTAAATATTTTTCACGTGGAACTTGATTGTGTTCTCGCTAAGGAATAGCTCCGAGGCGATCGTTTTATAGGTTTTACCCTGCAGTAAACGCGCGGCTATCTCTGCCTCGCACTCAGAAAGCAGTCCGTAATCAGCAATTCGCTGGGCACGTGCATTCAGGGCTTTATCGTAGGCATCGGGTGCTAGTAAAAAGCTTGCATGTTCTCTGAGCAGCAATGTAAGCTGTTTGTGGAGTAAGGGGAGGAGCATGAGCGTCACGCAAACCACGAAAAGCGCCAGAAAAGCAGGGTTATGACCCCCTCCATCCGCTGAGACAATCGGGAGAACAATCTGAGCGCCGATCAGAACGCCAAGCAAATTTGCCCCCAGGCCAATGCCAAGAACGAGCGCTGGATTTTTGTGGTATTCCAGCATTTCCCCCAGGATCGTCCACCAAAAAAGGTCGTAAACTCCGAAGGCTCCCAGCATCAGGGTATCAACGAGCAGATAGCTCAAGACTGTACGGTTCAAGGCAGTAAAGGCGATAAAAGAAAGACCGATCATGCCCAAAGCGATGTACAGCAGATAGGTCTTATTGATGCTATCGGGTAAGTTTTTGATGATCAGAATTGCGGCAATGTAGGGAACCGCCCAATACCAGCTTACAAGCCCTTCCAGGTGGGCAAAGGCAGGGTTGACCAGCCTGTACATTAAGCCTGCGTTGATCGTAATGATGACAATAAAAAGCGAAAGAAAAGCCAGGGATTTCTTAAGCTGTACTGCCCCTTTTCTAAGGGTTGGGGCAGGCGCTGCAGCCTTAATGGCCTCATCAGGCAGTTTCTGGGTTAAGAAATAAGCGCCTGCGAGCAGCAGGATGCTTAGGGCTAAACCAGCGCTCGGCGAGATGTAGATGCCGACCAAGTTCAGGAAAATCATGAACAGGTTGGAGAGGATCAAAAGGTCGGCAACGGTGCGGAATCGCTGACCTCTGGGCGAGGAAGATCGCAGGTAGAAAGCCCAGGCTGATATTGAGATGCCAGCCAGGAAAGACCCCGAGACGATCGCGAAAGACCAAAGCAGGTTCGGGGGAAAGAAAAATATGAGCGTAAGCAGAGCAAAAAAAGGATAAGCATAGAGCCAAAGCCGCCTGGCAGAGGCCTTTGACTGGATGAAGACACCTGAAAGCAAATGCCCCGCAAGCATCGCGAGGGTGGCGTATGTGATCAGCGCCGATGGATCAAAATTGTGAGCGGCAGCGAGCGAGATAAATATTTGGCCATGAAAGAGGAAAGCGAGCATCCAAGCCGAGAAAAGGGACTGGATGATGACGGAAAGCCGGCGTTCGTCAGTTAACAATCCTGGTTGCAATAGGGATAGCGTGGATTCGTTCGGCGATTGCAAGATAATTCCCTTAAGTCTAGGAGCCTGAAGATCAGAAAACCAACGCCTTAGTTTTCCGACCTGTCTCTACAAGTTCTGCTGTTCCATTATAAGGGAAGATACCGGCAGGAGCAGTTTGGCGCAGCAGCCTCCGGGATCCTCTGCAGGCAGGCGTTAAAAAGCTGCGGGCAGCTTTAGCCGCCCGCGATGCTGACCCGGCTATCTTAAACGTGGTGGTTCTTAAGAAATCCGCCGATCCGCTCCAGGGCTTGCTCAATTTTCTCGTAAGAAGTAGCGTAGGACGCCCGCACATAGCCAGCGCCGGCCGGCCCAAACGCCGAACCAGGTACCATGGCCACCTTGGCTTCGTAAAGCAGGCGTTCGCAGAAGGTGTCATCATCCAGGCCGGTAGAGCGGATGTCCGGGAAGGCATAAAAAGCGCCCTTGGGTTCAAAAGTGGGCAGGCCCAGGCTGTTGAAGCCGCCCACAATCAGGCGCCGGCGGCGGTCGTATTCCTCGCGCATCTCCTGCACAAACTCCTCGCCATGCCGCAGCGCTTCAATCGCCGCGACCTGTGAAACCGTAGGCGCGGACATGATGGAATACTGATGGATGCGCACCATCATCTCCAGGATCGGCGCGGGGGCCAGGGCGAATCCGATTCGCCAGCCGGTCATGGCGTAGGCCTTGGAAAAGCCGCCCAAAAGAACCGTGTGTTCCTTCATGCGCGGGAAGTTGGCAAAGCAAATGTGCTTGTGCCCGCCATACACCAGGCGGTCATAAACTTCATCGGCAACCACCACCAGGTTGTATTTCACGGCAAGCTGGGCCACCCGCTCCAGGCTCTCGTAGGAGGCAACCGCGCCGGTGGGGTTGCAGGGGTTGCTGAAAATGATGGCCTTGGTCTTGGGGGTTATGGCCTTCTCGATCAGGTCCGGCTCCAGGTCAAAGTTGTGCTCGGCAAAGGTAGGCACCGGCACAGGGATGCCGCCGGCCATCTGCACTTCTGCCTGGTAGGACACAAAGCAGGGGTTGGGCACGATCACTTCATCGCCCGGGTTGATGATGGCGGTAAAGGCCAGGTAAAGTGCCTCGGAGACGCCTACGGTGATCATCGCCTGGGTGTGCGGGTCAAACTCCAGGCCGTAATGTTTGTCCATGTGGGCGGCCAGGGTTTGGCGCAGCTCCAGCAGGCCGTGGTTGGAGGTATAATGCGTTTTTCCTTCCTGCAGGGAGCGGCAGCCCGCCTCCACGATGTGCTGCGGCGTATCGAAATCCGGCTCGCCGATCCCCAGAGAGATCACGTCGTCCATGGTGGCGGCGATATCAAAAAACTTACGAATGCCCGAAGGCTTTAATGAAACCACCCAACGTGCAAGCCAATCTTCGCGCATTAATGCTCTCCTCGTTTACCAATTAGCCCAGGAGTTATCTCCCAGGTTGAACTTGCCCATCATGCCGTTGATGACCACATCGTGACCCAAAAGCGAGCTATCCAGATGCGAATTGGTGATGTGCACACCCGGGCTGAGCACTGAATCCTTGATGGCCGAGCCCTGAACCACCGCCCCGGCGCCAATGGACGTGAAGGGGCCGATGATCGATGCGCTCACCCGCGCGTCCGGATGGATGAAAACCGGCGGCAGGATGACCACGTCATCGCCATAACGCAAACTTTGCTGGTTGGAGCGGCCATGCTCCAGGAGGTAACGGTTGGTATCCAGCAGGGCATCGCTTGTGCCGGCATCCAGCCAAACCTTCACCTGCTCTGTGCGCATCTTCACCTGCGACTCAAGCATGATGTTGATCGCGTCCGTCAGGAAGTACTCGCCTTTCAGCTGCACATTGCGTTTAAACTGCTCCTCAATGGCAG
>DHPL01000057.1:15345-21657 GCA_002407905.1 Anaerolineaceae bacterium UBA5365
TGTCGTTGGGTTTTTCGATCAGCCGGGTCACCAGGCCGCGGCCATCCACTTCGGCCACACCAAAGCGGCGCGGGTCCGGTACGGGCTTCACCCAGGCAACGGCATCGGCGCTTTCATCGGCCAGGATCTCAAAACTGTTCTCGATGAGCGTGTCCGAGAAGACCATCAGCACCCGTCCATCCATAAACTCACGCGCGTGCCAAAGCGCGTCGCTCTGGCCTTTCTTTTCGGGCTGCAGCACATAGTGTACCTTGAGCTGGGGATGGTTTTTGTGCATGAAGGGCTGGATCAGCTCCCCCTGCCCGGGCGAGAGGATGAAGACAAACTCCGTGTTTTCCAGATCTGGAACGGTGTTGAACATCGCCAGCATGTGGTCAAGAACAGTTGCCCCCGCCAGGGCTACCAGGGGCTTGGGGCGGCTCCAGGTGAGGGGCCGCAAGCGGCTGCCTGCGCCTGCCATGGGGATGATGATCTTGAGTGCTTGGGTCATTGCTTGCCTCCGTGTTTAATTAAGTTAACAACACAGCATGCGCCAAATTATATCGCAGGTGTCTGTTAGTAAGCCCTTCAGTCCTGCACAACCTTCAATTCTGTGAACAATACGGTCTGCGGAAGTTTGCCGGCCGCTTCGCTGACCAGGCCCATCAGGCCGGCCATGCCCTGGCGTGCTTTGAACTCGGTTTGAAAGACCCCATTCAGAAAGATGTACAATTTGCCATCCCTGGCCCAGAGACCCAAGTGATTCGTGGCTGGCGCCTGGGGCATGAAGCGGCGCGCGTCCGTCCAGGGCATCAGCACCGAGCGGGCTCCGTTGATCTCCCGTTCCAGGCTGAACTGCCCCTGGCAATTGAACCAAAGCGTTAGCGTGCCCATTTGGCTGAAGCGCCAAAAGTAAAGCCCGTAGCGGTCGTTCCGGGAGCAGAGCGAGGTGCGCATCTCGAGTTCCAGGTAGAAATTGGAGGGCAGCCGGTGGGTGCTCAGCGAGTCCAGGCGGCCCTTCTCGGCGGTGACGGCCATGGAGAGGATGCCCTCATCCAGAGCTACCGTGCCGGCGCTGCCCTGGGAGAGCGCCCAGGTTTTGGGGTCGGCAAAACCATCCGCGATCAGCACCGTGCCGCCGCTGGGCGGCTGAAGCGTGCTCTCAGGCGTGGGGGTGGGAAAAATCCGCTCGCGCGTGGGGGTCGGCGTGCGCGGAAACCAGTCGATGGTAGGGCTGGGCAGCAGGGTGGGGGTCGGGCTGGGCAGCGGCGTTGGCGTGAGCAACTCCTGGCCCTGCTGACAGGCAGCCAGCATTGGCATCAGGATCAGCAGAACCCAAAATAGCGCCGTAAAACCTTTTTTTCGCACCTGGTTATTGTACCTTGACGAGGCAGGAGGGAGCGAAAAGCTGGCAGGGGCTTCAATGTTATAATGCGCAAAGTGAGGTCAAAATGAAAAAATCATCCCGTATCCTCCTGCCGCTTTACCTGTCCATCAGCTTGCTCATCGGCCTGGCAGCCTTTGCCCTGCCCGCAGGCCCGGTTTTCGCCCAAGACCCAACCCCCACCCTGATGCCCCTGCCGGAGCCCGATGCTGACGGCAATATCTACTACATCGCCCAGCCCGGCGATAGCTGCCAGCGCATTTCCACGCTCACCGGCGTCACCTTGCAGACCATCCGGCAGCTCAACAACTTAAGCGAAGCCTGCAATATCTTTGAGAACCAAAAGATCCTGCTCGGCCGGGTGGAGACCGCCCCGGAAACACCTCAGGCTCCCGTTCTGCCCACCCGCGACCCAGCCCTGGTCACCCCCTCCCCCACGCCTTCAGACGGCGTTGGCGAGGTGTGCGTTGTGCTTTTTAACGACCTGAACGGAAACAACAGACGCGACGAATTCGAAACCCACCTCTATGGCGGTGTGGCCAGCCTGAACGACCGCCTGGGCCGGATCTCGCTTACCGGTACAACCGTGGCTGGCGACCCGGACACTGCCCCCGTAACTCCGTTTTGTTTCGTGGATGTTCCCGAAGGCTCCTACAACGTTACCATCGCCATCCCGGATGGCTTCAACCCCACCACCGCCAATAGCGTGGCTTTCGACCTGAAGACCGGCGAAATAGCCACCCTGGCTTTTGGCTGCCAGGAAGCCACCCCCCTCTCGCTCAGCGAGCAGCCCGCCGAGCAAAGCCGCTCGCCGCTTTTGGGCATCCTGGGTGCCGTCATCCTGCTCTCCGGCCTGGGCCTGGGTTATTACATGTGGCGCCAGCGTAAAGGCTAAGCACCAGCTATGAGCAAAGAGCTCCGCCATTGCGGAGCTCTTTTTGATAACGGTCAGACCCGCGGTCTAAATATTCAACTTGAAATATACGTCGCCGTCGGCGTGATGCGTGATCTCAAAGCCGTGCTTTTGGTAGAAGGCGATCACCTCATCCCAGGTTTCAGTGGTTTCCAGGATCACCTCACGAATGCCCCGCGCGCGGGCTGCGGCGATCAGTGCCTGGAGCATTTGGCCTCCCAGCCCCTGGCCCCGGTTTTCCCGCCTCACTGACATGCGCACGATCTGCGCCCTGTGCGCGCCCCGCGGCATGAAGGCCCCGCAAGCAGCAATTTCCCCCGCCAGCCTGCCAACCAGAAAAGTGCCCGGCGCGTAAGCAGCGGCGATATCATTCAAGTCCGGGTTCAAACTGAGGTCCAGGCTGCCCCAATGGTCTTCCAGCCCGGCCAACACCAAATCCCTGACTGATCCCTGATCAGCGGGTTGAAAAGGCCGGATCTCCAGCCTCAACTCCGGGCTAAGGTCCAATTTCCTGTTCAAGCCCGGCGCTGCTCCAGCCAAACATCCCCCGTATTGTGATAGCCTGCCTGTTCCCAGAAGCCAGGCTGGTCGCTGCTGCTGAATTCCAGCCCGCGCAGCCACTTGGCGCCCTTCCACAGGTAAAGGTCCCGCAGATCAGTCCGCCCCGGGATCGCCCCGCAAACGCCGCGCAGCGGGTAACCATGCTGCGGGCTCAGCCGCTGGCCGTTGTAATGCGTTGCCAGCAAAAAGTTCTCCTGCAGCATCAGGTCCAGCGGCAGGTTGGCGGTAAAACCCAGTTCGGCATGCTGGATCACGTAGCTTGCCCCTGGCAAGGGTTTCACCAGGCCTGTCTCCAGCAGGGTGCGCAGGTGCACGCCCTCCCACTCCGTATCCAGTTTGGACCAGGTGGTCACGCAGTGCAGGTCCATGCGCACGCGGGTCCTGGGCAAGGCATTAAACTCCGCCCAGTTTAGCCGCAGCGGCGTTTCCACCTCCCCCCATACCATGAACACCCAGTCCTCAAACTCTGTATGCGGTACCGGCCCGTAATGCAATACCGGGAAACGCTCCGTCAGCAGCTGCCCGGGCGGCAAGCGTTTTTTCAGGTCCTCAGCGGGCATAGGTCACAGCTCCAGGCTCTCGCCGGGCTGCAGGATCTGGCAGCGGGTGCTGGTTTCGGCCTCCACACGCTCTTTCCAGGCCTGCGGGTCCTGGGCAATCAGCCCCCAAGTGTTGTAATGGATGGGCACCACCAGCTTAGCCTGCAGCAGTTTCACTGCCCGCAGCGCGTCCGCCGGCCCCATGGTGTAGTTATCCCCGATGGGCAGCACAGCCAGGTCCAGGCCTTCCTCGCCGATCAGGCTCATATCCCCAAATAAACCTGTATCGCCAGCCATGTAGATTTTCTTCCCGTTATTCGCGGTAAGCAGCAGCCCGGCAGGGTTGCCCCCATAGCTGCCATCCGGCAGGGCCGACCCATGCAGGGCCAGGGTGAGTTTAAGGTAGCCAAAGGGATAGCTGCGTCCGCCCCCCAGCTGCTGGCCGCTCGTTTTTACGCCCTGTTTGGCCAGCCAATTGCAGATCTCAAAGTTCGAAATGACAGTAGCGCCAGTCCGCTGGGCAATGGCAACAGCATCGCCGATGTGGTCACCATGCCCATGGGTCACGCAGATGTAATCGGCCTCAAGGGTCTCAGCCAGGTTCCCCCCATGGGGCATGTCGTTAAAAGCCGGGTCCACCAACACCTTCATCCCGTCCAATTCCAGGCCCAGGGACGCGTGCCCAAAGTAAGTGAATCTGATACTCATCTTGCCTCCTCTCTCAATTGAGCTAAGTCTAACATTTACGCTTTACGGCGTTCCCAGCCAGGTGTGCGCAAAGGGCGCCTCCTGCCAGACATCGTCGCTGATCTGGAGCGCCTGCAAGAGCGGAAACCGGTAATGGTAGAGGCCGCTGGTGCTCACCAGGTAAAAACCGCGGTCATCCGGCTGCCAGAAAAGGTCCACCAGCCCCTCTTCCCGGAGAGTCTGCAAATGCGTGCCGTCCGGGCTGTAAAGCGATGCGCGTTCCCCGTTCCAGGCCAGCAGCCAGGTCCCGTCGTTTGAAAAAGCCAGCTTTTCCTCGCCTGCCAGGCTGAAACTCAGCAGGCTGGCGCTGAAAACCGCCACCCCGGAGGCGTTTGCCGCCGAGAAAAGCTGCTTTTGCGGGTGAAATCGCAGGTCTTTAAACTCACCAAGCTGCATGATCTCAAAGTTGGCAGCCGGTGATGTTTTGATATAGATCCCGGGCGACTGGCGGTTGGCCTGGGCAGCTGCCTCACCCATATTCAAGACGATGGTCCCGTTTTGCGGGTCGAAGGCGGCCTCATCAAAACGGCCGGGGAAGAGCTCCGTTGGGCTGCCGCCGGCCAGGCCCTGGAGTTTCAGCCCATATAGCCCGGCTTCATCCTCAAAATACAGCAGCAGGTAATTGGCATTGGTCCAGCCCATCACGCTTAGTTGGGAGCCAGGCGGCACGCGCAGCAAACTGCGCACCACGTCCTGCTTGGTGTAATCCAGGGCGGCCAATTGGTTGGCCTGCAGGCTCATGCCGGAAGTCAGCAGGGCTGTTTCCTGGAAGAGCACGCTGCGCTTGTTGGGGTCCCAAAACGGGCCAAAGGCCTGCTCCGCCCGTTCCGCCAGATGGCTGATGCTGTCCCTGGCCGGCGCCCAGGTGTACAGGTTGGCGTTGCGGCTTTCCAGCATGGCCGGGAAAACCGCCGCGTCGCTGCGCCAGGCAATGCCCTCCGGGTGCGTCAGCGCTGCCTGGGCCTGGGCGGAAAGGCTGCCGGGCTCAGCGCGCAATAGCCTTAAATGTTCCGGGGCCGCCAAGTTGGTGAGCACGCGCGTGCTCAAGTCCGCGCCGTCCACCAGGTTCAGCGCCGGGCCGGCTTCTTCCGCAAAACTCCCCGTCCGCAAGAGCAGGTAGCGGCCATCCGGCGAGATGCCGGTCTTCAGGTCGCTCAGCAGGGGCGCTGCCGGCAATTCCAGGCGGGTAAAGAGGTCGGCCTGCAGGTCGGCAGCAAAGAGGTGCTGGCCATCTGCGCCGGAGTAGATCAGCCAGGGGCCGTCTACGCGCAGCGGCGTAGGCGAAGGGGTGCTCAGCTGGGGCGAGAGCGGTGTGGGCGTTTCGGTCTCCAATGCCGGGGTAGGCGGCTGGGTGAGCGCGCTGACCGTATCGGTCACACTTAAGGCCTCCGCGCTGGGCGTTGCCACCCACGCCACTGGGGTCGGGCTGGTAAACCGGCATGCCAAACTCAGGAGGGTCAAAACGAGGAGCGCAAGGATCAAACGACGGCGCGCGGGCATATTTCTATTCTATATGATTACGCCGCCCCTTGGCGGAATGAAGAGGCCTTTTCTCGCGCCTTGCCCCCTAATGCAGCTGCTCTTTGGATGGAATTAGCGCTTAGAGCTGCTCCAGGCGCGCCAGAGAGGCCACCAGGCACTTCAGCCCTACGCCTTCAAAATAAACTTCCACGGTTTCGTCGCCATGCTCGGCCTTGCTGGTCTTAACCACCCCGCGGCCATAGCTGGGGTGCTTCACCTGCATGCCGGGTTTAAACCGCGTAGCCGGGGCCTCATACACCACGCGCCGGGCGGGCATGAAAGCCGGGCTGTTCCAGCGGCTGGGTCCTTCCGGCCGCCGGCTGGTGTTATAGCGGTTGGGCAGGCCGCGCGGGCTGCCGCTGAGCAAGGCGCTGGGCAGGTCATCCAAAAAGCGTGAGGGCATTGTGGCCTCGTAACTGCCATAAGGGCTTCGGCGGCGCTGCGCGCGGGTGAGGGTCAGCTTCTTACGCGCCCGGGTGATGCCCACATACAATAGCCGGCGTTCCTCAGCCAGGGCTTCTTCATCATCCCGGCTGCGGCTATGCGGCAGCAGAAACTCATCCAGGCCGGTGATGAACACCTGCTCGAACTCCAGGCCCTTGGCAGCGTGCAGGGTGAGCATCGTGGGGGCGTCCACAGTCTCGGGCAGGGTGTCCTGGTCTGCCACC
>DHPL01000057.1:21780-29637 GCA_002407905.1 Anaerolineaceae bacterium UBA5365
CAGGGTGTCCTGGTCTGCCACCAGGCTCATCGCCTCCAGAAAAGCGCCCAGGCCGGTATCGTCGTACTCTGTGGTCACGCCGCGCAGTTCCAGAACGTTTTCCCAGCGGTCCTGTCCTTCTTCGCTCTTATCCTGGATGTAGGCCTGATAGCCCAGGTCTTCCACCACGCGGTCGAAAAGGATGGAAACCGTGTTCTTGTTGGCAGCCTCGCGCCAATCCGCCAGCAGCTTGCCAAAGAACCCCAGGCGGATGCCCTCCTTACCCAATTCCTCAGCCAGGCCATCGTCCCCGGCGTTCAGATGCAGAAGTACCTCGCCCATGCTCATCTCACGGGCACGCGCTACATTTTGCAGTTTCTCAACCGTTTTCTCGCCGATGCCCCGCGGGGGCAGGTTGATCACCCGGCGCAGGCTAACCTCATCCTTGGGGTTATAGATCAGGCGCAGAAAGCCGATCAAATCGCGCACCTCACGCCGGCCATAAAAGCGCTGCGCGCCAACCAGGCGGTAGGCGATTCCCTCGCGCCGGAAGGCCTCTTCCAGCAGGCGGCTCTGGGCATTGGTACGGTACATGATGGCGAAATCCGCCGGGTTCAGTTTAGCCTTGCTGATGCCGGCCTGCACCGCCGCCGCCACGATCTCCGCTTCCTGTCGGTCGTCATCGGCCACCACCAGGCTGATTTTCTCCCCGGCTTTGGCTTCGGTAAAGAGCTTCTTGCGCGTGCGGTTGGCATTCCGGTCAATCACCGCCATTGCCCCATCCAAAATAGTTTGGGTGGAGCGGTAGTTTTGTTCCAGCAGGATCGTGCGCGCGTCCTTGAAATCGGCGGTAAAGCGCTGCAGGTTGCGGTAATCGGCACCCCGCCAGCGGTAGATGCTTTGGTCTTCATCCCCCACCACATACAAATTGCGGTGCAAACTGGCCAGGTTTTTCAGGATGGCGTATTGGGCCAGGTTGGTGTCCTGAAATTCGTCCACCAGAATGTGCTCAAATTTGTGCCCGTAAGTATCGCGCACCACCGGGTAGTTTTCCAGGATGCCATGCGTGTACATAAGCATGTCGTCAAAGTCCATGGCGTTATTGCTCACCAGCATCTGCTGGTAACGCATGTAAAAGCGGCGCAGCTGTTCATCGCGGAAGTTTTTGACGGGGTAGTCTTCCGGCCCGATCAATTCGTTCTTGGCCGCGCTGATGGCGTCCAGCACCGAAGCCGGGCGGTAAAGCTTCTCGTCCAGGTTGGCCTCTTTGACGATCTGCTTCATTAAGTTTTCCTGGTCGTCGGCATCGAAGATCACAAAGTTCGAATCCACCGGCAGCAGGTCGGCCTCGCGGCGCAGGATCCGCCCGCAAAGGCCATGAAATGTGCCCAGCCAGATGCCCGAGGCCTGGGGCCCGAGCAGTTTCTCCACGCGCGCGCCCATCTCCTTGGCGGCCTTGTTGGTGAAGGTGACCGCCATGATATGGTAGGCTGGCACATTCATCGCCCCAATCAGGTAGGCAATGCGGTAGGTAAGCACCCGGGTCTTGCCGGAACCCGGCCCAGCCAAAACCAGGGTGGGGCCTGCCGGTGCGGCTACAGCCGCTTGCTGTTGGGGGTTGAGCAAATCGAGGAAGTCTTCCATGGGATGGCAATTGTACCGCAGCGCCTCGCCCGGGCCTGGTTTAGGCGGATAGGGATGGCGATATTTTAAGGAAACTTTGGGGTTCCGCTGCTGCCGCCCCGCAGGCTCAGAGCGCGATGCGCAGGAAACCCAGAGCGATACCGCTCAGCACCAGCACATAGGGCGGCAGGTCCAGCTTGAAGAGCACCAGCAGTCCCCCTACCAAAAGCAGTGCTGTCCAAACGTCCGTCAAGGCGTTTTGCGCCAGCACAATGACCACAAAGAGGATCAGGGCCACCACCCCGGCATTCACGCCCTTCAGAAAGGCCTTGGCCACGATCGAATCGCGCATCCTTTTCAGCAGCGGCGCGGTGATCATCACGATGATGAAGGAAGGCAGGAAAACACCCACCATGGCCCAAAAGCCGCCCCAGAAGCCCCCCACCAAATAGCCCACAAAACTGCTGGCGGAGGTGACCGGCCCCGGCGTGATCTGGCCTACGGCAATGGCATCGGTCAGCTGCTGCATGGTCAGCCAGCCAAAGCGCTGGGTCACATCCTTTTCGATCAGGGCAAAGAGCACCATCGCCGAGCCAAACATCACCGAGCCCGTCTTGAAAAAGTAGAGGAAGATGCGCACATACAGGTTATCCAGCAGGCTGCCGGCCTGACTGAAAACCGGACCCAGAAAGCCCAGCGGGGTCAGGCTTAGCAAAGCTGCCGGCGGCGCGCTGCGCGGAAGGCGGTCCAGGCTGTGATGCAATACGATGCCCAAAACCCCACACAGGGGCAGGATGATGCCCTCGTTCCAGTTGAGCAGCTTCATCAGGATGGCGGCGCCAAAGATGGCAAACTGCTTCCAGCCCTTAAAACTGGATTTGCTGATCCGCCAGGTGGTATCCACCACGATGGCCAGCACCAGGGGGTTGAGGATGTAAAAAAGCTCGCCCACCTGGGGCAGCGCGCCAAAGCGCACGTAGAGGGCAGCCATGATCACCGCCGTGATGAACGCGGGCGTGATGAAGGCCAGCCCCCCCAGGATGAGCCCGGGGTAACCGTTGGTGAGGTAGCCCACGTGGTAACACAGCTCCGAGGCGTTCGGCCCAGGCACCAGGTTGGCAGCTGAAAGCAGGTCCAGCAGCGTTTCCTGGCTGATCCACTTGTGGCGCTTCACAAACTCGTTCTCCATCATGGCGATGTGCGCCGTAGGCGCGCCAAAGGAGATCGCCCCGATCTTCAGGCAGGTGAGCACGTAGGTCCATAACCGGGGGTAGCGGCTGGGGTCTTCAGCTTGGTCGTCCTGGGGCAGGGGCGGCTGAACGCCCGCCTCCTGGGGCATATAGGGCTGTGTTTCGGGGATCTTTTCAGCACACATCAGCCCGATTATAGCCTTAGAAAGCCCATTTGGCTGGCGGAGGGTGTTCCGGTTATTGATTCCGGGCAGCTTGGCTGGGTTTAGGCGGTCAGTTGGGCGATGAGCAGTTCATAGGCCAGATCACCGGGCATGCCGCCGGTTTTCATCCCCTCGTCAATGCTCAACAGGCGCTGAAAAATGCCCAGCAGCTGGTCCATGGTAAAACGGCGCGCCTGATTGGCCAGCTTTTGGGCCACAAAGTTCAAAACGCGCAATTCCTTCTCGATCTCGGCAGGTTTGCCGCCCTCATCCAAAATCTCGCGCGCTTGGATCAAGAGCCTGAACTGGCGCTGGATCATCGCCGCAAGTTCCACGATTTCGCTTTCCTGGGCCAGGAGACGGAACTCGCTCATGGCCTTGGTGGGGTTGCGCTCCCCCAGGGCATCGGTAAAATCGAAGATCTTGCCTTCCTTATCCTGTGCCGTCAGCAAGGCCACATCCTCAGGGCTCACCGGGCGGCTTGGGCCGGCGTAAGTGAGCAGTTTGTCCAGCTCGTGGCCGGCCCGCAGGGTGTTGTTGCCTACATACGTGGCCAGCAGGCGCGCGGCCGGCGGGGTGATGGCCCCTTGCTGGGCCTTGGCTTCCTTGATGATCCAGGCGGGCATTTCGTCATCGGCCGGCAGGCTGCATTCGATCAGCGTGGCCTGGTTGGGGTGTTCCTTCTGCCAGTCCAAGAGCCAGCTGTACTGGCGCAGGTTCTCCCAGCCGCGCTCGCCGCGCCGGCGCAGGGGTTCATCCTCGATGATGAAAAGCAGCAGGGTGCTTTCCGGCATTTCTTCCAGCAGAGCCAGAACTTTGGGGCGCTCTTCCTTTTTTGGGCGGTTGAGGAATGCCCGCGCGCGTTCCAGGATCACCAGGCGCCTCTCCGTCAGAAAGGGGATGGCCATGATCGCGCTGGCCAGCTCGTCCTGCTTGCAGCTCTCGCCGTCCAGGGTGGCGGTGTTCAGGTCGGCCATGCTTTCATCGCCCAGGCCGGCCTTGGCGCGGGCGATCAGTTCCTTGATCCGGGCGCGGTCATCCCCCCGCAGGATGCTGATTTTGCTCATCTGCGCTCCGGTTTAAGCATCGTAAAACTCATCTCATCGATGGCGCGCATGGTCATCAGAATGCCATCCAGGTGGTCGTACTCATGCTGCAGCAGTTCGCTCAGGTCGCCTTCCAGTTCCAGGCGCTGTTCCAGCCAGCGCTCGTCGCGGTAATTGAGTACCGCGCGCTTAAAGCGCTCCACTTTCACCCATAGCCCGGGCAGGCTCATGCAGTCATCCCATACCTGCATCCGCTCCGCGCTGGGAAAGCTGAGCCGGGGGTTGATGATCACGGTGGGGCGGTCGATATGCATATAGATCAGGCGCTTGTTTACCCCTATCTGCGGCGCGGCGATTGCCCTGCCGGCACCCGTACGGGCCCGAAAGGCCATCAGCGTATCGTGCAGGTCCTGGATCACCGGCCCAAGCGCGGCCAATTCGCTTTCCCGCAGAGGCTCCGCCTGCGCGTAAAGCCGCTGATCCCCCAGTAAAAGTATCTCCCGCTCCACGCCTTACCTGCCGGTGCTGATCACGTGCACAAAGCCATTGCCGGTCTTGCGGCTTTCAACCATGCGCACCTGCTGATGGCCCAGGTTGGGTTCCACGGTAAACACGCGCTGCATTTTGGGCCCAATGGGCCGGGAGAGGATGAAGAGGGGTACAGCCACCAGGACGCCCATGAGGTAATGGAACCACTGCGGCGTGCGCTTGCCGGCCAGGCCAAAAATCACCATAAAAGCCGCCGCCCCGGCAATGCCGGAACTGGACACCAGGTTCGTGCCGCAGTTGGGGTGCACAGCCAGGTCCTTCTCCCCGGCCTGCAGGCGGCGCTGGGCTTCCAGTACCGCATCGGTCACCACCTCAGTGGGCAAGTCGCCAATCAGCGTAAAGCCCAATGGCCCGCTAATGCCGGCCATGCGCAGGTCGTTATAGCGCCGGGAAAGCACCTGCATGGTGGCGTGCTCCAAGGCATGGTTGCGCCGCGTGGCGCCATAAAAAGGGATTAGGTTCAAAATCGAGCCCATCTCACTTGCCTTTCTTCTCAGGTTCGGCTTCCAGCAAGGCCGCCGCGATGGCCTCACGCAGGCCGCGCGCCTCGATCACCTCAATACCCGCCGGCCAGGGCTCGCCCTTGCGCACACGCTGAGGGATCACCGCGCGTTTAAAGCCCAGCTTGGCAGCTTCCTTCAGCCGGGCCTGCATCTGGCCCACCATGCGCAGTTCGCCGGAAAGCCCCACTTCACCAATCAACACCGTATCGGCCCGCACGGGCTGGTCCTTGTACGAAGAAGCCAGGGCCAATGCCACAGCCAGGTCTGCGGCCGGCTCATCGATGCGCATGCCCCCCACCACGTTGATAAACACGTCCTGCTCGCCCAGTTTCACGCTGCTGCGCCTGGAAAGTACCGCTGCGATCAGAAGCAGGCGGTTGAAGTCGATGCCGTTGGAGGTGCGCCGCGGGTTGCCAAAATGCGTGGGCGTGGTCAGCCCTTGCACCTCAACCAGAAGGGGGCGGGTGCCTTCCATGGTTACCGCGATGGCGGAGCCGGGGGCGTTCACCATGCGCTCGGCCAAAAAGACCTCGCTGGGGTTGCTCACCTCCACCATGCCCTTTTCCTGCATTTCAAAAACGCCCACTTCGCTGGTAGCGCCGTAGCGGTTCTTTACGCTGCGCAGCAGGCGGTAACTTTGGAATTGCTCGCCTTCCAGGTAGAGCACGGTATCTACAATATGCTCCAGTACCCGCGGGCCGGCAATGGTCCCTTCTTTGGTCACATGCCCAATCACGAACACTGTGATCCCACTGCTCTTGGCCAGCTCGCGCAGCCGGGCGGCGCTCTCGCGCACCTGGCTCACGGATCCGGCAGCGCTTTCCATCTCCGGCATGGTCATGGTTTGGATCGAATCGATAATCACCAGGCTGGGCTTCAGCGCCCCAATCTGGTTGAAAATCGCCCCCAGGTTGGTTTCGGTCAGCAGGTACAACTGGTCCGGCAGGCTTGCCTTTTTATCCCCCGCGCCAGCTACCAGGCGGTTGGCGCGCATTTTGATCTGCTGTTCAGATTCCTCGCCGCTCACATAGAGCACCAGGCTCTTTTGGGCCAGCAGCATCGCCATCTGCAGGGTAAGGGTGCTTTTGCCGATACCTGGGTCGCCGCCGATGAGCACAATGGACCCCGGCACAATCCCGCCGCCTAAAACGCGGGCAAACTCCTCCATGGCAAGGGGAATGCGTTCTTCGCGGGTGCCTTCAATTTGTGAAAGCGGCTTGGCTACCGCGGCAGAAGAAAGCCCGGGCAGCGGCCTAGCCGCCCGGGCA
Organism: Anaerolineaceae bacterium UBA5365; assembly: GCA_002407905.1. GTDB lineage: Bacteria > Chloroflexota > Anaerolineae > Anaerolineales > Anaerolineaceae > Mesolinea. The sequence goes on from DHPL01000057.1 coordinate 28,142, forward strand.
GTATTACTCTCTTGTTCAACTACCTCTTCCACCATACTATCCCAGGCACCGCAGCTGGGGCAGCGGCCAAAGCGGCCGCTGGAAACCTTACCGCACTGTGCGCAAACATAGCGGGTGTAGAGTTTAGGCATCAGCCCTCCGGCGTGGGTTGCACTTGGGGATCGTCGATTTTCTCAAACGCCTCGGGCAGGCTGTCGCCCTTGCGCAGCACAATTTTATAGCTGGGCTTGCTTTCTTCGCTTTCTGCGGGCTGTTCTTCGGCATCTACCAATATCGTATCACCAGCCTTGAAAGTTCCGGCCAAAATTGCGTCTGAAAGCTGCTCTTCCACCTGCTGCTGGATCACGCGGCGTACCGGGCGGGCACCCATTTCAGGGTCGTAGCCTTCCTCGGCCAGAGCGTCCAGGGCGGCATCGGTAGGCTGCAGATGCAGTTTGTACTCGCTCAGGCGCTCGCTCACCTTCTCAATTTCCAAAGCCACGATCTGGCGGATGTTCTCGCGGTTGAGCGCGCGGAACACGATCACCGAATCCAAACGGTTGATGAACTCCGGCCGGAAGGAGCGTTTCAGCGCTTCCATCAGCTTTTTGTGCATCTCGTCGTAGGCCTGCTGTTCTTCCTGCTTGGCATCAAAGTCCAGGCTGAAGCCAAAGGCGTTCTGGCGTTTGATCAGGTCGGCGCCGATGTTGGTGGTCATGATCACGATGGCATTCTTAAAGTCCACCTTGTGACCTTTGGCATCGCTCAGGTGCCCCTCTTCCATGATCTGCAGAAGCAGGTGCAGAGCTTCGGGGTGCGCCTTTTCCACTTCATCAAAAACCACAATGGAGTAGGGCTTGCGCCGGATGGCCTCCGTGAGCTGACCAGCCTCCTCGTAGCCAATGTACCCGGGAGGCGCGCCAACCAGGCGGCTCACGCTGTGCCGCTCCATAAATTCGCTCATATCAATCTGTATCAGCGCTTCTTCGCTGCCAAACATCAGGTTTGCCAGGGCCTTGGTCAGTTCGGTTTTGCCAACGCCTGTGGGGCCCAGGAACATAAACGAGCCCACTGGCCGGTGCGGGTTCTTCAGCCCGGCACGCGCGCGGCGTACGGCCTTACTTACCGCCTCAATCGCCTCGCTCTGGCCAATGATTACCTTGCCCAGTTTGTCTTCCATATTCAGCAGGTTTTCGGTCTCGGTGGTTTCCAGCTGGGTGAGCGGGATGCCCGTCCACATGCTGATCACCTCGGCCACGTCCTCAGCGCTCAGGTTGGGCGCCTTGGCACGGTCCCAGCTCTGCTGCAAGCCTTGCAGCTGCTCTTCCAGGCCGGCCTGTTCGGTAAGCAATTCCTGCAAACGGTCGTTATCGCCGTCCTTGCGGACGCTGCGCATTTCCTTGCGCAGTTCACGCAATTGGACCATCAGCTCCTTGCTGTTGAGCGCGTTTTCGCTCTTGTACATGCGCACCCGGCTGGCGGCTTCGTCCACCAGGTCGATGGCCTTATCCGGCAGG
>DHPL01000057.1:29771-29939 GCA_002407905.1 Anaerolineaceae bacterium UBA5365
GTCGATGGCCTTATCCGGCAGGAAGCGCTCGGTAACGTAGCGGCTGGAGAGCGTTGCCGCGGATTCCAGGGCTTCGTCGCTGATGTTCAGGCGGTGGTGTTCCTCGTAGTTGGGGCGGATGCCCTTGAGGATCTCGATGGTCTCATCCACGCTGGGCTGGTCCACCAC
>DHPL01000024.1:0-19514 GCA_002407905.1 Anaerolineaceae bacterium UBA5365
GTCTTCCTCCCAAACTACCCCCTGAGGGGCGCCAGGGAAGCGCGAATGCCCCAAAAGTTGGGCTTGCTGGCGGTGCCGTTCGGCAGTCAGGCGCATCTGGCGCATCACATGCCGGCCCTCTGCGTCCTCGTCCAGCTTGAAACAGCTCTCCACCAGATCCGCCACCTGCAGGGTGTCCCGCAGCGCGTCTATTTGGCGCATCATACCGGATGCCGGCAGATCAAAACTGGTCATACTGGAATTCTAATCGGGGTACAGAATTAAGAAAACATCCCCTGGAATGTCCAGGGGATGTGAGAAGCGCGTGATTAAGAATCGCTGCCGTCGGAGGAACCCGGGCGGCGCTGCCGATACACGATGCGTCCGCGGTCCAGGTCATAGGGGCTCATTTCTACCCGTACCGAGTCACCCAGCAGGATGCGGATGTAATAACGGCGCATGCGGCCCGATAAATAGGCCATCACTTCATGTCCGTTCTCCAGGCGCACCCGGAACTGTGTTCCCGGAAGGGCTTCGATGATCGTGCCTTCAACGGTAATCTTCTCTTCTTCTTTAGCCATAAAACCTCATTCTGCCGGGGCCAGCGGCAACTTACCCGTCGTAACTCTTTCGGAAGGAGCGGCGGGTGGCCTTCTTCTTATCCATGCGGCGTTGCTCACTCTTGGAGATGAACCAGCGTTTACGACGCACGGTGCTCAGTACACCGCTCTTCACCACCTTCTTGCGAAAGCGTTTCAGAAGTGAATCCTGAGACTCGTTCTGTCTTAAAGATACTGTTGCCATATGTTGTTCACCTCCTTTCAGGCACAAAGATATAGCCGCGCATTTCGGCGCGAAACTAAATTATACACGATATGTCTCGTTAATCAATAAATATTCAAACAGCGTGCTTCATCACGCCTGAGGCCGGGCTAAGTTCTTACTTGTTTAGTACTGGCGCTTCCCTCATCGCTGGGTCAAGCCACTTGCTTTCCGGTGCCCATCCTGATACCAAACCACCTGGAGCAGGCATCGTTGGCGCAAGTTCGTACCACCCGGATTTACTCACATGGATATCATCGACCATAACGCGCGAGTGGTTAGAACCGTCAGAAGAATACACAAACTGCAAAGTGTAGGTGGGGCTGGTTGTGTAGTCCTCCAGATAGTAGCTGCGTGTAAACCATCGAAGGCTGTCCCGGCATAAGTCGAAATGCTCCACCAGTTTGCCATTGATCATTATCCGGAAGGTATCCCAATTGTTTCCACAGGCTGGCTCCTCACTCTCGATATACATGCGCATGTGCAGCCATTGACCATTCTTTCGTGGAATGTTTGTCTGGGAAAGCTTCGCCAGTTCATTATTAGCCAGACCAAAATCTGCTACCCAATTATTGCCGGATCCATCCTGCCAGATGACCTTATTCCCCCATTTTTCTGAATACTGGACCCATTCGCCTCTTCGTATTTGCTCAAAATCACCGTTGCGGATAATTGGATTACCGTTTCTTATGATGGGTAAAGACGCTTGCATCTCCGACCCCCAGTAGAAGAGCCTTACTACGACTGGGCCTGTCGTCGTGATGAAATATACGCCCATCTCACTTTTCTTATTCCCATAATATCTGCTGGATGGGTTCGACGTGTCGTCAAAGAAGGTTTTGTTACTAACTCCAGCAAATGGGTCTCCCGCATCGCCAGTATTGCCAGTAACAGTTGAATACAATTCATCCAAACCATCGGCTTGCATCAACTTTGCCAGGGGGTGATCACGGTTAATATTTCCATTCCTCACAGTTTCATCAATGTGCCAGATCAGCACACCTTCACCTGGCAGAGCCGCATCGTAACCCGTCAAGCTGCGGTATTCCAGGAGAAAGTATTCTCCATATCCCCAACCCGCATCATACTTGCCGGGATTGAAAGGGTAAATTAACGCAGAATCATAGAGAGCCGCCTCCCACAAAAACTCGTAGCCATCAGACTTACGTTCAAAAACCTGAGGGTATAGCCACTGTTGATTGGCCTTCAAAAAGGCGCTGGGCAATGCAGGGCTTGCACCCTGCTCTTGACCAGGAAGCGCATTCCATGAACCGTGACCCATTAAACACCATGTCCCCACGCCATATGATTGTCCTGAGTAATCGTAAAGGTCAGGCCAGCCCAGGTCATGTCCAAGCTCATGCACCAGCGTGCCCAAGGTAGCCGGGTGGTCATCGAAAATTTCGCCGACCATTGTATACCCCCCCAGGCCTACAGCCACCTCATCTAAAATTGGGGCGTCTACATCCCAGCCCAAGGCAGACCAATGAGCCCAGATTGCAGGAGACTGACCGCTGGTTGCTGCCTCGTAACCTGCCACGATAAGCATAATATGCAGTTCATCAGGGGTAAGCATTCCATCGTAATTTAGGTCATAACTCAGGTAATCGATGTTTGCATCCGCTTTGATCAACGCATCCCTAACGATCTGCCGGTTCATGCTATCCCCTGTGTCACCGGCCGTATCCGGATGGGGATATCCCAAATTGATTCCCGCGATGATCCCATCATTGTCTCCCTGCCACTCCGTGGCGGGCACAAGGTCAAGTTGATTGTAAGAAGCTTGAAGATAAAAGTCGCTAACGGTATTCGTGCCGAGGAAAACTGTATCGGCGAATGTAGAAACAGGGTAGGTGAACCCCCGGTCACTAAAGCTGACCAGTAAAACAACAAGAGGCTGGGAACCGAAATTTGCCACCTTCCTGGTAGCAGGAGGCTCAAAAGCTTTTGAATCAGCAGGAGCCGGCCTGATGCCTTTTACCAGACCCGTTGTCGAAGCCTGGCCAACAATCAACTCCTGCCCTGACAGCCCGGCTAAAGGGCTCAGCTGCGAATTGGAACTGGCCTGCTGAGCATAAACCCACCATTCACTGGTGTTTTTTAGAATTGTGTATCCCTCTTGCGTTTGGAAACCGTTCTGATGCTCATCGCCCCAGATTGTAGCTACGAATTGCGAACCATCCGGTTGGGTGAGCACTATCTCACCAGGAGCTGCCGGAACAGCCTGAACTGGTGAAACAAATGTAAAAAAGGATAAGAACAGCAACAATAAAACGAAGCCCAAATAACGTTCTAATCTCATATAACCCCTCTGATTCTTATGGCTTGGATAAATAAGTTTCTATTTTGTGGTTGGTCTCACTCACGGTTAGTGTCTTACTGGCCTCGTCATAGGTACCAGTTGCCACGAGGTAGTTCCCTGCATTAATTTCCCCTCCTTCGAAGTTCAGGCTTGGCATTGGCCTCGGGTTTGGCGTTGGAGGGTAGGCGATATATGTCACGTAAACTTCCTGTGAATCATCCAGCATCAGGGTGATCAAATATTTGCGGGGTCCGTCCAGAACTTGCGTAGGAGAAATGAGTTCAAAATCCCGTACAACACCCTGAAGTGTTAATTCCCCCGAGGAAAGCACAATTTCCGTTTTTGCAGGTTCAGTTTTGACAGTAATTGTGGTTGGAACCTCTGTAGCTTGATGAGCAGGATCACTAACGCAGGCTGTCACGGAGAAAACAAATAACACCAACAGAGCTAGGAAAATTTTCTTCCAGTGCATATCCACCTCCATCTCACCTGGAAACTCTTTCTATCCTTACATTTTATTATCTATTGGAGAAATATGACACCTCTGAATAGTATTCACGATCTCCCAGTTGCAAGGAATGGACTTAATGTACAAGGGAATAATGTATAAAATAGTGTTGTTGTGGATTGGCATAAATATTTTTCCTTTAAGAGGGGTGGTCGCAATGACAGAAGAAGTCACAGAAATTACAAGTCTGGAATTCTATAATTCGAAGATACGAGAGTACACGGATGCTGGATTCAATCTGAGGCAAGTTGATAACAGTACGGTTGTTCTGGAACGGAGGTCTCCAATATCGGTTCCTCTTTTACTATTAGCATTGTTTACAGGTATAGGATTTATTCTGTATTTATTCGGCGCTGGAAGGAGGCTTTTCCTGGTCAAAATATATCAAGACTCCATCGGCCAAACTGTAATACTTGGTGATACCCTTGAAGAATTTAGAAATCATAAAAAGAGAACAGACACTACTTATTGGATAGTCATAGGCGTGATTGTACTTTTTTTTGTCTATATCATTTCTACAATCTAGACTTATCAATACGGGGTGCACTTAATCTTTACTGGGGCTTTACCGTTCCAAAAGCATGCCGCTGCCAGATAGGAGCTCCTGCAGTTGCTGGGTGATCTCCCGCCGGCGCTCGATGTGGATGGCCTGAGCCAGCTCCTCCAGCAGTTTACTGGTGTTCTCTTTGGCCTCTTCCAGCAGACGGTAGCGGTAGAGGTTCTCCGCGGCAATGGCATCCAGCACCAGTTCATAGAAGCTGATGGCGCTGAGATGCAGGCGGATCTTCTCCAGGATGACCTCTGGGTCGCCTTCGATGATCGGCTCAGGCCAGGGCAGGTCCTGCGGGCCAGACCCAATGGCAGCGTTTAGGGTCTCAGGCAGCAGCCGCGTCAACGCGATCTCGTAATTGCTGCCTGCGATCTGCTTGCGGAAGGAAAGCACCCCCACACGCTCCACCCTGCCTTTCTGCATGCTTTGCAGCCAGCCGCGCAATGTTTGCGAAACCGCTTCGTACTTGGGTCTGGAGCCTGCACTCAGGTCTTCCTTGGGGAGAAATGCCAGGCCTTCCTGCGTCAGGCTGCGCTGCACCCTGCTGCCGTAAGCCCAAACTTCCAACTGGCCTTCAAACCTGGAAGCCAGGTCCTTGGTACGCTGGGCCAGGCGGCGATTATATTGCCCGATGATGCCCCGCGTACTGCCCAAGACCACCAGAATTGTCTTACCTTTGGGCTTGGGCTCTTCCGGAACGGCCTTTTTCCTGGCCGGCTTCACATGCTTGCTTTCAACCTCAGCATTCAATTGGGCTGCCACCAATTTAAAACGGGCAGCGTAGTTCTGCAGCGCCTCCTGGCGGTTGAGTGCCATCTGCATGCTGCTCAAAGAAAGCACGCGCAGCGAGCCTAAAAGCGGCTCGATCGCCTGCAGATTCTCCAGGCGTTTGGCGTTGCTTTCCTTAGAATCGGCCATAGTTACGGCAATTCAAAACTATCCAGCGACCAAACAAAAACCACGGCCCCGCTGGAAATAGCCGGTGTTTTCGTGCGTACCGGGCCGCCCTCCACCAGGCCAAAACCCTGATGAATGCTGAGGCCTGTGCTGCAGCAACCCCGGATGATGCTTACCACTCTGGACACTTCTTCAGCTTTGACTGCAATAAAAAGCGAGAGCTGGCTCTGGCGCAGCATGCCCCCGCGGGTTTCGTTAAAGGTCGTGGCATATCCTGCGTTGACCAATGCGGCAACCAGGTCGTCGCCCCGTTTTCTTGGCACTACGGCCATCACCATTTTCATTAGGTATGTCTCCATCTCTTCAGCCACAGCGGTGTAAACTGATCCAGGGCTGCCAACAATTCGGTTTCCAATTCTTCCGAGAGCACGCGTTGGTAGCGCAGATGATCCACCGCCTGGGGGATATGAGTGTGCATATACTCCACCATATCCTTGCTATAGGCCAGCACTTCTTCCGGTTTTACGTCTTCCAGGTAGCCATGCGTCATGGCAAAAAACATAAGCACCTGGTCCACATAGTTCACCGGTTCATTGGGGCCCTGGCGTAAAAGGGCCATCAAACGCTCACCGCGTTCAATCTGCCGCTGCGTGGCCTCGTTCACTTCTGTGCCAAAGCGTGCAAAGCGTGAAACCTCTTCATATTGCGAGAGTTCAAGCTTGAGTGCCTTGACCATATCCTTCATCGCTGGTTCCTGAGCCGCCGAACCAACCCGCGAAACCGAGCGCCCGATATCGATGGCCGGCTTGCTGCCCTTATTGAACAGGTCCGCGCTCAAGACGATCTGCCCGTCTGTAATCGAGATCAGGTTGGTAACAATGTAACTGGAAATATTTCCGTTTTGCGTTGTAACGATGGGCAGGGCCGTTATGCTGCCGCCGCCATTTTCCTCGTTCAGGCGGCAGGCACGCTCCAGGAGGCGCGAGTGCAGGTAGAACACATCGCCAGGATAAGCTTCCCGCCCTGGCGGACGGCGCAGCAGCAAACTCAGCTCCCGGTAAGTATCCGCATGTTTGGAAAGGTCATCGTATACGATGAGTACGTCCATGCCTTCGTCCAGGAAGAACTCCGCCATGGTCACGCCAGAATAAGGCGCCAGGTAACGTAAGGCCGGGGGGTCGTCCGGGCTGGAAACCACCACCACCGTCTGGTTCAGCACACCGCCTGCCTCAAGTTTATTGATCACTTCCAGGGTGCTGCTTTTCTTTTGGCCGATAGCCACGTACACGCACTTCACGTCTGTTCCGCGCTGGCTCAGGATGGTATCGATAGCCAGCGTCGTCTTGCCGATCTGGCGGTCGCCGATGATCAGTTCCCGCTGCCCGCGGCCTAAGGGGATCAAGGCGTCCAAAATCTTGGTACCGGTGTATAGCGGCGTATCCACCGGAGCACGCTCCACCACACCCGGAGCAATGCGCTCTACATAACGGTATTCCGTGGGGACAATTGCACGGTTTTCGTCCTGCGGCCGGCCAAGCGGGTCCACTACACGCCCTAAAAAGGGCATGCCTACGGGGATGCTCAGGCGTCTGCCAGTACCCTCGGTCAGGTCTCCGCCGCGGATGCCGGTATCCGGCCCCAACAAAATCACATCCACTCGGGTCTGGTCCAGGTTGAGCACCATGCCCTGTACGCCGTTCGGGAAGGTGACCAACTCCTCAAGATGCACGGTCGGTAGGCCGCTCAAACGGGCCACACCATTGCCCACATGCTGCACGGTTCCCACACTGCGCACGAATACTTCGCGCTTGTAGTCCGCGGCGGTTTGGCGGATTACCCGTGCCATCTCCCTCGAACCTAGTTTGTGCAAAGCGGGCGGGAAGCTTCGGTCTACGTCCTCCTGGACTTCACGCAGGAAGGTTTCCTTGCTCAGGCGCAGGGGATCATTAACGTCCAGGCGTTCTGTCAGCGCTTCAAGGGCTGCCTTGCCGGCAGTTTCCAGGTCAATCGTCGTTTCCAAGCGTTCGCAGCTCCAGATTATCTTCTACTTCAGTGCGCATTTTGTCGATTTGCGCGGCGATGCTGTTATCCAGCACAATATCGCCGATGCGGGCCTTAGCCCCAGCCACCAGGTTGGGGTCCTCGGTGATCTCCAGTTCAACATCCTTATCGGTAAGGGCATTAAAGGTGTTGTAAAGTTTTACATACTGTTCCTGGGTAGGCGCCTTGGGCAGGCTCAGTTCAACCACGGCATTACGTGCTTCGAGGGAATCGCGGATCTTCTCAACCAGCTTCATATCCGTCTTACCCATATTCCAGATGTTCCCCGTCAGCTCGTTCAGCAGGTCATCGTGCACCTGGGGCGGCAGGATCTTCTGAATCGCGGTTCGGGTGAGGGTAAGCACCGTTTCCACCAGCTGCACCTGGTTCTCCTTGATGTCAACCAGCTGTTCTTTGCGGGCTTCATGCACCGCGTCCATCATGATCCGGTTAGCTTCTTCCCGCGTGGCGTCCAGCAACTCCTTCTGCAGGATCTGGCTGTGCGAGTAAGCTGTATCGGTGATGCCCTGAATTTCTTTATCCAGGTTGGCCAATCGGTCGTTGATCTCGTTCAGCTTCTCTTCGCTTTCAGCCCGGTTGGCTTCCAGTTCAGCCCGGGCCTCTGCTTTTTCAAGGGCACGTGCCTCCGCGCGCTTGGTCATCGGCTTGAACACCAGGAAGTAGAGCACCACGGTGATCAGTAAAAAGTTGACCACTTCCCATAGAATGGTGCTTAGATCCAGATCTAACATCGTTTAGCCCCCAAAGAAGCGGGTGATCAGCGGGTTGGCAAAAAGCAAAATCAGCACGATTAGCAGCACGTAAATGGACGCGGTTTCCAGCAAGGCCAGGGCGATGATCATCGCCGTGCGCAGCTGCGGGGAAGCGTCGGGCTGGCGCGCCATGCCTTCGATGGCTACCCAGGTAGCCTTGCCCTCCACCCAGGTGGGGATCATCGTGCCAATCACAATGGCCAACGCCGATACCACGATGGTAACAATGGTAATGATTGCCTCGGGGCTCAAATTCTCCATTACACAGTTCCTTTCTTCTCTTTCAGGCGTTTTTTAGATTTTTTCTCCGCCTTCATTTTTTCATCTTCTTCATTGATTTCCACGGCGGATGAAATGAACAGAGCCGCCAGAGTGGTCAGTACATAGGCCTGCAAAATGCTGGTCACCATCGAGAGCACGGTCATCGCTATCGGCACCACCATCGGGATGATCGAGAACACAATTGCCACGATCAGGTCGCCGCTGAGCACGTTGCCGAACAAACGCAGCGAGAGCGAGAGCGTTCGGCTCAGCTGGCCGATAAGTTCGATGGGCAGCATGAAAATAGGGCTGGCAAATTCCTTAAGGTATTTCCAGACGCCTTTTTTCATCATCCCATAGATGTGCACGGAGAACACCACCACCAGCGCCAGGGCCACTGTTGTGTTCAAATCGCTGGTGGGCGATTTCATGCCCGGCAGGATTGAAATCAGGTTCGCTGTCATCACAAAAATCAGCAGGCTGCCCAGGAGCGGGATATAGGGGTGCAGTTCATCCACATCCATGGCGTCATCTACTACGCTGATCACCGCCTCAAGGATCATTTCAAGCAGGTTGGGCTTGAACACTTTAAGGATCAACACAATGCCCACGATGACCCCCATGGTAATCCAGGTGTACACCACGGTGTCCCGCACGGGAATACCTGCCAGGTAAAACAGAATCGGATGGCTTAGATCCATCTAAGTTTGGTCCTCCTTCTGTTTGGGGTGGTTTAGTTTCCGGTTATAGCTGATCACCTGCACCCAGCGGGAAAGGGTGCTTGCAAAGACCAGGATGATGGCGTAGATGACATCCATCCGCAGGGCAAAGTAGATCAGCACCGCCAGCACGATCAGGCGCACAAATTTGGAGACGGCCAGCTGGGCGAGGGATCGCTCCGCGCCGCCGGTGCCAGGGCCAATCTTTTCCACGCTGGAACTGAGCCACTTGAAGGATACAAGCGACCAAAGCGCCCCAACCAGCGCCCAGGCAATGCCCACGAGCACTCTAACGGTTGCGCTTTGCATCTTGATCCTTCTTTTCCAGTTCTTTATTCATTAAATACATTTCGTAACTCAAATACCTGATCACCGCAATCACTGCCAGCAGCACCCCGGTGAGCATCAGGATCATCGTCCAGCGCACGCCGGTATCGAAGCGCCGGTCGATGACAAACCCAATCACCGGTCCGGCAAATAGCGGGATTGCGATCTCCCATCCGATGGTCGAGGCGCGCAGGTCCCGCCCGCTGAACATTTTGTGCCGGCGCACCTTTGGCGTCTCATCATACTTGGGGGCCTCAGGTGCCGGGGGCTTCTCTTCCATGCTTCCGCCCGCTTAATGCGTCGTGAGGATGCTCACGATATTGTCCGCGATAGAGAGGATGCCGGCTTTTACATGCACCGCCTGCATTTCCTCGCCAGTGCTGTACTGCAGGTCTCCATCGCTGGTTGCCGCGATCAGCGGGGCATGCCCGGGGCGGATGCCCATCCAGGACCCATCTTCCAGGCGGACCTGCAAATTGGTAACGTTCTCAAGCTGCAGGGTCCCACCGCCTACGGCCAATACTTCCACCAAGAGCCGGGCATCAGAGTGTTTGCTCACGGGGCATCGCCCTGTAAACTATCCTGCACAATCGCCACTTCTTCAGCCGGGGCATTAAGGTTCTCTGCCTGGGCCAAAACATCGTCGATGGTTCCGGCCATGTAAAAGGCTTGCTCCGGGACATCATCGTGCTTGCCGGCCATAATCTCTTTAAAGCCGCGCACCGTTTCAGCGATTGGCACAAAAACGCCTGGCTTGCCGGAAAAAGCTTCGGCCACGGAGAAAGGCTGTGTAAGGAAGCGCTGCACCCTGCGCGCCCGGATCACGATCTGTTGGTCCGAGATGGACAGTTCTTCCATGCCCAGAATAGCGATGAGGTCCTGCAATTCTTCGTAGCGGGCCAACATCGCCCGGACCTGCATCGCGACCTCGTAATGCTCTTTGCCCACAATTTGGGGCGTGAGCAGTGTGGAGGTGCTTTGCAGCGGGTCCACGGCCGGGTAAAGGCCTAGGGCTACCTGGCGCCGGCTGAGCACGGTGCTTACATCCAGGTGCGAGAAGGTAGCCGCCACCGCTGGATCGGTCAGGTCATCGGCAGGGATGTATACAGCCTGTACCGATGTAATGCTGCCGTTATCCGTGGAGGTGATGCGTTCCTGAAGCAGGCCCATCTCTGAGTCCAGAGTGCTTTGGTATCCCATCTCGCTGGGCAACCGGCCCAGCAGAGCGCTTACTTCCGAACCTGCCTGAATGAAGCGGTAAATATTATCGATGAAGACCAATACCGGCCTTTGCTCTTCGTCCCGAAAGTATTCAGCCATCGTCAGCGCGGTAAAAGGCGTGCGCAAACGAGCGCCTGGCGGCTCGTTCATCTGGCCAAAGACCATGATCGTATTATCGATCAGTTTTGTGGCGTTCATCTCAAGCCACATGTCGTTTCCTTCACGGCTGCGTTCACCCACGCCGGCGAAAAGCACAATACCCGAGCTTTTCGTGATGGTGTTGTGCATCAGTTCCAGCATCAGCACGCTTTTGCCGACGCCCGCGCCGCCAAAGAGGCCGACCTTACCACCCTTGGGGTAGGGGGTGAGCATATCGATGGCTTTGATTCCGGTCACGATCGTATCGTGGGTCACCACCTGGGCATCCATCGCTGGAGGAAGACGGTGGATGGGCATTTTTTCTTCCGCCTCCACCGGTCCCAGGCCATCAATGGGTTGGCCCAGCACATTAAAGAGCCGCCCGAGGGTCTTGCGTCCTACCGGCACCATGATTGGTTCGCCGGTATCGATCACCGGTAAGCCGCGCCTCAAACCTGCTGTGCTGCCCATGGCGATGGCGCGCACCGTGTTGGGGCCAACGTGTTCCAGAATCTCCAGGGTCAGGTCGCCGCCGTGGCTGCGCTTGATCAAGAGGGCGTTATGGATGGGGGGCAGATCGCCGGATTCAAAGTCCACGTCAATAACAACCCCAACCAGGCGGCTGATCACTCCCTGTGCTTGAATCTTTCTATGCTCTTGTTCCAAAATACTTTCCTGATTGATGATCTGGAAGCAGCAAAACGCTGCCGACCCGTCGGTCAATTATGCCGGATATAGCTGGGCTTGTCAATTAACAACGACGATAGTCTAATGGTTTTCTTATTTATACACTTATAGACAATCCAGGTTCCTTAAATTCGTCCTGATGTAAATCCTTTCGCAGTGAATAGTGGGATAATGCATGCCATGAATAGATTCTGCGGAGAAACCTGCCGATGAAAAATAGCAAGACCGGCGCAACGCTCCTGGCAGTTCTGGCAGCACTGCTATACGCCATCAACATGCCGGCTTCCAAGCTGCTGCTGCGGGATGTTCCGCCTACGGTCATGGCCGGGCTGCTCTATCTGGGGGCCGGCATCGGCATCGGCCTGCTCTACCTCTTCCTGGGCAGGGGTACTCAAAACCAGAAACTTGCCCGGGCGGACCTGCCATTCGTGATCGGGATGATCCTCCTGGATATTGCCGCGCCCATCCTGCTCATGCTCGGTTTGCGCCTGACCAATTCCGCGAATGCCTCGCTGCTGAACAATTTCGAGATCGTGGCAACCGCCTTAATCGCCCTCTTCATCTTCAAAGAAGCCATTTCCGGCACACTGTGGCTCGCCATCCTGCTGGTCACGCTCGCCAGCGCCATCCTTTCCTTCGAAGGCGCCGCCGGCCTGCACTTTTCCGGCGGCTCACTCTTGGTATTGGCCGCTGCAAGTTGCTGGGGCCTGGAAAACAACTTCACCCGCAAGATCAGCAGCAAGAACACCTTCCAGATCGTGATCCTCAAGGGTATCTTCTCTGGCCTGGGTTCGCTTTTAGTGGCCCGCCTCCAAGGCCAGGCAATGCCGGCCATCAATCTGATCGCCATCGTTATGCTCTTAGGCTTCGTGGCCTACGGTCTAAGCATCTTTTTCTACATCAAAGCCCAAAACGTGATCGGCGCGGCAAAAACCAGTGCCTGGTACGCCATCGCGCCCTTCGCGGGTGCTTTCCTTTCTTTTCTTTTCCTGCGCGAAGCCCTCACCAGCCAGTACCTGATCGCACTCTTGGTCATGCTGCTGGGTTCTGCCCTGGTAGTTGCGGACACCATGGCAAAATCCCACGCTCATACCCACAGCCATGTCCTGAGGCATTACCACGAAGGACTGGAGCACAGCCACAGCGTAACACACACCCACGAACACCGGCACATTCTGGCAACTGAACGCCACGCCCATCAGCACCCGCCTGAGATCACCTCAGACCCCCAGCACGACCACGCCTGAGCCTAGAATCAAACTGCTTACAATCATTTTCGCTAACCTGACTTCCTGGTTTAATATTGGCTAAGTGCGCGGGCAAAACAGCTGCCCTCGCCCCCAGAACAGCTAAAGTACAGGCCCAAGTGAGGTAAGATGCCTAAAGACCAAAACAAAACCCAGCCAACCGATTCCCCCGTATCCGATTTTCTGGCAACCGTTCCAGCGAGGCGCAAGGCGGAAGCGGAGGAATTGATTCAAACCATGCAAGCCATCACTGGCGAGCCGCCTGTGCTTTGGGGGCCCTCGATCATCGGGTTCGGCCAACAGCACTACCGTTATGAAAGCGGCCGGAAGGGTGAGATGCCCCGTATGGCCTTCAGCCCGCGGAAGGCCAAACTGACCATCTACTTCAATGAGGGTTTTGAGCGCTACGGAGAACATCTGGCGAAATTGGGCAAGCATCAAACCAGCGTGGCCTGCCTCTATCTCAACAACCTTAGCGACGCAGACCCCGCGGTCCTGGAGAAGATGCTGCGAGAGTCCTACCAGGCTCAAACGGAACCTGAATCGAAACCCGCCAGCGTGGAAGAATACCTAAGCCAAATCCCGTCCCAGGCCAGTCAGCTTTTCGAAGCGCTCCGCCAGCGGATCAAACACAATCTGCCGGGTGCAATCGAAGTCCTGAGTTACGGGATGCTGGGCTACAAAACGGATGCCAAACGCGCCAGAGTTTATATCTCGGCGTGGAAGGACCATCTGGGCCTTTACCCAGCGCCCAAGGCCCCGGAGCTGCAAGAGGCGCTGGCGCCGTACCTGCGCGGCAAAGGTACGCTTTGGTTCCCGCTTGATCAGCCCCTGCCCTTTGAACTGATTGACCAGGTTGTGGAGGTCCTGCGATGAGCGAACCCCAAATGCAAGACAAAATTGAAGCCAAGGTCCAGATCCAGGCCCCTC
The DNA here is from genome assembly GCA_002407905.1 of Anaerolineaceae bacterium UBA5365. GTDB lineage: Bacteria > Chloroflexota > Anaerolineae > Anaerolineales > Anaerolineaceae > Mesolinea. The sequence goes on from DHPL01000024.1 coordinate 13,402, forward strand.
TTGAACAGGTTTGGAGCCTGGTCAGGACCCCGGGCTGGTGGATCAACGATGGCAGCATCGTGGAGCACAAGATCAGCCAGGTAGGGAACAAAGCCGTCCTCATCGACCCAGTGCACGGCCAATTTACCTTACTGATCCTGGAGAGCCTCCTACAGGAGCAAATACGCTATCGCTGGGCCTGTGAGGGCGACGCAGCCCCCGCACCGATCAGCACGGAAATTGCATTTTTCCTGCTGCCTAAGGATGACGGCACGCAGCTGCAGGTGATTGAAAGCGGTTTCGCCGCGGCTCAAGACAAGCAGCGCGCCTACCGCCTTTTTCAAGAGAATTCACAGGGCTGGAATCAGGAACTCGAGCTAGCCAAAGCCCACCTTGAAAAGCTGGGGTAGCCTTCAGCGAGTACCGCCTGAGCAGGGCAAATTGAACCCGTATGGGTGGTAAGATTCCAGCATGATGCCAAACCCCATCCTTATCACACCGGCCCTGGTTAAAAGCCTGCTGCCTGGCCGCTCAGATTTGGGCAGCAAGAGTAGTTTTGGCTCGGCGCTGGTCATTGCCGGCAGCCGGCATTACACCGGCGCGGCTTTTCTGGCTGCCGCCGCGGCGTTGAGGGGCGGTACAGGTTTGGTCTACCTGGCTGCGCCCAGCAGCCTGCATCCGGCACTAGCGGGAGCCTTGCCCGAAGCCATCTGGGAGCTCCTGCCGGAGGATGCGCAGGGCTACCTGGCCAGCCAGGCGGCCCAACTGATCCCTGATTTACTCAAGCGTAGAACCGCGGTCCTGATCGGGCCTGGATTGGGGCAGGCGCCTGGCAGCCGCGCGGTCCTGCAAGCCCTGTTAGCCGCCCAACCCGATATCCCCACAGTGATCGATGCCGATGCCCTGCGCCTCCTGGCCCAAGCCCCAAATTGGGCCAAGCTATTGCCTCCTGCATGCGTCCTCACCCCGCATGCCGGCGAAATGGCAGCCCTCACCCAACTCAGCATACCGGAAGTGGAGTCCCAGCGCATTGGCTTAGCACAGCAATTTGCCCGCACCAACCAGGTTACATTGGTGCTCAAAGGCCCCTATACGCTCATTGCCACAGCCCAGGGCAACGTTTACCAAAGCGAATACGCCAGCTCGGCCCTGGCACATGGCGGCAGCGGCGATGTTCTGGCCGGTCTGCTGACTGCCCTGCTGGCCCAAGGCGCCAGCCCTGCATCGGCCGCGATTGCCGCGGTTTGGCTGCATGCTCAGGCCGCCCAACTTGCCCTGCAAAGGCGCGGCTGGGAAGGCGCGGTTTTACCCAGCGACTTACTGGAAGAGATCGGCCCCGCCGTGCGCATTGCGCTTGATTCCTGAGCGTATTAATCCCCCTTTAAAACCGCAGATACCGTCCCGAGGCTGAAAAATAAAACACTGGTCCACGGTGGATAAGCAATTGCTTATACCTTTACACTGATTACCCTTTGACCCGGGGCTTTGTTATCATCTCATTGCATTAGACGGCAATAAGCCTGCCGCTTCGGCCCAATACCTTGGAGGCACCCCTTGAAAACCAGCTTAAAGCGCGACCTTAACCTGCTTGCTGCCGTAGCCGTAGGCCTGGGCGCCATCATCGGCGCAGGCATCTTTGTTGTCACTGGCGTGGCTGCCGGAATCGCTGGAGCAAGTTTTCTGATCGGCTTACTCATCGCCGGCGTGGTGGCCACATTCAATGCTCTGAGTTCAGCACAACTGGCTGCCACTTACCCGCAATCCGGCGGCACCTACGAATACGGCCACCAGGTGCTCAAGCCGGCCTTCGGCTTTGCTGCCGGCTGGATGTTCCTGGCCAGCAAACTGGTCGCCGGGGGCACGGTGGCCTTAGGCTTCGCCCATTACCTCAGCGCGCTCATCCCCGGCCTGCCGGAACGGCCGGTAGCCATCGCTGCGGTGCTGCTGCTAACCCTGGTCAACTATTTTGGCATCCAAAAGACCGGCTTACTCAATACGGCCATCGTCTCAGTTTCAGTGCTGTCCCTGCTAACCTTCGTGATTGCCGGGATACCCAGCATCAACTTGCGGAACCTGCAGCCCTTTGCCCCAGCAGGCTGGGCGGGTATTTTGCGCGCCGCTGCCCTGCTCTTTTTTGCCTACACCGGCTACGCTCGCCTGGCAACACTGGGTGAGGAGGTACGGGAGCCGCGTAAAACCATCCCGCGGGCGATCATCCTGGCTTTAGTGATTGCTGCCGCTCTCTACGCCGCGGTGGCCTTTGTTGCCGTTGCCAACCTCGGTGCTACGGGGATGGCTGCCAGCCCCTCACCCATCGAGGCTTCCGCCAAGGCATTTAACTGGCCGCAAGTTAGCAAAGTGGTTGCCATTGGCGCTACTACTGCCATGCTGGGGGTTTTGCTCAGCCAGATTTTGGGCATCAGCCGCATGATCTTTGCCATGGCCCGCCGGGGCGACGTGCCCAGTGCGCTGGCACATGTACACCCGGTGCACGCTGTACCGGACCGGGGCATCTTTCTAACCGCCGCAGCGATGCTGCTGGTGATTCTTTTTGGCACGCTTGAACTCATTGTGGCTACAGCCGCGTTTACCATCCTGCTCTATTACAGCATCGCCAATTTGGCAGCCTTTCGCATGCGCCCAGAGGATCGCCTTTACCCGCGCTGGATTCCCGTGCTGGGCTTTATTTCCTGTTTGGTCCTGGCCGCCACGCTTGAACTCAAAGTGATCCTTAGCGGTTTAGGGCTGCTCGCCCTGGGCTTTCTGCTGCGCTGGCTCTTTCACCGGATGGCCAGGACCGCGCAAAACTGAACATTTCCCGGGTTCGAAAGTTCTCCTCTCCCCCATCATGAAAGCGAAGGCTGCACCTGCGTTTTCGCCCAGCTAGTTTGGTTTAAACTGCAAGCCGCGGCAGGTCCACTTCGGCACCTTGGGGCAAATCCATCGTCTTCAGTCAAGCCTAAGAGGGAATCAAAAAGGACCGGCATTTTCAGCCAGTCCTCTTCAAATTCTAATTAATCTTCATGCCCTTCGGGCTTTTATCCGAAAAGCTCCGTAACCCGGTCTTGCAATGCCTTCGCGTACGCAGCCGGATGTTCCGCCTGGTAGAGGGCCCGCCCCAGGATGAAACTGTACACATCCAGGTTCTGAAAACGCTCCAGCGTATCCAGCTTTACACCGCCGGTCACGTTCACCAGGAAACCCAAATTATTGAGCCGTTTAATTTTCTCCAGGTCAGCATCAGTCCAATTGGCCACCACATCGCGGGGCTGATGGTAGATGATCTGCTGGATGCCCGTCCCCCGCCACTCCTGGGCAAGGTCCCAATCCCATTTGCCATAGAGCTCGATCTGAGCGATCTTGCCCAGTTCTTCAGCCACCTCATGCACCAGGCGCATGGTGGCCAGATCGGCAGCGGCGATCACCGTGGTGATATCGGCCCCGGCCTCAAAGAAGCTGCGGCTCAGCATCTTCCCTGCATCCGCGATCTTAAAATCCGCAACCAGTGCCTTTTCCGGGCCGATATGCTTGCGCAGCGCCTTGATTGCGTGCGCACCTTCAGCGGCCAGCAGAACGGTGCCTACCTCCACGATGTCCACAGCCTCAACCAAGTCTGGCGTTAAGATGTCCAGCGCGGCCTGGGTGCTTTGCAGGTCCAGAGCAATTTGCAATTTAGGGCGCATCAGGCACCAGCCTCAACAAAGCTGAAGGCTTTGGCGGGGTTGTAGATGAGCATGTCATCCACAGCTTCCTGGGAAATGCCGGCTTCCAGCAAGGTGGGTACAAAGCGCTCAAGGAGGTAAGAGATGCCATTGGCCATCTTGCCCACCTTGGCCATGTGCGCCTTCTGGTAGCTGGCGCGCCCGGCATCCATGGAGAGCAACAACTGCTTCTGGAAGCCCTGCTCGATCAGCCACTTCAGGTTATCGGCATGGACGCTATCCGGGAAGTACTTGGCGCGGTCGGGGCCGTCGTAGCAAACATACACACCGGTCTCAAGGATCTGCTTATGGTAGAAACGGTCCGGGTTTTTCTGCGAATGGCAGACAACCGTGTGGCCTGGCACCGCGCCCTGATCAATCAGGAATTTAGCCGCTTCCAGCCCCATCGTCCCTTGCTGGGTGTGGATGGAGATGGGCACGCCTGTGCGCAATTGGGTCTTGGCAGCCACGGTGAGCGTTTTTTGCTCAAAAGCGCTGATGAAGCTATAGCCGGTTCCGGCCTTGATCACACCCGCCTTGTAAGGCACACGCTTCACAATGGGTCCATTGTAACTGTGCAGGTCCAGACCTTCGTTCACTTCCAACGCCATTTGCTCTACCAGGTCTTCAACCGAATTTGTGGCAGCAAAGGAGACCTTATGGTCGTAAAAATCACCTTTCTGGAAGCCAGTTGTGGTTACAAAATGGGCCCGCCCGCGGAAGGCTTCCGCCAGAGCAACGGTTTTCTCCACGTTCCGGCCGCAGCCAATGGGGTCCATCAGCACCATGGATTTACCTCCCGCGCCAAGCCAGTCCTCGGTCTCGGCTATAGAGGCATCCAGGTCGTCCAGCCTAAAATCTTTGTCGTGGTCCACTTCGGGACCACCGGAACGGAACATATGCTCATGCGAGTCGCAGACCCCAAATTCTGAAGGGTCAATATCCCCTAAAACGGTTCGTATAAACGCCATAAAACTTACTCCTCATTCGTATTTGGCCTAAAAGGGTATTTCTCTTGCCGCCAGAATCATACCAAAAGCAAAGGTTAAATTCATCTTCCTGTACTATTTAAACGATCAGGCCAGAACACAGGGCTGCCTTGCGGAAAGGGGCCTCACACGGCAGCGTTTATAATCCCTTAAGAAAATCAACGAGAGGAAAGGTAATGGATAAAAACACAGTATTGCTCTTTACTCAAAACGGGATCGGCGCCCCGCCGGAGGGCCTGCAGCAGGTCCTGGTGGTTAAGTATCTGCTGATGCTGCGGCAATCTGGCCAACTGCCAGGGGCAATGCTCTTCTACACTCAGGGGGTCAGGCTGGTCTGTGAGGGTTCATTGGTTCTGGAACACCTCTCGGCGCTGGAGAAAGCGGGGGTCAAGCTGATCGTCTGCCAAACCTGCCTGGACTATTTTGGCATCCTGGACCAGGTGAAAGTAGGTGAGGTATTGGGCATGCCCCAGATCCTGGCCGCCATGCAGTCCGCCGCTAACGTGATCACCCTTTGATTAGGTGCGGGCGGAAAAAAGCAAAATCAAACTCGGGAATCAATTTAAAAGCGGCAGCTAATGACTAGCTGCCGCTTTTTGTGACATCTTGTTTTACTGTTCGAAGCTCGTCACTTCAAAATACTTCTGGGCATGTTTGCATGCCGGGCAAACCTGCGGGGCTTCCGTGCCCTCGTGGATGTACCCGCAATTGCGGCATTTCCAGAACACTTTGTGCTCGCGCTTGAAGTATTTTCCGTCCTTCACTACCGCGGCCAGGGCCTTGTAGCGCGCGAAATGGCGCTCCTCCACCTCAGCGATCTCCGTGAAGGAAACGGCGATATCTTCATAACCTTCTTCACGGGCAACCTCTGCACCGTTTTTGTACAGCAAGAAAAACTCTTCATGCTCCCCGGCGGCAGCCGCCTCGAGGTTTTCCCAGGTAGAGCCTACCGAAGCAGGGTAATCCGCGTTTACATGGATGTTCAGCGCCCCCAGGCGCTTTACAAGGTGGTCGTAAAACACCTTGGCGTGCGCCAGTTCGTTATCCGCTGTTTCAGTGAACACGGCTGCCGCGTGCAATAAACCTTCTTTCTGAGCCACTTCTGCATAGAAACTATAGCGGCTGCGAGCCTGCGACTCGCCAGCAAAGGAATTAACCAAATTTTGATAAGTTCTTGAGTCTTTGAATTCCACAATATCCTCTTTTCTCGGGTTTTTGTCCCTACCCATCATTCTAGTCCTGTATGCCTGGCTTGAAGGTCAGATTTTTGTCAGAATCAATTGGCGCGACGCAGGGAGAACCTTAGAGGCTTCCGAGCAGAGGGGGCAGTAAGTCAGGTTGATGTACAAAATCCGGACCTCTTCGATTTCATGGAAGCCTGGAAAATATTGAACAATTATCAATGTATATATATTTTATACAAATATTTGTAGAATCTGGTATG
>DHPL01000024.1:19733-25406 GCA_002407905.1 Anaerolineaceae bacterium UBA5365
GGCACAGACCTGATCACCAAGAGGACTCAATGGATTTTCGTCTATTAAAAGCAAACAGCATTCTGGTCATCCTGGCATTACTCGCCAGCTTCCTCCCCATTCAACATGTTGCTGCCCAAAGCCCCGGCATTACCTTTCTGGTCAACAACACCGCCGATGTTGCCGACCACACCTTCAATGGTATCTGCAGCGCCGGTTTTGTAACGGGCGGGCCTTGCACGCTGCGGGCTGCCATCATGGAGGCCGGCCGCCAGGCTGTCTTCCAAGAGGTCACCATTAAGATTCCTGCGGGCACTTACAACCTGACCATTCCCGCCGACCCATACGCAGGTTGGTCAACGGGTGATCTCGATATGGGGCAGGTAGAACAAGGTAATACTATCCATATCACGGCGGCAGACCTAAGCGCACCCCGGCCGGTGATCGAGGCTTCTGCGATCCAGGATGGCATTTTTTATCTCCGCGAGACCACCAAGGTTGTGATGACGCATCTTACCCTGACCGGTGGCAAGGTCGAGACAACAAGCAGTTGGTCTCGTAGCGGCGGCGCCATCTACAACGCCGGTAAGCTGGAACTCAACAGCGTGATCGTCATCGGCAACAGCTCTGTTTGCGCTGCTAGCTTCGCCTATTGTGACCATCGGGGCGGTGGAATTGCAAATTACGGCACTTTAACCATTAAAGATTCAGCGATCACACTCAACAACGCCCATTTTGGTTCGGCAATTTATAGTTCAGGCACGGGCCATGTCAACATTCTGCGCTCTCAGATTTATTCTAATGTCACAGGCGATTCAACCATCGAAATTATGGACAATCCGGTTCTCAACATCGTCAACACCAGCATAAGCAACAATCGTGGGTCTAACACCGCTCCGGATTCCTTGCGTGTTCATTGCTGCACAAACATCAACATCATCGCGTCCACCTTCGTCCATAAAGGTTCAGGGAATACATTGGATATTGGCACATTTCAACCAACAAAGCCCACCATCAATATTCACGACAGTATCCTTTTTAGCGATGCTTTCAATTGCAGAAATATTTCCACTGCCAACTGGGGCGCCAACAGCTACAACATCGAAACCGGTGGCAGTTGTAGTGCAGGCCTGAATGGGCCAGGAAACCTGTTTTATACCAACCCAATGCTCAGTATGACCCCAAGCCTCTTCGGTCTGGACCCGGTCCACCTCCCCTTGCCCGGGTCACCTGCCATTAACCATCGCCCCGGCAGCTGTACTTACGCCGGTGCGCCATTGCTCCACGACCAACGGGGCATCCCCCGCGCCGACGGCCGCTGCGACACCGGCGCCTTCGAGCGCAACTTCCCGGCCTATCTGCCGGCCGTACGGCGGTAGCGAACCGTTTGCTATGGCGGCGCATCCCTTAGCTTAAGGGCACAGACCTGATCACCAAGAGGGCTCTATGAATTTTCGTCTATTAAAAGCAAACAGCATTCTGGTCATCCTGGCATTACTCGCCAGCTTTCTCCCCATTCAACACGCTGCTGCCCAAAGTTCCGGCATTACCTTTCTGGTCAACAACACCGCCGATGTTGCCGACCACACCATTAATGGTATCTGCAGCGCTGGGTTTGTAACGGGCGGGCCTTGCACGCTGCGGGCTGCCACCATGGAGGCCGGCCACCAGGCTGTCTTCCAAGAGGTCACGATTAAGATCCCTACAGGCACTTACAACCTGACCATTCCCCCCACTTCATTCCCAGGTGGGTCAACGGGTGATCTCGATATGGGGGAGGTACAACAAGGTAATACTATCCATATCACGGCGGCAGACCTAAGCGCACCCCGGCCGGTGATCGAGGCTTCTGCGATCCAGGATGGCATTTTTTATCTCCGCGAGACCACCAAGGTTGTGATGACGCATCTTACCCTGACCGGTGGCAAGGTCGAGACAACAAGCAGTTGGTCTCGTAGCGGCGGCGCCATCTACAACGCCGGTAAGCTGGAACTCAACAGCGTGATCGTCATCGGCAACAGCTCTGTTTGCGCCGCTGGCTTCGCCTATTGTTACCATCGGGGCGGTGGGATAGCGAATTATGGCTCAATTACCATTAAAGATTCTGATATCACGCTCAACGAAGCACATTGGGGAGCAGCGATTTACAGTGAAGGCTCGGGGGAAGTAAACATCGTGCGCACAAGAATTTTTTCCAACTTAACCCATGTCACAGCCTTGGAAATTGAGGACAATCCGGTCCTCAATATTGTCAATTCCAGTATCAGTAACAATGGTTACCCAGGCGGCTATTCGACTACCTTGCGCGTGCATTGTTGCACGAAGATTAATATAAGCTCATCTACCTTCGTACATAAGGAACCTACCGGATTTATGATCGATCTTGGGAGTCTAAACGGGCCCCAGGAACCCATCATTACCATTCACGACAGCATCCTGTTCAGCGATTCCCAGACCTGCAAAAGCACTGCGAACACAAGCTGGGCTGGCAGCAGCTACAACATCGCCAACGATGGCTTCTGTACCAACTTGGTGGGGCCCGGGGACCTGCAAAATACTGACCCAATGATCAGTATGGCCGGAAGCCTATTCGGAATCGACCCCGTGCACCTTCCCCTGCCCGGTTCTCCGGCCCTCAACCACCGGCCAGGGAATTGCAGCTACGCCGGTGCGCCATTGCTCCACGACCAACGGGGCATCCCCCGCGCCGATAGCCGCTGCGATACCGGCGCTTTTGAGCGCAACTTCCCGGCCTTTCTGCCGGCAATACGCAGATGACCTCGATGTATCGGAATGTATATTCCGATGCACTGCCAAACTCAAATTTACTCAGAACCTTAAGGGTGCGTGAGGCATTCATTCAAGAAAGAGGTAACAATGAAAAGCCTTTCAACCAAGGTTTTCACGCTTCTGGTATTAATCATGCTCCTTGCCAGCTTCATCCCCCTGCAACGCGCTTCTGCGCAAGCAACAAGTGTAACTTTCGTTGTTGATAGCTTTGCCGACATCAAAGATCACACCTCCAACGGTCAGTGCAGCACAGGCTTCCCAATCAATGGGCCTTGCACCTTAAGAGCCGCCATCACGGAGGCCCTCTCGTGGGTGAAAGATTATGACGTCACGATCAAGCTCCCCACCGGCACCTATTCCTTGACCATTCCACCTGGCACGTACAACGCTTCACCAGCGGAAGGAAATCTAAACATCGTGCCACCTCTAACCTTGCACACCATCCACATTACAGCCGCCGATCAAAGCAAGCCGGCACCTGTCATTGATGCTGGGGGCATCACAGACGGTATTTTTCAGCTGGGAAGCATGGCCAGGGTTATTATGACCCATTTGGAACTGATGGGCGGCGTTGTCATTCACAACGTTACCTCAACCTCCTGGGGTGGTGCCATCAACAACGAAGGGTATCTTGAATTGAATGACGTTGATCTCTATCTCAATTCTGCGGTGTGCGCGGACTTTTCACTCAATTGTCTTACCTATGGCGGGGCGATCTTCAATACCGGTGATCTGTACATCAAAGATTCGCGCATCTATTTTAACCAGGCAACGAGTGGATCAGTCATCTACAGCGACTCTTCAGGTACGGTCGATATCCAACGGACAAAGATCTTTTCAAATACCACGGTCCAAAGCGCAGTCGATATCGGGACTGGCGCTACGGTCAATATCGTCAACACGAGTTTTACAAACAATATCTCCTCCAGTGGGCCAAATATCGCCCTTCAGGTGGCTTGCTGCGCTACTGTCTCCGTCTCATCCTCAACTTTCGTGAATCCAGTCAGAGGTGTTTCCATCGCGTTGGGCGCTTATAACCCGCCAAGGCCCAATATCGCCATCTATAGCACCATCCTGAACAGTGCCGGCGGCAATTGCGATAACTATCAGTCGTTTTGGCTCTCCAATGGGAACAACATTGCCAGCGACAACAGCTGTTCTTTCATGACCATGCAAGGCGATCTGCTTAATACTGACCCCATGGTCGCCGTCATCCCTACCCTTGGCGGCTACTTCCCGGATCACGTTCCACTGCCAGGCTCGCCCGCGATCAACCGCAACCCGGGCAATTGCGTCTGGGCGGGCGCTCCGCTGCTAAGTGACGTGCTGGGTGTTCCGCGTGGGGATGGCCGCTGCGACACCGGCGCCTTCGAGCGCAACTTCCCGGCCTATCTGCCGGCCGTACGGCGGTAGCGAGGCCTGCGTTGAGAGGGGTTGCAGTAACTCTACCGGTTGTTTTCGGGCAGAGTTCTGGTGGTCTTGCCTGAGCTTGCTTGGGGATGCGCTGAACGGCTCTATTTAGAGCCTTCAGCTGGGTACCAAATTCGCTCACCCTCAGTTTTGGCAAAGGGGGTTAGGCTGTGCACGCGGGTCTGGCCCGGCCCCATGATGTCTGTAACCAGCAGGCTGCGCACCAAAAGCGCGTCGCCCACCAGCGAGCGGTGGCAGCGCCAGGGAACGGCCTCGGCGCACATGATCGCGCTGGGCTTTTGGCCAGCCAGTTCGATCAGCCGGTTAATGGATTGGGCAAAGGCCTCAGTTTGCATGTAATCGGCATAGTTGCGGAAGGATTGCACCCGCCAGCCTTGGTTGATCGAGTTCTGCGTTTTAGGTCTCAGCCCGCCCAATTCCTTCAGGTAGATGTACTCGATGCCATTAGCCGGCAAGGTTTGCTGCAAGGCGTTTTGCTCGTACTGGGGGTTATAACGCGAGCGCGGCACGGTGCGGATGTCGATCAGCCGTTCCACACCATTTTCGTGGAGTAACCCGAGGAATTCCTCGATCGGCCGCGTGGAATGCCCGATGGTGAAGATCTGCAGTTTCTCCTTTTGGTCCATAGGGGCATTGTAAACCCCACACACCAATGGATGCCAAGGCTTGTAGTGGCTGGGCTGCGCACGATGTTCCGGATTACCCGCCAAATTACCCGAACCTGTACGGGTGCTCCAGGAAGTTTAGGCCGACACAAGATGCTTGATGCAGGGAGCAGGCCGATTACCTGCCTCGCTATATCGAGGAGCGTGCCTAGGGGCGGGCTCCTTGTGCCTGCCTGTGTTCTGCGAGGACAATGTAACTGCAGAGGTGTTTGGGTTTACGGGTCGACACAAGTGGTCGACCCCTACAAACATTGCCAGATCTTTAAAACAATAAAGCCCCAGTTGGGGCTAAGAATTTAAAACGAAAAGCTTTCTTGACAATGACCTGCTCTTCCAGGACTCTGCCCGCCGGTAGTGGTAGATAGTTAATACAAAAAGCCCTCGATGGGGCTTAGGTATTAAAACGAAAAAGTCTCTTGGCAATGACTTACTCTCCCAGGATTTTGCCCGTCGGTAGTGGCAGATAGTTAATACAAAAAGCCCTCGATAAGGCTTAGGTATTAAAACGAAAAAGTCTCTTGGCAATGACCTACTCTCCCAGGACTTTGCTCGCCAGCAGTGGCAGAAAGTTAATACAAAAAGCCCTCGATGGGGCTTAGGTATTAAAACGAAAAAGTCTCTTGGCAATGACCTACTCTCCCAGGATTTTGCCCGCCGGTAGTGGCAGATAGTTAATACAAAAAAGCCCTATATGGGGCTTAGGTACTAAAACGAGAAAATCTCTTGGCAATGACCTGCTCTTCCAGGACTTTGCCCGTCGGTTGTGGGGCTTAGGTATTAAAACGAAAAAGTCTCTTGGCAATGACCT
>DHPL01000024.1:25545-25759 GCA_002407905.1 Anaerolineaceae bacterium UBA5365
GGGGGCTGCCCCCCAAGTACCATCAGCGCTGGCGACCTTAACTTCCGGGTTCGAGATGTTACCGGGTGTACCCTCGCCGCACAAATCACCAAGAGACTAATTTCTAAGCAAAATTAGCCGAATAACATTTGTAGTTTTACGTAACAGTCATAATGAAGTAAGAAAAGCACCGAGTTCTCCACATCACGTATGAAGCCCTCGATCATTAGTACAG
>DHPL01000031.1:0-9074 GCA_002407905.1 Anaerolineaceae bacterium UBA5365
GCGGTCAAAACCAACCAGGTGATTGGCGTAAATTTTCTTGACACCTTCCAGGCGGCGTGATAAACTTTACGCCAATCACCTGGTTGGTTTTGACCGCATCTTCGCTATAAAACAACAGGCAGCCATCGGCTGCCTGTATTGTGAACAGTGCGGAAACTAGGGTTTGAGTGTCTGCTGGACTTTCTTCTCGGTCTGGTCAACAGCAGTTTTGACATCCGCGGCGGTTTTGTCTACAGCGTCTTTGACGTCCACTTTAGCGGCTTCCACTTTGTCCTTTACTTCGTCCTTGACCTCGGCAGCCTTTTCCTTGAGGGTCACACCCAGTTCTTCGGCTTTGGCCTTGGTGACAGCGGAGAGCTCTTCGGCCTTGGTGAGGGCATCGTGGTAGGCTAATTCGGCCTTTTTGCGTGTCTCTTCAAAGGATTCCATACCCTTATCTTTGAGTTCGATGGCTTTTTCCTTGATGACCTGTCGGGTCTCTTCACCGGATTGGGGGGCCATCAGCAGGGAGGCCACCGCGCCGGCGAGGGCACCAACAGCAAAACCGACTACAAAGGCTCCAAATGTGTTTTCTTCTGACATAGTAACTCCTCTTCGAATGGTTAGTTGTTTACTTTTTGAAACGGAATAAATCGACCAGCTTGCGTACAGAAGCCAAGGATTCATTCATTTTTATCACAGGTTCGGTGACATTATCACTCAAGAACCTCACCGTTCCTTTTAACGTGTTAACAGTTTCAGTGGTGGAATTGAGAATGGGTTTGATCTCATTCTGCAGCAAATTGGTCAGGGTGGCGATTTGCAGGATCAGGATTACTGCCGCGATGCCGATCAGGAAGATCTCGAAGGCCAGCAGGATGATAAAAATATCGCGCACGTTGGCGGCCGCGGCAGGGTTGCGTGCCAGGAAGACCAGCCCCACGATGATGCCTGCCAATAACAGTACAGTCACGATGATGGCAATCACAAGCCCGGTCTTGTTTTCAGCTTCCTTTTCAGGGGCTGGAAGGGCCTTAACTTCTTCTGGCGTCTCGTTGGTCATGGCTATTTCCTTCTTGCGATTATATCTGATAATGACAAGTGAGCCGGCTTTGTAGAGGGGTTATTCGTCCTGGATTTGGATTTCTGTAGCCATCGAAAGCTCAGCTTCCTCGGTGGGCTCAACCACGATATCGCCAAAGTTTCCGTCCTGGCTGGTGTGGACGACGTGCTGTTTTACCAGTTCCAAAATTGCCAAAAACAGGACAACCGTATCCAGGCGGCTGGGCTTTTCCCCCAACATGGTCCTGAAGCTGACCCGGTTTTGGCTGCGCAGCGAACTGATGAGTTCCTGTACCTTGCGCTGCAGAGTGTGCCGCGGGATGCTGATGAGCGAACCGGGCTGGATGGGGGCTTCGCGGCTCATGAGCGCTTCGAGCGCCAATACCAAATCCTGGGCCTCCAAGCCGGAAAGGTCGAAGCTCACATTCATCGGATAACGGGGGGGCAAATGCAGGTAGGAGCGCAGGTTCTGGGCAAGGCGGGAATTAAGCCAGCTGGTCGCGTTTTTGATCTCCCGGTAGAGCAGGAGCTGGCGGGCCAGGGCTTCGCCGGGGTCTTCTTCCTCTTCCAGGCGGATCACCGGCCTGGGCAGGAGGGTCTCGCTTTTGATCTGCACCAACTTGGTGGCCAAAATGAGGAATTCCGAGATGTAATCGGGGTTTGCATCCTGATTCGCCTGAACATAGGCCAAAAATTGGTCGGTCACTTTGGCGATCGAGAGCTTGGTGATGTCCAGCTCCGCACGCTGGATCAGGTCCAGCAATAAATCCAGGGGACCGGAATACAGTTCGGTCTCAAATTCGAGGACGTTGGCTTCGTTAGCCCATGCAGGTGCCATGCTTAAATTCTACCATTGCAGCCATTGCTTTCGCCGAGGGAGGGATGCCTGCGTTACAATTAATGCATGCCTGAAAACCAATATTATTGCGGAAACTGCGGCTCTCCCTACCCACCCAGCGGCTTGCCCGCGTACTGCCCGGATTGCGGCGGTAAGTGGGTCTGCGGACCCCTAAAGTTTAGCCCGGCGGAAACAGAGCAGAAAGGCATATGGCGGCATCGCGCCAGTTTTGGCAGTTCCGGGCCGGTCACCTATCTGGGCGAGGGGTCTACCGCGTTGGTGCCTCTAAGTGGGGTTGATGGCGTGTACTCCAAGTGCGAGCATCTGAACCCTTCAGGATCATTTAAGGACCGGGGCACGGCGCTATTGATCAGCGAATTACGTCAGCGCGGGATCGAGACAGTGGTAGAAGATTCATCCGGGAACGCCGGCGCCTCACTAGCCTTGTACAGCAAGGCTTTTGGGATCACCAGCCGTATTTATGTGCCAGAGAGCACATCCGGGCCAAAAAGGCAGCAAATCACGCGAGCGGGAGCGGAGGTGGTGCCTGTTCCCGGAGCGCGCGAGGCAGCGCATCAAGCGGTTGAAATAGCCGTATGCGAGGAAGGCCTGCCCTATGGCTCCCACGCTCTGCAGCCGTTCCATCTGGCTGCCTATGCCGGCATCATCTATGAACTCTACGAGGACTTGGGGCAGCTTCCAGGCACCGTGGTGGCGCCGGCCGGGCACGGTTCGCTCTTCCTCGGGACGCTCTTAGGCGCTCGCAGCCTGGAGGCCTACTTGAACCGGCCGCGCAGCATAAGCCATGTTGGCGTCCAACCTGAAAATTGCGCGCCGATCGCGCGGCTCTGGCAGGGGCAAGGCTTCGCGGGGTCGCGGGGGAAGAGCATCGCGGAGGGCACTCAGGTTGAGAGCCCAGCCCGCTTGGATGAAATCATCGCGGCTTTGGACCGGAGGCGGGATACGGTGCACAGCGTTGGGGAAGACGAAATTCAGATCGCTTGGCAGCAGTTGCTCCAGCAGGGATTTTATGTGGAACCCACTTCGGCAATGGTCTGGGCGGCGTACCGCGCCTTTGGGAGCGAATGGCCAAAGCCGGTGGTGTTGATATTGAGCGGTTCTGGGTTAAAATATGCTTGAAAACTAGTGTGAACTGCTGGACCGTTTGGCATCAATTGCTTGATGATAGACGCACCGGCAGTTCGGAGGTCTTATGAATCCGAACGCAACCCAAAAACTGGAAGATTTTTTACCCGTTGAATTTAAGGATAAATTCCTTCTGCGCCGCGCGCTGACGCACCGTTCCTACCTGAATGAGAACCGCGAAGCCTTGGAAGACAACGAACGCCTTGAGTTCGTTGGCGATGCCATCCTTGCCTTTGTAGTTGCCGAATGGCTGTACAAGCAATACCCGGAAAAACGCGAAGGCTTCCTGACCAAGATCCGCTCTTCCCTGGTGCATACCCAGAAACTGGCTGAATTCGCTCGAAAGATCGGACTGGGCCAGGCCTTGCTGCTGGGTAAGGGTGAGGAACAGGCCGGCGGACGGGATAGGGCCCCGATCCTCTGCGATGCCTTCGAAGCGCTGATCGCCGCAGTTTACCTGGATGGCGGCATGGAAGCCGTGAAGCAGTTGGTGCTGCCACTGGTTGCTGAGGAAGCCGACAAGATCATCTTCAACCGCAGCGACGAAGACGTAAAAAGCCGCCTTCAGGAGTGGGCTCAGGCGCAGGGATTCGGCTCACCGCACTATGAACTGGTGGGAGAAAGCGGGCCAGACCACGCCAAGAACTTTAGGGTGGCGGTATGGGTGAATGAAACCAGGCTCGGTGAAGGCAGCGGCGTGAGCAAGCAAAGCGCTGAGAAGAGCGCGGCCGCGGACGCGCTGATCACATTAGAAATTAGGGATTTGTAGATGGATACTCGTTTAGCCTCATTGGGATTGCACGGTTATAAAACCTTTGCCCGCCAGACTGAGCTGGAATTTCCTGCCCGGATCACGGCGATCGTCGGTCCGAATGGGTCTGGAAAATCGAATGTAGCCGATGCGATCCGCTGGGTATTGGGCGAGCAGTCCTATTCCCTGCTGCGTGCGAAAAAGACCGAGGACATGATCTACTCCGGCTCGGAACAGCGGTCGCGGGCTGGCATGGCGGAAGTGTCGATTCACTTCAACAATGCCGAAGCCTGGCTGCCGATCGATTACAGCGAGGTGGTACTTACCCGGCGGGCTTACCGGGACGGACAGAACGAATACCTGATCAACGGACAGCGCGTACGCCTGCGCGATTTTCACGAACTTTTGGCCAAGACCGGCCTCTCTGACCGGACTTACACGATCATCGGGCAGGGGCTGGTAGACCAGGCGCTCTCGATCAAGCCGGACGAACGCCGCAAGCTCTTCGAGGAAGCGGCCGGCATCGGTTTGTATCGCAGCCGCAAGGAAGAAGCTTTGCGCCGCCTGGAGGCTACCCAGCGCAACCTGGAGCGGGCATCGGACATCATGGACGAACTGCGGCCGCGTTTGCGCAGCCTGGAGAAGCAGGCGGCGCGGGTAGGCGAATATAAACAGGTCCGGGAGGACTTGCAGCGCAACCTGCGTGATTGGTACGGCTTTCACTGGCTGAAAAGCCAGCGGGAGCTGGAACGGATCAACCGGGACCTGGAGCAGGCAAAAAAGCGGGCCGACGAAGCCAACCAGATTTTGCTGGATAACCGGACGGAGAGCGGTATGCTGCGGGACAAGGTGGAGGCCGCCCGCGTCAATTACAACCATCTGCGGGACGAACTGCAGGGCCTAAGCGATTTGATCCGCAACCAAAACCAGGATCTGGCCATCCTGGAGGAACGCGGACGGCTGGCAAGGCAAAACCAAAGCCAGCTTGAAAGCGACCAGGGTATCCTGGAAGAGACCGTGCGCTCGGGGGAAAGGGCCATCGCTGCAAGCCAGGCGGAAGTAGAAAAACGTGAGCAGGAATTGGCGGAGCTGGCAGCCGAGCATGAAACCGCACGCACAAGTCTGGAGGCAGGCAGACAGGCCCGGCAAAAACTGGAGCACCAACGCCACAGTCTGCAGGGCCAGGTGCTGGATGCTGAGAAGGAGCTGGTTTCCATTCGTTCCCACCGCAAGGACTTGGGCGAGCGTTTGGAAGAGCTTGAGACAAGCATGCGCAATAACACCACGCAGAAAGCTGAGCTGGCGGAAAAAACTGCCAATCAGAAAGGTGATGTAAGCAGGTTCGCTGAAGCATTGAATACGCTTGAGGCGGAACGCAAAGCTGCCGCAGCCAAACGTGAGGAACTCGTTGCATCTGAAACACGCTTGCGCCAGGACCGGGATGCCAATAATCAGCGCAGAAACCAATTGAACCTCGCTGAAAACCAGCTCCGAAACCGGCTGGACCTGCTGGTGCAAAGCCAGGAAAGCCTGACCGGATTTTCAGAAGGTGCCAAGGCGGTTTTGGGGCAGAAGGGCAGGAATGGCACGCGAGACTGGACCGACCTGGCCACCAAGCTGGATGTGGAAGAAAAGTACGAGGCGGCCATCGCTGTGGCCCTCGGCGAAGCGATCGATCTGCTCGTGCTGGAGGATGGCGAGTTGGACCGGGCGGTCATTGAGGGCATCGAAACCTCGACCGACGAACGGGTTGCCCTGCTGGCCAGCCGGGATTCGCGGAAGAAGTCCGGCTTGGGGCCTGTGCCGCAGGGAATCATCGCCGCCGCTAGCGAATTGGTTGGCAACGCCGCGGGTTTAAAGCTGGTAGTGGATGCGCTTTTGGGGCATTACCTGGTGGTTGAAGACGCGGCAGCCGCCCAAAAGCTGCGCGCTGCTGGAACTGCCTATCATCTGGTGACCTTGAAAGGCGAACTCTTTCTGGATAACGGGATAACGATACTAGGGAGCGCCAAAGGCGGCAGCAAGGTATCCTACCAGCGGACCCGGCGTGACCTGGAGACGGCCCTGGCCCAAAACAAGACAGAGCTGGAAAAGCTGGATGAACTCGATAAGCACCTGCAGAACCAGGCGCAGGCCTTGGAAAACGACCTGAATGCGAGCAGCGGAAAGCTTAATGCTTTGCAAATTCGGGCTGAGAACCATCAGCGGGAACTTTCCCAGGCCCAATTGGAACTGGATAAAAGCTTGAGCCAATTGACCCTGCTGGAACGCCAGGCAACGGACCAGGAAGCAGCTTTGACGCGCTCCAAGACCCAAAGAGACAGCAGTGAGGTCCGGGAGAAGGAACTGAGCGGAAAGCTCGCAGCCTGGCAGGAAGAGCTGGATGGTCTGCGAAAAACGCTGCGGGAACAAAATTTGGAAACCCTGGAACAGCGCTACCAGTACCTTGAAACTGAGCGAAAAGTAGTGGACCAGGCTTTGGGGCATGCCCGCGTGAACCTGCAGAACTTAGGTTTGCGCCAAAAAGCGGATACCCAGCAGTTGGAGTCGGTTAAACAACGTTTGCAGGAAACCCTTAAAGCTTTGGGAGAGATAGCTGAAAGTACAGAACAGCTGCGCGTAGCCACTGAGGGTCACGCTCAAGCCTCCTCCGCTATGAAAAGTGAATCGCTCGAACCATTGGCCCTGGAACTGCAAGGAATGGAACGCGAGCTTAAATTGCTTGCGGATATGGAAAGCCAAACCCAGCAAGACCTGAGCCTGAAGGAAAGGCAGCTCACGCACCACCAGCTGGAATTAGCCCGCGAGCAGGAAAAAACGATCAATCTCAAAAATCGCATCGAGGACGACTTTGGTCTGATCGAGTTGGAATACAAGCAAAACTATTCCCAGGATACGCCCCTGCCTTTCCCGGATATGGTGATTGAAAGCCTGCCGGAGATCGCGGACTTGCCGGCAGGTATTGAGGATGAGATCAGGGCTCAAAAAGCGCAGATGCGGCGAATCGGTGTGGTGAACATCGAAGCTGAGGACGAGTTCAGGGAAGTGCAGGAGCGCTATCAGAGCCTCACAACCCAAATTGCAGACCTTAATTCTGCCATCGCGGATATTCATAGCCTGGTTAAGGAGTTGGATGAGATCATGCACCGGGAGTTCTTATCCACCTACCAGGCAGTAAATGCTGAGTTTAGCAAGATGTTCCAACGCCTGTTCAATGGGGGTTCGGCCCGCTTGGTCCTGCTGGACGAAAGCGACCCAATTGAGGGGGGCATCGAGATTGAAGCCCGCCTACCCGGCAAGCGCGAGCAGGGCTTAGTGCTGCTTTCCGGTGGTGAGCGCAGCCTGACCGCGGTGGCCCTGGTATTCTCTTTGCTAAAAATTTCTCCCACGCCGTTTTGCGTCATGGATGAGGTGGATGCCATGCTGGACGAAAGCAATGTGGGGCGCTTTATTGACCTCTTGCGCGAATTGGCCCTAGAAACCCAATTCCTGCTGATCACCCACAATCGCAACACCGTTCAAGCCGCCGACGTGATCTATGGGGTAACCATGGGCCGCGACTCCACGAGCCAGCTAATGAGCCTGCGTCTGGATGAAGTGGACGCGGAATACCTCCAGGAAGGTTAGAAAAGGTGATAAAAAAAGAGCCATCCTTTTGGATGGCTCTTATAGGTTAAGAGGCTTACTTAGTAGCCGGTGCTTCCGCGGTTGCTTCAGGCTCCGCAGGCGCTGCCGGTTCGACTTGCGGCAGTACATCCTGCGTTGCGGGGGATGGCGCAGGCTGCAGCAGGTTGATCAGCTCCTGGCGCATGCTGGCGGGCACATCCGGTGTACTGGGAGTAATTGCCGACCAGACATCTTCATTGATCACGATGTCAGTGCGGGCATCGCGGATACCCTTGAGCCACTCATTGAAGAAGTTTTCCTTCTCGGTTTCAAAACTTTGGGCGTCCATGGGGTTTTTGCCTTTACCCAGCAGTTGGATAATATGCCAGCCATGCACGCTTTGAACGGGCTCGCTGATATCGCCAACATTTTCCAGAGCGAATGCTGCGTCTTCAAATTCTTTGACCATGCGGCCTTTACCAAACCACCCCAGGTCTCCGCCGTTATCTTTGGAGCCGGGGTCGGTGCTAAAGGTGGCAGCCAGTTCCTTGAAGTCTTTACCGGCTTTGAGGTCCTTGATGATGCTCAGGGCTTCGTCCTCAGTGGCTACCAGAATATGGCGTGCCCATACCTGGTCAGCAAAGGGTTCCATATCCTTGGTGATCTCCGCGGTCATTTTTTCACGCAGCAAGCCGTTTTCGAAATTACTGCGCACGAAGGCTTCTGAAACACCGAAACTCTTGATGCTGGCCATATAGCCGGACCATTCAGACCCGAATATCTGGGTTGTGTACGCGGTTGGCGTAGGGGTGATGGTGGGCTCCAGCGTGGGAGAAGGCTCCGGGGTGGCTGTGCCGGCCTCGGTTGCAGGTTGAGCCGTGCCTTCCGCAGCCGGTGTTTCCTCAGCTGAGGCCTGCCCGGTAGGCTCTGCCGCAGCTTGGGTGGCTGTAGGCATGGCGGTGGCGGTTGGTCCAACCAGCGCGATTTGGGTTGAGCTCAGGGTTGGGGTGGCAAAGGCAGTCGGAGTGATCGTAGGTGTCTGGGTACCGTTGGGGAAGAAGCCAAAGGCTTTTTCTAAGGCCTGGTCCACTTCCGCGGAACTCACACTGATGCCGCGCTTTGCGGCCTCTTCGCGGATTAAGACCTGGTCCACCATTCGGTTTACCGTCGTTCTGCCGATATCCTGCGGGGTATCCAGCTGCGCGGCGATCTGCTGGGCGGCACTCGAAAAATCGCCCATTCCGCTGAACATCTGGGCATACTGGATGTACTGTGACGCGCGGTTGATCAGATTGATGCGCGCATATGTGACGTCCTGCTGGAACTCCTTGGCGGTCAGTTTCAGTTCGCCAACCTGAGCCACGGTGCGATTGGGCTTAATAATTTGGGTATCAACCACGGCATAAGCCAGCAGGCCTAAAACGATCGCCAGTACAACCGTGCTGATGATCTTGATCAAGCGAATCTGCTGGGCTTCTTTCTCCTGCCGGGCGATGTGCTTTTTAGTGATCAGCTTGGGGGGCAGATTACTCTTGGGCATGGATGCCCTCCCTAGTTAGAATCGGCCCAGAGGTCACCTTCAAAAGGAATGAGGGCGATGTGCCGGGCGTTTTTGACCGCTTTAGCGATCTCGCGCTGGTGTTTGGCGCAGGTGCCGGTTTGGCGCCGGGGGCGGATTTTACCGGTTTCGTT
>DHPL01000031.1:9185-9685 GCA_002407905.1 Anaerolineaceae bacterium UBA5365
GGGGCGGATTTTACCGGTTTCGTTGATGAAACGGGTCATCATATCCACGTTTTTGTAGTCGATCACCAGGTTTTTATCGCTGCAAAACTGGCAGAACTTAGGGCGGGAGACATAGCGGCGGCCGCCTTCGCGCGGACCGCGGTCTTCACGGCTTTCACGGGGTCTTGATTCGGTCATTATTGCTCCTAACTATGCCACACGCACGACGATGGAACGCAGCACCTGCTCGTTGTAGCCCAGGCTGCGGTTGAGATTGACGATCTCTTCCGGGTTGTGATGGAAGGAAATGAAGGTGTAATAACCCTCGTTCATCTTGCGGATGGGGTAAGCCATGCGGCGTTTGCCCCAGCGCTCGGTTTTGACGATCTCACCTTTGGCGTTGGTGATGAGCGTCTGTACGGTCTCCACGGCTGTTTCCAGGGTGGCTTCGTCCAGGTCTCCCTGGAGGATGAATACAAGTTCGTATTGATGCATGTTTCGAGGCTCCTCTCCTCGGGTCT
>DHPL01000029.1:0-2356 GCA_002407905.1 Anaerolineaceae bacterium UBA5365
CGCGCGCGTCCAGGCCCATGACCAGCACATTCACCCGGGATTTGCCATCCCACTGGGGCACTTCGATGGCCGCGGGAGGCGGAGTGGTTGGGGTGGGCAGCAATTCGCCGGTCACCGCGTCGGTGGCGGCAGGCGCCTGGTTTTGGAGCACCGGTTCGCCCGGCAGGTTGACGATGGTCATGCCCGAGACGAAGCGGGAAGTGGCAACAAAGGCCACCGTGCCGAGAATCAGGCCGAGCAAGATCAGGATCCCTAAGCGGATCCGGCTGCCGCGGTCCGCAGGCAAGAAGCCTTTGGGGGCCTTGGGGTTTAAATTATCATTTGGCTGGCTTTTGGTCATTGGGCCTCAGAAAGAAAGCGCCTGGATATCCCAGGCGATCAAGGAAAATTATTCAGGCTTGGGCGGCGGGATGGGCAGGCCTTCTTTGGCTGCGGCTTGCCATTTATCGCCTTCTTCGATGAGCATCACGGGGATGTCTTCCCAGATGGGGTATTTGCGCCCGCAGTCGTGGCAGATCAGCCAGGATTCTTTGAAGTGCTCAAGTTCGCCTTTGTCTTCTTTTACACAAACTGGGCAGCGTAACAGGTCTAGAAGGTCCGGATTTACCATAATTTTCTCCGTATCGGGCGCTAAAATCAGCGCTATTGTACCATCATTAAGAACGCGGCTTTGCCTGCCTTGTCTTTGTTAAGACGCAGATAAGCCCCGATTCGTTCCCTTAACTCCCGGGCAGTTTCGCCTTGGAAGAACTTACTCGCCGGGGATCTCCGTGCCGGGGCCGTAGTCGAAGGCATTCGGCCAGGCTACGAAGTGGGTTGAAATATTGTCCGAGGTGATCACCTGACCATCGCGGTAGACGTAACGGGTCACGGTAACATCTGCGCCGTCCACCGCCCAGTCCACCTGGCGGATCTGACCTTCGGCCAAATCCGGATTCTCGCGGTACACCGGATCCGGCGGGGAGACCACATTGGTCACGCCCGTGGTGGACCAATCCACCGTGCGGCCATCGTAGGTGCTGTAGAACTTCCAGGTGAGCGAGCTGTCGGTCATCTCGGTCTGCATCAGGATCCAGTTGTCCGTGTCGTTGCGGAATTTAAAGTCCACCAGGGGCACGAATACGGTGGCATCCAGGCCGGCAAGGTTGGGGTCGTTACCGCCATTGCTGCGCTGCTCGTAATAGTACACCCGGTAGGCATGCGCGTGGCGTTCCACGATGGGGTAGCCGGCAAAGAAGGCTGCCCTGAAGAGCGTGGTGCTTACCTGGCAAACACCGCCGCCAACGCCTTTCACCGTTTGGTCGCCCACGATGATCAGGGCTTCTGCGTAGCCGTTTTCCAGGGAGATATCCGTAAGGTAATCGGCCATGCTGAACACGGAGTTGGGCGGGACCATCACCCCGTTGAAGGATTCTGAGGACGCCCGGATGTTTTGGATGCGGGCTGGGTCGGAACCGTAGAAGTAGCTGGTTTCGCTGTGCACCAGCTGGGTGATGCCCAGGCTGGCCGCGGTGGTATCGTCCTTGACCAGGGGGTCTTCGTTCTTCATCACCAGGGCGATCTCGTGCTGACCGGCGGAGAGTTGATCGCTGATTTGCTGCACCGTGGCTTCGATATCCAGGCTGCGGCCGATGGTGGCGTTTTGGGTCACTTCCAGTTCGCCGCGTTCTTCATTAAAGAACATGCGCGCGTTTTTGGGGGCCTGATAAATGCCGGGAGCGATGCTGTTGAGGTAACTGGTGAGTGCCGGCGCGTTGATACTGATCTCAAAAGGCTGGGGGGACCCGGGCTGGGCATGGCTGATGATCAGGAGCTTAGCGATATCGTTGGGCGGAAGTGTCCAGGGGTCGGGCTCCGCGCTGCCATCGGGCATGAGCAGGGTGAGCGGGGCGGAGAGGATCTGGCGGGCTTGTTCAGCCGAGGCGCTTACGTCCATCACCGCCGGAGGAACTTCGGTAACCACCAAGGGGATGACACCGTCGTTTTGCTGGAGCATCACGGCTTCGATGGCCTTGAGCGAGGCGGTGATATCCAATTGGCGGCCTAGCTGGCCTTCGGTGACGGAAACTTCAGCGCCGTTGAGCGCGATGCCGGCTTCCAGAACCGGCCGGTCAATTTGGGTGGCAATGCCCTGCAGAACCTTATAGGCCAGGCTCTGGTCGTAGGTGACCACCGGGTCCAGATTGATGCCGCTGCCGGCTGCCTGGAGCTGCTGGGAAACTTTGTTGATAAAACTGCCCTGCCGGCCCAGCTGAAAAGCCGCGTCGGCCGAGCGGATGGTGTTGTTGCTATAGCCCAGGGCCTCGGGGGCGAAAAACCACTTGTTGCCGCCATCGGTGAGCAGCAGCTGGCCGGT
>DHPL01000029.1:2529-3436 GCA_002407905.1 Anaerolineaceae bacterium UBA5365
AGATCGATGCCGGCAACATGTACGCCCGAATAAACCCGGGCGGCATGGGCGTTTTCGAAGAGGAAAAGGGCGCCAATGGCCGCGATGAGCGCCAGCAAGACTCCGGCCACGACCACAAATACGGGCTGCAGGCCAGGGCTGGTTTTGGCGCGCTTGACTTGAATTTGATCTTGTTCTTGCATAGGGCGCATTATAGTGCAAGCCTGGCTGGCCTGCCAATCCACCCTGGTGCGGCCTGGCAAAGGACGGCAGAGGCCTATGCTTGGGCATGGAACTTGTACACCCTTAATCACAAAAATACCGGCTGAAATTGTGAGGGCAATGGACGCCATGGAAAGCTCAGGTACAAGATGAAGCAAGAATCCAAGCTGTTCATGGGGCTGATGGTCATTGGTCTGGTGCTGATGGCCGCGTTGGTCTATCAGGGCATTGCCCCGGTACAAGCCTCGGGAGAAGTGGTGACGCCATTTTTCGTGCAGGCCCAGAACACTTTCCCTACCTCCACTCCGCACGCGGATGGCAGCGTTTATCACACCGTGGCTTCCGGTGAGACCCTGGTGGCGATCGCCCAGGAGTACGATGTGGACCTGCAGGAGCTTTTAGCGTTGAACAATTTGGACGATAAGGACATCATTCACCCGGGCGACATCCTTTTGATTCGCAGGGCTTCGCCGGAAGGGATGATGACCGCTACCGCCCAGGCATTTGCCACCCTGAACCCCGGGGCCACGCTGGACCCTGCCGGGAAGGGCGCCCTGCCGGGCCTGGTGGGCATGGTCCAGGGCACGCAGGTGGTCATGGTGGCTGGTACGCCGATGCTGCCAGTGGGCGGCACCCTGGTGCCCGAGCTGAACGGCACCCCGGTGGCCGGCATGATGCAGATGGTTACCGCCACGGGAGCCTTGCC
>DHPL01000029.1:3686-13632 GCA_002407905.1 Anaerolineaceae bacterium UBA5365
GGCTTGTTTTTGGTGGTGGTGAGCACCCGGCGTATGCGCCCATAAGCGGCGTAGCCGGCAAAACAGGGATTTTTCAAACACCTAAATGGTACTCTGGGCTATTATTATGGTTGAGGAGCGCCTTGAGTTCCGCGAAACTAACAACTTTTCCGGAGGGTTGAATGTCTGAACGGACGCATCAGCAGGAGCGAGCGGAACTACACCGGGCGATTTGGAACATCGCCAACGAATTGCGGGGCAGCATTGACGGCTGGGATTTTAAGCAATATGTGCTGGGGATGCTCTTTTACCGCTATATTTCGGAGCACCTTCGCGATTATGTGGACCAGATAGAGCACCAGGCCGGGAATTTAGGCTATGCGTATGCCCACGAAGCCGATGAGGTAGCCGAAACCATCCGCCAGAGACTGGTGAACAATAAAGGATTCTTTATTCTGCCCAGCCAGCTTTTTGAAAACCTGCTTCAACGCGCCCCGGCGGACCCCAACCTAAACATGAGCCTCAAGGAAGTGTTTACGCAGATTGAAGCTTCGGCCCTGGGTACCGAAAGCGAAAAAAACTTTAAAGGCCTCTTTGACGACATTGACGTAAATAGCAACCGCCTGGGGGCCAGTGTAGCTGAACGCAACGACCGCATGGTGCGCCTGATGAACGGCGTGGCCGGCATGAACCTGGGGCGCTACCAGGATAATAACATTGATGCCTTTGGCGAGGCCTATGAGTACCTCATGGGCATGTATGCTGCCAACGCCGGCAAAAGCGGCGGAGAATTTTTTACCCCCCAATATGTTTCAGAGCTCTTGGCGCGCATTACCGTGCTGGGCAAAAGCCAGGTGAACAAGGTTTACGACCCGGCTTGCGGTTCCGGCTCATTGCTTTTGAAGTTTGCCAAGATTTTAGGCAAAGAGAATGTACGCAACGGATTTTTTGGGCAGGAAGTGAACCTAACCACCTATAACCTCTGCCGCATCAATATGTTTTTGCATGATATTGGCTACCACCAATTTGATATTGCCCTGGGCGACACCCTGATTGCTCCCGTACATCTAGATGATGAGCCTTTCGAGGCCATCGTTTCCAACCCGCCGTACTCTTTGCGCTGGGCCGGTGACGCCAACCCACTGCTGATCAACGACCCGCGCTTTGCCTCCGCGGGTGTGCTGGCGCCCAAAAAAGCTGCTGATCTGGCCTTTATTATGCACGTGCTGAGTTGGCTGGCCACCAACGGCACCGCAGCCATTGTTTGCTTCCCGGGGATTTTGTACCGGGGCGGGGCAGAAAAGAAAATCCGGAAATACCTCATTGATAATAATTACATCGACGCGATCATTGCCCTGCCGGAGAAGCTTTTTCAGACCACCAGCATTTCCACCTGCATCATGGTGCTTAAAAAGAGCAAGCGTGATAACGCCACGCTTTTCATAGACGCTACCGCCCAGTTTGTGAAGACGAGTAAGGTGAACCAACTGAGCGATGAGAACATCGAACGGATTCTGGGACTCTATAGCGACCGCATGGACTCAGCTCATTTGGCGCGCCTGGTGCCCAACGCGGAGCTGGCTGAGAATGACTATAACCTGAGCGTTTCGAATTATGTGGAGAAGGAAGATACCAGCGAGAAAGTAGATATCAAAGCGCTCAATGCTGAAATAAGTCGCATCGCGGAGCGTGTAAACGAATTGAGAATGGAAATTGACGCAATTATTGCGGAAATTGAGGTTTGAAAATGGAATCCGCAATAACAGGTGGTTATAAGCTTTTTGGATTGGCAGCACCTCACCTGCCCCTAGGATCATTATGCAAGTTTAATAAGGGAAAAAGTATCACTCGGAAGAATCTAGGGGAGGGTGAAATACCCGTTATAGCTGGAGGACAGAAGCCAGCCTACTATGGCGATAAGTACAATAGAACAGGTGAAACAATCACGATTTCAAGCAGCGGGGCTTATGCAGGTTTTGTCTCTTATTGGAATGAGCCTGTTTTTGTTTCTGATGCATTCAGTGTTGATCCTGATGAACGGCTTAACATAAAATTTCTCTACCATTTTCTGCTCTCTAAACAAGAATTAATCTATCGAAAAAAAAAAGGTGCTGGTATACCTCATGTGTATAGTTCGGACCTTGCAAAAATAATAATACCTTTGCCACCATTAGAAGTGCAACAAAGGGTTGCGGATACATTGGATGCTTTTACAATCCTTAAAGCGGAGCTGGAAGCGGAGCTGGAAGCACGCATTAAACAATACGAATACTACAGGGATTTTCTGTTAAGCTTCCCTGAGCAGACAGACAGACAGACAATCCTAACCGAATGGAAGAAATTAAGTGAGATTTCTACAGATTTCTATCGCGGAGCGGGAATTAGGAGGGAAGACCTTACTTCTGCCGGTGTGCCTTGCGTTAGGTATGGGGACATCTACACAAAGTTTGGCGTCTCTTTCGACACACCAGACCAGTATACTGACCCGGATACAATCAAGTCAAAGAAATATTTCGAGCATGGAGATCTGCTTTTTGCAATAACCGGAGAAAAAGTGGAAGAAATTGGGAAATCTTCTGTGTATCGAGGAAATAAGAAATGCTTGGCTGGGGGTGATATTGCCGTGATGAAACACACGCAAAATCCTAAATATGTTGCTTATGCTCTATCTACCACTCACGCTCAGGCGCAAAAAAGCAAAGGAAAAATCAAGAGTAAAGTGGTTCACACGAGCGTTCCTGCATTAATGGAAATCAGGATTCCCATACCGTCAATGGCTATTCAAAACGAAGTCGTGGCAATTCTTGATCGATTTGACGCCATGGTGCACGACATCAAGACGGGTTTGCCCGCCGAAATCGCGGCCCGCCAAAAACAATACGAGTATTACCGCGACCAACTGCTAAGCTTCAAGGAGGCAGAATCATGAGCCTATACAACCTGGTTGCCTCCATGCCCCTGGCCACGGTGGTGGCAGAATGCGAGCCCAGCCCCTACGATGCCAGCGATTACCAAAGTGAAGCCCAGCTTGAAGCGGGCTTCATTGCTCAACTGGAAGACCAGGGCTACGAAAAAATCGTGGTGCCCAGCGAACAGGCGCTGATCAATAACCTGCGCATCCAGTTGGAAGCGCTGAACCGCCTCAGTTTCACGGACAGCGAATGGGAACGCTTCTTCAGGGAAAAAATCGCCTCCAAAAACGAAGGCATCATCGAAAAAACGCGCCGCATTCAGGAAGACCATGTGCAGGTGCTTAACCGCGAGGATGGCAGCTTTACGAATGTTTACCTGATCGATAAAACAAACATTCACAATAACCGCCTGCAGGTCCTAAACCAATATGGCAGCGCCGGCGGCAAATACGAAAATCGATACGACGTGACTATATTGGTGAATGGCTTTCCGCTGGTGCACGTGGAGTTAAAGCGCCGGGGCGTGGCCCTGCGCGAGGCATTTAATCAAATTAATCGCTATCAGCGGGAGAGCTTTTGGGCCGATAGCGGCCTCTTTGAGTACGTGCAGATCTTTGTGATTTCCAACGGCACCCACAGCAAGTATTACTCCAACACCACGCGCTACAAGCACCTTAAAGAACGAGAAGCCCGGCCAGGGGGCGGCAAAAAGGGCAGCCACAGCTTTGAATTCACCAGCTTTTGGGCCGATGCTACCAACCGCAACCTGCCCGACCTGGTGGACTTTACCAAAACCTTTTTCTCGAAGCATACCCTGCTGAACATTCTTACCCGCTATTGCGTATTTACCAGCGAGGAGATGCTGCTGGTGATGCGCCCCTACCAGATCGCGGCCACGGAGCGTATCTTGAACCGCATCGTTGGCTCCGGCAACCTCAAGCAGATGGGCAGCACCCAGGCCGGTGGTTACATCTGGCATACTACCGGCAGCGGCAAGACGCTTACCAGCTTTAAAACAGCACAGCTGGCCACGCGCCTGGAAGGTATTGACAAGGTGCTCTTTGTGGTGGACCGTAAGGACCTGGACTATCAGACCATGGCCGAGTATGACAAGTTTCAGAAAGGCGCGGCGAATGGCAACCGTTCCACCCGCGTATTGCAGAAACAATTGGAAGACCCCAATGCCCGCATCATTATCACTACCATTCAAAAGCTGGATCTGTTCACGCGGGGCAATAAGGCGCACGATATTTACCGCAAGCATGTGGTGCTGATCTTTGATGAATGTCATCGTTCGCAGTTTGGGGAAATGCGCAAGGCAATCACTAAAAGCTTTAAAAATTATCACATTTTCGGCTTCACCGGCACCCCCATCTTTGCGGCAAATGCCAGCAGCGGCGCCTTGCCCGGCTTGCAAACCACCGAGCAAGCTTTCGGGGAACGCCTGCATACCTACACCATCGTAGACGCGATCAACGACGGCAATGTGCTGCCCTTTCGGGTGGATTACATCAACACGATGCGCATGGCCGATGGGGTTAGCGATGTTGACGTGGCCGGAATCAAGACCGAGGAGGCACTTAACCATCCGGAGCGCATCCAGGAAGTGGTACGTTACCTGCTGGAACATTTTGACCAAAAAACGCGGCGGGACGCCGGCTTCTACGCTTTTAAAGGTAGGGCCAAAAAAGGATTCAACTCTATTCTCGCCGTTTCGTCTATTGCCGCGGCACGGCTATATTATGCTGAATTAAAAAACCAGATTGCTGAAATGGGCAAGGATATCAAGCTGGCCCTGATCTACAGCTTTACCCCCAATGAAGATGACCCGGAAGCCGGCTTGCCGGACGAAGGTTTCGAGAACGAGCTGCTGGACCTGAGATCCCGGGAATTTTTGGAAGCGGCCATCTCCGATTACAACCAGATTTTTGGTACCACCTACGATACTTCCGCGGATAAGTTCGAGAATTATTATCGCGATCTATCCAAGAAGGTGAAGGAGAAGGAAATTGACCTACTTCTGGTGGTGAATATGTTCCTGACGGGCTTTGATGCCCTGACCCTGAACACGCTTTGGGTGGATAAGAATCTGCGCCAGCATGGCCTCATCCAGGCGTTTTCGCGCACCAACCGCATTCTGAACACGGTAAAGACCTACGGCAATATCGTTTGCTTCCGAGACTTAAGCGATGAAACCGATGCCGCGATCTCCCTTTTTGGCAATAAAGAGGCCGGGGGTATCGTGCTGATGAAGACCTATGCAGAGTATTACAACGGATATGAGCATAATGGTAAACATCAGCGTGGCTATAAGGAATTGGTAGAAGAATTAGAGACCAGTTTTGCTTTAGGCAAACCCATCCTGGGCGAAGCAGCCCGTGAAGAATTCATCAAGCTTTATGGCGCTATCCTGCGGATGCGGAATATCCTGGTGGCCTTTGATGAATTTGAAGGTAACGAGATTCTTTCGGAGCGCAAGTTCCAGGATTACCAGAGCATCTACATTGACCTATATCAGGAAATGCGGCCACGTGAGGACGCAGAGAAGGCTAGCATCAAAGATGACCTGGTTTTTGAGGTAGAGCTAATCAAGCAGGTGGATATCAACATTGATTACATCCTGATGCTAGTGGCGAAGTACAAAGCCAGCAATCTTGAGGACAAAGAGATCCTGGCTAATATTGACCGGGCAATCGGCGCCAGCTTGGTCCTGCGCAGTAAACGCGAATTGATTGAAGGATTCATTGATCGGGTGAATATGCAGACGGAGATTGAGAGCGCCTGGCCTGAGTATGTACGCGAACAAAAGGAAGCTGACCTAAAGCGGATTATTGATGAAGAAACACTGAAACCGGAACGCACGCGGATCTATATCGAAAATGCGCTGAGAGATGGTGAGATGCGCACAACAGGCACAGAGTTTGAGGAACTACTGCCACCCATGTCGCTTTTTGACAAGCGCAGCGCGGTAAAGAAAAAGACCGTTTTCGAAAAGTTGCGCGCGTTTTTTGAAAAGTACTTGGGCTTGGGCCATGCAGAAACCTAAGGGAGATTTATTAGGGCGGATTTGTGCAGGAAAACATTTCGGGTCTGCCCCGGCTGGCCACCCCCGCTGAAAACTCGTATGCGCTTCAGGAGATAGGCTCGAACCCTATCGAGAATTCGTGTTTGCAGATAAATTCGAAAAGTTTGTCGTGGCGTAGCGTAGCTTCGCCACGATGGTCCACGCTCTCCGATTGCTACCCAAAGAAAACAATCTTTCACGTTTCTGGATGAGCTCGCAAACGCAAGCATCCCTTAAGGTGCTGGTTGTAGGGGCGAGTCGAGCGTAGCGAGGCTCGTCCGCAATAGTGGGCTTCGCCATATCCGGCAAGTCTTAGGGCTCTGTTTGGCGCGTTGGACAGTGCAACGCGTCTTACTGGTGGGCCGACACGAGAGCTCGGTCCCTACCAGAGCACGCGGGCGCCCTGGGCAGCGTGGCAGACATAAATGGAAGCCTCGTGGCCGGTGCGGGCTAAATAGGCCTCGCCAAGCTTTGCCGTAAAGTTTGCGGCGGCATCCGATTCGACCAAATTGACCGTACACCCCCCAAAACCAGCCCCGGTGAGCCGCGCGCCAAGGCAGCCGGGAAGGCCGGCGGCGATTTCGACCAAAATATCCAGTTCCGGGCAGGAAACTTCGTATAAATCGCGCAGGCTGAAATGACTGGCGAACATCAGCTGGCCAAAGCCTACCTCGTTGCCCATGGCCAGGCAGGCGATGGCATCGTCTACCCGGGCAATTTCTTCAACCACGTGCTGGGCGCGGGCGTAGACCTGCGGGCTGAGTACGGCCTTGTTGGCCGCGAGCATGGCGGGGGTTACGTCGCGCAAGGCCTGCACCTGGGGGAACTGCTCCCGGATGGTGCTCACAGCTATTTCGCAATCGGCGCGGCGCTCGTTATAGGCGCTGGTGGTCAGGCTGCGGCGCACCCTGGAATCGGCAATCACAAGGGAGGTTTCCGGGGGCAAAGCCACCGGCTGCCAGGCCAGGCTGCGGGTATCAAAGCGCAGGGCGTGCTCGGCCACCCCAAAACGCACGGCAAACTGGTCCATCAGCCCGCTTTGTACCCCAATGAACTGATTTTCGGAGCGCTGACAAAGCTGGACGAGGCGCATGGGGTCCAGCTCCCAGCCGCCCAGCTCCTGCCAGGCCAGGGCAAAACCCACCTGCACGGCGGCCGAAGATGAAAGCCCCGCGCCAATGGGAATGCTGGAACTGTAACTTACCTCCATGCCCGGGGAACTCAGGCCGGCTTTCTGCAAGGCCCAGGCCACGCCGGCAGGGTAGAGGGCATAGGTTTGCAGGGGGTTGCCTTGCAGGTCCTGGCGGGCATCCAGGTCATCCAAGGCCAGGCTGCTGCTCTTGCCCAGGTCCAGGGCGTGCAGGATGAGCAGGGGTTCGGCCAGGGGGCGTACCTGCATTTTGATTTCGCGGTCGATGGCGGCGGGCAGAACAACCCCATCGTTGTAATCCACGTGTTCGCCGATGAGGTTCACACGGCCAGGCGAAATGATTTGGAAGCCCTTCCCGCTTGGTTCAGTCATCGGTTTTTTCCATCAGGCTCGCAATTTGGTTCTGGCTGGGGCTGGCGATCAGGCTGGATTTTTGCTGGCGGGTTAGGCGCTTGATGGCTGCCTCACGGCGCAGGGCGGCGGGCATGTCGGCGGTTTCTTCAAGATAAACCAGACGCCTGGCAGGGTTAAGCCGGGTGTATGCCGCGGCGTTGCCCTGCAGGTGCTGTTCAAGGCGGCGCTGCGGGTCGGTGGTCCAACCCGTGTAATAGTGGCCGTTGGCGCATTCCAGGATATAGCAGTAAAAGGGCATATCAGATGCCGAGCAAACCGCGGGTGAGGGCGGTGATGGGTTGGCGCAAAATCAGCCCAAAGAGGTCGAACCCCAGGCGCGGGCCGATGATGAAGGCAAAGATGAGCAAGTAGGGCGAGAAACGGCGAAAGCCGTCCAGGAAAGGCAGCCACTGCGGCGGGACGAGGAATTCCAGCACGGAGCCGCCATCCAGGGGGCTGAACGGCAGGAGGTTAAAGAGGAAGAGGGCAACGTTGATGTAGACGAACTCCAGCAAAAAGCCGCCCAAACTGGGCAGGATGCCCACAGAGGGGTCGAAAGCACTGGCGAGACCCAGGCGGATGGGGATGGCCCCCAGGGCGGCCAGGACCAGGTTGCTGCTTGGCCCGGCGAGGGAGGTGAGCATGAGGCCGGCGGGCGTACGGCGGCGCAAGGCGCCGGGGTTCACGGGTACGGGCTTGGCCCAGCCAAAACCCATCAGGAGCAGCATCAAGGTGCCCATCAGGTCCAGGTGGGCAAGCGGGTTGAGCGTGAGCCGCCCGGCCATGCGCGGGGTGCCGTCGCCCAGCAGGTCGGCCACCTTGGCATGGGAGAATTCGTGGATCGTAAAGGCGATCACCAGGATGATCAGGCGGGAAATCAGGACGGAAGGGGCCAGGTTAAACATCTTTTTTGAGGGGCCCAAACCGGCTTTTTCAGGCGGGTTCAGGGCGAAAGAATTGTAACATGCGCTTTGGTATAATGCGCCTATGCTACCCGACCTGGCCATCGGCGACCGAGTGCAAATGCGCAAAGCGCACCCCTGCGGCGGCAGCGATTGGGAGGTGGTTAGGCTTGGCGCAGACATCGGCCTGGTCTGCTTAACTTGCGGCCACCGGATACTATTGACCCGGCGCGAACTGGCCCGGCGAACGAAAAAACTGACACCTAAACCTGCAGATGCCCAATCCGACCCCAGCGGATAAACCGCACATCATGTTCATGTTCTCCGATACCGGCGGCGGCCACCGCTCGGCTGCTCAGGCGATCATCGAAGCGCTGGAGGTGGAGTTTGGCGGGCAGTTCACCTGGGAGATGGTGGACTTCTTCAAGCTTTACGCGCCTCCGCCCTTCAATACCGCGCCGGACACCTACGCCCCCATGGCGCAGATCCCGGATATTTGGGAATTCGGCTTTTTAGCCAGCAACCAGCGCGTGACCGCGCCGCTGCTGCAGCAGGTCATCTGGCCTTATGTGCGCAAGCATGTGGACCGGCTGATCGATGAGCACCCCTGCGACCTGATTGTTTCCGTACACCCGATCATCAATACGCCGCTATTGCGCGCCTATAAAAAGCGCGGCAAACGCCCGGCTTACCTGACGGTGATCACCGATATGGTGAGCACACACCAGTGGTGGTACGCCAAGGAAACTGATATTTTGATCGTGCCCACGGAGGAAGCGCGCCTGCGCGGCCTGAAGCTGGGCATGGACCCGGCAAAAATGCGCGTGGTGGGCCTGCCGATCGCGGATAAATTCCGGCATCCTTCCGCAAGAGCCGAGGCGCGGGAGAAACTGGGGCTGCCGGCTGAGCTGCCCCTGGTGCTTTTGGTCAGCGGCGGAGAGGGCATGGGGCCGCTGGAAGAGACCATCGAGGCGATCAAGGCTGCCAGGGTGCCGATCGGGATGGTGATTATTGCCGGTAAAAACGAGGCATTAAAGGCCCGCCTAGAGGCGCAGGATTACCCCTACCCGGTTTTTGTAAAAGGTTTTGTGCGTGAGATGCCCGAGTACATGCAGGCTTGTGACGTGATTGTGACCAAGGCCGGGCCGGGAACGATCAGCGAGGCTTTCATTGCCGGTTTGCCGATCATTCTGTACAGCAAAATGCCCGGCCAGGAAGACGGCAATGTGGATTACGTAGTGGAACACGAAGCGGGGATTTGGGAGACCGACCCGCAGATCGTGGCGGCCACGCTGCAGCGCTGGCTGGACAACCCCGAGGAAATGCAGCGCTACGCCGCGGCCAGCGCGGCCCAGGGCCGGCCGGATTCCTCGCAGATCATCGCGCGTACGGCCATGGGGCTCCTGGGACGATACCCCTTGGACCAGATCCGGTATTACGGGTAAGCAGTTTACACAGCCGGCCCCAGCGGCCCATCCATTTTGCAGATCAAAAGCAGAATAACCGCGTCCACCAGCAGGTAGATGGCTGAGGCTGCCAGGCTGGG
>DHPL01000029.1:13826-30228 GCA_002407905.1 Anaerolineaceae bacterium UBA5365
AGCATGATGCCAGCCAGGATGCAGCCCAGTACTCTAACCGGGAAACCGCGCAGCGCCTGCAGAAGCAGCATCAGCATGACCACAACCCCGAGTGCCTGGACGGCGATATGCAGCGGGGAGGCATTGGCAGTGATGCTGCCGCCCGCGAAGTATTGGAAGGCAAAGGGCAGGAAGAGGCTGGCCAGGCTGAGCAGAAAAGCCAACACGAGCCAAAGGCTCCGGCGTTGGCGATAGTGCCTGAAAATGTAAATGAGCAAAAAGCTCAGGTAAAGCAGGTCGATGAAAGCACCGAGGAAAAAATAGGCGCTGATTCTGCTGGCTTGGGCGGGGGTGTTGATGAAGAGGAAGGGCAGGCGGACGAGGACCAGGAGCAGCGCGAGGCCGACCACCGCGGCGGAGAGGCCGCGCCAGGCATCCCAGGCGGGGCTTTCATTGGGGGGAGGGGAATAAGCTAGCACGCTGGTCACCGGTGCCCATTGTAACCCCTGGTATCGCGGGAGGGTGTGGCGATGTAGTCCACTGGGCGATTTGGGAGTTTTACTCAGGGTAATAAAGTTTGCGGGGCCTGCCTGCGGTATAATTAAAGCCCAATTAATCTATAAGAAAACCATGCCGATTCTTGCCCCTCACGCCTTTGAATTTTTCTCACGCAGCCCGGAACAAACGCGCCGGGTGGGCGTGCGCCTGGGCTCGCTGCTGCAAAAGGGGCAGAGCGTGCTGCTCTCAGGGGACCTGGGCAGCGGCAAGACCACCCTGGTGCAAGGCATCGCCCAGGGCTGGGGCAGCCCCGACAACGTAACCAGCCCCACCTTTGTGATCATGAACGAGTACCGGCACCCGGTGAATGGCTCGCTCTTTCACGCCGATGCCTACCGCCTGAGCGCTGAGAGCCCCTTTGATCTGGAGATCCTGGACCTGGACCGGGCCTTGCGCGATGGGGTGCTGGTGGTGGAGTGGGCTGAGCGCATCGGGAAGGCCCTGCCCCGTGAGCATTTATTGGTGGAGATGTTTTATTCCAGCCCGGACCAGCGCCACCTGATCATTACCCCTAAGGGCAAAGCCTATCAGGCGATCACCAAAAAGATGCAGCAGGCCTTGTTTGGCAACTGGAGCCTTGTATGATCCTCGCAATTGACACCTCAACGGAATGGATTGGCCTGGCGCTGTACGATGGCGTGCAAACCCTGGCGGAGCACGTTTGGCGCAGCCGCAATTACCATACGGTGGAACTGGTGCCAGCGATTGAACAAATGCTGAAGCAAACCGGCAGCTCCAAAGCAGAGCTCACCGGCGTGGCTGTGGCCATTGGGCCTGGCTCGTTCACGGGATTACGCATTGGCATGGCCGCGGCCAAAGGGATTGGGCTGGCATTGGGCGTACCGGTTGTAGGGGTACCTTCACTGGACATTCTTGCCGCCGGGCATGGCGCGATGCGCCGGCCGATGATCGCCCTTTTGCAGATCGGGCGGGGGCGTTTTGCCTGGGCACGCTACCAATATAAGAAAGAGCGCTGGGAGCGCCAGGGCGAGGTGATGGTGGACGAACCGCGGGCAATCGCGGCGACCATCAAGGCGCCGGTTTTTGTTTGCGGGGAAATGAGCGCAGAGAACCGCCAGATTTTGGGCCGGAAGTGGAAAACTGCCCGGCTTTCCAGCGGCGCGCAGGGCCTGCGCCGGCCGGCGGTGCTGGCGGAACTGGGCTGGCAGAAACTGCAGAAGAGTGAGCCCGATGAAAGCCTGGACCTCACGCCCATCTACGTGCACACGCTGAGCAACGTACCGGACCTATGAGTTCCAAGTT
Source organism: Anaerolineaceae bacterium UBA5365 (assembly GCA_002407905.1). Taxonomy (GTDB): domain Bacteria; phylum Chloroflexota; class Anaerolineae; order Anaerolineales; family Anaerolineaceae; genus Mesolinea. The sequence continues at coordinate 15,627 of DHPL01000029.1, forward strand.
AAGCGATACCGTGAGCATCCGCCCCATGCAGGCGGATGATTTGATTCAGGCGGAAGCACTTGACCGCCTGGCGTTTTCAGACCCCTGGCCGGCAGGCGCCTATATTTACGAATATGAAAACGCTCAAAACTCAATATTGCTGGTTGCGGCGGACACAAGCCGGCGGGCTGGGCAAGAACTCGTGGCCGCGGCTGTGCTTTGGCTGGTGGTGGATGAGGCCCAGGTGGCTACGATCGCGGTGATGCCGCAATATCAGGGCAAGGGACTGGGCCTGAAACTGCTGGCAACCGGCCTGGCTCAGGCTGCACGGCGCGGAGCAGTGCGCTCGCACCTGGAAGTGCGGGCCGGCAACGCCGCGGCCTTGCGCCTGTATTATGGGCTGGGTTATCAGACCGTTGGCCTGCGCCCAGGATATTACAAAGATAATCACGAGGACGCCCTGCTGCTAACCCTGGAAGGGCTGGACGCAGAGAAACTGGATGCCATCGCGGCCGAGGCCTGAATTATTGGGGGCTTAATAAGGTAAAATGCCTAGCTGGAGGCCAGTGTGAACGCTGCCGAAGAATTACAAAAAATCCGTGAAGAAGTCAAGACCTGTACGGACTGCGCCCTGCACAAGACGCGCAAGCACGCCGTACCCGGTGAGGGGCCGGCAGAAGTGCAGGTGATGTGCATCGGCGAAGGGCCGGGCTACCACGAAAATGAACAGGGTAAGCCCTTTGTTGGTCAGGCGGGCCGCTTTTTGGATGAGCTTCTGGCGCAGGCAGGTTTGAATCGGGATGAGGTTTTTATTACGAACGTCGTTAAGTGCCGCCCGCCCAATAACCGCGACCCCCTGCCCGAGGAACTGGCCGCCTGCCGCAAGTACCTGGACCGGCAGATCGCCCTCTTGGACCCCAAAGTGATCGTTACATTGGGGCGGCATTCCATGGCCCGCTTTGTGGAAGGCCAGCGGATCAGCCAGATTCACGGGCGGGAGCATAAGATCGAAGGCCGAAACGTTGTCACGATGTACCACCCCGCCGCGGCTCTGCATCAACCCGCCTTGAAGGATGACCTTCTGCGCGATTTTGCTCATCTGAAGCGCTTTTTAGATCCTGAGAGACCGCCAAGGGTGGAAACTAAAATTGAGGAAGCAAATAAACCGGAAGACCCCGAACAATTAAGCTTGTTCTGACGTCTTTTAACTCAGAGATCCTGCTCTGAGGAGATATTGAGGTATGTACATGGTCAAAGATGAATTAGTGCAGCTTATTCAACGCAAGCATGCCAATATTGCCATCATCGGCATGGGTTACGTGGGCCTGCCGCTGGCGGTGACCTTCGCGAATGCCGGCTTTGCCGTGACCGGGATCGACCCGGACGACGCCAAGTGCGAGATGATCAACCGGGGGGAATCATACATCCAGGATGTAACCAATGCCCAGTTGCGCAAGCATACCGAAGCCGGACGCATCCGCGCCACTACCGACTACAGCGTCTTAAACGAAATCGACGCGATTTCCATCTGCGTGCCCACGCCGCTGCGCAAAACCGGTGACCCGGACATGTCCTTCATTGCCTCGGCTGCCAAGGGAATCGCGCCTTATTTGCACCGGGGGATGGTGATCGTGCTTGAATCCAGCACCTACCCGGGTACAACGCGGGAGATGGTGCTGCCAACTCTGATCGAAGACAGTGAGCTGGTTGTGGGCGAGGATTTCTTTCTGGCATTCTCACCCGAACGGGTGGACCCCGGGAGGACGGACTGGACCACGTATAACACCCCCAAGGTGCTGGGCGGCATCACGCCTGCATGCACCGAGGTTGCCAGCGCCTGGTACAGCATCGCACTGGAGACGGTTGTGCCTGTTTCCACCAGCGAGGTGGCCGAGATGACCAAGCTGCTGGAGAATACCTTCCGGATGGTGAACATCTCCATGGTCAATGAGCTGGCAATTATGTGCGATCGGCTGGGCATTGACGTTTGGGAAGTGGTGGATGCCGCGGCTACCAAGCCTTTTGGCTTCATGAAGTTCACCCCCGGGCCTGGCCTGGGCGGCCACTGCATCCCCGTGGACCCGCTTTACCTCTCCTGGAAAATGAAGAGCCTCAACTTTACCGCGCGTTTCATTGACCTGGCCTCCGAGATCGATTCGAACATGCCGAGGTATGTGATCGGGAAGATCCAGGACGCGCTCAACCGCTTTAAGAAGGCGATGAACGGCAGCAAGGTGCTGGTGCTGGGCGTGGCGTACAAGCCTAACATCAACGATATCCGCGAGAGCCCGGCCCTGGACGTGATCCATCTGCTGCAGGAAAAAGGCGCCATCGTTTCCTATTACGACCCCCACGTGCCCAGCCTGGACAAGGATGGCATTGTGATGGAAAGCGAGAAAGACCTGGCTGCCGCGGTGGAAGCCAGCGATTGCGTGGCCATCATCACCAACCACAGCAAGGTGGATTATCAGATGGTGCTGGAGAAGGCCGTGGTGGTCTTTGACGCGCGCAACGCTTTGAAAGATGTGCCCCGCAGTGAAATGAAGGTGGTAAAGCTCTGATGGGGCGCTACATCCTCACTGGCGCTGCCGGGTTCATTGGTTCACGGGTTGCAGACCTGCTGTTGCGGGACGGGCACAGTGTGCTGGGGGTGGATAACCTCTCGGCGGCATACGACGTGCGCATGAAGGATTACCGCCTGCAGGGGCTTTTGCGCCGGGAAGGTTTTAAGTTCCTCAAGGCCGATATCAGCGAGCGGGCGACGATGGATGAAATAGCCGCGCTGTGGCCGCAGGCCGATGGGCTGATCAATCTGGCGGCCATGGCCGGGGTGCGGGCCAGTACCAGCGACCCCTGGGCCTACCTCTCCACCAACACCTTGGGCATGCTGAACATGCTGGAGCTCGCCCGCCGCCAGGGCATAATGCGTGTGGTGAGCGCCTCAACTTCCTCGGTCTACGGCGACCTGGGCAGGCCTCCGCACAAAGAAGAGGCCAGCAGCGACCATCCGCTCTCACCGTATGCCGCCAGCAAAAAGGGGGCCGAGGCCTTTGGCTACGCCTACCACCACCTGTATGGCCTGGACCTCACGATGCTGCGTTACTTTACGGTGTACGGCCCCGCCGGCCGACCGGATATGGTAATGTTCCGCTTTTGCCAGTGGATCAATGAGGGCAAGCCTGTGTACACCACCGGCGACGGCAACCAGAGCCGCGGCTTTACCTACGTGGAAGACATCGCCCGGGGCACGCTTTTGGCGTTGGAAAAATCCCGCGGATACCAAATCTATAACCTGGGCGGGCACGAGGTAATCACCATCAACCAGTTGATCAGGATGCTGGAGGCGCGTTTGGGCAAAAAGGCAGATGTGCAGTACATCCCCGCGCATCCGGCGGATATGTTGAGCAACCAGGCCGATGTAAGCAAGGCCCGGCAGGAGTTGGGCTGGGAGCCCCAGGTTGGCCTGGAAGAAGGCGTGGGCAAACTGGTGGACTGGTACCTTGAAAACCGGGAATGGGCCCGGGAGATCGAGACCCCGTAGCAGAAAATGAAATGAGGAGACCGGCGTAAGCCGGTTTTTTATTCTTTGGCAAGTTGATACGCGCTGTTGAAAACGCGGAGCGGATGATTAAGATTCAGAAAAACGAGGTCCAAGCGAAAGGTTGATATGCCCAAGGAAGAATTCCCTGAAATTGAATTGCAAAAGTTGATCCTGGCTGCCCCAAAGCGGGTTTTTGCAGCCCTGATCGACCCCCGGGATTTGCAGCGCTGGCATCATGCCGGCGACTGGACCACCCCTTCTGCAGAAGTGGATGCCCGCGAGGGCGGAAAGCTCAGGATCGCCTACGCTGACCCCCAGGGTGAGACGCAGTTCCACCTGATTGGGGAGATCGAGGTTTATGACCCGCCCCGCGAGTTGAACTACCGCCTGGATGACGGAAGGCTGGTGCGAATCATGCTGGAGGACCAGGGAGACAAAACTCTGGTACAGATGCGCATTGACGCAGAGCCGCAAACCAAACTGGAATATCAGATTCAGGGATGGGGCGCTCACCTAGATAACCTGGCCCAATACCTGAACAACGAGGAGTAAGCATGCCAAAACCGATTATGCCGCATATTTGGTTCGTGGATGGCGCGGAAGAAGCCATGAACTATTACACGCGTGTTTTCCCCAATTCTCGCGTGATTTCCATCGAGCGCTACCCGGATGCGAGCCTGGACCCGCACTTCGCGGGGATGCAGGGCAAGGTGATCAGTGGGATCTTTGAGCTGAACGGACAAAAGTTTGCTTGTTTGGATGGCGGGAAGCAAGGGTTTGCGCTGAATGAAGCCATTTCCTTTATTGTGGAGTGCAAAGACCAGGCGGAGCTGGACTATTACTGGGAGAGGCTCTCGGATGGCACGTCGGAGCAGTGCGGCTGGTGTAAGGACCGTTTTGGGGTGCACTGGCAGATCATCCCGGAGAACATGGCCGCCTTGCAGATGCGCCCGGAGCAGATCCAGGCGATGATGGGCATGAAGAAGATCGATATTGCTGCCTTGGAGGCCGCGGGAGAAAACTCAGGGAAATAATTGAACATGCCAGGAAGTTCTTTTACTTGAGCGAACAGACCTGGGGAGCGGTTCGGGCAGCAGGTCCGCACCTTACAAGAAAGTTCAGAATTTTGGATGACTTCAGTAGGCGACCGCTTGTGGCGCCTATCCATCCGTGGTGATATCTTGGCAGCAGGAACAAGCCTGTCACCCCGGCTGGGGAAAGCATCCAGGCGGACAAGAGGGGTCCGCCTCCGGGCGTAAGCTTAGGTAAGCCCAGCCTGTATTGGAAAGGGCCTGGCGCAAGCCAAAGAAGCAAAAACCCCGCCGATCGGCGGGGTTTTGCCCCCTTCTGTGAAAATCAAAGATCGATCAGCGCTGGATAGCCGGCAGGTAGGTCCTGCTCAGAAATGGCGGAGGGGAATAAAAGGGAACTGCAAGGGCGTAGGGAGAGTGGGAAAATAATAATGAAGAGGCGTTGGTAAGCTGAAATTTAACCGGCTCAAACAGGGGACTTTGCCCGTCTTTGAGGGCTATATAGTACGGCTGTTGAAAATCGATGAAGAAGGTGACAATAACGATGTTTTCGTCGGCCAGTGCGAGGGAGGCACTGAAACCAAAATTTTGGTTCGGTCTGTCAGGAGCAGTGAAGAGGTCTGAGTAGCCGGCATAATTACGGAAATCGGTACCGCTATAAACTTCGATCCCGGTATCTTCAGCCAAGACAATATCACCATCAGGCAGCAGCAAGGAATCGAAGACGGCACTGGTGGTTTGTTCAACGTCTCTAAATTCCAGCGTCGGGCCCATATTGACCAGAGTTCGATGTTCCAGGATTTTCGTTGTATTGTTGTACCTGGAGAATGTGATGAAAAAACCGCCCCAGATATTGCTGGTGATGGTGAATGGATCGATGCTGTTCCCCTCATCCTGGGGGTAGGATGTGAGCTGTTTGCGAAAGGTTTCTTCACCGTTGGAATCCAGGGAAAGATATTGGAGCTGGCTGTCCGTGAAGACACCGCGCTGGTGCTTTCCTGTCTCCCAAATTAGGCCGAACTTGCCGCTGGAGTTGGCTGCCAAGGCTGGTCTGTAGATGTAAGCAAAGGGTTCGGCGCTATCCTGCTTGTGATCCAGGACCACGGGCGGTTTTTTAATACTGCCATCCGCGGAAAGCAAGGCAAATTTGAGCTCGTAGCTGATGCTGTAAGCGGCTGTGTCTTTCTCTACAGAGGCAACCCAGACCACGCCAATATCACCCTGGGGCGATACAGCCAGAGCAATATCGCCCATTACCAGGTAGGTGGAAACCGGGTTCAGGGTCTGATCCAGGATAACCGGGGTGCCGACCACACCGTTTGGGTCGACGAGCTGAGCGTAGAGCGTGACACCAGGGTAAGTTTGCAGTTGCTCGTACTGGGGATAGACAAGCAGCATCCAACCGTTGGTGAGCGTGACCGCAGCCGACTGCTCGTTGGGGGTCATATCGCTGCCATTATTCATATGCGTTTCTAGAACCTGGCTGGAGTCTGGAAAATGAAAAACGCTGTGCTGCACACTTTTCATATCAAAACTGTTAAAGGTCTGCAAAAAAGGCACAGGAAGCACGCCGCTAAGCTGGACGCTTTGGCTGCCGTTGGGGTAGGCTGCAGTGATCTGACAAACGGCATAGTAGCCTGGCGAGACCCCGCCGGGTATGGTCATGCTGACATCGAGAGCCAGGGAACTGCCCTGGGCCAGGGTGACAGGGTTCGCAAGCGGCGAACCTCCTGCCGAAATCACGCAGGCACTGTTATCGCTGGTGATCTGGTAGGTGATTTGCGCCGCGGGATCCCGATCGCCGGCGTTATAGAGCCTGATCGGGAAAACATACTGATTGCCTGGGGTGACTTCCAGCGCCTGAGATTTCAGCAGGATGTTGCGCTCTACGGAAAAGGAGCGTTCGATCCTGTAGGAGCGGGCGGAAGGAAAGGCGCTCCTGATGAAAGAAAGGTCACTGAAAGCAATGGGCAGGAAGATATCCTGATTTGCATTGACGATGCCGATGCTAAAAGATTGAGGCAAATTGACATTCTGCAGGCTATAGCGGATTTCGATATTGCCATTGGTGTAGAGGTAAACCAGGGTGGTGAACATCCTTCCCCAGTTCTCTGTGGGGTCATGGTACCAGAGCACAGCATAGCGATTCTGAGCGGCTTGGTAGCCTGTGTAGATGCCGCTCTTAACGGCAGAGGGATCTGGGGCGGTGAAATCCGAGCCAATGAGGTAAATGGCATTGGGCTCAGCTTGAGGTAGTGTTTCCATTGGACCTTGGACTGGGCAGGCGGTTGTGCCCATCAGAATGACGCCATTAGTGCAGATGCTCAAGGCCTGATATTTGTTTTCGTAGAAGGGGAAAGCCGGCCCAGAGAGAGGGAATGGGACGTAGTTGATGGTTGACGGCCAGGCCATTTTGGTCAGGCCAGCCATGGGGTCAGTGGGGAATTCGTTGGGCAGGGTTTCCCAGCGGTAGCCGAAGGCGTCAGGTTCGCTGAGAACCGAGGCTTGTTGGTCAGGGGCAGCGAAGGCTGTGCTGGTGAAGGGGGAAATGCTTAGAACAAGGATGGTTAGGAAAACAAGGGTAAAACGAAACGGAAAAGTACGCATTGATGCTCCTTTGCCAATTAACGTTCCTAAAGGCCCGGAGGGCTTCAGTTGAGTGGATCACGGAAGTGATAGTGCTTCCCCGATTCAGATTCTACGGCTTCCGGGCACTGAAATAAATAATTAAACTTATCCAGAATTTCACATTTGCTGATTGGAAATTTGTTAATTAACACCAAAGGGCAGGTGGAGGCGATGGATATGGCCTTATTAAATACACCTATATAATACCGGGGAAACGAAATAATATCCCAAACTATATAAACAACAATAAGATTAGATCTGTGCAGTTAGGGTTGCGGCAATAAGGGAGTGATGGAGAGTATTAAGTGTGATGGTCCTTGCCCACAGGGCCGCGCCATGTGATTCGGAAGCGGTTCGGGCGATAGGCCCGAACCCTGCCAGGAGGTGTGGACCGGGTTGCTCCCGAAGGGCTGGGTTTCGGTATTTGCTTCGGGAGATACAAAGGCAATGATGCTGTTCGGCTGGTAAGCCCGAGCCCCGAGCCTACCAGGAACTTGGAAGATAGTTTTCGGGCAGACACGAGTGGTCCGCCCCTACCACCAGCAACTTGTGTAGGGGTCGACCACTTGTGTCGACCCGTTATCCAGCGAGAAGTGATGATACGGGGTGTGGGTCGGAGAGTAGAAACGAACTCCATCATACGGGTTTAGGAAAAATACGGGCGGACTCCCCCAGCCGCCGGCCAAATGGAGCGGTTTCGGCCTTTCTTGACAGCGGCATCAATCGGTCTATAATTCAGTTCTTGAATTATATGGAAACCAATGCCCTCTCCGAGGACCCCACGCGGGACCTCTCCCTCTTAACGCAAATTGAAGCTGACCCGGATGTCTCGCAGGCCAGCCTGGCCAGCGAACTGGGCGTTGCCATCGGCACGATCAACTGGCACCTCAAACGCATGGTAGCCAAGGGCTATGTAAAAGTAAAGCGGGCTCAGCGCAAGAAGCTGCGCTACATCATCACCCCGGAGGGCATCGCCCTGCGCGCGGCGCTGACCATGGATTACATCCGCAATTCCTTTGACCTTTACCGCCATGTACGGCGCAAGACCGGCATGGCCATCGAAGAAGCCCGCCAGCATGGTTTTGAAGCCCTGGGCATCCAGGGCGAAGGTGAGATTGCGGAGGTGTGCCGGCTGACCTGCCTGGAGCAGGAAATGCTGGTTTCCAGCGCGCCGAACCTGCCCCAAATCGTGATCGACGGTATTAAACTTGCACTCATTATGCCGAGCAATAGCCGCCCCGCGGCTGAAGAAAGAGGTATGCATGGAAGCGATGCTTGATTTTGCCCAAAAGCGCATCTGTATCACGGGCGGGGCCGGCTTTTTAGGCCAGCACCTGCAGGCTAGGCTGCGCCAAATGGGCGCCCGCGAACTTTTCATCCCCACTTATCCGGAGTATGACCTGGTAAAGGCTGAAGACATCGCCCGCGTGTACGCGGATGCCCGGCCGGATATTGTGATCCACCTGGCGGCAAAAGTGGGAGGGATTGGCGCCAACCGCGAGAAGCCCGGCGAATTCTTTTACGATAACCTGATGATGGGCGTGCAGCTTATCCACCAGGGTTGGCAGTTCGGCCTGGAAAAGTTTGTGGCCATCGGTACGATTTGTGCTTACCCCAAGTACACCCCCATTCCTTTTAAGGAAGAAGACCTGTGGAACGGTTATCCGGAAGAAACCAACGCTCCTTACGGCCTGGCCAAGAAAATGCTTCTGGTACAAAGCCAGGGCTACCGCGAGCAATACGGCTTTAACTCGATCTTCCTACTGCCGGTGAACCTCTATGGCCCCGGCGATAATTTTGACCCGGCATCCTCGCATGTGATCCCGGCTTTGATCAAGAAATGCGTGGAAGCGCGCGAGGCTGGCGAGAGCGAAATTGTGGCCTGGGGGGATGGCTCGCCCACCCGCGAATTCATCTACGTGGAAGACGCCGCCGAAGGGATCGCTCTGGCAACCCAGCGCTACAACAGCAGCGAGCCGGTGAACATTGGCAGCAGTTTCGAGATCAGCATTAAGGACCTTACCGAGCTTATTGCCCGCCTGACGGGTTTTGAAGGCAGCGTGCGCTGGGATACTACCAAACCCAACGGCCAGCCGCGGCGCAAACTGGATACCAATCGGGCGAAAGCAGCCTTTGGTTTTGAGGCCAGGACCAGTTTTGAAGAAGGCCTTAAACGCACCATTGCCTGGTATGAGGAAAATCGGGGTTAAATGGCTGAAGGCAGCAAAGCGCAGCAAATCGTAACGCTTAAGCCCTCCAAGGGCTGGCTTGGCCTGGACCTGGCCGAGCTTTGGCGTTACCGCGAGCTGATCTATTTTCTCACCTGGCGCGATATCAAGGTGCGCTACAAGCAGGCTGTTCTGGGCATTGCCTGGGCGGTGCTGCAGCCCCTGGTGACCGCCCTGGTGACTACATTCATCTTTGAGCGCGGGCTCAAGGTGCAGACCGGCGGACCGCCCTACCCCATCTTTATGCTGGCTGCCTGGCTGCCCTGGCACCTTTTTTCCAACGCGCTCACCCGCTCCAGCACCTCCCTGGTGCAGAACGCCAACCTGATCACCAAGGTTTACTTTCCCAGAATCATCATTCCGCTCTCCTCGATTTTGAGCGCCATGGTGGATTTTGGCATTTCATTGCTGATCCTTTTGGGGGCGATGGTCTTTTACAAAGTGCCCCTCACCCTGAATTTTCTGTGGATTTTGCCCCTCACGCTGGTGGCCATGCTGGCTGCCCTGGCGGTGGGCCTGTGGTTCAGCGCGCTGAACGTGCAGTACCGCGATGTGCAGCATATGGTGCCCTTTATTGCCCAGATCTGGTTTTATCTGACCCCGGTGCTCTACCCCATCAACCCCACGAGCCCTCTGGGGACCACGCTTTACAACCTGAACCCAATGGTGGGCGTGGTGAATGTGTTCCGCTGGGCTATTTTTGGCGAAAGCTACGGGTATCAGCCGCCCAGCAGCGGCTTGCTGATCTCGCTGGGCGTGGTTTTGGCCCTGCTTGTGGGCGGCCTGGTTTACTTCCGGCGCATGGAAAAGACCTTCGCGGATGTGGTGTGAACATGGATAAAGACACCGCGATCATCGTTGAGGGCATTGGCAAGCGTTACCGCATTGGCGCTGCCCAGGAACGCAGCGATACCTTGCGCGACCTGGTAGTAGGCTCGGCGCGGCGCGTTGGGAGCATTCTGCGCGGCGGCAAAGCCCGCACAGGCAGCGATACGATCTGGGCGCTGAAGGACGTAAGCTTTGACGTCAAGCGCGGCCAGGCCCTGGGCATCATTGGGCGCAACGGCGCGGGCAAGAGCACCCTGCTCAAGGTGCTTTCACGGGTGACAGACCCCACCGAGGGCTACGGCGAACTGCGCGGAAGGGTGGGCTCGCTATTGGAAGTGGGCACCGGCTTCCACCCGGAACTGACCGGGCGGGAGAACATCTTCCTGAATGGGGCCATCTTGGGCATGCACCGGCGGGAGATCGCCAGGCGCTTTGACGAGATTGTGGATTTTAGTGAGGTCAGTCAGTTTATTGATACCCCCGTAAAACGCTACAGCAGCGGCATGTACCTGCGCCTGGCTTTCGCCGTGGCCGCGCATCTGGAACCGGAGATCCTGGTTGTGGATGAGGTGCTGGCTGTGGGCGACGCGGATTTTCAGCGCAAGTGCCTGGGCAAGATGGGCGATGTGGCCCAAAGCGGCCGGACCGTGCTCTTTGTCAGCCATAACATGAGCGCCATCCAACGCCTTACGCAGGAAAGCATCGTGCTGGACAAGGGGCGGGTACTGCTGCGGGCGCCTTCGGCTGAGGCGGTGGATTTCTACCTCAACCGCGGGCTCTCCAAACTGGGCGAACGCTTTTGGGAAGCGGACGAGGTGCCCCTGACCGCCAAACCCTTTGTGCCCCTGGCCATGCGCATTTTGGATAAGAATGGCAACGTGAGCGACGCGGTGCGCTCCGTGGATGAATTTACGGTGGAAGTGGAGTACCGCCTGGACGAAGCCATCACCGGGTTGCGCGTAGGCTACTACCTCAACACCACCCGTGGCGAGCCGGTATTCACCTCCTTCGATACGGACGACGCGGCCCTCTTCAACGAATACACTTCGCGGCCGGCTGGCACCTACTTAAGCCGCTGCACAATACCGGCGCATACCCTAAATGAAGGGCGCTTCTTCCTGGGGCTCAACGCCTCTGCCTACCGCATCAAGCGCTACTTTCAGGACGACCAGGCGCTCAGTTTCAGCGTAGACGCCGCAGGCAGTGCCGGCACCCACTGGCCGGAACCGCGGCCAGGCCCCTTACGCCCGCAATTGGATTGGGAGATCAGTAAAAAGGCATGAGCACGAACGAACGCATAAAAGCACTGATGGCCGACCTGCCCTTGGTGGAAGAACTTTGGTGGAAGTACAAGGGCGCCCGCAAACCCTGGAGCGCGCATTTTAAGCTTGAAGGCATCCGGCAGGTGCTGCCCGGGGCGGTGACCGATGTTGAACAGCTGGCCCAGCCCAACCCGGAAAGCAAAAAGGTTCTGATTTTCGCCACTTTGCATTATTGGATCGAGCAAGCGGCCTTGATTGCCCTGGCTTTGGCCGGCCAGGGGCATCAGGTGAGCCTGGCCTACCTGCCGTATTCCGATTGGGACAAAGCGCATAGCAAATTTGATTTGAAACGCCAGGACCTCTACGCCCGGGACGTCTTTAAACCGGCCCAGCGTGTGATGCAGGTCTGTTCCCTGTACAAAGAAGCCCTGGAGGCCAGGGAGCATCCAGCGGAAATGGACGCGGCTGTGCGCCAGGTGAGCCGTTACGATACGATGTACACCCGCCAGGTGGAAAACGTGGACGAGCAGGACGAGCTCTACCAATTCCGCCTGCAGCAAAACAGCCGTGCCGCTGCCGCGCTTTGGGCCCTGATGCAACGTGAGCGGCCCGATGTGCTCATTGTGCCCAACGGTACCATCCTGGAGATGGGCGTGGCCTACGCGGTGGCCCAGGAACTGGGCATCCAAACCGTGACCTTTGAATTTGCCGATCAGCGCGAGCGCATCTGGCTGGCCCAGGATAGCCAGATCATGACCCATGATACCCAGCCGCTCTGGGAAGCCCTGGGCAACCAGCCACTGCCCGCCAAGGCGCGCCAGGCCTTGATGGACCTCTACGCCGCGCGTAAGAATGCCAAGGCCTGGGGCTCTTTTGCCCGTCAATGGCAAGCCAGCGCCCAGCACGGCGGCAGCGAGACCCGCGCGGAACTGGGCCTGGACGAACGCCCGGTGGCCTTGCTGGCCACCAATGTGCTGGGCGACAGCCTGACCCTGGGGCGGGAGCATATCAGCCCCAGCATGGCCGATTGGATCATTGGCACTTTGCGTTACTTCGCCGCCAACCCGCAGGCCCAACTGGTGTTACGCGTACACCCGGGCGAATTGCTCACGCATGGCACTTCCATGCTGCAGGTGATCGGGGAGGCCTTTCCGGAATTGCCGGAAAATGTGCGCGTTATTGCCCCGGGCGATCCTACCAACACCTACGACCTGGTGGAGATGGCCGATATGGGCCTGGTATTCACCACCACCGTGGGCTTGGAGATGGCGATGGCTGGTTTGCCGGTGATCGTGGCCGGCACAACGCATTATGCCGGCAAGGGGTTCACCCTGGACCCGCAGAGCTGGCAGGAATACGAGGCCCTGCTGCAAAGTGTGACCGCCGACCCGGGCATCCACCGCCTGAGCCCATCGCAGATCGAGCAGGCCTGGCTGTACGCCTACCTTTTCTTCTTCGAGTTTTCTTTGCCCTTCCCCTGGCATTTGGTCTGGCTGGGCGAGGATTTCAGCACCCACCCCATGCGCTTTGTGCTCAACCCCCAGGGGCAGGCCCGTTACGCGCGTACCTTTAGTTACCTGGTGGGCAAGCCCCTGGATTGGCGGGAGCGCGGTTTGGCCCGCCTGGATGACATTGAAACGGAGGCCATGCGTGCCGGATAAGCAGGATATCAAGGCGCAGGTTCAGCGCTTTTACGACCAGGTGGGCTGGCAGGTGGATGACCCCCAGGGGCATTACCAGAATGCCCAGTATGAAGACCTGCGCCCGGTAAGCGCGGATTACATCCGGGCCGCGCACGAGCGTGTAGGCGCCCAGCTGCCCCCGGAAGGGGAGTATTTGCTGGACGCCGGCTCAGGGCCGGTTCAGTGGCCGGCTTACCTGGCCTATTCCGCGGGGTACAAATACCGCGTGTGCCTGGACCTCTCCCACGTGGCCCTGCTGGAAGCCCGTAAGCGGTTGGGCGGGCATGGCTTGTACGTGGTTGCCGATGTAGCCCAGCTGCCCTTCAAGCGCGAGGCCTTTGACGGCATCGTGGCATTGCACACCATCCATCACCTGCCGGCAGATGAAAAACCGGCATGTTACCGGGGCCTGTATGCTACGTTGAAGCCCGGCGGCCGGATGGTCACCGTGGATGGCTGGACGGAGGTTGGCGCGGGCAAGGCGATCGATCTGGTGCACAGGATTGCGCTGAAACTTCGCAAACCCGCAGCCAACCGTGAGATCCCGGTGCCGCCCGTGCCCACGGCATTATCTGAGGAGGAAGGGCAGGACGCATATAGCGGCGCAGACCCGCAAAAACTTAACGGCCCGGCTGGAACGCATGTGGTAAAAACCAGCGCGGCCTGGTTTAAACGCAGCTTCGATGGGCAAATGCCCTACCGGATCCTGCCCTGGCGCAGCGTGAATGTGCGCTGGCTGCGGGAGGTGATCCCCAACAACCGTTTTGGCAAATTGCTCCTGCGCCTGCTTTCAGGGCTGGAGCAGAGCTTCCCGCGTTATTTTGGCGAGAACGGGCAATACCCGCTCATCGTTTTTAGCAAGCCCAGTTAGGAGCATTCATGGATTGGCGCAAAACTACCGTACTCGTTACCGGAGGCACCGGCTCATTCGGCAAAAAATTCATCCGCGTACTATTGGATGACTATCAGCCGGAGAAGATCATCGTTTTCAGCCGCGATGAACTGAAGCAGCACGAAATGCGCGTGGCCGGGTTCGACCACAATAGCATCCGCTACTTTATTGGCGACGTGCGGGATAAGGACCGCCTGATGCGCGCCATGCACGGGGTCAACCTGGTGGTGCACGCCGCGGCCCTCAAGCAGGTACCGGCTTGCGAATATAACCCCATGGAAGCCATCAAGACCAATATTCTGGGCTCGTCGAACGTGATCGACGCGGCGATAGAGAATGGCGTGGCGAAGGTGCTGGCCCTCTCAACGGATAAGGCCGTCAACCCGATCAACCTTTATGGGGCGACCAAATTGGCCGCGGAGAAGCTCTTCATCCAGTCCAATGCCTATGCCGGTGGGCGGAATACGCGCATTTCCTGCGTGCGCTACGGCAATGTGGTGGGCAGCCGCGGCAGCGTGGTACCGCTTTTCA
>DHPL01000029.1:30346-30633 GCA_002407905.1 Anaerolineaceae bacterium UBA5365
GCGGCAGCGTGGTACCGCTTTTCATCAAACAGCGGGAGAGCGGCAAGGTGACCATCACGGATGAACGCATGACCCGCTTTTGGCTCTCACTGGAACAGGGTGTGCGCTTCGTGATCCGCTGCATTGAGCAAATGCAAGGCGGTGAGGTTTTCGTGCCCAAGATCCCCAGCATGCGCATGGTGGACCTGGCGGCAGCCATGGCACCGGATGCTGAAGTAGAGATCATCGGCATCCGCCCGGGCGAGAAATTGCATGAGAGCCTGATCGGTGAGGACGAAGCCCGCCAT
>DHPL01000029.1:30767-37910 GCA_002407905.1 Anaerolineaceae bacterium UBA5365
TTGGTGAGGACGAAGCCCGCCATACCGTGGAATTGCCGGAGATGTACGTTGTGCAGCCCAGCAACGCGCTTTGGTTTGGCTATGCCTGGGAAGACAAGGGCAAGCACTTGCCGGATGGTTTTACCTACACCAGCGCCAATAATGCCCAATGGCTGGACGCGGAGGGCATTCGGGAGTTCATTGCTCCCATCGAGGCAGAGGTGCTGAAAGGCAACGAGGCATGAGGATTTTGGTCACCGGCGCCAGCGGCCGCCTGGGCTTGAACCTGGCGCTGAAGGCTGCGGAGTTGGGGCACGAGGTGATCGCGTGGAGCGGCAGCCGTGTTTTGCAGGGCGCCCCCTTTGCCAGCCGGGCGGTAGACCTGACCGTCTATTCCAAACTGGGCAAGGAGCTGGATGCCGAGGCGCCTGAGGCGATCATCAACTGCGCCGCCTTCACCAACCTTGAATTAGCCGAGAGGGAACCTTGGCTGGCGGAAGGCATCAATGCCACTGTCCCTGGGGAGTTGGCCCGGCTGGCGGCTGAGCGCGGTATGCGTTTCATCCAAATTTCCACCGACGCGGTGTTCGATGGCCGGAAGGGTGATTATTCCGAGGAGGATGCGCCAAACCCGGTGAACGTTTACGGGCGTACCAAGTTGGAAGGCGAGCAGCGGGTTTTGCACTATCACCCTGGGGCCTGTGTAGCCCGGGTGGTTTTTTACAGTTGGGGGCCGGCGGGCAAGCCCAGCCTGGCAGAGTTCTTTTATGATCATTTGGCGGCTGAACACACGGTCAGCGGTTTTACGGACGCGATTTTCTCACCGCTCTACGGGCCGCAATTGGCTGAAACCTTACTGGAAATTCTGGACGCGGAATTGTATGGGGTGTACCACTGCTTTGGTGCTGATTCGCTTTCCAAATACGCCTTTGGCGTGGCGCTGGCCCGGGAATTCGGGCTGGATGAGACCCTGATGAGCCCGAAAAGCGCTCTGGAATTCAACCCGGATACGCCGCGGGCCTTGAACCTGAGCATGGATAGCAGCAAACTGGCGGCGGCCTTTGGGCATGCCCTGCCTGGCTTGGATGCCGGGCTGGACGCCTTACACGCGGACTTGCAGAGCGGCTTGCGCCTGCGGTTACTGGGCATGAGCCCCAAGGAGGGATAGATGGAGATCAGGATCGGCAAGCATGTGCTGGGGTTGAAGCAGCCAACGTACTTTGTGGCCGATATAGCCGCCAACCATGATGGCAGCCTGGAACGGGCTATTGAATTGATCCGCCTGGCCGCGGAGGCCGGGGCGGACGCGGCCAAGTTCCAGAACTTTAGGGGGCCGCAGATCGTCAGCGATTACGGCTTCAGCCATATGAACTCCCAGGTGAGCCACCAGGCCAGGTGGACCAAAAGCGTGACCGAGGTTTATGACGCGGCGTCCATCCCCTTTGAATGGACCCCGATCCTGCGTGATGCCTGCGCGGAAAATGGGATCGATTTCTTCTCAGCGCCGTATGATTTTGAAGCTACGGACATGCTGGAGGCTTTTGTGCCGGCATACAAGATTGGCAGCGGCGACATTACCTGGATCGAGGCTTGCGAGCGGATCGCGAGTAAGGGCAAACCGGTGCTTTTGGCAACCGGCGCGGCGGATATCGGCGACGTGCAGCGTGCGGTTCAGGCGATTCTGGCGATTAACCCGCAGCTGGTGCTGATGCAATGCAACACCAATTACACAGCCGATGAGGGCAATTTTGCCCATATCCACCTGAATGTGCTGCGCACTTATGCCCAAATGTGGCCGGAGCTCCTGCTGGGCCTGAGCGACCATACTCACGGGCACGCCACCGTGCTGGGGGCAGTGGCCCTGGGCGCGCGGGTGATCGAAAAGCACTTTACCGATGACAACGGCCGGGATGGCCCCGACCACGCCTTCGCGATGAACCCGCAAAGCTGGGCCGAGATGGTACGCAACACCCGCCAGCTCGAAGCCGCCCTGGGCGATGGGGATAAGCGCATCGTGGAAAACGAGGCTGATACCGCGGTGGTTCAGCGGCGCTGCCTGCGGACTGCCCGCGCATTGGCAGCCGGCGAAGTGCTGACCCGAGCCGATATCGCCGTCTTGCGGCCGGCCACATCGGGGGCGATCATGCCTTATGAGATTGGCAAAGTTCTGGGCACGCGCGTTTTGCGCGCCATGGAAGAAGGCCAGGAACTGCGCTGGACTGACCTGGGGGTTTAGATGCGAATATTGTACATTACCCGCAGCGATAGCGTACATGACCAGCGCTTTATGGCCGCCATGCTGGAAGGCGGCCACGAAGTGCATTTGCTGCGCTTATTGCGGGGCGACCTTCCGGTGCCGGAGGGTGTGAAACTGCTGGACTGGCATGGCGTGGACCTGCCCATAAGGCTCTTTGCCGGGCGGACGGTGAATGAACTGCGCAAACTACTGCGCAAGGTAAAGCCGGACCTGGTCCATGCCGGCCCCCTGCAGGACGCGGCCTGGCTGGCCGCCAAGGCAGGGGCAAAACCGCTGCTGGCGATGAGCTGGGGCTTCGACCTGATGCGGGATCTTGAGCGCAGCGCACGCGACCGCCAGCGCGCCAGGTTTGCCTTAAGTAAGGCGGATGGGCTGATCGTGGATGCGCTTTGCAGCGGGGATAAAGCCGCCATGCTGGGCTTTAATCCCTATCGCATCGTCCGCTTTCCCTGGGGGGTGGACCTGGAGGCGTTTAACCCGCAGGCCTCCCGGGAAGATGGCGCAGCCTTGCGCCGAGAATTGGGCTGGGAGGACAACCTGGTCTTCCTCTGCCTGCGCTCCTGGGAAGCGAATTACGGCGTGGACGTATTGGCCAAAGCCTTTGTGCGTGCCTCCAAGGCGGACCCGCGCCTGCGGCTGCTATTGCTGAATGACGGCTCGAAGCGGGAGCAGATCCTGGGCATTCTGCGGCGCGGCAAGGCGCTGGATAAGGTGCATTTGGCCGGCCGGGTGAGCAACCTGGAGCTGCCTAAGTTCTATGCCGCGGCTGATGTTTACGTGAGTCCCTCGCATGTGGATGGCTCTTCGGTTTCACTGATGGAAGCCATGGCCATGGGCCTGCCCAGCATCGTCTCGGACATTCCCGCGAATAAGGAATGGGTCCAGCCCGGCAAACAGGGTTGTTTGTTCCCGGATAACGACCACAAAGCGCTTGCCAGGCGCCTGCAAAATTCCGCCCATACGGATTTGACCCAGATGGGGGAAGCCGCCCGCGTATGGGCTGAGCATAAGGCCGACTGGAACATCAACAAAGAAATACTGTTAGACTCATATCGGCATTTTGGAGGCCAGGAAGTGAGTAAGGAAGCATGAAGAAGATCTTTTTGGTCAGTTTGGCCCTGCTGATGGCCATCCTGGCTTGCAATCTCCCATACCTCCCATCGCGCACTGCCAATACGCCGGAACCGCAGCCCGAAGTGTTGCTGCCCGGCTGGCAGTACTACGATGGCGAAGGCGTGCGCATCAATCTACCTTCGGATTTTGAAGCCCGCGACATCAACACCGACTTACCCCGGATGGTAGAGATCATCAAAGCCATTTTGGGTGAAGACAGTTCCGTATACCAGCTGATCGCCGATAATCTGATCGATAAGATCGCCTGGTGGGGCGTGAACGCCACGGAAAACTTTGAAAGCGCGGATAAGGTGCTGGTTTACCGCAACCCGGGTATGAATGCCATCCCGATCAGCACCCTGGCGGGTGCCCTCTCGCTGGTTGGCGGGGAGCAAGCCGGAAAACTGGATACGGAGAACCTTACTCTGGGCGCGCGCAAAGTTTCGCGGTTTAGCTCGGATGCGGGCGCCTGGGCGGCTTATGTGTTCAAGGAGGAAGGCGCCCTGTGGATGGTGCTCTACCTGAGCACGCCGGAAAAGTTCGACGCGAACCTGGCGGATTACGATAAGAGCATGCAGTATCTGATCATCAACCCTCAGCCTTAGGAGCCGTGTGGCCAAAGCCAAGACCGTTGCCATTATTCAGGCCCGCATGGGCTCCAGCCGCCTGCCGGGCAAAGTGCTTTTGGACCTGGCCGGCCGGTCGGTGCTGGACCGGGTGATCGCGCGGTTGCGGCGGGCAAGGCTGATTGACGCCCTGATGGTGGCCACCACTGCCGATAGTTCGGACGACCCCCTGGCCTTGCATTGCATGGAAGAAGGCATTGCCTGCAGCCGCGGATCGGTATTTGATGTGCTGGACCGTTACCGCCAGGCAGCCGCTGCCAGCGGCGCGGAAGTGATCGTGCGGGTGACCGCCGATTGCCCAATGATCGACCCGGAAGAAGTGGACCGGGTGATCGCGGCTTTTCATCAAAGCGGCTGCGATTTTGCGGCCAACCGCCTGCCCCCGCCTTTTGAACGCAGCACCCCGATCGGCATGGATACGGAAGTGTGCAGCCGCGCGGCGTTGGAGCGCGCCTGGCAGGAAGCCCAAGAAGCTTTTGAACGCGAGCACGTGATGCCCTACCTTTACACTGTTCCCGGGCGCTTCAAGGTGCAGGTACTGGACATGCAGCCCTCAATGGGGCATCTGCGCTTTACAGTGGATACCCCCCAGGACCTGGAGATGGCCCGCCTGGTTTACGCCTACTTTGGCGGCCGGGATGATTTTAGCCTGCAGGAACTGCTGGCGGCCAATGAGGCGCACCCCGAATGGCAGGCGATGGTGAGCACGGTGGTCCACAAGGGCTTCCGCGATGTAGATGCCCGGGCTGCGGGAGGCGGGGCGTGAGCACCTGCCCGCTTTGCCAGGCTGAAGCAGCCCGTGAATTTACCCGGGTGGAATCATTTGGCTATCCCCTCAGCTACCTGCAGTGCGGCCATTGCGGCTTCATCTTCCAGGACCCTGAAAAAACAGAGGCCGCAAACCCATCTTTCTATGCGGAGACTTACCGGAAAATTTATCAGGCCAGCCCCGAACCAACCGCCAAGGACCTGCGCCAGCAGGAATTGCGCGCAAGCGATCAACTGGACTTTTTACAGGCCCAGGGGATTAAACCGAAGCGCGTTCTGGACATTGGCGCATCCAGCGGGCTTCTGCTGGCCAAACTGCGCGAGGGCTTGCGGGCGGAGGTTGGGGGCGTGGAACCCGGCGATGCCTACCGGGCGATGGCCCAGGCGCGCGGGATAAGCGTTAGCCCCAGCATTGAAGCGCTGATTGCTTCCAAGCCGGAGCGGTTTGACCTGGTAAGCCTGATGCATGTTTTGGAGCATCTGCCCGATCCGCTGGGCAGCCTGCGCCAGATCCGCGAAGAATTACTGAGCCCGGATGGCTTCCTGCTGGTGGAAGTGCCGAACTTTTACGCTCACGATGCTTATGAGCTGGCCCATTTGGCTTGCTACACCCCGCATAGCCTGCGCCAAATGCTGCGCCGGGCTGGATTTGAAGTACTGGTGGAGCGCCAGCACGGTTGGCCGCGCTCCCGAACCTTGCCGCTGTATTTAGGCATTCTGGCAAAACCAGCACCTGGGGCGGAGGAGACGGCCGTTCAGACAGAGAGTGGGGTGGGCTTAAAACGCTCCTGGGGCATGCTTAAGCGTAAAATACTGACCAGAATCATGCCGGCGAAAACCTGGCTGCCCCTGGAAGGACCGCAATGAGCTCTGTGCGCCTCACGCTTTTCACTGCCCCCAAACCGATGACCAATCCGCATGTTGCCGTGATTCAGCACAACGCCTTTGCCTCCTGGCAGCAGTTGGGCGAAGCGGTGCAGGTGGTTGTAGTGGGCATGGAAGAAGGCTTGCTGGCTGCCTGTAATGAATTTGGCTTTACCTACCTTCCGGAAGTGGAACGCAACCACCAGGGCACACCCCTGGTTTCCTCGATTTTCAGTACCGCGCGGGGGGTGAACCAGAGCCCGCTCCTGGCATACGTGAACGCCGATATCATCCTGCTGCCCGGCTTTGTGGAAGAAATCGAACGCGTGGCCCATCGCTTTGGCAAGTTTTTGATAGTGGGGCAGCGTTACGACCTGAACATTGATGAGGTGCTGGAGTTTGAGACAGGCTGGCAGGACGCGCTGCTTGAGAAAGCCCGCAGCGAGGGAAAACTGCATGCCCGTACCGGCAGCGACTACTTTGCCTTTCCGCGCACCTGTTTTGACCAGATCCCCGAGTTCAGCATCGGCCGGGCGGGTTGGGATAACTGGATGATCTACCGCGCGCGGAAAATGCGCTGGCCGGTGGTGGACGCAAGCGCTTCCATCCCGATCGTCCACCAAAATCACGATTACAGCCATCTTCCCGGCGGACAGGCACACTACCGTTTGCCTGAAAGCAATGAGAACCTGCGGCTGGCCGGCGGCCGGAGAACCATCTTTGAACTGGACGACGCGACCCATGTGCTGACACCCGAAGGGGTTGGAGCCTTTCCCTCTTCTTTTAAGAAGGCTTTGCGCAATCTGGAGGTAGCCCCTTTGCTTAAGCTGCATGCATACGGAATGACCCAGGCCCTCTTTACGCTCTTTCATCCCATCCGGGCGGCGAAGGAGCGCAAGCGCGAACGCGCCGAGCGGGAAGCCCGGCGGGCCAGCGGGAGGATCACCTAATGCCGCGCATTGGCATCAACCCCGCCCGGGGGCAGAAGCTGGCTTTCACGCCGCCGCGGGTAACCGTAGCTGTTTTGGTGCACGCCCCGAATGAAGATGGCTATTTTGCCCACCGCCTGGCGGTAACGCGCCTGACCCTGGAAAGCATCCTGACAAATAGCCCCAAACCATTTGAGCTTTTGGTCTTCGATAACGGATCCTGCGACGCGATGCGCACCTGGCTGCAAGGCCAGTACCGGGCTGGGAATATTGATACCCTGGTGGAAAGCCGGGATAACATCGGCAAGCTCAACGCGCTTTGGCGCATCGCCAACCTGTCTCAGGGCAGTTTGATCGCCTACAGCGATGACGATGTTTATCACCTGCCGGGCTGGCTGCCGGAACACCTGAAGGTGCTTGAGGCCTTCCCCAATGTGGGGGCGGTGACTGGTTTTTACATCAAGCAGCGCGTGGGCATGAGCTCGGAGAAGACCCTGGAATGGGCCGCCGCTTACGAAGCGGAAAATCCGGGGTTGGTGCAGCGCGGGCAGCTGATCGAGCCCAAGTGGGAAAGCGAGTACATGGATAATTCCGGCCGCAGCCTGGA
>DHPL01000029.1:38117-38272 GCA_002407905.1 Anaerolineaceae bacterium UBA5365
GCGCATCATTTTCAGGTGCTGATGCCTAAGGCGGTCATGCTGGAAGTGCTGGGTGAGATGTTGGAAGGCGGCTGGAGCGAGATGGCGATGGGCCGCATGGTGGAGATGGACGACCACATGGACGCCAAAGGCTACCTGCGCCTGACTACCCACCC
>DHPL01000029.1:38446-38636 GCA_002407905.1 Anaerolineaceae bacterium UBA5365
CTACCTGCGCCTGACTACCCACCCCCAGACCATGCGCCTGCTGGGTAACGTGATTGATGACGAAGTAAAGGCCCTGGCGGCCCGGGATGGGATCGAAACGGAAGCCGCGATGGCCCAGGGCTTTGTTCCCGAGAAGGAAGCCGCGCGGGAAAGCCTGCCGAAACGGGCGGCGCGCTGGCTGCTCAACCGG
>DHPL01000063.1:0-2785 GCA_002407905.1 Anaerolineaceae bacterium UBA5365
TCGGTGCCCAGGAAGACGTCTTTAAACTGGACCATGCCGGCGTTGGTGAAGAGCAGGGTGCTGTCGCCGCCGGGCACCAGCGAGGCACTGGGCACGATGGTGTGCCCGCGCTGGGCGAAGAAATCCAGGAAGGATTGGCGAACCTGGTTACCGGTTAAAGTCATAAAACCACCTCAAGTATATATAGAAAAGAAATTATACCGCTTCGATCATCTGGTAGTAGGAGGCGAGCCTTTTTATCGCCCCGAAACGGTAGACGAACCCAGATATTAAGTCGCAACAAGCCCCATCATGCAGGGGGCGACCACTTGTGTCGCCCCGTAATAAGATGCAGTTCTACCCTGTTAAGGTGTAGGCATGTCCCCCCTGGCATAAAAAGTTGCAATGGCAGCCTTACCTGTTGTCCCGGTCGAATGCCCATAGATGGCGCAAGTATTTGCGGTTGGGGAGGTTCATCAGGATAATTATCCCTGACGAGTGGTTCCTGCGCAATATTATTATTTGTTGGGGTCGCACAAATGCTGGCCGACACGAGTGGTGGTCAGCCCCTTCTTGGCGGGTTCGGAATTATATGGGCTGACACAGGTGGTCAGCCCCTACATATTGGTTTGGGTTAATTGTCCATGCTCTGCCGGCCGGCGAGGGCACGCAGCAGGGTATTCTGGTCGGCGTACTCAATATCCCCGCCCACGGGCAGGCCGCGTGCCAGGCGGCTGACCTTAATGCCCATCGGCGCGATGCGCTGCTGTAAATACAGGGCCGTGGCATCGCCCTCCATGCTGGGGTTGGTCGCCAGGATCACTTCCTTCACCTCGCCCTGCTGTAAGCGCTCCAGGAGCGGAAAGACCTTAATCTGGTCCGGGCCAATGCCCTCGATGGGCGAAAGCACCCCCATGAGCACGTGATACACCCCGTTGAAGGCACCCGTACGTTCAAAGGCGATCACATCCAGGGGTTCTTCCACCACACAGAGCGTTTCGTTATTGCGCTGGCTGTCAGCGCAGATCTCACAATACTCTTGGCCCTTCAGGGTGATGTTGAAGCAGCGCTGGCAGTAGCCCACTTCCTGCTTCATTGCCTCCAGGGCGGCAGCCAAATCCAGGCTGCTCTCATCGGGGGCTTTTAAGAGGTAAAAAGCCAGCCTTGAAGCAGTCTTCGGCCCAATGCCGGGCAAACGCGCAAACGCGTCGATCAAATTCTGCACCGGCGCAGGTAAGGCGCGCATCGGCTATCAGCGCCCCATGCCCATGCCTGAAAGCAGGCTGGTAAAGGGGGCCATTTTCTCGTCGCTGAGGGCTTTGCTGCTCTCCAGGGCTTTGTTCATCGCGGTCAGCAGCATATCCTGCAGCATCTCCGCGTCGCCGCCTTCCAACAGATCCGGCTCGATCTTCACTTCCAGCACGCGCTGGTCGCCGCTCATGGTCACAGCCACGCCGCCGCCTCCGGCGGTCTCGGTCACTTTTTCATCGGCCAGACTGTCCTGGGCTTGCTGCATTTGCTCCTGCAATTTGGCAAGTTGCTGCATCATGTTCCCGCCGCTGCGGGCGGCTTTGGGGGCGTTATATCCTTTGGCCATGCTTACTCCTCGTTCTTTTTCTCTAATTTGCGCACTTTGGCGTTGAGCACCTTGCTGGCCTGGTCCACCAGGCCCCCCGGCGGGGCGATGCTTTCACCTGCTTCGGCCAGGCTGGAGCGGCCGGCAGTGCAGTTGACCTCCAGGGCCTTGCCCAATACCTTTTGGAGCACGCTGCGCAGGATCTTGATGTTTTTTTCGTCCATCATCTTATCGCGCAGGAGGTCGCTGCTAAAGTTGAGCACGATCTGCACCTCGTCGGCTTCGATCAGCTTGCTTGAATTTAGCAGGGTGTTGGTCATCAGGTTCTGGGCACGCACCGCGCGCTTGATTTGATCCCAACGGGCTTTAACCAGGTCCAGGCTGATGGGGCCGGCTGGTTCCTCGGGCAGGTCTTCTTCCTTGGCCGCGGGCTGGGGTTTAGCCGAGCGGGCAGGCGCCTTGCCCTCCGGGGCTGTGGATGGCAACGCTGCGGCGGGCTTAACCGCGGCGGGCGCCGCAACCTGAACAACCGGCCGCTCGATGATCGCGGAACTGTAGGCCAGTTCCAGCCCCAAACCGGGGTGCCAGTTGGCTTTGAGGTCCGTGGCGGCATTGGAAAAAGCCGCGATGGTATCCACCAGATGCTGGCTTTCAAAGCCTTGGGCTTGTTTTTCCATCAGCTCGCGCTGCTCAGCCAGCAAATTGAGGTCGCTGCCGGCCTTAAGGCGCAGCACCAGCAATTCGCGCAGGTATTCCACGATCTGCCGGGCGAACTGGCGCGGGTCCGTGCCGGAATCCAGGGCCTGGTGAATGAGCTGCAGCCCCTTGCCGCTTTCCTTGGCCAGCATGGCGTCCACCAGCTCCACTACAGCCTGGTTAGTCGCGGTTCCCAGAACCTCCTGGGCATCCTTGAGCGTGATGTGCTTGCTGATCGACGAGAGTTGATCCACCAAACTGATCGCGTCGCGCATGGCACCAGTGGCCTGGCGGGCAACCAGCTGCAGCGCGTCTTCATCGATCTTGATCTTTTCTTTCTTGGTCAGCGCTTTGAGCTTATCCACGATCACGGGTACCGGGATGCGCCTGAACTCGTGCCGCTGGCAGCGGCTGAGCACCGTGGGCGGGATCTTGTGCAGCTCGGTAGTGGCCAGGATGAAGATCACATGCGCCGGCGGCTCTTCAAGGGTTTTGAGCAGGGCGTTGAAGGCCGAAGTGGAGAGCATATGCACT
>DHPL01000063.1:2887-5965 GCA_002407905.1 Anaerolineaceae bacterium UBA5365
CATATGCACTTCATCGATGATGTAAACCTTAAAGCGGCCCTGGCTGGGGGCGAAATTCACCTTATCGCGCAGGTCGCGGATATCGTCCACGCTGGTGTTTGAAGCCGCGTCGATCTCGATGAGGTCCAAAAAGCGGCCTTCATTCACAGCCTCGCAATTCGCGCAGGCATTGCAGGGGCGTTTGCCCAGGTCTGGCTCCAGGCAGTTCACCGCCTTGGCCAGCAAGCGCGCGCTGGTGGTCTTGCCCGTGCCGCGCGGCCCGGCAAAGAGGTAGGCATGGCCTACCCGCCCAGCAGTGATGGCATTTCGCAAAGTTTGGACGATGTGGTCCTGGCCTACCACCTCATCCCATAGGGCAGGGCGCCAGGTGCGGTAAAGTGCTTGACTCATAGGCTATTATGGTATCAGAAAAGAGGCTTGCGGGGTGCCGGCAGAATCAAGCAATTCGATGCGGTCTCCGCCTTGCCATAGGGCCTGGGCGGCACCCCAGTAGAGTTCGATCACGGAGGAAATCCCCGCTTTGCTGTAAAGCCGCACCGCGCCATTGGCGTTCAGGGTCAGGTTTGGCAGTGTATAGGTTTGCTCACGCGGGCCTCGGATCTGCCAGCCTTGCAGGTTGAGTTGTCCGCTGCCCTGGTTACGCAGTAGGATGTATTCCACGTTCAGGTCGCCAGCGCCGAAGACGCCGTCGATGGCAGCCAGACCGCCAGGGTTGGTGGCGGGCAGGAGGGGCGTGGCCTCTGCCGCAGGCCCCGGTTGGACCAGTTGAGATCCGGTTTGCGGCACAGCCGCCGGCGCGCAACCGCAGGGGTTAAGCTTGTTCCAGATGAAAAGCGCCAGCAATACGCTCAGCAAGGTGACGATGATATTGATGAGCAAAAAGGGGAGCAGGTTCTTACGCGAATCCATGGTTAAATCAGGTTAAT
Organism: Anaerolineaceae bacterium UBA5365; assembly: GCA_002407905.1. Classification (GTDB taxonomy): domain Bacteria; phylum Chloroflexota; class Anaerolineae; order Anaerolineales; family Anaerolineaceae; genus Mesolinea. The sequence continues at coordinate 3,814 of DHPL01000063.1, forward strand.
GATAGCACAAAGCACATTTGGCACCGATGAAATTGGCTAATGCGCAAAACACTTGCATATGTCATTTATCCTGAAATAAAACTGACATGTATTAACGTAATGATTACAAAGATTTCGTAATCTATTAAGTCTGGCGTGTTATCTTTGTTGCATCGGAAGGCAATTGTTTCTCTCCTTTCAAGGCCATCCGAAAAGGATCCAAAGGTTGTGACTCAACTGACTGATCTAGAGTAAAACTGGCGCAGGTGAGGCGCCAGTTTTACGTTAAATCAACCACTGCTTAATCTTAAATAGTTAAATGGGTAAGACCCGCCTTGCAGCCCTCGGCTTCCAGGAAGGCTGCCAAGGCCGCATCGAGATCATCATCCGCAGGGCCGAAATGCGGCTGGTGCAAATTCAAAAACGCTTGAATACCAGCCAGGACAGAGATTCTCAAGTTCAGTCTCCGCGCAGTCCGGCCAATTGCTGGATGTGGCCAATGTGGTCGCGCTGGTGCCAGAGAAGCCGCCGCACTACCTTGCGCGGGCTCCAGAGTTCACGCCCGCCCTCGACCACATTATTTACGTCCGCCAGCAAAGGCAGGGAAGCCTGAACATGTTCGAAAGTCCGCGCCAGATTCTCAATAGGGTCAGCATTTCGGTTGAACTCAGGCAGGACGAGGTTGAGGTGGCTGAGGTACCAGGCTTCAACGCCGGCGATATGCCCTAAAATGCCCAAAATCGGCCAGCGCTGCCCGGGGAATAATTGGGTCAAGAGGTCAGGGGGCAGGGTCTCGATCCCGGCGAGCAGTTCCTCCCGCTGCCACTGGTGGACCAGGAGGGCCTGGGCAATCTCGTCAGCGCTCAGCGGGCGGCGGTCGTCCTCAAAAAACGCGTTCACTTCATAATCGCCAACCTGGTAGGTTCTGAACACTTCCACGAGGCGAAAATCCAGGTCCCCCAAGTGGAACCAGGGCTCGTCCGTGTGGTTGCGCACCCAGTAATCAAAATCCAGCAGGGCGTGCGGGAGACGCAGCAGTACTTCGGCTTCGTCCGTCCCATAGGCAAAAACGGCAGGGAAGTCCAGGGCCTGGCCGAGCATCCTGCCTTCAAAGGCTGTTTCCAGCCCAACGCGGATTTGCATCAGTCGGTGAAGAGCGGCAAATGCCCCAGGCTGACGATCTCACGCCAGTGGGCGCGGTCGCCCTCGGTAAGGATGGCAGCTTCCTGGACCACTTTACCGCCGGCTTTCTCTACGATCAGGTGCATGCCCTGGAGTGTGGAACCGGTGCTGATCACATCGTCCACAACCAAAATGCGTTTGCCCTCAACCTGCGGCACATCTTTTTCGTCCAGGATGAGCACTTGCGGTTTTCCGGTGGTGATGCTGAGCGTTTCAGCGATGATGCCATTGCCCATGTAAGGTTTGTATTCCTTGCGCAGGATAAGGTAGGGTTTGCGCGTTTCGCGGGCCAGCATGTGGGCCAGAGGGATGCTCTTGCTTTCAGCAGTAACGATCACATCGTAGGAATCGGGGTCCAATTTGGCAGCCAGAGCGGCGGCGCAGGCATCCACCAGTTCAACATCCCCCAGGATGTTCAGGATGGCGATGCGCAAGCCGGGTTTGACTTCAAAAAGGCGGAGTTCGCGCTTAACGCCGGCGATCTCGATGGGGTAAACTTCGTGGGTATCTTTCATGGGCAATCTCCTTAGAACAGGGCAAATTGTAGTCCAAGTTTGGAAAAAAGTTTCCATGAATTGGTTTATCCCCCCTCTCCAGCCGGCCGCATGCATTTTATTCAAAGCACCTTGAGAACATTGCTGTGGTTTGCTATCGTTTTTTTGGTCGGGTTCAGGCCTATCGCCCGAACCCAGTATTCATTGATGGTCGTGTTAATAGTTTAATGAATTAGACGGACACGTTGCGTTTTAGGGTCGGGCAGTAGGCCCGCCCCTGCCCCAATGCGGCGTGGTATGCGACCGGGGTGACGAGACGAAAATGTAATGAGTGTCTTTGGACTATACGGGCTTGTTTGCTCGAATCGTCTTTATGTATGCTCAAGAAAACACGTAATATTTGGTAGGGTTCGGGCCTATTGCCCGAACCGTGCTTTCAACCAGCGATGGTCGGGGTCGCGGGTCCAGTTTACCGGATTGTTTTCGATATATTCCCA
>DHPL01000063.1:6065-6616 GCA_002407905.1 Anaerolineaceae bacterium UBA5365
CGGATTGTTTTCGATATATTCCCAGACAGCCCAGTACATGCGCTCATTCTTGATGCGCCTCTCATGGAAAAAACGCTGCCATACAGTACCTGTATAGGATGTTTGCTCATGAATCAACCTCGTGATCAATGACTTATATGTTCCAATAACTGAGCTGAGCCCATGGGTTAGGTCGGCACCCTCTGGCTGGTTGCAGTTCACATGGAGCAGCAAGTGAACATGGTTGGGCATGATCGCATGAATGGGAATTTCGATGTAAGGGAGAATACTCGGAAGCCTTTGGGTAACATCGATGACGAATTTTCCCTGAGGGGAAGCTTGCAGGCAACCGTTGTGAATCTCACCAAAAAGACGAAGGTGATTCTTTGTACAGATGGTAATGAAATAGGATGCTGGGAGGGTGTAATCGTAAAAAGGTAAGCGAAGGGGAAAGCGCCTGGGGATCATATTTGCCGTTCTTATTATCTCATGATGAGAGGGATTATCGGGGTTGAGGCGTAGATATCCAGGTTATTGCATTTTTTCCCAGGGGTCGGGCAGTAGGCCCGACC
>DHPL01000063.1:6815-11567 GCA_002407905.1 Anaerolineaceae bacterium UBA5365
ATTAAGGAGGAGAAGAAGAAGAGAAGTCGCCCTTTACAATCCCTATAATACAGGCTGGGTATCCTCCGCGCTTGACGCTAAACCTACGTTTACCCTACGATTGTGTTAAGAAAATCAAATCAGCTCATCGCCCCTAAAGGCGGGGTCTCACGGTAAAATCAGGTATGGCTGAAATCGAGCTTAACCCACCCCAATTCCGCCAGACCTGCAACACGCCTATCGGCTGGCTGACCGTGGTGGCCAATGCGGAGGCGCTCACCGAAATCACCCTGCTGGACCGCCCGCCCGCGGGGTACGCCCAAAGTTCCGCCCTGACCGGCGAAGCCATCCGCCAGTTCGATGCCTACTTCCGCGGTTACCTCAAAGCATTCGAACTGCCCTTTCAACTCCCGGCATATTCACAGCCAACCCAACAGGTGCTGGCCACCTGTGCTTCCATTCCCTGGGGAGAGGTTTTGAGCTACGGCGAGCTGGCAGACCGCTCCGGCACCTATCTGCCGCCCCAATCCGTGGGCCAGGTGATGGCGCACAACCAGTTGCTGATCCTGGTGCCTTGCCACCGGGTGATCGCTGCCGATGGTCACCTGACCGGTTATTCCGCCCCAGGCGGCCTGGACGCGAAGGCCTGGCTTTTGATCCACGAGGGGCAAAGCGTTGTCAATCATCGCATCATTCAGGGCCAACCCGGCCTTTTTCCGGACCGACCAAACTTATGACAGAAAATGAAACCAATACAAACTACCGCTCCGGTTACGTAGCTATTCTTGGCCGCCCCAATTCCGGTAAAAGCACATTGCTCAACCGGCTCCTGGGCCAGCCTATCGCGGGGGTTTCGGCAAAGCCGCAAACCACGCGCAAGCGCCAGCTGGGCATCGTTACCGGGCCGGATTACCAGGTCGTCTTTGTGGATACGCCCGGCCTGCACGAATCCAAGGACAAACTCAGCCAGTTCATCAACTCTGAAGCTGCCTTCGCCCTGGAAGATGCCGACATTTTGCTCTATTTGGCCGATGGCAGCAGCCGACCGGATGCCATGGACGCCAAACTGGCAGCCATGGTGAATGCCCTGGAGGGCAAAGTGCCCATCCTGCTTGCGGTGAACAAGAGTGACGCGCTGGATGGACGCAGCTTCGCGGCCAATAAACATGTGTACGAAGGGCTTTTGCCCGGTGCACGCACCCTGGCGATCAGCGCCAGTACCGGGAGCGGGGTCGAGCACCTGCTCAATACCCTGCGGGAGATGCTGCCAGAGGGGCCGCAATATTTCCCTGAAGAGCAGGTGACCGAGGTTTACGAGCGCGATATCGCCGCGGAGATGATCCGCGCGGCTTGCCTTACCCACTTGAGCGACGAAGTGCCTTACAGCATCGCGGTGCGCGTGGATGAATACACCGAGCGGGAAAACGGCATGCGCTACGTGCACGCCACCATCTACGTCGAACGGGATGCCCAGAAAGCCATTGTGATCGGCAAGGGCGGGGCCATGATCAAGATGATCGGCTCCACAGCCCGGGCAGACATCGAGCGGATGAGCGGCGAAAGGGTCTACCTGGACCTGGCCGTCAAAGTGCTCAAGGACTGGAAGAACAACAGCCGCTTTTTGAACGAGCTTGGCCTCTCGAATAAGGGCTAGGCATGGGCCCTGAACTGGACTGGATCTTCTACACCGCCATCGCGGTACTTACAATCAGCAACTGGTTTGGCGCCGCCGGGCAGAAACGCCACCTTTACTACACCACCAAGCCCCTGGTACTGATCGCCCTCTTGCTTTTTTTTAGCAATAAGGGCGGCTTGGACCCCCAGCGCTGGCCATTTTTCCTGGGTTTGGTTTTCTCCCTATTGGGCGACATTTTATTGATTCCCCGCGCTACCGGCTGGTTTATTGCCGGAATATGGGCTTTTTTACTGGCCCAGATCGCCTACATTATCGGGTTTAACCGCTATGCCCTGGAACTGCCCGCCTTGGTGATCGGCCTTGCAATTTGGCTGCTGGTCAGTTTGGCCTGGGTGCGCTATGTACGCGCCCGCACCGAAAAATACCCCGAGATGAAAGTAGCCCGGCGCTCATTCATCCCTTATGGCGTGATTTTGCTCGCGATGGCGGCCTCGGCTGTGCTTTGTTTTTGGCGGCCGGCATGGTCCGCCCTGCCCGCTGGCCTGGCTGCTGCAGGCGGGCTGAGCTTCTTGCTCTCAGATACGCTTCTGGCTGCCGACCGCATCGGCAAACGCTTCCCGCTGGCCCGGTTTTGGGTGATCAGCACCTACCACATCGCCCAATTTCTTCTGGTGGCCGCAGCCTTGAACATGCCCTCCATCCAGTAAAACCAAGTTCCTGAACCAAAAGCAGTATATTTACATTGCCGGGCAATCACCTGTGATATCTTTGCAGGTTGGAGGTGAGCATGCATCTATCCCCTAGCCAGGAAGACATTGATTACTGGGTCAGCACCCTGCTGCCGCCCAAAGACGTTTACTATCTCGACGGCCATTACCGTCCGGCCCCTGACCCGCGGTATGAGATCATCCCCGTTACTGACCTGCGGGACCACCCGCAATACGGCGCCATTGAATACCTGAATGCCTATGAATATTGGGCGATGGACAATGACAAGACCCGGGAGGTACTGGTTTCCGAACCGGATTACTTTGCCAGCCTGCCGATGCCCGAACGGGCGCGCCTCTTTGGTCTGCAAGTGGCGCTTAAACGCGGGATGGTCTTCGATAACGATGTTTTGCGCGGCAAGGCCTTCCAAAAGATGATCCAGCATGCCGGTGTGGAAGGGCGCCTGGTGCTCAATCACCTTATCTGGGAGCGGATGAATCTGAATATCCGCCAGCAGACCGCCCAGCGCGTTGCCCGCAGCTGGGAGGACGATTGGGAAGTTGAGGACCTCCCTGCCAGCCTTGCCCCGCATATCCAGCAAATCGCCAATACCTGGCTGCATGCCGAAGGGGCCAATTGCTTCGGGGTAGCCCTGTATGCAGCCGCCAATGCCGGTGAATGGCTGCACACCTGGGTTGACCAAGCCACCTTTCTGAGCGGGATCGAAGCCAGCGGCTACTTGCTCAGCGCGGATACCCAGGAGCAGGCGGGGGATCTCTTGCTTTTTTATGATGCCAAGGACCACTTGCGCCATGCCGCCTTTGCGGTGGAGCAGGGGTTAGTACTCAATAAAAATGGCCAGGTGAAGTTTCAGCCGGTCAAGTTGCTCAGAACGCAAAAACTGTTGGATGAGTGGCCCGATCACAAAATGGCGATCTGGCGGAGGTAGGTTAGCTTCCTGGGTTCAGGCATGGCGGGCTTGGCGCTGACGGCGCCAGAAGCCGGCCAGGATGACGAACGTGGCGATGATGAGCGCGCTGAAGGTGAGCAGCAGTTCCGGCGACCAGCCAAAGTTGATCCAGGTGGCACGGAACATCCAGGGCCAGGAAACGGTGCTCACCGGTATGCCCAGCACCGGGCTGAAAACCTCGGGCTTGCCCTGGAAGGCGCGCATCGCGTAGCCGGAGAGCGCGTATACCAGCCCAACCAGCAAATACGCTGCTAGAAACCTGATTATTAATTCGCGGATCTGGCGCATCTCAACCTCCTGCTTTCCACCTCTCATTATTAAAGACGCTCAAGGGCCCCGGAAAGTTCTTATTTTAGAGATTTTCCCGGGGTTACCTGAGCGTATTGGCGATGGTTTCAGCGGTAGAGGGCCCTTCCGGCTGCTTTAGGGTGCCCGGATAGTCCCGAAAAAGGCGAGGTCTTGATTCTCAAAAATTCGGTTCGGATGGTTTGACTCTTTTCAACGAGAGGGTTATACTAGCGGGTCGTACACCCCTTTCAAACTCAAGCATTCGGAGACCGCTCATGGATACGCCAGTCGAGACAAACACAAATGAACCCAGCCTGAAAAACAAACAAAAACTGCAAGGCAAAGTTCTCAAAACATCCCTGCAAGGCGCGCTGATCGACGTTGGCAACGCTTTGCCAGGTTTTTTGCACGTCTCGCAGGTGATCAACCCGGAAAATCCGGAGGAAATCATCAAATCCCTACCGGACTACCTGCAAATCGGCCAGGAAGTGATCGTATGGGTGAAGCGCGTCCTCAAAGACCACGTTGAACTCACCATGAAAGAGCCCCTGGCCCTGGAATGGAAGGAGATCAGCCCGGAAATGACCCTGCACGGCACGATCGTGCGCCTGGAAAGCTTTGGCGCCTTCGTGGAACTGGGTGCGGAACGCCCCGGGTTGGTGCACGTTTCCGAGCTTTCGCATCAATACGTTAAAGTGCCTGCTGAAGTTGTGAAAGTGGGCGATGAAGTGGACGTAAAAGTGCTGGAAGTGGACAAGCGCAAAAAGCAGATCAAGCTGAGCATCAAGGCGCTTCAGGAAGCTCCTGAAGCCGTGGAAGAAGAACCGCGCAAGGGCCGCCGCGGCGCCCGCCCCAAGAAGGAAGAGCTACCCGAAGAACCGGTAGAGGTCATTCCGGACCCCACCTTTATGGAGATAGCCCTGCGCCAGGCAATGGACCGCGCGGAGAAACGCCAGCCCGAGATTAGCCGCCGCGTAAAGCGCGAGCGCTATGCCGAGACGGACGCGGACGAACTTTACGACCGCACGATGCGCAACAAATTGAGCAAGGATGACTAAGAGCCCGCGGCAGAGGTCATTTTATTGATAACAATCGGGGAGGCGCGTATTTGCCCTCCCCTTTGCATTGCCTTTCCCTGGGCATTTGCCTTGGAAGGGCGGGAAAAAATAAA
>DHPL01000063.1:11663-11851 GCA_002407905.1 Anaerolineaceae bacterium UBA5365
GGAAAAAATAAAGCAGATTGATTTAATCATCAGCGGAGGATAGATGGACACAACGATCGTATTTATTGGCGGAACTGAAATTTTGGACTCACGCGGTAACCCCACCGTGGAAGTGGAAGTTGTTCTGGCGGACGGCTCTTTTGGCCGCGCCGCGGTACCTTCCGGCGCTTCCACCGGCGTGCACGAGG
>DHPL01000013.1:0-308 GCA_002407905.1 Anaerolineaceae bacterium UBA5365
CAGGCTTTCAAATGGCCGCTCCTGCCCAGCCAGGCGCTCTCCTTCATTTTGGCGGTCGTTAATTCCTACGTTCTTAACAGCTTTTGGGTCTACCCGGAAGCCCGCAAAAAGGCCGATAGGGCAACTTTTATCAAGTTCCTCCTGGTCAATCTGGCCGGCCTGGGGCTGCGCAGCCTGCTGATTCCTTTGCTCGACCGCCTGCTCCTGAACCTGGTACACAATACTGGGCTTAAAACGCTGCCCGTTTCCCCTACCGTCATCAGCCATAATACCGCTCTGGCGCTGGTCATCCCGCTTACGCTGGTGCT
>DHPL01000013.1:418-5799 GCA_002407905.1 Anaerolineaceae bacterium UBA5365
AACTTTTTAGCCAACCGCTACTGGACCTTCAAAGGCGCCGCGGATGCCGAGGTGAACAATGGGTAAACTGCGTGTTATCGGCGGAAAAGCACGGGGCCTCCTGCTAAAAACGGTGCCTGGCGATACCACCCGTCCCATCACCGATATCGTCAAAGAAGCGCTATTCAATATTCTTGGCGATGAAGTCCAGGATAACCGCGTTCTGGACCTCTTTGGTGGCACGGGCGCAGTGGGTATCGAAGCACTGAGCCGGGGCGCGAAATTCGCCCACTTCCTCGATAAAGGTCAGGCAGCGGTAAACACCATCCAGGCCAACATAAAACACACCCGATTTGACGATCAGGCCAAGGTCCTGCGAGCCGATGCCTTCTCCTGGCTGGCCGCGCCGCACTCTGAATCCTTCGACCTGATCTACGTCGCCCCGCCCCAATACAAGGAAATGTGGCAGCGCGCCATGCGCCTTCTGGATGAGCAGCCGCAGCTGCTAAGCCCGCAAGGGCAAATCATCGTCCAGATCAACCCGATCGAGTGGACAGATGAGGCCTACACACATTTTGCTGAATTTGACCGCCGCAAATACGGCGATACCCTGCTGGTATTCTTCGAGCACAAAAATCCGGAATCCTGAACTGGGTTTCAAGCCGAGGGCGAGAAGCTGATCACCAGTTGATCCAGATCATCATACTGATACCGTGCCCAGAAAGGCGGCTGACTGGCTTTGTGCCGCAGCACCAGGGGCAGGAGGGTGGGCAGGTCCTCAACCAGGTTTATTTTCAGCGCTTCATCCAGGTCAAACCAGGCCAGATTGCCTTCCTCGGATGCCGTCATTTCCCCGCTGATCCCGCTGGCCCGAAACACAAAGATGCCAATTCCCGGCCCGCTATTGAGCTCAATAAGTACCTGCCCGCAAAAAAGCCATTTGCTGCAGCTCAGGCCGGCTTCCTCAGCAAGTTCGCGCCGCGCGGCATCTAATACGGTCTCGCCGGCTTCCACGTGCCCACCAATCCCATTCCATAAGCCCGCCCAGATCTTTTTATCGGCCGCGCCTTGCAGCAGGAGCACCCTGCCAGAACGGTTCGTTACAAAAACCAGGACTCTGGGGATGATCTGATATCGCTGCGCGTCCGCGCCCTGTGCTTTTGCGCCCATGAAACCTCGTTAGAAAAACCGCCCGTTTCCGGGCGGCTGCTTGATTAAAAACCTACTCCAGGAAGAGGGGCAGGCCCATCACTTCCTTGATCCGCGGGCGGTATTCGGCCGCGTCGTAATACTTTTCGACGTCCACCACGCGTTTGGTCTTGATCACGTTTTCCACGCTCACGGCGTTGTAACGCCCGTGGTTAATCGCGGTCATCTTGCCAAAATCGCCCTTTTGGGTCAGCTGCCAGGCCAGCGTACCAAAGTTCATGCCCACCATGCGGTCCACCACATCTGCCGGACCGGAGCGCACAAGGTACCCCAGTTTTTGGTACATGATGTTGTAACCGGTAAGCAGTTTGATCTGGTCGCCGAGCAAATCGCCGATTCCGCCGAGTTTGCGGTGCCCGTATGCATCCGTATCGCCGCTTTCCACCACCTCGCCGCCATCGGTGGTGGCGCCTTCAGAGATGACGATGATCGCGTAATTCGATGGGTTATCCAGTTTATCCTTGCTGATCAGCTCTGCGATCTTGGCCGGGTTGTAGGGAACCTCGCAAATGATCGTGCGGTCCACGTGGCTGAGATAGCCGGTGATCAGGGCCGTCTCGCCGGAGTTGCGGCCAAACAGCTCCACGATGCCAATCCGCTCGTGCGAGCCGATCGAAGAGCGGAAGTTGGTGATCAACCGAACAGCCGCGGTAACGGAGGTGGAAAAGCCGATGCAGTAATCAGTACCGCCCACATCGTTATCCATGGTTTTGGGGATGGCAACGATGGGGAACTTCTCCTTGTTCAGCCGCGCCGCGTAGGAGAGTGTGTCGTCTCCGCCAATGCTGATCAGCGATTCAACGCCCATATGCTCCAGGTTTCGGAGTACGTGGTCGGTGAAATCCTTGGTGCCGTCATCTCCAACGGGCACCCCAAATTTCGAATCCACCAGGAATTCAGGCATATCCTTGGGCCGCACCTTGCTGGGGTTGGTGCGCGAGGTATGCAGGAAGGTGCCGCCGGAGCGGTCCACCGAACGCACCACCTGATGGTCCAGTTTTACGGTGAATTTCTCCTGGGAGGCTTTATCGTCGATGTTGTAATTCATCAGGCCGCCCCACCCCCGGCGGATGCCCAATACCTCAACGCCTTCTTCCTCGGCCATCAGCACAACCTGTTTGATCGCCAGGTTCAACCCGGGCACATCCCCGCCGCCGGTCAGAATTCCAATTTTCTTCTTCGCCATCTTTACTCCTTATAAGTTCCTGTCCACCCTGGCTACAGGGCTGACTGTAGCCCAATGCCTGAACCACTGCAAGCCCAGGAAGGTGATAAAAGGTATCAGCAATATGATCAGGGAAGGTTCGTACCCGCTGCTCAGCGCAAGGCCCGCGGAACGGCGCCAATAGGCCAGGATAAGCCCCAGGTAGATCGTCCAGGAAATTATTTTACCAGTAAGGTGCCACTTTTCACTGAAGAACCTAAGGATCATATACAGGCCTGGCAGGGTCAAAAGCAGGTATGCCCCATGCGAGGTCAGGTTGAAAAAGTAGAAGACATTCAAGGTCAGCAGCAGCTTCCATTGCACCAAGCGCCGCTCTCTGCTAAAGGCTCCGTACCACTCCACCAGCACCATCAGCAGGAGCAAGCCATGCAGAATCAGCGCGATGATCCGCCCGCCATTGGGGAAAACCTGGGCAGCACGCATCAACGGCGTATTGATCCATTCCAGGTTGGGGTAAAGGCGGATAAAGTTGGCAAACCAGGCTCCGATCCAGCCGGGAAACAAGATCAACGCGGAGAGCACCAGAAACAAATTGCCTGCCAGATACAGCCCTATAAAAGCCGTATCACGATGTTGTGCCCGCCAGATCCCCAGAAAGATCGCCACAACGATGCTGATCGGCAGGATTCCCGCGCAGATGAACAAGAGTATCGCGGCGCCGCTGCTATTGCCATTGAAGGCCAGGTGGGCTGCCAGCAGCAGCAGGCAGATATAAACCGGTACGATGCTCGCCTGCAGCACCAGCTTCCAAGACGGGTAGATCAGCAGGCTCAGCAAGACGATCGCCGCGGCTTCCAAAAACCTGAAGCGGGCCGATGCCAGGTTGAGCGCGAGCACAGCCGAGGCCAAATACGCTACAGCGGTCAGGGTCATCCAGATGGCGCGGGCAAGCGGAAACTCCAGCAGCGCAAAGGGCAGGTAAAAGTAAACATAGAAGGCTGGTTCTACAAAACGGCCTTCACCAAATTCATCGGCCCTGAAACCATGGTCTTGCTGGATCGTCCGCGTTTCAGTCAGAACTTTTTCATCGTAGGGCAGCAAGCCCTGCTGCATCCAGATGCGGGCCGCGGTCCAGCGGGGCGCAAAGTCATCCGGCCCGGCGTAAGTTTTCTGCAGATTGAGATTAAGAATGGTCAGGCCTGCCAGGACGATCAGCACAAGGACAGGGGCCCAAAAATTGGCACTGCGCTTCAGATTCACAATTCCTCGGCTTTGATTTTAACGTCTGGCTGGGTCTGGGTCAAACAATGCCCCAAAGGGGAATGGATATCCGCAATAAATGCTCAAAACCGTGAATTCACAAGAAATTTACTTGTATTTAGTGCTGAAATATCGTAATCTATTCTTTGCACTTAAAATAAAGAAGGTAATCCAAAAATAATCCATGGCAAGAATTAACAATAAACCCTTACTGGATGTTGACCAGGAATCAACCGCGCTCAATCGCTTGCTTGAATTCGGGCGTAAGAAAACCTACGTAACTTACGATGACATCCTCCAATTTTTCCCGGACGCGGAATCGGACGTTGAGCAGCTTGAAGAGGCTTTCTCGGCCCTGCTGAGCGCGGGTATCAATTACACCGAAGAATCAAATATTCGCGAAGAACCCAGCGACGAAGAAATCGTGGAAGCCACCGATGAAGTACGCGCCACGGACGACCTGGCAAACATCGATACGGACGACACGATCGGCCTCTACCTCAAGGAGGTCAGCCGCGTTCCCTTGCTCTCCGACATCGAAGAGGAAGTGCTCCTGGCCCAACGCATCGAGAAAGGCCGCACTGCCCGCGAGGATCTCGCCCGCGGCAGCGTGAGCCCCAAGCGCCGGCTGGAACTCCGCGCCGCTATCGAAGATGGCTGGGCGGCCCGCGAACACCTCATCACCGCCAACTCGCGCCTGGTGATCAGCGTGGCCAAAAAGTATATGGGCCGCGGCGTTCCCTTTTTGGACCTGATCCAGGAAGGCAACATCGGCTTGATCCGGGCCACCAAAAAGTTTGAATACCAGCGCGGGCATAAGTTCAGCACCTACGCCACCTGGTGGATCCGCCAGGCCGTCACCCGCGCCATCGCGGACCAGGGCCGGACGATCCGCGTGCCGGTGCACATGGGCGACCAAATTAATAAACTCCTGCGCGTTCAGCACCAGCTTACCCAAAAACTGGGCCGGGACCCTTCCGTAGAAGAGCTGGCCGAGACCCTGGAAGTGCCGCCGAAGAAGGTGGAGAATATGATCCAGGTCGCGCGCAGGCCGCTCAGCCTGGAAACACCAACCGACGACGAAGAAGACAGCGTATTGGGCGACTTCATTGAGGACGACGAAGCCCCACCCCCGGACGAAACCGCTACCTACAACTTGCTGCGCGAACACCTGGACGAGGTTCTAGACTCGCTCCCCCCGCGGGAAGTTCGCATCCTGCAATTGCGCTACGGCTTGCTGGACGGCCAGGCATACACCCTGGAAGAGGTGGGCCGCAAGATGGGTGTTACGCGCGAACGCGTGCGCCAGATCGAAGCACAGGCTCTCACCCGCCTGCGCCACCCAACCATCCGCCGCAAACTGCGCGATTACCTGGGCGACTAACCAGGAGCAGTTTATGCCCGAGGCAAACGAGCATACGCAACCTAACCCAGCTCTGGCTGAGGAAACACCTCTGCAAACCAAGGTCCCGGCTGTAGACCCCAATAAGGATACAGCCGAGGTAAATGTGAGCCGCGGGAGTTTCCCCGCCTGGCTGATCGATTTCGCGGCCCAAGAGCCAAACGGAGCCGAAAACCAGCCGCTTGCCCCAGCCCCATTAGAGGCCGAAGAAAACTTGCGCCAGATCCTCCTGGCAGAACTTGAGGCTGAGGAGGCTCAGCAGCCGCCCGCGCCAGAAGCGGGAAACGCCTGGGCGAATGAAGATACCAACCCAACTTTGATACAGGCGATACCCTTCAGCCTGGATCCCGACCAGGCGGCTGAAGC
>DHPL01000013.1:6041-10359 GCA_002407905.1 Anaerolineaceae bacterium UBA5365
AGCCACGCGCGTTTTGCTCAGGCGATTGATTTTGCCCTGGCTCACCGCCGGGAGCCCGGCTTTAGCGCCCTGGCGCGGCAGAGTTTGCGCCCCTACCTGCTCCTGCAGGAAAGCGCAACGCCGCTCTGGCAGCTTTACGACGACCTGGAGACCGACGAATAGAGGAGATGCATGGAACGTTCACTGGTATTGGTAAAACCCGATGGGGTGCAGCGCGGTTTGATCGGGGAAGTGATCACCCGCTTGGAGCAGCGCGGATTGCGGCTCATTGCTGCCAAATTCATGCGCGTCAGCCCGGAACTGGCCGAACGCCACTACGCCGTCCATAAAGGCAAAGCGTTTTACGAGCCGCTGATTGGCTTCATCACCGCTTCGCCTGTCATGGCCATGGCCTGGCAGGGTCCGGACGCCATTGCCGCCATCCGGCAAAGTATGGGCAAGACCAACGCGGTCGAAGCATCAACCGGCAGCGTTCGGGCTGATTTTGCCATCCAAACCCGTTTCAACATCACCCACGCCTCCGATTCACCCGAAAATGGGGAATTCGAGATCGGCCTTTGGTTCAAACCTGAAGAGCTGGTGGAGTGGAAACGCTGCACTGAAGACTGGACCTTTGAATGAAATCTGAAAACCTGGACGATCTGGTAGGCGTATACCGCGCTGAGGGCATGCTGGATGGCGAGATGGTCAAAAGCTTCCTCGAGGCGCAAGGCATCCCCGCGATGCTCTCCCAAGACACACTGGGCAAAATCTACGGCCTCACACAGCTGGGCGGCCTGGGTGAAACTTACGTCCTTGTGGACCCCGAAAATGAGGATAAAGCCCGGGAATTGCTCCTGGCAATGGAAAGCGGCGAATTCGCCAATGAAAGGCTGCTGGGTGTGAGCGATGCCCCCACCGAGGATAGCGACGCTTTTCTGGATGAGATTGCCGACTATGAACTTCCCGGTGTGAAGAAGGTGCTCTTTCTTTGTACCGGCAATAGCGCCCGCAGCCAGATCGCCGAAGCCATCGTTAATTTCGACCTCGCGGACAGATGGGCAGCCTATAGTGCCGGCACAAACCCGGCGGGTTACGTGCACCCGCTGGCGCTCAAAGCCCTGGAGGAAGTTGGCATCGTCCACGACGGTGAATCAAAAAATACCGATACCTTCAAAGGGGAAGATTTCGATTTGGTCGTAACGGTCTGCGATAACGCCCGCGAAACCTGCCCAATTTGGCTGGCCGGCGGACAAAAAATTCACATGGGCTACCCTGATCCCGCCGCGGTGGAAGGCGATGAGCAGGAAAAATTGAAAGCCTTCCGTGAAACGGTGGCCGGAATGCGCCAGCAACTGCCTGAAGTTTTGGGCAAGTATTAAGCATCGCACGCCAATAAACGGATTATATGGAGGCGTCTTGAAGGCGCCTCCATTACTTTCAGCGTCCCAATAACCCCAACACCAATGCCAATCAGATTTGACAATCCTGCGCGGTTGCGATTATAAGAAAAGCATGTCCTCAACCTTTGGCCGCAAACTGGCCCTCATTGTGCTCGCGGCCGCCCTGGCGCTAGGCGCCTGCTCCGGGCCCGCAGCCCAACCTACCCAAACCCCCACACCCCTGCCCACTGCCGCTCTGACCCCGGATATCGCCCAGATTTTGGCCGTCACCCCGGAGCCAACCCCGCCTCCGGAGATCCGCATTGCCGAGGCGGACCTTGCGCTTTCCTTTGGCGATTACGAACGCGCCATGGCGCTCTATCAGGCTGTGACCGCGCAGGATGGCGCCGAGGCGATGGCAGCCGGGCTTTACGGTCAGGGCCTTACACTGCTCAAGCAAGGGAATACTGCCGAAGCAGCTGCGCGTTTTGAGCAAACCCTCAACCAGTACCCCACCGCGCCGGCAGCCGCCCGGGCCAACTTCTGGCTTGGCAGCCTGGCAAAGGATTCTGATGACTACGCGAAAGCGATTAGTTATTACCAGGCTTACCTCAATAATCGCCCCGGAATCCTCGAGTCCGAAGTTTATATGCGCATCGGCGATCTGTACGCCGCCAATGCGGATCAAGCCCTGGCCCTGCAGGCTTACCAGAATGCTTATTTGGGTTCTGAGGACCAGGCAGACTACCAACTGGCCCGCAAACTGGCCGACGCCTACAGCCAGGCTGGGGAACGTGAAAAAGCGCTGGCTATCTTCGATGAACAATATCAAAAAACCGAGAACGTTTACGTCAAGGCCATGATGGACCTCCTGGCTGGCCAAATGCTCCTTAAGGATCCGGGTACGCAAAACGCAGGCTACGAAAAATTGCAGGACGCGGTGGATAATTTCCCCCAAACCTATGATGCTTATACCGCTCTCACCATCCTCCTGGACGCAAATCAGCCCGTCGATGAACTGCAGCGCGGCCTGATCAATTACAACCGCAGCCAGCCGGACCTGGCCATCGAGGCCTTCGACCGCTACCTGGCCGGTGAGGGTACCGCCAAAGACAAGGCCCTGTATTACAAAGCCCTGGCCCAGCGGGCTGTAGGCATTAACAAAGCCCCGCTCGGCTCCGAAGCGCGCAGCCAGTGGGCGCTGCAGGGCGGCAGCCCGGAAGACAAAGAGGCCATCGCCACCTGGGACACGATACTTAACGACTATTCCCAAAGCAATTATGTGCGTGACGCGGTGGAGGATATCGTCTACACCCAGTACGCCTACATGGGCCAAACCCAATTGGCGGTGGATACCAGCCTGAGCTATGTGGCCCGCTACCCCCAGGCGGATTTCGCACCCAGCATGCTTTTCAACGCCGGCCGCTGGCTGGAAGTTGAAGGACGCCTGGACGAAGCAGCGGCGCTCTGGATGCGGGCGGCCCAGGAATACCCCAGCGCGGATAACGCCTTCCAAAGCCTCTTTTTCGCCGGCATTCTCTACTTTCGGGCAGGGGACAGCACCCGCGCAGCAGATGCCTTAAACCGTGCGGTTTTAGTGGCAGACAGCCCGCTTGAGTACGGCGGTGCCTACCTTTGGCTGGGCAAACTGGCTGCCCAGGCAGGTGAGAACGAGAAGGCAAGCGAAATGTGGCGTACAGCCACCTCCAACGACCCCAACGGTTACTACGGTCTGCGCGCCGAGGAACTGAACACCGGCAACCCGGCCTTCTCAGCCATCCCCAACGCGCTCAACCTGGATGTGAACCTCGCGCCATTGCGCAACGCAGCAGCAGACTGGATGATGCATTCCTTTAGTTTGCCCGTTGGCACCAACACGGATTACAGCAGCACCCTTTGGGCGGATGGCCGCCTGAAGCGCGCATTGGAATACCACGCTCTGGGCTTGTACGATTCCGCCGCAACCGAATTTGAAAGCCTGCGCAATGCCAACCGCAATAATGTCCTCAACCTTTTCAGGCTGATGAAACTTTTCAGGGATTACGGTTATTACAAAAGCGCCATCGAATCGAGCAAAGCCATCACCCAGCTGGCCGGGTTCACGGATAACCCCTTCTCTCCCAGTTTTCCAGCCTATTTCGCCTACATGACTTATGGCGCCTACTACCTGCACTGGATCGTAGCCGCGGCCGAAAAACATGATTTGCCGGTATTGGTTTTACTCAGCCTGATCCATCAGGAAAGCCATTTTGAAAGCTTTGCCACATCCTCCGCCGGAGCGAACGGCCTGATGCAGATCATGCCGCCCACCGGCCAGCAAATGGCCGACGAACTAGGCTGGCCGCCCAACTACCAAAGCAGCGACCTCTACCTGCCCTTCATCAACCTGGAATTGGGTAGCACCTACCTGGCCAGGCAATTCCAATACTTCGATGGCGATGCATACGCGGCCCTGGCAGCCTATAACGGCGGCCCGGGCAACGCCATTACCTGGAAACGCCTTTCCGGCGACGACCCTGACCTCTTCGTTGGCTCGATCCGGTACCTGGAATCGCGTACCTACATCCGCCGCATCGCCGAAAACTACTTCCGTTACGCCCGGCTATACGGCAACCCGGTCAACCCCCAGCCGGCCACGCCTGCCATGCCTTAAATCCCAGCGGAAAAAACTTACACCGGTATAGATACAAATCGAGGCGGCCAGATGGCCGCCTCTTTCTTCCGCTTTCCTGCGCGCGCTTATTGCATGCTCTCCGCGATGCGCACCAGGTCTGCCATTCCGATCACGCCCGGGTCCCCCCAGTACACGAGTTCCAGGGCTAGCCCGTCTTTCGTGAAATATAAGGTCCTGGTCCAGCCATCGTCCTGCCAGGTGAGATCCCCATTATTCTCATAGGTCCATCCGCCGCTGACGTATTGGGCGCTTTGCCCGTTAACCTGGGTTTCAGTGATGGAAG
>DHPL01000013.1:10588-13169 GCA_002407905.1 Anaerolineaceae bacterium UBA5365
TCGTAAAAAACCTGGGCATACGGGCAATCCTCGTTCAGCTGGCCGCCTTTGAAAAACAGGTGGTCCAGCAGGGTATTGGGCAGCAGCAGCTTCCTTCCAAGGCTTTTTTCCAGATCGCTCACGCTTAATGCCCAGGCCTGGTTCTCAGCAGGCTCTGCTTTCGCGGGCATCTCAGACTTCGCGCTCAAATCCATCGTCTGGATCAGGGAGACCAAATCAGTCTTGCTGAGTTCCGACCCAACGTAATCGAGATGATAAGTGCTTTGGCCATCCTGCCAGGCAATTTGCTGGCGGTCCAGGTTGCCATCCCACTCAAGATCACTGCCGTTGGATGCAGGGCCATACCCGCCGGCCACGTACTCGGCCGGAGCGTCCCCGATTTGGAAACTCTCCACTTGCGCGTCCATACCGATGAAAATTTGGGAGCCAGCCTGCACCCCGGGAGCATACACGCCCAGGAAAAGCGATTCGCCGGCCACGCTGTTCCCATAATGCAGGGTGATCCAGTTTGAATTGCCAGAAGCGTCCATAAATTCAAAGTTATTTGGCAGCTCCGTAAAAGCTTTGACGGCAAAAGGCGCCAATGCCCGAATTTGAGCGATGCTGCAATACGGAGGGCGTGTCGTTCCGCCGCATTCCGCGTCAAAATCCCTTACTTCGCCGCTGGGAACCGCGTCCGTTTTCTCGGCAGCCGGTGCCTGGGTTGGGGCAGGGGCAGGCAAATCGGGTTTAGGCGCCTGGACCCACTCGGGATAGTCGGGCTGGCTAATAAGGATCTGTTTGCTGGCTAGGGGCGTAAAGAAGCGCAGGATGCTTTGCGCGAAGCTTTGGCCAGCCGGGGTGAGAACCAGGGCAAGCAGAAGCACGCCGGCGAATATCAGGCCAACGGCCCATCTACGGGCGCGGCCTAAACCATGATGTTCCCTTGGCTGGCTTAACTGAGCCGCCAGGGCTGGGTAGAGATCCCGGCGGTCCGGAATCATTTCCTTGGCGATGCTTTGCAGCACCGTTTTTATTTCTTGCTTATGCATTCTTAGCTCCATCTTTTTGGTTTGCGAGA
This sequence comes from Anaerolineaceae bacterium UBA5365, assembly GCA_002407905.1. Taxonomy (GTDB): domain Bacteria; phylum Chloroflexota; class Anaerolineae; order Anaerolineales; family Anaerolineaceae; genus Mesolinea. Next base: position 11,649 of record DHPL01000013.1, read on the forward strand.
GAGGGTTCCGGGTCCAGGCTTGTTTCAACGGCGTTCGCCCGCAGCAGGCTGGCCAGGCGGGTTCGCGCGCTGAACAAACGCCACTTGATCGTGCCCAATGGGCTGCCGATCATGTCCCGAATTTCGGATTCGCTGAACTCCAGGTAGTGCCGCAAAACGACCACCGCGCGCTGTTTGGGCGGCAGCTTGGCCAAGGCTGCCCTCACCTGCTCCTGTGCCTGCCTGGTTTCAATGATCGCCTCAGGCAGTGGCTTCGGGTCTAGCAAGTCAAACCCATCTTCCAGGTTCTTTTCATCCAGGCTTAATTCTGGTTTTTGCCGCTGTACCAGCTTGATGGCGTCGTTGACGACCATCTTCATGAAATAGGGCTTGAAGCTGCGGCTTGAATCAAAAGCCTGGGGTTTCTCGGCAAAGCGCAAAAATGCTGCCTGTACCAGGTCTTCTGCTGCGGCCGGGTCTCCGGTGATCAGTGCGGCTGCACGCATCGCCTCGGTTTGGTGCGCGCGCACCAAATAGGCCAACCCGCGCAATTGTCCTGCCTTTAGGTCTTGGATTGCTTCGCGTTCGTCCATCGGTTCAGTCTCCTGCTTTATATATCCCCAGGGAGCCTAAAAGGTTTGATTCAACTGCATTATCGCCTATTTAAAGGCAAAGAGGCCAGGCATATTGCCTGGCCTCCGAAGCGTAAAATACTAGCGCTCGATTGTAAGGGAGTCTTCCATCACCGGGGTGTTGACGATGCTATCCATCACCGGGCAATGGCTTTCGATGAAGCGCACGAATGCCTGCAATTCTTCCTCAGTGTTATCGGCCTTGAAAAAGTAATTGGTTTTGATGCGGCTGAAACCAATTTTGGCCTCAGGGTTCTTCCCCAGGAAGCCATCCGGGTCCAGGTCGCCCTCGCATTCGATGCGCACTGACTCCAGCTTGATCCTGTTCTTGCTGGCAAAGGCCTTCGCAACGATGCACTTGCAGGCGCCCAGTGCCGAGAGCAAGCCCTCAACGGGGTTCATGCCCTGGTCCGTGCCCCCTAATGAGGGTGGTTCGTCCAAAATGAAACTCATACCACGGGCGGTGTTGGTAACAGCCATTCCCTTGCCCATGTCCATTTCTGAAACTGATTTAAATTGTGTTACTGCCATTTCTTACTCCTTCTGATTGAAATATTGATCCAAAATCGCTTACGTCAGCAGCGACCTGATTTCGAATCGGGATTTGACTTTGTAATTTTTATCACATTTTCTTAATTAATTCCATTCGATACCTTATGCCGGAATAAATCCTGACTAACCCTTGCTTGGATGACACAATAGGACTACGCGCGTTTACTCCCCACCAGTACCAGGGGTACTGGGTTTCGCTTCGTTCATACCCCTGCTATTCTTCCGGTAGCCCACCTGGAATCAGTAATAATTTCTTATTTTTCGCGTTGAGAGCAAAAGCAGCCAGGCCGCCATAGACTGGCGCCGGCCCTTTGCATTTTCCCCCCTTTTTGTGCCCCCCGCTTTTGAGCACAAAACC
>DHPL01000013.1:13322-13612 GCA_002407905.1 Anaerolineaceae bacterium UBA5365
TTGAGCACAAAACCACAAAACCGGTAAAATCCCCTCGTTGGCTCCCCCTCCTTGCAGGTTTCAGGGCCACAAAACCCAGCACCAATCCGGAGTACAAATCCCCCCAGCCCCACTGGCCAAGCCTTGGTTTATGGCTGCGCTTGGTTCAATCTCTGCCCCTGGAATTAAAACAGCAGGACCGGCCGATGGCCGGTCCTGCAAGAATACTGATGCTATTGATTTAGCGATTGTCCAGCGCGGCGTGCGCGGCAGCCAGGCGGGCCAAGGGCACGCGGAAGGGCGAGCAGCTC
>DHPL01000013.1:13816-14021 GCA_002407905.1 Anaerolineaceae bacterium UBA5365
GCCGTGTTCACCGCAGATACCAACCTCAAGTCCGAGCCGCTGTGCGCGTCCGTCGTTGATCGCCTTGATCATCAGCTTGCCAACACCGTCGCGGTCCAGCTGCTGGAAGGGGTTCTTGGGCAGGATGCCTTTTTCCACATATTCCACCAGGAAGGAGCTCTCGGCGTCGTCACGGCTGTAACCAAAGGTCATCTGGGTCAGGTCG
>DHPL01000013.1:14208-14426 GCA_002407905.1 Anaerolineaceae bacterium UBA5365
GTCAGGTCGTTGGTGCCAAAGCTGAAGAACTCAGCATACTCAGCGATCTCGGCTGCGGTCACGCAGGCACGCGGAATTTCGATCATTGTGCCGAATTTGTAGGCGACTTCAATGCCCTTCTCAGCCATCACATCCTTGGCGATCTTCACCAGGGTGGGCTGTACGGTCTTGAGTTCATTCACACTGCCAGTCAGCGGGATCATGATCTCGGGCTTGGC
>DHPL01000013.1:14650-14784 GCA_002407905.1 Anaerolineaceae bacterium UBA5365
CGCAAGCCCATCATCGGGTTGCTCTCATGCAGGCTCTGCACAACCTCCAGCAGGCGTTCCTTCTCGCCCAGGCCTTCGGTCTCGCCTTTGGCGCGCATGGTGGCTACTTCGGTCAGCAGGCTCTCCATGCTGGG
>DHPL01000013.1:14961-15300 GCA_002407905.1 Anaerolineaceae bacterium UBA5365
TGCAGGGGCGGGTCGATCAGGCGGATGATCACGGGCAGGCCGTTCATCGCCTCAAAAAGCCCGTAAAAATCGCCGCGCTGCAGGGGCAGCAACTGTTCCAGAGCGCCGAAGTACTTCTGCCCTTCGGGGCTGGCGTGAATCTGGGCGTTGAGTTTTTCGATCTCGGAACGCAGTTCTGCTTTGTCGTCCTCGGAAAGCGGGCGGCCTTCCTGCCGGCCGGTAGCAATGGCGTGTTCCCAGCCTTCAATCACGTTCAGCTGCGATTGCGCTTTGGCTGAGTTCATGATCATGTCCTGAACGATGGGCAGGCGGCTGGTCTCAAAGAACATGTGCTCGGTT
>DHPL01000013.1:15528-15732 GCA_002407905.1 Anaerolineaceae bacterium UBA5365
CATCAGTTCTTTTTGCTCAGTCAGATCGGCTGCGGTCAATTCCATCTGGCCCACGAACACCTCACCAGTGGTCCCGTCCATGCTGACCCAATCGCCTTCTTTGACCACAACACCGTTGCTGGTCATCTGGCGTTTTTCCATGTCGATCAAAATCTGCGAAGCGCCAACGATGCAAGGCACGCCAAACTGGCGGGCAACCACAGC
>DHPL01000013.1:15897-16183 GCA_002407905.1 Anaerolineaceae bacterium UBA5365
AAACTGGCGGGCAACCACAGCCGCGTGGCTGGTGGCGCCGCCTTCGCTAGTCAGGATGCCCTTGGCGGCCAGCATACCGTGCACATCATCCGGCTTGGTGAAGGGGCGAACCATCACCACGTCCTGTTTGTGCTCGCGGTGCATGCGCTCGGCGGTATCGGCATCAAAGTAAACCTGACCAACTGCCGCGCCGGGGCTGGCATTCACGCCCTTGGCGTAGAAGCGGCCTTCGGCCTTCGCCTTGTTTTGGTCTTCAACCGAGAACTGCGGGTGCAGCATCTGGTCA
>DHPL01000013.1:16338-16572 GCA_002407905.1 Anaerolineaceae bacterium UBA5365
ACTGCGGGTGCAGCATCTGGTCAACCTGAGCGGGAGTTACACGCTTCAGGGCTTCTTCCTTGGTAATGTGGCCTTCGCCAACCATATCGTGGGCTACGCGTACGGCTGCCTGAGCTGTGCGTTTGCCATTCCGGGTCTGCAGCATCCAGAGCTTGCCGCGTTCGATGGTGAACTCCACATCCTGCAGATCGTGGAAGTGATTTTCCAGTTTTTCGGCAACTTCCATGAATTCCT
>DHPL01000013.1:16747-27532 GCA_002407905.1 Anaerolineaceae bacterium UBA5365
CACGTCCTCGCCCTGGGCGTTGATCAGGTAGTCGCCGAACATTTTGTTTTCGCCGGTCTGGGGGTCGCGGGTAAAGGCAACGCCTGTACCGCTGTCATCGCCCATGTTGCCGAAGACCATGGTGCAGATGTTCACTGCGGTGCCCAGGTCATCGGGAATGTTTTCGCGGCGGCGGTAGTCGATGGCGCGCTTGGCGTTCCAGGAGTTGAACACAGCCTTGATGGCCAGTTCCATTTGGTGCACAGGGTCCTGCGGGAAGCCGGCGCCGGTTTCCTGCTGAACCACGTTCTTGAAGATCTCAACGATCTCACGCAGATTTTCAGCAGTGAGGTCAGTATCGTTCGTGATGCCGCGTTCGGCCTTGTAGGCGGCCCAGGGGTGCTCGAATTTTTCATCCGGAATGCCCATAACCACGGACCCGAACATTTCGATCAGGCGGCGGTAGCTGTCATTCACAAAGCGCTCATTGCCGGTCAGTTCAACCATGCCGCGGGCGGTTTCATCGTTCAGGCCGATGTTCAGCACGGTGTCCATCATGCCGGGCATGCTGAACTTGGCGCCGGAGCGGCAGGAGACCAGCAGGGGATTCGCTGGGTCTCCGAACTTCTTGCCGGTTGCCTCTTCAACGCGGGCCAGGGCAGCCAGCGTCTGATCCCACATGTTCGCCGGGAACTGCTGACCATCCTGATAGGCAATGCATGCCTCAGTTGTGATGGTGAAGAAAGGCGGCACAGGCACGCCAATGCGGGTCATCTCTGCCAGGTTGGCACCTTTCCCACCTAATAGTGCACGCACACCGTCCCAAGAGCCGGCGTACGCCTCTGCTTGCTCGACCTCGTCGAACAGGTAAACCCATTTCTTATCTGTCATGTATTCCTCCACAGAAATTTATCATACGCGTTAGCGTTAACATTCTGACACCAACCGCTTATTGTACCATGAGCAGCGGGCAATCCAAGCCGGCGCAGAGGGTATATAAGCCTTGTTTTAACGCGGTTGCTAAGGTGTTCAACAAGCCTGGTGAAGGGATTGCAGATACAATCAGGATGTGATCAGAAAGCGCTTTGCTTACAGATTATGGGCCCTCATGCCAACCCTGCTTTTGCTGGCCGGCGCTTGTGGTTCGCCGCCCCAGAATACTCCTCAGCCGCCGCCAGCCGAAACACCCCCGCCTGGGCCTGCGCCAAGCAGCGTACCCTCACATTCCCTCCTGCCTGAACCCACCGGCCTGCCCCTAGTTCCAACTCAGGCTGCGCCTACCCTGGCGCCCGAACCAGAACTTAACCATAGCAGCCATTGTACGGGCAGCTGCCTGCTGATCAACCTGCCGCTGAGCGGCGGGAATCAACCCGCCCTCCTGGACCCGCGCAGCGGGGAGCTGAGCCTGCTCCCTTTACCGGAGGGATACGCCCTGCCCCAATTGGCCAGCGCCTTAAGCCCGCGCAGCCTCCTGCTGACAAGCACAAAACTCCAGGATCCCGGCTTCGCCCTCTACGACCTGGCAAGCGGGCAGATCACCGCTAAGGTCCGTCAGAGTCCTCCGAATACGCAGGATTACGCTGCGCTCTTTCACGCGCTGAGCAAAGAGATCACTAACGACCTGATCACAAAAGGCCTGGGCCCCTGGGCCTTGGAAGGCGGAATGCGCGAGAGCTTAAGAAAAGCCTGGCTCGATCCCGATGGCAGCGTGCTTTACTTCGCGGATACTGCTGAGGATGGCTACACCCATCTTAATCGCTACAACTTTAGGGATAGCAGCCGGGAGGCCCTGGAATCCGAGCCGCTTTACGTGGAGAGCTTCAGTCCCTCCCCGAATGGCGAATTTTTCTTGCTGCGCAAAGGGGTGAACCCGGCTTTCTCATCGCCAACCCTCACCCGGTTCTACATCCTGGACCAGGGAAAACAGCTCACTGCCCTGGACCTGCCGGTGGTACCCGCCAATGCCTATTGGTCGGCCAACTGGGAGGCAGACGGCAGCCTGAGTTTCGCCGCCTACGATACCTTGCGCCTCCATTACATGCGCCTGCTGCGCTATGAACCAACCAGCGCAAGCCTGGAAACACGCTACAGCAAGCCTTATCATGCCTGGCTGCCAGTAGGAGAGCAGCTGGCCTTCCTGTATCTGGGCCAGGATAAAAGCGCGCTCAGCCTGGTAAGCGAAGGCCAGGCAGAGCAGGTGTATTACATCCCTGAGCAATGCCAACGCCTCTACCCGGGAGACGCTGATGTCAGCCTCTACCTCCGCTGCCAGGATGGGGCAATGCCCTGGCAAGTCTTGAACACTGCAGGTGAATTACAGCCCTCCGCAACAGGCCCGCGGATCCAGCCCCAAACCAGCCCGACCGGTTGGACCCTGATTGAAACCCGCGAGGGCGACCAAAGCAAGCTCCTGCTGCGCAAAGATAACAGGCAATTCGAACTGGAAACGGTGAACCTGCGCCAAAGTTTTTGGCAGCCGGATGGCGAAGTATGGATCTTCCTCAGCCAGACAGGGCTATGGCGGGTAGATTTGGAGACGGAGGCTGTGAGCAAACTCTTAGGCAATTTGGCCTACGATTACCCCCGCCTAGAGGCTTATTGGATCAAATATCCCCCGGATTAGCCCCAAAAACTTCCCAGGAAACATTCTTAGGGTCATACTGGGTGCGCGGCTCACGTTGTTCGGCGGGATGCCCAATAAAAATGACATTCAGCGGTGAAACCCTTTCTGGCAGCTTAAGGACTTTACTTACACGTTTGCTCTCCGCCTCCAAAGGGTGCACACCGCACCAAACCGCACCCAAACCAAGGGCAGTGGCAGCCAGCAGCAGGTTCTGAGTGGCTGCCGAGCAATCCTGGACCCAAAACCGCTTCGACACCAGGCTCTTGATGCCCCCCAAGTCGCCGCAAACGCATATCGCCAGGGGGGCGACTATCCGGCTGTAGGGGCTGACACCCCGCAAAGCTTCCAAACGCTCCGGGTCCTGAACCACCACAAAGCGCCAGGGCTTGAGGTTCATCGCGCTGGGGGCGGCCATTGCCGCCTTCAGCAAAGCCTCGATTTGTTCACCAGTTACCGGCTGCGGGGTAAATCTGCGAACGCTGCGCCGCTGGTAAATGAAGTCCAATTCTTTCATCAGTCTATCCAATTCTCCCCGTGCGTTTTGCGTTTCTCTTGAACTTCAAAGTATTCCTGCCCCAAAGCCAGTCCGCTTGGCGCTCCTACGAAAACAAAGACCATGGGCAGCCAGATTGCAGGCAGGTGCAGGGCATCCTGCACAAGGCCTGTGTACCATGCGCTGGGGTAGATCTGGCGCTGATAAGCCGCCAGCCCCAGGGCATCAACCTCCTCGAAGAGCAAGCTGCGCAGTTGGGCTTCGGCCTGCCAGGAGATGGGCACCAAAACACCATCGGTATTTTCCTGGGCCCGCGCCAGGCTCACCAGGCCAAAAGGCACCATTCGGCCGTCATTGATTGCTTCGGCGCGCAGGCGGTTAAGGAGTTCGTAATCAGTAACAGCCATCAGGTTCAGGATTTCCCCATAAGCAGGGGGCAACTTCTCAGGCACCGCCAATAAGGCTGAAGTTTCTGCCTCGCTAAGCAGACGGGGACCCAGATCGCGGATCTGCGAGCGGTCTTCCTGAAAGTGAAAATCCATTGGCTAGATGCTTACAATGAGCGCCCCGGTTGCCATCGGTTCTTCGAGCATCGGCATATGGCCAGCCTTGGGCAGAACGCAGAGCCGGGCATCCGCTTTGAGGCTTCCCAATTCCTTGCCCAATTCGAGGGCGACGATCTTATCCTGCGCGCCAACGATGGCCAGGAAGGGGCAGGCGAGCCCTGCGATCACATCCCGGCGGTCCGGCCGGCTGGCGAGAGCGTGCAAAACGTTCCAAAGCCCTTTGGGATTGTTCTCGGCGATTTGCAAACTCATGGCATGGTTCAGTTCCAGGTCGTCTGAAAGGCGCGGCGCCAGGCTTTCAGCAAGAACCTGGCTGCCTTCAGTAAGGATCGCTTCAGCGTCTTTCAAGCGGCCAGCCTTCTTTTCAGGCGTGTCTGCGCGGGCATTGCTGGCAACCAGGACCAAACCAGCCAAGCGCTCAGGGTGCCGCTCGGCGAATGCCAGGCTGAGGTATCCGCCCATGGAATGCCCGGCAAGCACCGCTTTCTCCAGGCCAAGCGCGTCCATCAATTCCGCTATGTCGTCTGCCTGCTGCTCCAGGCTGCCATCCGCTTCACCCAGGCTGCTTTTTCCCTGGCCGCGTAAGTCTGGAGTGATGAAGTAGGCCTGGTCAGCGTAAAGGTCCACCACCGGCTGCCAAATGCCGTGGTTCAGCCCAAGGCCGTGCAGGAGGATGATCGGGCGGCCTTCGCCGCGGGTCTCGAGTTCAAATTCAAGGGAGGGTGTTTTAAGACGCATCAGTATTCCTTTCGTGTTCCTTAAGATACTCAGCCGCGAATCGATAAGCCGCGGCACTATCCTGAACCTGGCCGCTCACCTGGGCTTCGCGGATGGCTTCCAGCAGTTCGCCCAATAAGCGGGAAGGCGGCAAGCCGAATTGCTTCATCAGGTCATCCCCAGTGACCAATTTCTGGGGGCGGACCAGTTGTGTGGGTTGATCAAACCAGGCTGTCAGCATGGTGAGCGTGGCGTCTAATTCCTGGCGCCAGGCCTGTTCGCTCAGTTTCTCTCCGCGGGCAGCCAGGGTATCGCAAATACTCATCAGGGCTACGTCCACACCGGCGGAACCCAGGTCCTTATAGTAGCGATAAACCGCCCGCGGGCTGATCGCCCCGCCATCGTAGGCCAGCAAGTGCACGCGCATGTGGTTGGCTACCAGTTTAACCAGGTAATCCTGCTCTTCCCGTCCCAAAAGCAGCGCTTCTGCCAACCCGTTCGCCATTTCCGCGCCAAGTTTGGGATGCCCGTAGAAGTGTGGGCTGCCATCGGGCTTACTGCCCTGGCTGGCGGGCTTTCCCGCGTCGTGGTAGAGCCCGGCGAGGTAAAAAAGCAGATACCGCGGCCGGCCAGCCTGGATCGGACGGCTGAAAAGTGCCTTTAGGCCCTCTGTGTAAGGAGTTAGCGCCGAAAGCAGCTCATCAATCTTATAAGCCTCACTTTGTACGGGCTTGCCAAGGCTGAAGTTGACCACTGCCTCCAGATAATCCAGTAAAACCAGGGTGTGCTGCCAAAGCGAATAGATATGCGGTTCGATGGCTGGCAGTTCTTTAAGCACCCCAATCTGCGGGCAGGCAGCCTCCAGCAGGCCGTATTGGTCCAAGACCGCGATATTTTTCGCCACACCGGGTAAGGACAGAATTTTGATTAATTCATCGCGCACGCGTTCACCGGAAACACGTCCCAGCCTGGAACCTGCCTGGCGCATCGCGGCCGCGGTGGCAGCATCGGGCTGCAAGCTGTAATCCAGGAGCATGCGCACGCCGCGCAGGGCCCTCAGCGGGTCAAGCTCCAGGGAGGCAGCGGAAGCCTGGCGCAGGATGCCCTCCTGCAGGTCTTGCTGACCGCTCAGGGGGTCAATGATGGTCTCAAGGTCCGCGAGGTCAATGCTCAGGGTATTAACCGTAAAATCCCGATGATTCAGATCGTCAAGCAGGCTGTCGCCTGAAAAGGATACAAAATCCAGAAGCGTTTCAGAGGGCTTGCCCTGGTGCAGGATCACCCGGGCGGTCTTGCGTTCATCGTCCAGGGTAAAACCAGCCGCATGGAGTTCGCGGAGCACAGCACTTGCCAATTCCAAAGAACCGGAGCCCAGGCAAAAATCCAGGTCTTTCACCGGGCGGCCCAATACCAGGTCGCGCAGAGCCCCCCCAACAAGATAGACCGCCTGGCCCTCCGGTTTTATGCGCTGGACAAGCTCAAGGATCCGCCGCGTTTCCGGCTCAAAGCGGAGTTTCATACTTTTCGAGGTCTACCACGCCAATGAAGGGCAGGTTTCGCCAGTATTCGTCGATATCCAGGCCATAGCCAAAAACGTACGCATTGGGGATTTGGAACCCGCAGTACTTCACCGGTACATCCACCTCGCGGCGTTCAACCTTATCCAGCAAGGTGCAGATATACAATGAGGCTGGGTTACGGGTTTGCAGCATTTCGATGACCGAGGCAAGCGTGCGCCCCGAATCGATAATATCTTCCACGATGAGCACATGCCTGCCCTTGATGGCGGCATTCAGGTCCAGGGTAATGCGCACTTCCCCGGAGGATTCGCGGGCTCCCAGCCCGTAAGAGGAAACCGCCAGGAACTCGATGGCCAGGGGGAGGCGGATCTCTTTGATCAGGTCGGTCATGAACATCACCCCGCCTCTCAGGATGCAGACCACCATCAGGTCCTTATCCGCGTAGTCGCGGGTGATCTCGGCGCCAAGCGCGCGTATGCGCTCCTGCAGGTCTTCTTCGGTAATCAGTACTTCTTTGATGAAATCGCGCCAATCTTGCATTTTGACCTCTTAATCCCGGGGTACTTCGTGGCAGCGCCGGCAGCGTGCCTCGTAGAGCTCAGCCGCGCCAACGATCACAATCGGGTCATTGTAATGCGCGGGTTTTCCGTTTACCAGGCGTTGGGTTCGGCTGGCATCCTCGCCGCATTTCATGCAGATCGCGTTGAGTTTATCCACCCGCTCGGCCTTCACGATCATGCTCGGCATACAGCCAAACGGCTCGCCGCGGAAATCAGTATCCAGCCCGGTCACGATCACCCTCAGGCCCCTGTCGGCAAGTTCACTGGCCACATCCACGATGCCATCGTCGAAGAACTGTGCTTCATCGATGCCCACCACGGTGACATCATCCTCCAGTTTTTCCAGCAATTCCTTCGAGTTGTTGATCGGGATGGCTTCCACGTCGCTGCCTGAATGCGATTTCACGCGGCTGTAGGCGTAGCGTGTATCGATGATGGGTTTAAATACCTGTACTTTCTGCTTAGCGATCACTGCCCGCCTTACACGGCGGATGAGTTCTTCGGTCTTTCCGCAGAACATGGACCCGGTAACAACTTCGATGGAACCAAAATGATGGGGCATGCTTACTCCTTAAAGGTGCTGCCCATCGGGATGGGCGCCAGGTTCTAATTGTACTCAAGACCGCTGAACAGGAAAACTTAAAGACGTAAAGAAGGGACGAAAAAAGGCAGGTTTCCCTGCCTTCCTATTTGACTTTCTTACCTAGGGTCGGTTTAGATTTCGATCTCTTCAGCAGCCGCGGGCAACTGATAGCCAAACTGGCGCAACTGTTTCTTGAGGTCAATAAGCGATTTGCGGCCAAAGCCTTCAACTTCCAGAAGGGCTTTCTCGCCGCCTTCAAGCCGGGCGATAACGTCGCCAGCGGTGGCGATGCCAGCCTTCTTCAGGGACTCGATGGCCTTGCTGGTGAGTTTGAATTCATCCACCGGGCGGGAAGGTGAAACACGGCTTTCGGAAGCGGCTTTCTGCTCAGCAACGTAATCCTGCCGAACCTGCAAGCGCTTGTAGAAGCGATCCACCTGACCTTCACGGTCCAGGATGCGGGCCTGTTGGCCTGTGTAAAAGGGATGACAATTCGAGCAAACCTCGGTACGGATCTCGGGTACGGTTGAACCGGTGGTCCAGGTAGCGCCGCAGGACGCGCAGCTTACTTTTGCATCAGTATAGTATTTAGGTTGAATTTTTGTTTTCATGCTTGCCTTCCTAAGCAGCCTGGTCTTGAGTGGCGAAAACGTGGACCTTTTTGCGGCCGCCGGGCATGGTTTCGAATTTTACGAAACCTTCCATGGTGGCAAAGAGCGTGTAATCGCGCCCCATGCCCACATTCCAACCAGGGTGCACTTTGGTGCCGCGCTGGCGGATGATGATGTTACCGGAAAGCACGTGCTCTCCGCCAAATTTTTTCACTCCCAGGCGCTGAGCCTGGCTGTCACGACCGTTGCGGCTGGAACCGCCACCTTTTTTATGGGCCATGAGCTACCTCCTAAGCAATTTCTTCCACCAGAAGCCTGGTGTACTGTTGGCGATGTCCGAAGCGGCGGCGATACTGGCTCTTGGGCTTGTACTTGAATACGAAAACCTTTTTGGCCTTGACTTGGTCCACAACTTTGGCTTGGATTTTGGCGCCATCCACGTAGGGAGCGCCGACCTTGACATCGTCTTCATCCACGAGCAGTAAAACTTTTTCGAGGGTGACTTTTTCGCCGGCCTTCGCGGGCAGAAGGTCAACCATCAAAGTTCGGCCTTCTTCGGCGCGGTATTGCTTACCGCCCGCTTCTACAACTGCATATTTCATCTTTTTCTCCAATCTTCACTTAACCACAGCCTGCGCGTTGGGCCGCCCAGCAGCGGGAAAGTTGGTTCACACAGTAATAAACCCCGCAAAAAGCCTCGGGGCAAGAGAGACATTATAGGGGCAAGCAGGGCATCTGTCAAGGAAATTAGAACTGAGTTTCACGCCCCCCAGAAAAGCTAAATGACAGGAGTGGGGCTAAGCCCATCTGGATTTCGTGTGGGGGTGTACTAAAGTATGGCATCACAAACTGTCTGCACCTGAATTGTGGCCTTTTCAATTCCGGCACAGGCAGCGTTCGCAAATACAGCGCTCCCAATTATTTAAACTGCTTCGAATTTGCCCTATAACGTTTAGCAGTACCTACCCATATCCAATGCCTGATGCCGCTTCACTTGAGAATCAACCCCAAGAAAGTACTAAAAACCGTTTGCGGTTTTGGAGCGGTAGTTACTGAGAATGCCTTGACCGTGCACAAATTAAGTGTGTCGCAAACCTTGGCTTCAAATGGCACCGCCTGGTCCATTCCCATTGGTGCGGTCCAAGCAACCTGGTAGTCTGGCGCGTTATCTAGCAGCAGCACGCCGGTATCAAGACGCTTCAGCGTATAGACGAGAGTTTGTACTGGCAAATCTGGGTCGCTTGCGGCCAGGTTAAAGGTCAACCCCTGTCCAGGTGCGACAACCTGATCGTTAATTGCGTTGGTAAACACAGGTGGCTCGTTCACTTCTTCAACCTGCACCTGCAGGCTGCTATTGCTTGAAACGCCAGAAAGATAGTCCATAGCATGGATGGCGATAGAGATTGTCTGCCCGCCTTGAGCTTCGGTTGGCGTCCACGTGACCAGGCCTGTGTCCTCAGCCAGCGTGAATTGGTCGGGTCTGGCTGAGGAAATTTGATAGTAAAGTGTTTGCGCAGGCAAATCGGGGTCGCTGAAGTAGGGTTTCACGTCAAAGGTGAAAGGCTGACCTTCTTTCGCAGAAAGGCCGACAGGGAAGGCGTTGGCAACAGGGTTCTGATTTACTTCCAGCACTCGTACGGGCACAGTAATCTCGCCTGTGCTATAGCCATCGGTAGCAGTAAATGTGAAGGACCAATCCCCTGGTCCACGGATTTCATCCGCGACCCAGACGAAATTCCCTGTAGCGTTATTAAAACTGGGCGGGTCGAGGGTCGGGTTGGTTAACTGGGAAGAGAGAGCCAATTCAACGGGCTGCGGTGGAATATCCGGGTCGGATGCCGAGATCGTAAAGTTGATTGGAGCTCCTTCGTTGACAATGAAAGGACTTGAAGGCGTGACGCTAAGGATAGGAGCTAGATAGGTTTCTGTAACGTTATAGGAATAGGGGGCATTAACGCACAGCCCTGCGGTCGGGTGGTCACAAACCTGGACAGTTAAGGTGTAGCTATTTCCGCCCATCGATTCTGTTGGAAAGATGCTGATCACACCAGTGGCCGGATCAATGCTTGTGCCTTGAGGAACAGTTCCCGTCAGAGAGTAATTAAGCGACTGCACAGGAATATCTGGGTCGGAAGCCGAAACTGGCACGGTATTCGCTTGCCCCTCATAAATCGTTTTATTAGGGATGGATTTGATCTGGGGCGCCAGGTTAACTTCATTGACTTGGATCTTGAAGCTGGCTTGGCTGCAGCCATTTGTGCCGCCGATGGAATCGCAAACCTTGACCGTCACGGGGTAAGATCCAGGGCCCTGGCTCTCGGTTGGGAGCCAGGAGAACAGACCAGAAGCGTTGATTTGTGCCCCTTGGGCGGCCGGTTCGCCAAAGATCAGGGAAAATACCAGCGGCGTTTGGGCCGGCAGGTCTGAGTCGGTTGCGGTCACCGTAAAACTCAAGTTGTTGATTTCATCGATGGTTTTATCGCCGAAGGGCGCGATCACCGGAGGAGTATTCACCTCATTTACATTTATCTTGAAGGACATAGTTGCGGAGAGGGATTTATCGTAACTATCGACAATGTAGGTATCCTGCACTTTGATCGTAAAGTTATAAGTGCCTGGCCCTTGGGCTTCTGTAGGCGTCCAGGAAAAAGTGCCGACGCCGTCTGCAGCGCTGACACTTGCGCCGTTATTAATTCCATCAAGAGTTACAGTCAGCGTCTGGGAATAGTAATCGGGGTCGCCATAATTGAAAGTGAAGGTATAGGCTGCATTTTCCGGAATAGTTTTATCGCCGATTGTGGATATCGTTGGCGGCGAATTGGTCTCGGTAACATGGATCCACACGGTCATATACAGGGTTTAAGCGCCGTCGGTAATAACCAATCTAATGGAATATGATTGTGTGCAGCTGTAATAACACCAAGCGTCGAATTCTGTGGGATTCCAGGTGAAGACGCCTGCCGCACTTAAATTGGCACCATTAGGGAACAATGCGTCCCCATTATGGCCGTATGAATAGGTATGCGGCCCGACTGGCCGGTCAGAATCGTAATCCTGAATTGGGACTGTCCATGAGAGGGGTTGATTCTCATCGATATACAGGTCCACGCGCCCATTCGGTGGACCAACAATT
>DHPL01000004.1:0-471 GCA_002407905.1 Anaerolineaceae bacterium UBA5365
TGCCACAGATGCAGCGGGTAACACGAGCAACTTCAGTTTTGTGATCACGATTGACGGCACTGCCCCCGCCGCACCTGTCATTGCTCCGGTTAAGGCTGGTGCTAGCACTGTGAGCGGGACAGCAGAAGCCAACGCGGTCATCACGGTCACCTGGCCCATTGGCGGAGATACGACCACTACAGCGGATGAAAACGGCGTCTGGACAATTGCGGCTCCGGTTACTTTGGAGGATGGCCAGACCATCAGCGCAACAGCTACGGATGCTTCTGGGAACCTCAGCCTGCCTGGTACCGCTATTGTGGACGGCAGCGCACCGGCAGCCCCGGTAATTGCGCCTGTCAAAGCAGGTGCCAGCACTGTGGGCGGCACAGCTGAAGCCAACGCCCTCATCACGGTCACCTGGCCGGGTGGCAGCAAGACCACAACCACCGCCGATGAAAAGGGCAACTGGACGATCGCGGCTCCGGTCGC
>DHPL01000004.1:606-910 GCA_002407905.1 Anaerolineaceae bacterium UBA5365
GATCGCGGCTCCGGTCGCTCTGACCGATGGCCAAACCATCAGCGCCACCGCGACCGACGCTGCGGGCAACACCAGCCAACCCGGCACAGCCATTGTGGATGGCACTGCTCCTGCTGCTCCCATGATAGACCCTGTCAAAGCCGGCGCCGAAAAAGTCAGCGGCACAGCTGAAGCCAACGCCCTCATAACGGTTACCTGGCCGGATGGCACTCAAACAACTACCCGGGCAAATGAGCTTGGAAACTGGAGTATCGTTCCCCCGGTAAGCCTGCAAAATGGTCAAACCATCAGCGCCACCGCAACC
>DHPL01000004.1:1028-6204 GCA_002407905.1 Anaerolineaceae bacterium UBA5365
CAAACCATCAGCGCCACCGCAACCGATGCTGCAGGCAATGAAAGCCAACCTGCCACAGCCACTGTGGATGGCGTGGCGCCGAGCGCCCCTGTGATTGCGCCGGTAAAGGCCGGCGCGAACACTGTGGGTGGTACCGCCGAACCGAATGCCAAGCTCACCGTGACCTGGCCTGGAGGTGGTGTTACCAGCACTACAGCGGATGAAAAGGGCAACTGGACAATCACACCTCCAGTTACTCTTGAGGACGGCCAAATAATCAGCGCCACCGCAACCGATGCCGCAGGCAATGAAAGCCAGCCTGGCACAGCACTGGTAGACGGTACCGCTCCAAGCGCGCCGCACGTTGATCCGGTTGAGCCTGGGGATACGAGCATTGGCGGCACCGGTGAACCCGGCGCTACCGTGATCATCACCTGGCCGCCAGGTTCTGAACCTGCTACCAGTGAAGTGACAGTGGATGAAAATGGAAACTGGAGCCTGGATATCCCAGGAGGTGTCTTGCCGCTGGATCAGAATGATGAAATCATCGTTAGCCAAACAGATCCAGCTGGAAATACCGGTCCTGCTACCAACGTGGTCGTGGACGATATCACGCCGCCCGATGCACCGGTTATTGCCCCCGTCAAACCGGCAGCAAGCCAGGTTACGGGCACCGGCGAACCCGGAGCCACCGTAACCGTCACCTTCCCGGGCACGCCAGCGCCTACCGTAAAGGCCATCGTGGATATCAATGGAAACTGGTCGGTTGACGTGCCGCAAGGTCTCATACTGGTAAATGGGGACAAGGTTTTTGCTCAACAGAGCGACACTGCCGGGAACCCATCGCCAAGTACCGAAGCTGTCGTGGACGGCGAAGCACCGGTTATCGAGCTTCCCATCGCCGATAGCACCCATACTTTCCCCGAAGATTCCGCGATCACTCCGATCCAGGTTCTTGCTACCGAACAAATCACGATCGTCAAGAGCATCGTTGTGGATGGTTTGCCCGCGAACTTAAGCTATTCCATGGCAACCGGTTTGATCGAAGGCATACCGCTCGACCCTGGGACCTACAAGGTTAGCATTACGGCCTACGACTTAAACGATAACGCATCCAGCATCACGATCACGATCATCGTGACCGATATCCCCCCGCCTGTGTTCATCGAGCCGCTGTCCAGGAACTTTGTTTTTGATGAGGACTCTCCCATTGCTCCTGCGATCCAAATCAGCGCTGCTGATAACTCAGGCAATGCACCTTTGATCGAGGTTCTGGATCTGCCTGCCAACCTCCAGTTCGACCCTCTGACTGGGCAGATCACCGGAACTCCGCTTAATCCGGGCATCTACACGGTTACGGTCAAAGCTACTGATGCTGCCAACCATGTGACTCAAATCACGCTTGAAATCAAAGTCAACGATCTTAAACCGCCTGCCCCTCAGGTAGTGAGACCAGTTGCTGGCTCATCCGAGGTCAGCGGGCACGGTGTTCCCGGTAATAAAGTGCGGATCACCCTGCCCAATGGCGCCCAGTACGAAACTGTGGTGGACGCTTATGGGAACTGGACCATTGTGGGGCTTCCCTCCTTGAATTCCGGAAATGAGATCAAGGCGATCCAATTGGATTCGGACCTGGATGAGAGCCCTGAGATCACGGTTATTGTTGAGGCTAAGGCCAATGGCGGCCTGTTCCTGCCGCTGATCTGCCGATAGCACTGTTTACATCAATTGCTGGCCGTGCCATCATTTGCGATGGTGCGGCCAGTTTTATTAGCCGGAATTCTAATTTTAAGACTAGGTCTGAGACCGCTGTGCTATACTTTGAATCCTGACCGGCAAGCGCGGGATGCGTGCCTGTTTGGAGATAAGGCAAGCTCCGGTCACCCATTTTATTGTCATAGGAATCGCTGCAAAGCATGTCTTTTGTCCATCTTCATGTCCATTCCTCCTACTCGGTTTTGGACGGCTTTGGAAAGCCGGCGGAACTGGTTTCGCGGGTAAAACAGTTGGGCATGCCTGCCGTAGCCTTGACCGACCACGGCACCATGTTTGGCACGATCGATTTTTACAAGGCAGCCAATAAAGCCGGAATTAAGCCGATCATCGGCCTGGAAACCTACCTGGCGCCGCGCAGCCGCTTTGATAAAGATGTCCAGAAAGATCGCCGGCCTTTCCACCTCCTGCTTTTGGCAGAAAACATGACCGGTTACCATAACCTGCTGGAGATCGCCTCCGTTTCACAGTTGGAAGGTTTTTATTACCATCCCCGCGTAGACCGCGAATTTCTCAGTACCCATAGCGAAGGCATCATCGCCACTTCGGCCTGTATCTCCGGCGAGATTTCGCGTGCCATCCTGGAAGGCGACCCCCAAAAGGCCGAAGTTGCCTTGGATTGGTACCTCGAAACATTCGGCAAGGAGAACTTTTTCCTTGAACTCCAAAGGCACGATATGCCTGATCTGGAGCGCGCCAACCAGGGCCTGGTGGAATTGGCCAGAAAAACCGGAACAAACCTGGTGGCCACCAACGATGTGCACTACTTAACGCGTGAAGACGCCGAGCTGCAGGACATCCTGCTGGCTGTCCAAACCGGGAAGCTGCTTAACGACCCATCCCGCATGCGGATGGATAACGACACATATTACTTGCGCAGCCCGCAGGAGATGGCCCAGCTATTCAGCGACCTTCCCGAGGCGATTACGAATACGCTTGCCATCGCAGAACGCTGCCACGTGGACCTCAGCCGCAAAGGCTATCACCTGCCCAAGTTCGAGATCCCCAGGGAATACAAACCGGCAAGCTACCTCGAGAAACTCTGTCAGGAGGGTCTGCTGCGCAGGATCCCGGAAACGGCTCAACAGCCGGAGGTACAAGAGCGCCTGGAGCACGAGCTTAAAGTCATCAACGATATGGGCTTCGATGAGTACTTCCTCATCGTTTGGGACCTCTGCCATTTCAGCCGTCAGAACGGCATTTGGTATAACGTGCGCGGCTCCGGCAACGGTTCGATGGTGGCCTTCGCTCTGGAGATCACTTCGGTGAACCCCCTGGATTACAACCTGCTCTTCGAGCGCTTCCTGAACCCCAACCGCATCACCATGCCCGATATTGATCTGGATTTCCAGGACGACCGCCGTGCCGAAGTGATGGACTACTGCAACCAGAAGTATGGTGCAGATAAGGTAGCCCAGATTATCACATTTGGCCAGATTGCCGCCCGCGGCGCCATCCGCGATGTAGGCCGTGTGATGGATATTCCTTTGGCGGAAGTGGACCGGGTGGCCAAGCTGGTTCCCGCGCCGGTTCAGGGGAAAAACCAGCCTATCAGCAAAGCGTTGGAGACGGTTCCGGACCTGCGCGCCGTTTACGACTCGTCCGATGAAATGAAAAAACTGATCACCACGGCCGGCCGGCTGGAAGGCGCCATCCGGAACATCGGTACGCATGCTGCCGGGGTGATCATCAGCGATAAACCGCTCACCCGCTACCTGCCCTTGCACCGGCCAACCAGCCAGAGCGATGAAACCCCGATCAAATCCATCACCCAGTTCGAGATGGACGTAATCAACGATCTGGGCTTGCTTAAAGTGGACTTTTTAGGCCTGGTGACGCTCACGATCATGGCCCGGGCCTGCAACCTGATCAGCCAGCGCCATGGCAAAACCTTCGATCTGGACAGCATCCCCATTGATGACGAGGCGGTCTACAAGTTCATCAGCGATGGCCATACCGTGGGCCTCTTCCAAATGGAAGGCATGGGTATGACGCGCTATATCATGCAAATGCGGCCGCAAACGGTGCAGCACGTGATCGCCATCGTAG
This sequence comes from Anaerolineaceae bacterium UBA5365, assembly GCA_002407905.1. Classification (GTDB taxonomy): domain Bacteria; phylum Chloroflexota; class Anaerolineae; order Anaerolineales; family Anaerolineaceae; genus Mesolinea. The sequence goes on from DHPL01000004.1 coordinate 4,830, forward strand.
CTCTTTTCCGCCCCGGGCCTATGGAGATCATCCCCAACTTTATCGAGCGCATGCATGGCCGCGAACCGGTGGAGTATCAGCATCCCTTGCTGGAGCCGATCTTGAACGAGACCTACGGTCACGCTGTGTATCAGGAGCAGATCATGCTGGCCGCTATGCGCCTGGCGAATTACTCTGCTGCCGATTCAGATGACCTGCGCTCCGCGATCTCCAAAAAGAAAGAAAAAGAGGTCATCAAACACCACAGCAAGTTTGTGGAAGGCGCGAGAGCCAATGGAATCGCCGCCGAAACCGCCGAGGCTATTTGGGCCCACTGGGAGGCCTTTGCCCACTACGGTTTCAATAAAAGCCATGCCACCAACTATGGCATGATTGCCGTAAAAACGGCTTACCTCAAGTATTACTATCCGGCTGAATACATGACAGCCCTGCTCTCGGCCTGGAAAAACGATAACGATAAGTGTGCGGCTTATGTGGCCGAATGCAAAGCTATGGGCCTGGAAGTGCTGCCTCCGGATGTGTACAGCAGCGGTTACGACTTTACAATTGAAGACAGACCGGATGGAAAGGCCGCCATCCGTTTTGGTTTGGGGGCGATCAAGAACGTTGGCCAGGGCCCGGTGGACGCGATCATCAGTGCCCGCGGCGACCGGCCTTTCAGCGATGGGAATAACTTCCTGCGCCGGGTAGACCTGCGCAATGTGGGCAAACGCCCCCTGGAGTGCCTCATTAAAGTAGGCGCCCTGGATCAGTTTGGCAGCCGCTACGCCCTACTGCGGGCCATTGATACGATGGTTAACGCATCGGCCAGCCATTTTAAGGCCGTCGAAATGGGGCAGATGCTGCTCTTTGGAGGCAGCGGGGAAAGCGTTACTAGCGTGCAACTGGGCAGCAGCGATTCGCCGAACCCTACAGAACAGCTGGAATGGGAGAAAGAACTGCTCGGACTATACGTCTCGGATAACCCGGTGAGTGCTTACATGAGCCTGCTTACGGATAAAATCACCCACCTCTCCAGCGACCTGGCAGACCTGGAATTGGACACTCCCGTGAAAGTTGGGGGTGTGGTTAAAAAAGTGCGCCAAATGCTCACCCGCACCAATAAGAACATGGCCTTTGTGACCCTCGAGGACAATATTGGCGAGATCGAACTGGTGGTCTTTCCCAGGGTTTGGGAAACTTACCGGGGCGATCTGGAAACCGGTGCAGTGCTGCTTGTGCAGGGCAAGGCTGACCCCCGCGAACAAGGCACCACAGTAAAGGCAGACCGGGTGACGCGCCTTAAAGAAGAAGATGCCCAAAGCCAAAGCACTGACCGGAATAAGGGCCCGTTCTATGATCAGTTGATCGAGCGTTACCTGCCGGATATGCGTGC
>DHPL01000004.1:6385-26854 GCA_002407905.1 Anaerolineaceae bacterium UBA5365
GCCTTCCGACTCGATGGCGGATGAGCCCTTCGAATTTCTGGAAGAACCGGAATGGGAAGACGATGGCAACCGCTTGATGGAGGCAGTATTCGCCTATTCCGCGCCGGACCCAATGGCTGACTTGCCGGAAGACAGTGCCGCTCCTGTACCCAGCCCGATTCTGCAGGAAGCAGCGGTAGTTGAGGTTGAACCATCACCAGAGGAAGCCCTGCCAGAACCTCACCAACCTGACCTGGTGATCAATATCAGCAGCTGCGGCGAGCTTGAAAAAGATCTACGGCGTATCCGCAATATCTACGGCTATCTTTGTTCGCACCCCGGCGATGGCCATTTTGCCTTCCACATCGCTGAACGGGATAGCGTTTTTGCCCTGGACTTCCCCAACGACCGGGTAGAACTCAGCCAAACATTGATGGACGGCCTGGGTAAACTGATCGGTATTGATGACCGTTTGATCTGGAATGCCTAGCACGCCCGATTCCCCATACTAGAAAACCGATGCAAGTCAGCAAGCATTATGGTTTTACCCAATGCCTTTTGGCTATAATTCAAGCATTATCCCGGGAGGTATGAAGATGGCAGAAACTGTGCGCTTGGCTTTGATGGGTTTTGGAAATGTAGGGCAGGCCTTTGCCCAGCTCTTGCTTGAAAAAGAATCCGAACTCCTGGAACGGTATGACCTGATTTTCAAGGTTACGGGCGTAACTACCTTTCGCCATGGTACTGCAATCGCAGATGCGGGTTTGGACCTGCAAGCTTTGCTGGATGCCCAGGCCCAGGAACGCAGCCTGAGCGAATTGGACGAGAGCAGCTTCAAAGGAGATAGTTTTTCATTTCTGCGGGCTTGCCCCGCGGACGTGTTGATCGAGACCACTCCGGTGAACCCCCAAAGCGGCCAACCCGCGCTGGACCACATCCGTGAAGCATTGATGCAAGGTTGGCACGCAGTTACAGCCAACAAAGGGCCAGTAGTTTACGGGTATGAACGGCTGAACCGCATCGCTGCCGCGCGCGGGCTGCGTTTCATGTTTGAATCGGCGGTAATGGACGGCGCCCCGATTTTCTCACTTTTCCGGGCGCCCTTGGCAGGGGCTAAACTATTGGGCTTTGAAGGCATCCTTAATTCTTGCACCAATCTGCTGTTGGAGCGCATGGAAGCTGGCGAAAGCCTGGAAGAGGCCATCGCGTATGGCGCTTCAATAGGCATCACCGAGACGGACCCCAGCAACGATGTGGATGGTTGGGACGCGTCCATCAAGGTGGCTGCCCTGGCAACGGTGCTGATGGATCACCCCCTCACGCCGCTGGAGGTGGACCGTACCGGCATCCGGGGAATCAGCCCAGCGATGATCGCTGAGGCAAAGGCCGCGGGTGAGCGCTGGAAGCTGGTGTGCACCGGCGGATGGCAGGACGGGGAATTTTTGGCCCGGGTGCATCCCCAGCGGGTGGGGCCGGATTCACCCTTCTATACCGTGAGCGGTACCTCATCCTTTGTGACCTTCCATTTGGATGTGCTGCCTGGTCTGGGCATTTTAGAGAGCGATCCCAGCCCGAAAACCACGGCTTTCGGCCTGCTGGCTGATCTGCTTTATATCTACCGGAACAGTTAATGAGCCTGGTTTACCTGGCCCTGGGCAGCAATTTGGGGGAGCGCGAGGCGAATTTGCGTGCTGCCCGCGAACGTTTGGCCACCCAGGTGCGGATCCTTAAGACATCCGCTGTTTACGAAACCGAGCCCTGGGGCTTTCGGGAACAGCCGGCCTTCCTAAATCAGGTGTTGAAGGGGCAGACGGCCCTTACACCATTGGAATTGTTGGATTTTCTTAAAAGCATTGAAGCAGCACTTGGGCGTGAGGAGAATTTTCGCTACGGCCCCCGGGTCATCGACCTGGATATCCTTTTCTACGGCCGGCAGGTCTTGGATATCCAACGCCTGCAGATCCCGCATCCGCGCCTGCACGAACGGGCCTTTGTGCTCGTGCCACTGGCCGAAATTGCCCCGGGCCTGATCCACCCGGTTTTGCGCAAACGTGTAAGCACCTTGCTGCGGGATGCAGCAGCTAAGGACGAGGTGCACTTTTGGGCGTAGCGCTCGGGGCCCTGGCGGTGTTTCTGCCTGGCCTGGCTTTCTGGCTTTGGCTGGGCCCCAGCGATGACGACGCCGGCCAGGTACTGGCCAAGAGCATTGGGTATAGTGTGGCTCTGGCAGCGGTGGGGGCGCTGGCTTTGGCTGCATTGCGCATAAGCCTGTCACCGGCAATGATTGCTGTGATATGGGTGCTCGTCGGTGCGCTGTGTCTGGCAGGGTTGATGCGCCGGGCGGCCTGGCCGGCCTGGACCAGCTGGCTTGGCGCTCTGATAGGGTTAGGTATCCTGATTGCGTGGCGTTTTTGGCAGGCGCGCCAGTTGGTTTTGCCCAACTGGACCGATTCGCTGCACCATACCTTGATCGTGCGGAAGTTCATGGAAACCGGCCGCCTGCCGGTAAGCCTGGAACCATACCTGCCGATTACCTTCTACTACCATTACGCCTTTCATAGCATTACAGCCTTATTCGCAACCTTGGCTGGCATTGATGCACCTCAGGCGGTCCTGGTCTTTGGGAATTTGCTGCTTGCGGGAGCGAGTTTATCGGTTTATGCCCTGGCCAGGGAACTGAGCAATAAAGTTTGGGTTGGTGTGGCTGCTGGGGCGATCAGCGTTTTTGCCCTGCGTATGCCGGGCTATTACCTCACCTGGGGCAGGTATACGCTCCTGGCCGGCATGCTGCTCTTGCCGCTGACCATTGCTGAAGCGCAGGCAGCGTTAAACGGCCGGCGTAATATTTGGCAGGCTGCAGGCCTGGGCTTGCTCTTTGCTGGTACCGTGCTGGGCCACTATTTTATGGTGCTGCTGTTGGGCTTGTATTTGGCTTTGGCGGGGCTAAATTGGCTTATTTCCGGCCTTTGGACCCGTAAGTTGAACCTGGCTGCTCTCTTTAGTTTTATTGGGCCTTTGGCCCTGGCAGGTTTGGGACTCTTGCCCTGGTTTTTACGGGTGCGCGAGCTGAGCGCGGGCATCACAAATACCAGCCCTTTGCGGACTGAGGCAACTGACCTGGGTGCTCAGTGGCCTTACCTGGGTCAATTATTGGGGCCGGGCTTGGGCGTGGTGCTCAGCATCCTGGCCCTGACTGGGGCCATTTACTGCCTATTGGATGCCCAAAAGCGGGGCTTTGGTCTCTGGGCGCTGGCCACTGGGATTCTAGCATTGCCGACCGGGATTTACCTGGTCAGTTTTAGGTCGGACTACTTTGCGATGACGCTCTACTTGCCTGTGGCAGTTTGCCTGGCGCTTTTCGGCGCCTGGCTTTATGACAAGCTCGCAAACGTTTTGCCTGACCGGATCACTTTTTCTGCCATCGCGCAGGCCGCCGTGCTGGTTTTATTTTTCTACGCTGCTGGCCAAAACGCTGACCCAATTAACGCGCAGACGGTTTTAGTTAATCAGGCAGACCGGGATGCCCTAAGTTGGGTTCAGGACCATCTGCCGCAGGACGGGCGTTTTTTTGTCAATACGGCCCAATGGGGCTGGGGATATCAGCGGGGTGTGGACGGTGGCGGCTGGCTTCTGCCGTATACGGGTAACTGGTCGCTGGCGCCCACGATCTTTTACGGTCAGTCCCATGACAGGGATCTGGTAAAGCTCTGGCAGGATTGGGGGCTGCGGGCCGCGAAAGTGAGTGCTTGCGAAACTGATTTCTGGGAGCTAGTAGCGGAAGCGGACCTGGATTATGTTTATGCCCGCGAAGGAAGCGGCAGCTTGCAGCCCATTGTTCTGGACCAATGCTCCGGGCTTGAACGCCTGTACAAAAGCGACGGTGTTGGCATCTGGCTGATCAAAGCCCGCAACTGAGCCTGTGGCGCGTACTGGACGCCGATAGTAATTCAGTGTGGAAGGGCAGCCCCACCTGATAGTTTCTGCTAAGATTAAACCCATGGCGAAAAACATCACACCATTTCAAAGCAGTGTTTCTGCGGCGGACCGGGCGGGGCTGAATGGCCACTCCGGCATGGTGCTTTGGTTCACCGGCCTCTCAGGCAGCGGTAAAAGCAGCATAGCCGCTGAGACAGAACGCATTCTGTTCAGAGAATTTGGCGTGCATACTGCTTTTTTGGATGGCGACAGCCTGCGGAGTGGCTTGAACAGCGACCTGGGTTTTAGCGATTCTGACCGCAGCGAGAACATCCGCCGTGCAGGCGAGGTAGCGGCCCTGATGGCCGGCGCTGGTTTGATCACGCTGGTGGCTTTTATCAGTCCCTTTGCCGCAGACCGGGATAGGGCCCGCGCGCTCCTGCCGCGGGGCCAGTTCTGGGAGATCTTTGTGGATTGCCCCTTCGAGCTCTGCCAGGCCCGCGACCCTAAGGGGCTCTACCGGCAGGCACAGGCGGGGCAGATTGACCAGTTTACTGGATTGGGCTCCGCCTACGAAGCCCCCGCATCTCCAGAGATCCGTCTTCGCAGCGACCAGTATGACATTGAGGCTTGCGCGCGCCAGGTGATCGGCCGGCTGAAGGATGCCGGCGTGATAAAATAGCGCCTTGCGCCGCAGGCAACATTTAACCCATGGATCACCTTTACGAACTCGAAAATCGCAGTGTGTACATCCTGCGCGAAGCTTATGCCAAGATCGGCAATTTGGGCATGCTTTGGTCCATGGGCAAGGACAGTACGGTACTGCTCTGGCTGGCGCGCAAGGCTTTTTTTGGGCATGTGCCTTTCCCGCTGATCCACATTGATACGCATTTCAAGATCCCGGAGATGATCACTTACCGTGACCGTTTGGTGCGTGAGCTGGGCCTGGATATGGTAGTTGGAGCAAATTTAGCAGCCCTTGAGGCAAAAGAAACCTTCCCGGATGGCAAACTGGACCGTTTGGGCTGCTGTGCCGCCCTCAAAACCCAGGCCTTGCGCCAGACCCTGGATGGCAGCGGACCGCGCGTGCGCTTTGACCATGCCCGCGGCGAATATCTGCCCGAAAAAGAGGCGCAGGCCTTTCAGGGGGTGATCGTGGGTGTGCGCGCGGATGAAGAGGGCAGCCGCAGCAAGGAACGCTATTTTAGCGCCAGGGATTCGCGCAGCGAGTGGAAAGTGGCTAACCAGGCCCCGGAATTTTGGAACCAATACAAGACCGAATTTGCCCCGGGGACATCGGTGCGGGTGCACCCGCTGCTGGATTGGACAGAATTAGATATTTGGGAGTACATCCGCGCAGAGAATATCCCCACTGTTTCCCTTTACTACAACCAGGGTGATGGCAAACGCTACCGTTCGCTGGGCTGCTGGCCTTGTACCGCACCGGTGGAATCGGAAGCGCGCAACGTGGATGAGATTATTGAGGAGCTTAAGGTGGGCAAGTTTGCCACCATTGCCGAACGCTCTGGCCGGGCTCAGGATAAAGACGATGGCGGTTCGCTGGAGACCCTGCGCCGCGATGGGTACATGTGATGGATAGCGGGCACATGAACATCGTGTTTGTGGGGCACGTGGACCACGGCAAGAGCACCATCGTGGGGCGCTTGCTGGCCGATACCAACGCCCTGCCCAAAGGTAAACTGGAAGCCCTGCAGGAGAGTTGCGCGCGGAGCGGCAAGCCCTTTGAGTATGCCTTTTTGATCGACGCGCTCAAGGACGAGCGTGCCCAAAACATCACCATCGATACTGCCCGCATCTTCTTTAAGAGCAAGAAGCGGGAGTATCTGATTTTGGATGCTCCGGGGCACATTGAATTCATCCGCAACATGGTCACAGGCGCTTCGCATGCCGAGGCAGCCGTGCTGGTGATCGATGCGAATGAAGGCGTGATGGAAAACAGCCGCCGGCATGGCCGATTGCTTTCGCTGCTGGGCATCCGGCGGATCATCGTAGCCATCAATAAAATGGATTTGGTGGCTTACAGCTCGGAAGTGTTTGAACGCGTGCGCGAGGAATACGCAGCTTTTCTGCAGGGCATTGGCGTGCAGCCAGCGGCCTTTATTCCGCTCTCTGGGCGGGAGGGCGAAGGAGTGGCTCATCCGGCCAAGGCCATGCCCTGGTACCACGGACCTACGATTTTGGAGGCGTTGGACGCCTTTGAGAAGGATGCCCCGCCAGCCAACCAGCCCTTGCGGCTGCCTATTCAGGGTGTTTACCGCTTTCAGGGCAACGGAGACCGCAGGCGGATAATTGCCGGCAGCATAGCCAGCGGAACGCTGAAGCAAGGAGACCCGCTGGTGGCCTATCCTTCGGGCAAGAAAACCAGCGTAGAAAGCCTGGTGGGCTTTAACCGTCCGGATTTCACCCAGGCCGGCGCTGGCGAGCCCATTGGCCTGACCATGCGCGAGCAGGTGTATTTGCGCCGCGGAGAACTGCTGTGTAAGCATGGTGAACCCGCGCCTCAGGTGAGCACCCGGTTGCGGGTGAGCCTGTTTTGGATCGGGCAGGAACCCCTGGTGATGGGAAGGCAATACCTGCTGAAGCTGGGTACGGCCCGGCAAAAAGCAGAGTTGGAATCGATTGAAAGCGTGATGGATGCAACTTCTTTCGCTGCCCATGACAAACCGACGCAGATTGCCTATCACGAAGTAGCTGAATTGATTTTGCGCCTGGAGCAGCCTATCGCTTTTGATACCGGTGACGAACTGCCCCAGACCAGCCGCTTTGTGCTGGTGGATGGATATGAGATCGCTGGCGGCGGGATTGTTCGTGAGGGCCTGGTGGATTCTGGCAGCAGCCTGAGACGCGAGGTTTACCAGCGCTCTGAGAAATGGATTCATGGACGCTTGAGCTCGGAGGACCGCGCGGCGAGGTTTGACCAGGAGCCGGCCTTGATTGTGATCACCGGGCCTAGGGGCAGCGGGCGCAAGCGCCTGGCCGCCGAGATGGAATTGCAGTATTTTGAGCAGGGCCGCCTGGTGTATTACCTGGGGATCGGCTCGGTGCTCTATGGGGTGAACGCCGATTTGATGGAGGAGCGCGACCCGGCGCACTGGCAGGAGCATTTGCGGCGCTTTGGGGAGGTTTGCCATTTATTGCTCGATACGGGTATGATTCTGATCGTGACAGCGGTGGAATTGACCCAGCACGATGTGGACTCCCTGCGCATCATCGTTGGGCTGGAGGACTTGCGCGTGATCTGGGTTGGCGGACCGGTGACAACTGATCTCGTGCCTGATGAAGTGGTGGATCATTTCTGAGTGCATAGCCTAGTAAAATAGACGCATGAAAATCGTTCTGGTTGGGCCGGTAACGCCCTACACGGGCGGAATTGCCAAATTTAACGAAACGCTGGGCGATGAATTAGTCCGGTCCGGGCATGAAGTTCAGTTTCTCTCGTTCGAGCAACTTTATCCACGGGCATTTTATCCGGGCACTGGACCTACGGCCATTCAGGCAGGGCAGTCCCGGGCTGATACAGCCTATTTATTAAGCTGGCATATGATCGGTGGCGGAAATAAAATTAAAAAGTGGCTGCGGGAGTATCAACCGGACCTCATTCTTCTGCACTGGTGGGTGCCGGTCCATTTTTGGACATTTTTCCGGTTATTCAGGATACTTGATAATATCGGCATTCCTGCACGTGTTATCGTGCATAATGCTTTACCGCATGAGCCCTTTCCGCTCGCACCTCAATTATCACGTTTGGCCTTAAAGTCAGCGCAGGGGTACGTGGTCATGGCTGAAGGGGAAGCCCTAAAAACGCAGACCTTGCTTGGATCCCGAACTCCTGTTTGCCTTACCCCTCACCCTCTAATGCCTCCATTTCCTGCTCAAAACGGAAGTTCGTTAGGAAATCTGCAGGTTAAATATGGAGTGCCGCAAGATGCAAGCGTGCTCCTATTTCTTGGTTATGTGAGGCCGTATAAAGGATTAAAGGAACTTCTGACTGCTCTGGCGTCCCTTATTGATCAGGGAAAAGACCTGTATTTGATCGTTGCCGGAGAATTCTGGGACGATATCAAAGAATATGAGGCACAAATCGGCGCGTTGCGTCTTGAGAAGCACGTGCGCTTGATTCCCAGGTTTATGGAAGATGCTGAAATCGCCGAGTTATTCTCGTTGGCAGACCTCTTCGTTGTACCCTATCTGCGCGGAACACAGAGCGGAGTGCTCAAGTTAGCCCTGGGGAACGGATTGCCTTGTGTTGTGTCCAGTTCAGTTGCTGATCCCTACGTGCAGTCCCGATCTGACTGCTGTGTAGTGTATTCTGCAGGATCTCAAATTGGGCTGCAAGAGGCAATTATTTCCGGCATGAAATTGGAGAAACGAAACGCAGAGGAAAATCAGGTGGCTTTTGCTGAGTCCTGGCAGGAGTTTGTTCGGGTTCTTATCAACTGCGATAAAGCAGGAACCGAATGAAAAAGCGGGTTTTATTCTTGCTCACTCAGGATCTTACCAGCCCCTCGGGATTGGGGCGGTATCTGCCAATGAGCAAAGGTTTTGCTGCAAGCGGGTGGGACTTGTGGATAGCTGCCTTGCATGGCGATTATGGGAATCTGGATCAGAAACGGCTGTTGGTGGATGGTGTGCGGGTTGAATACGTCGCCCAAATGCATGTGGACAAAAAAGGGAACCGAACCAAGTATTTTGGGCCTTTGAAGCTTATTTGGCGGGCACTGCAAGGGACGATTAGTCTTTATAAAGCCTGCCTCAGAGCCCGTCCTGATTTGATCGTGATTGGCAAACCACATCCAATGAATAGTTTGGCTGCCCTGGCTTATCGCCTCTTCCACCCTTGCAAGTTGGTGCTGGATTGTGACGATCTGGAATCCGAATCGAATTTTATTCAGCATGAGATCTACCGTAAGATTTTGGCATTCTTCGAAAAGCAGGTGCCGCAAAATGCAGACCTGGTCACGACGAATACCCAATTAAACCTGGAGCGGATGGTGAAGGTGGGACTGCCTGCATCCAAGCTTGTGTACTTACCCAATGGCGTTGATCTGGAGCGATTCCCTGATATTCCGGAATCGGAAACCTTAGCCCTTCGGCAGCAGCTGGCTCTCGGAGATGCACCCGTGATCGGCTATGTGGGCAGCATGAATCTGGCAAATCATTCCGTTGATCTTTTGTTACAAGCCTTTGCTGTTGCTTACAAAGACCGTCCGGATGTCCGCCTGCTGCTCGTGGGCGGGGGCAAGGACTTGGATAATATACGTACATTAGCCAGGGACCTAGACATCGATGGGGCTACCATTGCGGTTGGCCGTGTGGACCCAAGTGAAGTAAATTCCTATACTAGAATCTGCAACATCGCTGTTGACCCAGTACGGGACAGCATGGCAGAACGCGGCCGTTGTCCGTTGAAAATCTTTGAGGCCTGGGCAGCGGGCGTACCCTTTGTGACTATGGATGTGGGCGACCGCCGGCTTCTGGCAGGGGATCCACCAGCTGTAGTACTTACTGACGAATCCCCAGTGCGATTTGCGGAGACGTTGCTTAGTTTGCTTGACGATTTTGTCTTGCAGGCTGAATTGAAGCGCAGAATGGCTGCCAGGCGTGATGACATTTCTTGGGATTCCCGGATGAAAAGCGCTCTGCCGCCTATTGAGGCTTTGATAGAAAATGAATAGGGCCACAAACTCAAAAGGGTGGTCAGCAGAATTATTTAATTTAATATCCCCCAAAGGGTTGAAGCAATTGCTGGCTTACAGTTCCGGCAACTTCGGTGCCCAGCTCGTGATGATGCTCTACGCGGTACTGGTGGCCCGTTTTCTCGAACCGGAAAACTTAGGTGTTTACAGCGGGGTGTACGCAATCTTGGGTGTGAGTATTACCCTTGTGAATTTGGGAATGGATAACTGGTTCCTCAAAGAAGGCTCACGGGGAGGGGACCGATCCTTAAAATTTTTCAGTGTTGTTTCCAACAAGATCTTTCTAGGTATTCTTTGGACCTTGCTCTGCTTGCTGTTCATTCCTTTGCTTAAACCAGAAGCTTTTAGAATTGCCTTTATCCTTTTTGCTTGTATCGACCTGCTCTGTGACTCCTTGCTCAACTCAATCATCGCCTTGCTTACGATCGATAAGGCTGTCAGAAAGACGAATACGCTGATCCTCGCCTCGCGTTCCGGTAAGCTCGTGCTGCTCCTTGGTTTGATTTTTCTCCAGGGTAAGGCCGTGGTCTGGGTGGCATTGACGCGCATGCTGGTTGCCCTGATCGTCTGCGGCCTCGGGTTTTTGGAACTTCAGAAGCAAGAGGATTTTCACTGGCGCCTGCCGAGATTAAATCTGTCGATACTGAAAGACGCGCGCCACTTTGCGTTATCGGACATTTTGGCGGTCATTTATGGGAATTTAGACTTGGCGATTCTTTCGGTGTACTCTCTAGTCCAAGCGGGTTATTATTCGCCGGCTACGGGAATCATCCATGCTTTGTTTGTGATCCCCTCGTCTTTTTACTATTATTTCCTGCCCACAGTCACCAAAGGTTTGGATCTTGGCACCTGGAAACAAAAACCTGACTCAGTGAAGTTGATCCTTCTATTTAGCGTCTTAGGAGTTGTGCTTAGTCTGGGAACTCTTGTTTTTGCATATACCCTTTTCCTTCCGATCTTAGGCGCTGATTATCAGTTGAGCAGACCGCTTCTTGGTCTGCTAAGTCCAATATTGATTTTTAAATCAATCTCGATGGGATTTGCTGTACTGATCGTAGCTCAAGCCCTGCAACAGAAAAGGCTGCTTCCCCAATTTCTGATCGCGCTACTGGATATCATTTTGGTCTTCGCGCTAGTTCCTGGTTTTGGTGCGCGGGGAGTTGCTTGGGCTTACCTCGCCAGTGAATTGTTATTAATGTTGGCGTACGCGGTGATCGCTATCAAGTACGCTGACAATAATCCCCAAGTGGTGGATCGATCATGAAAGTAGTTATCACCAACTTTCATTCAGCAGCCAACGCCGGCGACCTGGCTATTCTTCAGGTCACAATTAAGCAAATCCGCGAGTTATTTCCCGGAGCGGAGATTACTGTTCTGGCGAACTATCCCAATGAGCCGGCATTGCAAAGTTTAGGGGTGCAGCTTGTTCCTTCGATGTGGGCCCAATGTGGGGTGAATTCGGCTAAGTCAGTATTATTTCAGGCCGCTCAATTCTTACTCAAATGGGTTGGCCTGCTAGTGATGAAGTACTCGAGTAAAGGTGTGAAGACAAGCGATAGGGCAGCCGGTACACCCTTAAGAAAACTGTTTAAGACCATCATTGATGCTGATTTAGTGTTGGCTTGCTCTGGCAACCAGTTTTATTCTACCGGCCGGTGGGGTTGGCCTTTCCCGGTCAACCTGAGCGCGCTTTGGTTTGCTGCGATTTCCAAACGCAGAATGTACATATTGCCCCAGTCTATTGGTCCTCTCAAGCGGGCTTGGGAACGCAGGGCTTTAAAGTGTGTTTACGCGAAAGCCAAGCGTGTCTATCTACGAGATGCAAGTTCAATAACCTTAGCTGATGAGATCGGCATACCGACGGTGAGCACCAAGTATGCTCCAGACCCTGCCTTTCTCCTCTCTCCCGAGCCAGTTAATATTGCAAGAGAATACCTTCAGAGCCTAGGTGCAGACCTCTCACGGCCAAAACTGGGGGTGACCGTTATCGCCCGCATGGGTAAAGCTTTGGATCAGAAAGTATTGGATCGTTATTATCAGCATCTGACTCAGGTTTTGGAAAAGCATACAAAAGAAACTGGGGCACAGGTTATTGTTTTTACGCAGGTGAGTGGACCCTCACCTCTTGAGGATGATCGGCGGCCGTCAAGGGATCTCGTGCGCGAACTTGTTGCGCGAGGGATTCCTGCTTTTTCCGCTGAAGGCATTTCAGAACCTCCCATGCTTAAAGCCCTTTACGGTCAGATGGATGTCTTTTTGGCCAGCCGATTGCACTCAGGCATTTTTTCAACCTCAATGAACGTCCCAACACTTTTTCTGGGCTATCTCACAAAAACCAAAGGGATGCTTCGCTCCCTGAAAATAGACGCCCCAGTAATTGATTTAGCAGAGTTAGAAGAGGACGCTCTCGCCTCTGCCTTGAAAGATATTTGGGCGAAGCAAGATCTGGCCCGGGTATCTCTAAGACGGACGATTCCTGAGATTGTTGAAGCAAGCCGGTTGCCTTTGCAGGAGATTCAGCGAGACTTTGAAGGAGGAAAGGCTTGACCAGAGTTATTCAGCTCATCCGGGGCCTGGACATAGGCGGCGAACATGGTGGTGCCGAACTATTCGGTGTGCGCCTGGCTCAGCAGCTGAGGAGACTTCCGGATTTGGAAGTATCGGTCGTCGGTTTTTATAAACTTGGCACTGAAACTGAGCGAGCCTGGCTTGAGATTTTAAATAACCAGGGGCTCCAGACAGAACTGCTGACCAGTTGGGAAGGAAACATGGATCTGGGCAGCTTTCACAAGGCAACCAGCAAATTGAACAAACTGGTTAAGAATAGTGGTGCCCAAGTCATCCATAGTCACTTTCATTTAGGCAGTTTGGCGAGTGCCTGGTTGAAAATTCGGGGCCTCACCAGGGCTTCCGTTCGAACGGCGCATAACCACGATGAGTGGTCTGACAACCGGCTTTCGTGGCTCCTCAAACCGTTTTTTATCAACCAGATTTTCCCCAGGGTGTTGGATACTGAGGCCGGGGTTTCTGAGGCGGTTGTAAATTACCTGAAATCGCGCTCCATGTACTCCAGAAACCACCCGGAGAAGTTTCCCCTAATCTACAACGGAATCGCTGTGGAGGAGATCCAGAGCTTCGCCAGAGATGTAACCCCTGCAGGTACCTGTAAAATGGTCACGAACGGTCGGTTAGATCGGCAAAAAGGTTACCCTTATTTGATCCAAGCCTTGGAATTGTATAATCAAGGCCAGAGTTCCTGGCAGATGGAAATCATTGGTGAAGGCGTGGAACGTGAGGCTCTCGAGCAACAAGTTGCCAAAGCAGGATTAGCCGATAAGGTCAGCTTTGCAGGAACCATGCCCCATGCTGAAGCAATCCGAAGGGTTGCTGCCGCTCATTTGTTTGTGCTTGCTTCATTATGGGAAGGTTTGCCTACAAGTGTCCTCGAAGCGATGGCACTCGGCGTACCGGTAGTCGCCACAGACATACCCGGAACGCGAGAACTGATTTCAACCGGTAATACTGGAAGGCTGGTGCCCGCAAAAGACCCTCAGGCTCTGGCGGAAGCGATTCGAGCTGTTTTTGCGGAAAAAGAAAAGACTAAGCTGATGGCTGTCAATGCGAAAGCTGCTGCTACAAAATTTGACTTTACCGAAATTGCCAAAGCTTACACAGCGATTTACTTCAACTTGCTCAGGAACAATTAGGGCACTACCGAAGCTATAGTTCCAAGCGAAACAACCTGATCCGCAACTGCGGTGAATATTTTTGCGTCCGGGCTGTCATCCTCGGATATTACCTCATATTTCACCGTCATTGAACCAACAACCAAGACGTATTCCCCAGGCTCCAGGTTTTGAAATACAAAACTTCCATCTTGCGCGGCAATGGTTGAGGGGCTCGAAGCTTCATCCACCATGAACGCGGCTTCACCATCCGCTCCTCTGAAAATTTGACCTAATCGTAAGGTCATCAGGGAGTGGGGCTCTCCATTTTCTTTAAGCAAGGTGCCTGTGAATGCAGCTTTACCGGCCTCGGGTTTGACAGGCGTGGGTTCCGGCACGAGGGTTGGTGCTACAGTCGGGGTTTGTTGGCAAGCCGCGAGCATCGAAATAAGAAAAACGAGAATCAGAATGAATGAAAATCTTTTATTGGTCATAGTCTCCCAACCTTTAGGTAGAAAACACATTAATACTACCAGTACAGCCAAAATAATACCAAAGGGTTATTGCTTCTTGCTTGGGAAATGGTAAAAATGCTAACATACGCAACATTGGAGGAACTCTATGAAAAAAATCTTTTTAGTGCTCGCAGTATTCGCTCTTGTTTTTGCCACTGCTGTCACTACCAGCCCGGTTAAGGCAGTAGCTTATGGCACCCAGTTTGTCACTTCGATCACCTACCAAAATGTAGGCACTGCTGCAGCCAACATTACAATCCAGTTTTATCCCAAGGCTAACGGCACTCCAATCCCGGTTACTCCGGCTCCGCTAGCGAAAGGTGCTGGCACTTCCCTCTATGTAGGTAGTGTATCCGGTCTTTCCTCAGGCTTCCTCGGATCAGCCGTGCTTAGTTCAGACCAACCCGTGGTTGCAACCCTCGTTCAAATTGGCTCTGGTACGGTGAAAAACCGCCCGCTTTCCGGTGCCTTTAGCGCCGGCAGCAATTACGTACTGGTTCCCACAGTCCTAAAGAACTACTTCGGCAGCAATTCAGTGTTTTCTGTACAGAACGTTGGCTCTGCGGCAACCGATGTGACCCTCAAGTTTGTGCCCACATCCGGCGCGACCGTAACCCACACAGTCAGTGCGCTACCTGCCGGGTCGGCAGAATATATTGATATGGGAACCTTCCCGGGCATCACAGCCCCAACATTCAACGGCTCGGTGCAGATTAATACTACTGGATCAGTAGTGGCTTCTTCAATGGAATTAGGCACCACCAGCGACAAAGCTTATGCCTTTGAAGGCGCAACTGATTTTGCCAGCACCATCTTCATGCCTTCTGCGCTGTGCAGCTATAACGGCCAGACATCCTGGTATGCCGTTCAGAATACTGCTGCCGGCAACGTTGGAGTGACTGTAAAGTACAGCAATGGCAAGAATGATGGGCCTTACACCCTGGCTCCTGGTGCCAAGAAAAGTTTTGGCGGTTGTGCTGCCGGTAACCCTGCTGGTTTCATCGGCTCTGCCCAAATTGTTTCTACCGGTGGCGACATCGTTGCCATGGGTAAGATCGACGGCGGCGGCCTGACCACAGCCTTCCTTGGTTTTACTGATGGCGCTCAGACCGTTGCCCTGCCCTACGTGCGCTGGACCCAGACCCGCTGGCTCGATGGGACGCGCCAACGCGCCTACATCGCGATCCAGAATGTTGGTACTGCTCCTTTAGCCGCAGGTGCCGCAAAAGTGGAATACTATGACAAGGCCGGTACGCTCGTAGGCACTCACCCGCTTGCCGCGATGGCAGTTGGCGGCAAAGCCAATTCCAACCCCTCAACAATCGGTGCAGCCGGTGCTGAATTTGGCGCCTATCCTGATGGCAGCTTCGGCGGCGCCGCAGTCGTAAAAGGACCTGTTGGCAGCAAACTGGCTGTAGTTGTGCGCATCGTCACCTACGTTGGCGGCCCGATGGTGGGTGAAGACTACCAGGGTATTCCTCTGCTCACCCCGTAATCGTCAACCGATTTAAGAATAAAGAGGCAGAAATTAGTTTCTGCCTCTTTTGCTTAAAATTGCAAAGTAATTCTTGGGATGGCCCGCACCGGTGTACTTGTAAATCAACTCCAGTTCATGGAAAACAATGGCCAGGGCTGCGGCAGCAACTTTGAAGAGCAGCAGGAACGGAAGAAGAAAAACCTTAAACAGAGGTTTGCATTTTGGAAGACCCTTCAGCGGAAGGTATTTGCTCATATTTGCCAGTTGGTAGGCAACCGTACCGAAATACCCTTCTAGCCAGTCTAATTTCTCGATCACGAATCCGTTTTGTTCAAATAATCTTCTCAAACCATATTGGGTAAACCGTTGGTAATCGTATGGGGTTTCGTGTTCTTCATAAAAAAGCGGGCCGCTGAAAAACAACTTGCCGTCCAGGACCAATACCCGGTTCAGTTCACCCAGCACCTTTGTGGGTTCTTCTACGTGTTCAATGACCTGATTAAAAAGCAGGCCATCCAAAGATTCTGCCTTCAGAGGTATATGACTTAAATCGGCAATAAAAGAGGGTTTGGCGTACGCTTTATCGGTACGCATAAGATCTGTGGTCAGAAACCGGGTGTGCTGAAAGAAGAGCCGGTAAGGAGCATCACCGGAACCCGCATCCAAAACCAAAGATCCCGGAGGCAGGCTTGCGCCAAACTCCTGAACTTCTTTTGCGAGGCGAACGCGGGATGAATTCTTCATGAGGCCCTCACGGTTTACCGGCTGATGATCGGAAAAACAAACGTATAGATAGCCTGATACTTGATCAGGTTGATGCTTTTTGCGTCGGGAGAAATTTCCGCAAAGTACAGGTTTCCATCAAGGCCAGTCATCGCTTGAGCAGCATCGGCTATCTCCAGTTCGCTGAGAGAGGTTTTATTCCATAAGGCACCTTCAAGCGTGTGCTGGAGTAACAAGTCTTCCCCATTCACGTCTTCCGCCAGGATATAAGCCACGCCTGAGAGCAAGGCACTGCCCTTGATCTTTACTGGTTCGGGCAGTTTACCGAAAGGACTGACCCCTTCTGCAAAAAAATTGCCTTGAATCAAAAACGATTCAGCCGAGTCCAACTTGTTTCCCTCTGTATCGGTTCCACCCAGGATGGTCAGGACGCCATTTTCGATAAATAACGCTGGATCGATGCGCGCGTTTGCCAACCTTGGGCCTGCCCGCCACTTGTTTTCAGAGGGGTTATAGATCAAAACCTGGTCCGAGGCATGGATGCCGTCCCACCCTCCCGCGAGAAAGAATTCGCCGTTGTAATTGGCGAGGGCATAGTCCGTTAGAGGACTGGGGAGGTCAGCCATAACTTGCCACCTCTTTTTACTGAGGTCATAAGCTTGCAGGCTCTTGGAAACCAACCCCGAACCTTGTGTTCCTCCAGGGATGAAAAGCATTGATCCAGCGATGCCAGGCTTGGCGCCGCTCACAGGCACTGGGATGGAAGGGAGGTTCGTGGTCTTCCCGCTGCTTGTCTCAAGGCGCCTGAACAACCCCGCCTCATCTGACTTTTGGGAACCATCCAATATGTATACGTTATCGCGATCAGCGATGAGCATCGGCGCAATCGATGCGAGATTCACTTTGCCTATTTTTTGCACACGGGAAAGAGAAACAGGCATTAACTGGCCTGGTTCAGGAGCGGTCGGTCGGTTGAGGGCAAGTGCCGCGATTATTAATATCGCGACAGCCAAGCCTGCCCATAAATAGTATGGTTTTGCGGGCTTCGCTGGGACTGTCTCTTTATCAGTGGTCTCGGGAGCATCTTCAGCATCGGCAAGGTCTACGGAAATCAAACCAGCTTTCACAGCAAACAGTGTGGCTTCGGAGCGCGAGCTGAAATCCATTTTTTTGTAAACCTTGGAAGTGTGAACTTTAACCGTGTTTACGCTGATGAATAATTCGCTGGCAATTTCTTTGGTCGATTTCCCTTCAGCGATCAGCTTAAGAATTTCGCGCTCCCGCGCGCTTAAAGCCTCCAATCCCGCCTGGTTCTCAACTTCCAACTGCTCGTTCATGATGAGAATTATAAAGGTTCGCAGGTTTATTACCCCACGAACCCGGTAAGTAGCTGCTTAGCATTAAAATTATCTTGAGATGAAGGGCAGGATATTGGACCACGGCCCGGCCTTAAAGGTATTCCCGCTGGTGTAGTAAGTCTGCCCGCCGCGTAGTTCATCTCCCCGGCGGGGACGGCCGCCAAAGATGCTCACGTCGTCAAAAATGATGTCCACCGAGCGGCCGAAGCAGTAATTCTTGCAGGAAAGCGTGCTGGCTTCGATCACCATAAAGTGTACATGGTGCCCGGTACTGTAGCCTGTATCGTCCACATTGGCAATCTTCATCCCCTGCCAAACATAGGCTCCCTTAACCTTCAGCGCTGCCGGAACACTGTCCTTGGCGATGTGGAGGTAGATCTGATAAGTCCAGGGCGTTGTGCTGCGGTCTTCCAAGGTGATCGAGTTCGTGCACCAGGAAGCACCATTGGGGCAGGTGTCACGCCAGTGGTACACGTAACCGCCTTTAGCCGCGGTGAGTTCAAACATTGTTCCGTCAGCAAAGTCGAAGGCATAATAACAGCTGCCCCCCGCGCAGGAGGTATGCCCAATGCTCCAGGTAAGGCGTTTGGTCAGGCCGCCGCGCCAGGGCAGTTTGTATCCCGAGTATACGGTGCCAGCCTTGGGCATGGGCAATTTCTCCACCGAAGGGTCATAGCGGTCAGCCAGTTCGGATTCGGCAAAGAATGAACCGGCGAAAAAGTTGGGGAAGTCCTCATCTGTATTAAAGTGCAGTACCCACTTGCCTTGTCCGGCATCGTAGATCGCCAGCACAATATGGGGTTCGCTGCTTAGGAGCTCGCCGGTTTCCGCGTCTTTTTCAGCCATCATCAGCATCGCCTGGGTGCGGTCATCGCTAAAATGCGTGTCATCAATCAGCCAGCTAAAGATACCCCGGTCTGCCAGTGCGCTGGGCAGCTGCTCGTAAAGCAGTTGTTCCAGTGCGCCTTCACCCGGCCCCTTCTCTGCCACAACGGCGGTGGGCAGGGGCGCGGGCACTGCCGGAACCTCAACAGGCGCTGGATTGTTCACAGGGCTCAAATTCGCTGCCGGATCAGGGTTGTGGGCTGCCGGCGCAGCAGGGGTTACAAAGGGCACAGGCGGCACCTTTAAAGGGCTTTCCTGGTCAATTTTATAAAGTAAAAAGCCTCCGATACCCACCATCACCAGGGTAGCCACCAGCAAAGGCCAATTGCTGCTTTTTCGTCGGGCCACGGGCTCCAGTTCGGGGGTGTAGGTTGCGTTTTTTCGTTTCATCAAAGGCCTCGCTTAAATGCCAATAAGTACAGTGCCTTAGTTGCAATAAGCGCGCCAGACCTGTTTCGGCAAATAGCCTGGCAACCAGAGAAAGCGGTACATGTCCACAGTCAATCCACCCAAGCCAATCATTCCCCGGCAATAAACCGAGAAATCAGGCGTATCGCCCTTCAGCCATCGAACCTGTACTTACACAACGCAACTTTTAGCGATTAAATGCGTTTAAAATAGCACTATGCAGCTCGAAATTGCTACAGATAATACGAAAGCGCCCTCGAGGGAAAAACTGGCTGAATACATCTTCGCCGATATTGCCCAGGCGCTCAACATTGGCTCCGGTAACCTGCTCTATCGGTTCCTGAACCGAATTGGGACACCGGCTGCGCTGCGTTTTGCTGAGATCCTGCGGCATATGGACCAGGTTGTGGCCGAGAAAAGCGTGCACGAGACCGCGGTTGAAGCTTTGAGTTTCTTTACCGATGGATGGGACTTCAGGGGTACGGAGCAAATCCCCCGCGAGGGGCCGCTCCTGGTGGTGGCCAACCACCCGGGTACTGCGGATAGCATCAGCGCGGTAGGAGCGGTGGGCCGGCGGGATGTTTCGATGGTGGCTGGCAAGCGCCCGATGCTGGAGGTGTTGCCCAACCTGCGCCGCTACCTCCTCTTCCTGGATAAGGACCCCGGGCATCGCATGGGCATCATGCGCCAGATCATCCAGAAGCTCAAGCAAGGCCAAAGCGTGGTCATCTTTCCCCGCGGTTTGCTGGAGCCAGACCCTGCCCTCATCCCCGGCGCACTCGAATCGCTGAAAAACTGGTCCGATTCAGTGGGTGTCTTCCTCAACAAGGTGCCTGAAACCCGGGTGCAGCCGCTGCTTATATCCCAAACGGTGGCCCCAAAGGCTTGGCAGAGCCTTTTGGTTGCTTGCGGCGATACCCCTAAAAAACGCCAGCAGATCGCCATGATCTGGCAGTTTGCCATGCAGCGCCTTAGCCGCAGCGGAAGCTGGAAGATCCCCGTAAGGGTTGATGCCGGCCAAGCGATTCAGGCCAGGGACCTCTCCGGCTCCCTGGACCCGCGCGAAATCAGCGAAGGTATTAAGAGCAGTATGGCGAGTTTGCTGCGCGCTACCTACCCAGGCAATTTGTAGAGCCGGACCCCAATCCGGACAATCCAGCGGTTTTCGGTCATTCTGTGTGGTCCTCATTTGGGCTGCCAAGGGCCGTAGGGTATACTGAATTCACGAAGTGATGCCCAAAAGCAAACTGCCTGAATCCCTCGAAATGTACCTTGAGACCATCCTGCTCCTGGGCCGGGAAGGGGGTGCTGTCCGTCAGGTGGATGTTGCCCGGGCGATGGGCTTTGCCCGGCCCAGCGTGCATGCCTCGGTCACCAAGTTACAGGAGCTCAAGCTGCTCAAAACCGACTCCAGCGGTACGCTGCTCTTCACTCCCAAAGGGCGTAAACTGGCCGAATCCATTTACGAGCGCCATGAACTTTTCGCCCGCTTTCTGGTTTCCATTGGGGTGGACCCCATCACTGCGCAGGCCGATGCCTGCAAGATCGAACACGATGTGAGCCAGCAAACTTTTGACCGTATTCAGGCTTTTTGCGAAAGCAATATTAAGAAGGAAAGCTGAGCGCCGGTCCGCGAACGCGCCAGCTAAATCCAGCCGCAATTCGTTCGCCATCCCTCTCAACTGCGAATCCAAATTATCCCGGCGAAACCGGTAAAAACGCTAAATTAAGGTATACTCAGGGACGTTAAAAGCTGCCTATTGCTCACCTAAGTTAAGGCAGAACGATCACGAGGAGGACCTGCATGCCCGCTAAGGGATGGGTAGA
>DHPL01000004.1:26992-31510 GCA_002407905.1 Anaerolineaceae bacterium UBA5365
GCCCGCTAAGGGATGGGTAGAAATCAATGAATTGTATTGCAAAGCCTGTGAGCTATGCGTGACTGATTGCCCCACGCATGTGCTTGCTCTGGACATGAGCCGGCTTAGCCCCAAAGGCTTTCATCCTGCCTATATGCTGCACCCAGAAAATTGCACCGCCTGCGGTACTTGCGCCGTAGTTTGCCCTGATGCGGCCATCACTGTTTACCGCGGCAGGCGCCCAGGCAGCCCTGAGTTAGAGGAATAATGGCAAAAGAACTGATCAAAGGCAACATTGCTGTCGCCGAAACTGCCCTGCGGGTAGGCCTGGTTTCCTACTTTGGCTACCCTATCACCCCTCAAACCGAACTATTGGAGCACCTCTCAGCGCGGATGCCCGAGCTGGGCCGCGCCTTCGTGCAGGCTGAAAGCGAATTGGGCGCCATTAATATGGTTTACGGCGCGGCCTGCACTGGCCTGCGCACCATGACCTCCAGTTCTTCCCCCGGTATCAGCCTGATGTCCGAAGGCCTGTCTTACATTTATGGCACTGAACTCCCTGCCGTCGTGGTGGACGTGATGCGCGGCGGCCCCGGGCTGGGCAATATTGCTCCCGCCCAGGGCGACTACAACCAAATTGTCAAAGGCGGCGGGCACGGCGAATATCGCCCCATCGTGCTGGCGCCAGCCTCCGTTCAGGAAGCCGTGGATATGACCGTGCTGGCCTTCGACCTGGCTGAAAAATACCGCCATCTGGTGATGATCGCCCTCGATGGCTCCATCGGTCAGATGATGGAACCTGCGGAGCTGCCCGAATTCCAGCCCATGCGCCTGGACCCGCCTGAATGGGCTGTTTCCGGCATTGAGGGGCGCGAGAAAGTGGTGCTTACCTCCATCAATATCGATCCCCCGGCCCAGGAACGCTTTAACTTGCGCCAGGAACTCAAATGGCAGCAGATCAAGAAACAGGAAGTACGCTTCAGGGAGTATTACCTTGAAGATGCTGAGTATGTGGTCGTGGGTTTTGGTACCGCTGGCCGCATCGCGCTGAGCGCGGTACGCGCCGCCCGCGAGAAGGGTATTAAAGTAGGCCTGCTGCGCCCGATCACCCTCTCGCCGTATCCGGTTGAGGCACTGGAAGCCCTGGTGGACCGGGCCAAAGGATTTCTGGTAGTTGAGATGAACAACGGCATGATGCTGGAAGATGTGTTGGCCATCGTCAAAGGCCGCAAACCAGTCGATTTCTACGGCCGGATGGGCGGCGTGCTGCCTTACCCCAACGAGATCCTGGCTGAGATCGAACGCATTGACCGGGATGGTTTTGGCGAAGAAGGCCACCCGCGCGAGCGTTGGTTGGCCCAATTGCAGGAAATGATCGGAACAGGAGCCTGAAATGACCGAAACCGAAGTCAAATTGGTTTATGCCCGGCCTGAGGGCTTTGAAGACCGCACCACGCATTACTGCCCCGGATGCGGGCACGGCGTGGCGCATCGCCTGGTTGCCGAAGTGCTTGAGGAGATGGGCGAACTGGGGCATACCATCGGCGTCGCCCCGGTGGGCTGCGCCGTTTTTGCCTACAACTACTTCGCCTTCGATTTTGTAGAAGCCGCCCACGGCCGTGCCCCCGCGATGGCCACAGGCATCAAGCGCACCCTGCCAGATACCATGGTCTTCACCTACCAGGGTGACGGAGATATGGCATCCATCGGTATGGGCGAGATCGTGGCCGCTGCCGCGCGTGGAGAACTGATCACCACCATCTTCATCAACAATACCAACTATGGCATGACTGGGGGCCAAATGGCCCCCACCACCTTACCTGGTCAAAAAACCACCTCTTCACCGCTCGGGCGCGATGTAGAACGCCAGGGCTACCCCATCAGGGTTGCGGAACTGATCGGCACCCTGGATGGGGCTGCCTATGTTGTGCGCCGCAGCCTGCATGACGCGCGGAATATCCGCCTGGCAAAACGGGCGATCCGTACCGCCTTTGAGGCTCAGCGGGCGGGCTTGGGCTTTACTATGGTAGAGCTGCTTTCCACCTGCCCAACCAACTGGGGCATGGACGCGGCCAATTCCCGGGTTTGGCTGCAAGAACGTATGCTGCCTTACTACCCGGTAGGTGATATGCGCGTAAACGAAGCTGTTGCCGGTTTGGGAGGCAAATAATGCAGCACGAGATCATCATTTCCGGTTTTGGCGGCCAAGGCACACTTTACGCCGGCCAATTATTGGCTTACGCGGCAATGGATGAAGGCAAGCACGTCACCTGGATTCCCTCTTATGGTCCTGAGATGCGCGGCGGTACAGCCAATTGCACCGTGGTGATCAGCGATGACGAGATTGGTGCGCCTACTGTGCTTTACCCCAGCGCGGTGCTGGCGATGAACCTGCCCTCCCTGGACAAATATGAAAGCCTGGTCGCTGCGGGCGGCACCCTGGTTGTGAATGAATCGATGGTCAACCGCCGGCCCGAACGGGACGACATCCAGGTGCTGATGGTTCCGGCGAACGCTATCGCGCAGGAGCTGGGCAATGAACGCGCGACCAATATGGTGATGCTGGGCGCGCTTTTGGCCAACATGGACATCCTGCCTGAAGGCGCCGTGGAACGAGCCCTTAAAACGCATACCGCCGAGCGGCTACAGCGTTTTCTGCCGGCAAACATTAAAGCGCTCCAACGCGGCGGAGAGTACAAGGCCTAGCCTTTTGTTTTGTTTAGAAAACAGCTCCCTAATTTGGGAGCTATTCATTTAAGACAGAAATTAAGTTCGCAATCGCTGCCTTCCAGAGGGGATGGCATAATGCCTTTTCCGCACAGGTATAATTTTGCCCATGTTCCGCAGCTTTTGGCCTTCACGCCAGCGCGCGCTCACCTTCCTGGGCTTCGTCCTGCTTTTCTGCTTAAGCCTGGGAGGTTTTTTTGCTTATTCAGCCTGGGCCTATGCGGACCGGAACCTCTTCCTCCCATTTGCCCTGGCAGCAGCCATTGCAGGAGTGATCGCGGTTGCAGCCGCGCTCTTATTTATCCGGCTGCTGGGCACACGCTATGATGTGCTGGAGGGCGGGCTCATCCTGCGCCTTGGCGGAAAACCCGTCATGCTCCCGCATCGCCGCATCGACTGGCTGCGGCCTCTATCCGACTTTAAGGACGACCTGCCCATGCCAAGCTTGCGCTTGCCGGGTTATATCTTCGGCAAAATGCCCATCAAAGGCCTTGGAACCACCTTTTTTGCTGTTACGGAAAAAAGTGATTTTGTGCTCCTTTCCAGCGCTGGGCAGGCTTACCTTATCTCGCCGCATCCCAAAGCTGAATTCCTAAGCGCTTACCGCGGCAATGCGGAGCGCTACCCCTTGCATGACCTCTACGACCCGCTCACCACAGACCGCGAGATCTGGCGCACGATCTTTCAGCAGCCCCTCAGCCGGGCGGCCATCCTGGCAGGCCTGGTACTCTCGTTCTTGCTCTGGGGCTTTGCTGCTTTTCTGGTCAGCACGCGGGAACAGATCTCATGGGTGGATTTGGCCTTCGTGCCATCAACGCAGATCTACCTGCTGCCAATTCTGGCAACCCTCATTTGGGCATTCAACCTGCTGGCCGGTTTCCTGATCTACCGGGAACCAAACATGCCCAAACTGGCCGCGCAATGGCTGTGGGTTGCTGGTGCCCTGATGCCTTTAATTGTGGGGGCGGCGATGCTGCTATTAAGTTTATGAGCCTTGCCCCTTCCATCTCCCAAATCCTGATCGCTTTCGCCACCGCGTTAGTGATCAGTTATCTGGCCTGGAGAATGGGCAGCCTCTCCCAAAGCGGTGCTTTGGCCGCATTGGTCCTGGGCACGCTGACGATGGGGATTGGCTTGCGGTTCGGCGGGCCGGCTGTTTTGCTGGGCTTTTTCATTTCTGGCTCCCTATTGAGTAAGCGGACGGCTAAATTGCGGCCAGAGAGTGCCAACATAGCTGCGAAAAGCGGCCCCCGGGATGCCTGGCAGGTGCTGGCCAATGGTGGGGTTGCCGGCCTTTCCTACTTGTTGCTGGCTTTCACCGGCGAGCTTATTTTCGCTATTGCCGCGGCGGGTAGTTTGGCCGCAGCCAATGCCGATACATGGGCAACCGAACTGGGTGCCTTTAGCCGCCAACTTCCACGCTCGCTGCGCAATGGAAAATTGGTGGACCGCGGCAGTTCCGGGGCGGTCTCGGCGATGGGTCTGGCCAGCGCTGCCGGCGGCGCTCTGCTCATCGCTTTTCTTTATGTGCTCACCAGCATGTATTACCCATCTCCTCTCCGCTTGCTTGGCCTGCTGACGCTCAGCGGCTTTTTAGGGGCATTACTGGATTCCGTTTTGGGGGCAACCCTACAGTCTGTTTACTTTTGCCCGGTTTGCGGATCTGAGACCGAGAAGCACCCAAGGCATAGTTGCGGGAACGCAACGGAACATTCACGCGGGCTGAGCTTTATGACCAACGATTGGGTCAACTTTTTATGTACCCTCAGCGGGGCGGTCCTTTCCTGCCTCTTTGCTTATCTTTGGCTCTAG
>DHPL01000004.1:31676-35789 GCA_002407905.1 Anaerolineaceae bacterium UBA5365
TTTTCTTGCTTAAATGCTATAATTCCATTTTCAGCGGTGTCAGGAACGGCTCCGCTAGTCTGTGTTGAAAAAATGGGAGATCTCAGCACCTTAACAAAAGCAATCAAGCCGTTTGGCGCATGCCTAAGCCTGCTCCTGATCGCCTGTGTGCTCTTATCTGCCTGTGAGCCCGCGGGGCGTCCGCCTCAGGTAGCTACCGTGGAAACGGTGACCCCATCCGCCACCTGGGCCCTGCCCAGTGCTACACCGGAGCCTCCGCCCAGTCCCACCGCAACGCCGGATTTCTGGCCCAGCTTTGCGCCTTCCAGGCAGGCAGCGCCCACGGAGGTGCCTGAACCTGCTCCCCGATTGCAAGTACCGGATGAGGTGGAGCTTTGGCTGTTGATGGGTACCAGCCTGGAAACGCCATTCAGGGGGCGGACGGACGCCTTTCATCTGCTGATTTTCAATGAGCGCCTGGCCCGCGCGGCAGTGGTCTCAATCCCTGGCAGCCTTTACGTATACTTGCCCGGCGAGACGATGCAGCGCCTTTCAACGGCCTACGCCCTGGGCGGCGTTGAACTGGTGAATGCAGCTTTGGCCTACAACTTCGGAATCAGGGCTAACCGATACGTGCTGGCCCATCCGCAAGAATTTGGCTGGTTGGTGGAAGACCTGGGCGGTCTGGAACTAAGCGTGCTTTACCCGATCCGGGATGCCTGCGGCGGTGTGCCTGCCGGGGTGCATAGTTTTGATGCCCAAAAAACACTCTGCTACGTGAGTTTTATCAGCAACGACGATGAAATCGACAGGGTGCGGCGGCAGCAGCAGGTTTTGCAATTGCTCTTTAACAAATTGGTCCATAACGGGCGCCTCTCGATGCTGCCGGTTTTGTACGCCTCCTACAAGGACAGTCTGGAAACAGACCTGGCACTGCCAGACTTGGTGCGGCGCATTCCCCTGGCACTCAAACTGGGAGACCCTCAGCGTGTGGCGTATTATGTGCTGGGCTGGGAATTTGTGAGCCAGTGGGAATTGCCCGATGACTCGCAAACCAAAGTGTTGCTGCCAAAGCGGGAGACGATCCAGGCAGAACTGCGGGATGCCCTGGATTACGTGATGCAGCCGCTGCCTTTGGCGGAACAGGTGCTCACCCTGGAGGCGCAGGCCACCCAAGCCGTATTCGCCACACAGACCGCCATCGCGCTCGCCCCGCCTACGTCTACCCCAACGGTGATGATCACTGCTACAGCCTGGGCCAGCGTAACGCCTCCCTGGCACACCCCAACCAGCGGCCCGGGTGCGACACCGCTGCCAAGCCAGACACCCACCGTGACCAGCGGACCATATCCGGCGGCAACGCCGATACCAACAGCCATTTTGCCCTACCCATAAAGGATCTAGCAGGGGATGGTAGAGAAAAACAGCAAGTTTAATATCAGCAAGATCCTCCAGGTTTTCCTGGTGGTTTTCATGCTGCTTGCTGCTCCAAACCCGCTGCCGGCCCAGGCCCAGGTTTTGCCGGGCGAAGGCCCCAAACGCGTAGCGATCATCGAGGTGGAATACCGGTCCTATCAATGGTGGCTGCTCTCCTGGAGGACCTCCCAGGTGGTCTGCCAGGTGTATACCGAACATGAAACCCTGCCGGATTACGCCCAGGTGAAATACTTCTGCGGTGATCAGATTGCGCAGCAATGGCTTAATTCCGGGCCTTGCACTGACAGCGAACGCAATTCCAGCCAGTGCAACGGGCTTTATTTGCATATGGCTGGTTCAACACCGGCAACCCGTAAGGTGGAAGTAAACCTGCCGCCGGCTGAAGTATTTGTCTCGATTGCCAGCTGCAACCCCTTGCCGGGCTCCAAGGCCTGTACCACTCTGCCCTATTTGCGCCTGGAGGCTGTTGAACCCCTGCCGAATGAACAGATCATACAGATCATCGGCACCTATGGGGGAGCAGCCTTTACCTGCCCTGGCGGGGCCTGCGACCTGCCGCTCGGCCCTTCCGGTGTGCAGGGCACCGAAGTGACCTTCATGGCTCAAAGCTCCTACGGCGATCAAAGCGAAAACTATACGGCTCAGGTGCGCGTGATCCCCTGGGGCGATTTTGCCGACCCCGAGGCTGCCTCGCCCGACAAACCCAGCTACTACGTGGACGTGCTCTCGTCGCAATGGCGGGGAGAGGTGAGTTCCTCTTGTTCTACTGTCTGGCAGGCTTTCCAACCGGTGGATGGTCCGCCGCCCTGGCTGCGCACCCCTGAACTGGCCAGCGACCTGGTATCACGCAACCGTTATTATTACCTGGCCGGGTCCTTGATCAAACAAGGACTGGTAGATGCGCGTTCCTGCCCGGATGGCGGTGTGTTTAGCAGCGGGAGCGCCAGCGAATGCGGCATGGAGTCCGCCCAGCCCTTTGTGGACCAGTGGCAGAACCAATTTGATTCCGAGATCATCCGTGTAGCGCAGGATACAGGCTTACCCGCGCAGATGATGAAAAATATCTTCAGTCGGGAAAGCCAGTTTTGGCCGGGGATCTACGCCAAGGTTTACGAAGCCGGCCTGGGCCACCTGAGTGATGTAGGCGCGGACGCCGTACTGCTTTGGAACCCCAGCTTCTATGATCAGTTTTGTCCCCTGGTGCTCAGCACCCAAACTTGCCAGCGCGGCTTTGGCAACCTGGATAAGGAACAGCAGCAAATGCTGCGCGGCGCCCTGGTGCAGAAGGTAAACGCCCAATGCCCCGACTGCCCGGTGGGGGTGGACCTGACCCAGGCAAACTTCAGCATCAGCGTTTTTGCCCGCAGCATGCTGGCCAATTGCGAGCAGGTGGGGCAGATCGTATTCAACAGCACTGGCCGTATGGCGGGGCAGGTTGCGGCTTACGAAGACCTGTGGAAGTTCACCTTGTTGAATTACAATGCCGGCTCGGGCTGCCTGGCCACTTCGATGAAGCGTACGATCGATCAGGGTTTGGCGCTTAATTGGGCAAACCTGAGCGCCAACCTGGAACCAGCCTGCCAGCCAGGCGTGAGCTACGTGGAAGATATCTCCAGCATCCCGCCGAGTACCGTCAGTGGCATTGGCGCGCTGGTAGCCACCCCTAAACCCGCCGTTTATTTGCCAACGCCTACCTATGTTGGCACCGTTTATGTGCTGCCCACCCGCCTGCCTACCCTCACCCCCACAGCAACGGCTACACCTTACTTCACCCCCACACCCACACTGACTCCCACGCCTACCATCACGCCTACGCCGCCGGCTTTCACCCCTTCGCCAACAGCCACGCAAGTGCCCTGAACGGCTTGTTTAAATGCAAAACCGGCAGAAGCCGGTTTTTTTACGCTTGGATTGTTTCAGGCCTAAATGCCCGAACGGTAAAAGGCTAACTGTTCTTCCAGTTCAGCGCGCTTCTCTTCACCAGCGCGTTTAACTTCGTCCTTCACGTTGCCCACATAGTCATTCACCCGGTGCTGTACTTCCTCGCCCGAATAGGGGGTAAACAGCAGTACCAAGGCGCTCCCCAGCACCGCGCCCCAGATAAAACCTTTAAATATCGCGCTCACTTTGCCCATATTCATCTCCTCTTCTGAACCTGAATGAAATTATACAAGACGAGCAAAAATCAAAGCAAATACCATTCTACAACCGGTCTTATTTTGCTCTGACCTATTGTTAATATGCCTCTATCAAACGCTGGTTATGATAGTTCCAACGGAATAAAAAGGAGTATTTAACATGGCAAAAATCATAGGAATTGACCTTGGAACGACCAACAGCGTTGTGTCTGTCATGGAAGGCGGATCGCCGACGGTGATCTCGACCTCAGAAGGCAGCCATTTATTGCCGTCGGTAGTTGCATTTAACAAAAATGGGGAGCGCATGGTGGGCATTCCGGCCAAGCGCCAGGCCGTTGTGAACCCTGAGAACACCATCTACTCCATCAAACGTTTCATTGGCCGCCGCTTTGACGAAGTGGCCAGCGAACGCGCGATGGTCTCATATAAAGTTGTGTCCGGCCCGGGCGGCGATGTGCGCATCGAAGTACCGGCAACAGGCCAGACCTACACCCCCCAGGAGATCAGCGCGATGATCCTGGCAAAACTCAAGACCGATGCCGAGGCTTACCTGGGCGAA
>DHPL01000004.1:36000-51657 GCA_002407905.1 Anaerolineaceae bacterium UBA5365
TGGAAGTGATGCGAATCATCAACGAGCCTACTGCTTCTGCTTTAGCCTACGGCCTTGATAAAAAGGATAACGAGATCATCCTGGTCTTTGACCTGGGCGGCGGTACTTTTGATGTATCTCTGCTGGAGGTTGGCGGCGGCGTAGTGGAAGTTAAGGCTACTGCCGGCGATACCCACCTGGGCGGCGATGACTGGGACGAAGTGGTTGTCAACTGGGCAGCCGACGAGTTCAAACGCGAGCAGGGTGTTGACTTACGCAATGACCGCCAGGCTTTGCAGCGCCTGCGCGAAGCAGCTGAGAAGGCTAAGATCGAACTGAGCTCCGTTCTGGAGACTGAGATCAACCTGCCGTACATCACCGCGGATGCCAATGGGCCAAAGCACTTGCTGCTCAAACTGACGCGGGCTAAATTCGAACAAATGACCGATGGCCTCTTGCAGCGCACACTAGTGCCCTTCAATGCCGTCCTCAAAGATGCCAGCCTTAGCATTGAAAAGATCAATGAGGTGGTGCTGGTGGGCGGTTCCACACGCATGCCCATGGTTCAGGAGCTGGTCAAGAAACTGACCGGCGGCAAGGAACCCAACAAGAGCGTGAACCCCGATGAAGTTGTTTCAATCGGCGCGGCCATTCAGGGCGGTGTTCTGAGCGGCGAGGTGAAGGATGTACTGCTTCTGGACGTGACCCCGCTTTCCCTGGGTGTTGAAACCCTGGGCGGTGTGATGACCAAACTCATCGAGCGCAATACCACCATCCCGGTGAAGAAGAGCGAAACCTTCTCCACTGCCGAGGATAATCAGAGCGCTGTGGATATCCATGTCTTGCAAGGCGAGCGCCCGTTGGCTACTGATAACATGACCCTGGGCCGCTTCCGCCTGGATGGGATTCCGCCGGCCCCGCGCGGCATCCCGCAGGTAGAGGTTACCTTCGATATTGACGCCAATGGCATCATCAGCGTGACCGCTAAGGATAAAGCCAGCGGCAAGGAGCAGCGCGTGACCATCACCGCTTCCACCAACCTGAACAAGAACGATGTAGAGCGTATGGTACAGGAAGCTGCTGCCCACAAGGCCGAAGACGAAAGCCGCAAGGCTGTGATCGAAGCCCGGAATCAGGCAGATGGTCTGGCTTACCAGAGCGAAAAGACGCTTAAGGATCTGGGTGATAAGGTTGAAGCCGGCTTGCGCGCGGAAGCTGAAGAAAAGATCAAAGCTCTGCATGAGACCTTGAATGGCAACGATGCCGCGGCCATGCAAAGCGCCAGCACCGCCCTGCAGGAAGTGATGCAGCGCATCGGATCCGCAGCCTACCAGGAGCCTGAACAGGCCGCTGCCCAACCCGATATGGGCCAGGCCTCCGAGGGCCAGGATGACGGCGACGTGGTTGAAGGCGAATTTCACGAAACCAACTAATTGAGTAAAACAGAAACCGCCGGCTCATAAGCCGGCGGTTTTTCTATGGAGCCAGGCTGCTTAATGGCAGCAGGTCCTCAGGCGCAGTGAAAGTACGCCATCCGCGTAGAGCACCTCGGAGAATTCGATCAGGTAACCCAGGAGGTACATGTCCTCGTCGTCTCCGCCGCTCGCCAGCAGTTCGTCGTAATAGTGGCTCATCTCTGGGGAGGCGGGTTTGGCCAGGTTGGTCCGCACCTGGTCAACTTCTTCCAAACTGATCAGAACCTTGCCGGCGATGTTTAAGGAATAATAGTCATCTTCATAGCGAAGGTCCAGCTTGAAATCTTCACAGCCCTTTTGCAGGTAGAACCTGCAGAGGGTGCGGATCACATTGCTGATTTGGTCCTTCTCACGCTGGCTTATCATTTTTCTCCCTTTCAAAAAATCGCTGCGCCGCTTCCAGAAGCGGCACCAGGAATCCTGCCACAAAGCCGCCTGAAAAACCATTGTTGTAGAGGTTTACGCCGCCGTGCAGGGGTAAAACATTTGCGACCAGCGCGGTATGCAGGTAGCCGGCCAAAACGCCGGCCAGCACACCAAAGCGCCCAGCAATAGGCGCCAAAGTAGTGCCAAACAGGGCTGTGAGCATCGCTCCGGTGGAATTGGTTTGTTCCAGGTGAAAGAGCGAAGCAAGATAGGTGCCCATGAGGATGGGGATGCAGTTGCGCGGGTGCTTGCCAAAGGCCGCGAAACCGCAGAGAGTCAATAACGCCCCGATGACAGGACCGTTGATCGGGCCGCGCATTAATTTGACGTAGCCGAGGCTGATGAGCCCAACCAGCCCCATATTGATCAAAGCAGGGCCTGAACCCACCTGGATTACAAAATCACTGATCAGGCGGCCGCTATCCTTCCAGATTTCCGTCAAGCCGCTTAGCTTCCAGCCATTCAGAACCAGGCCGAGGCCGAGGAGTGCCAAAAACATCAAGGCTGTAAGCAGGGTGAGGATGAATTCGTGCTCCGTATCCAGGATGCTCAAGGGCAATACCTGGACATTCAGCATGCGCAAGACGGCCACAGCGACCATCCCGATGATACCCGCGGTAAAACCGACATTGTAGAGGTTGTAACCCTGATGAAAGCGCAGGAACGCGCTGGAAAGCGGCGGGACGATCATGCCTGCTGCCAGCCCAGCCAGCAAGCCAGCGGGGACCGAGAACCCGAAGGGCAAGCTGAGCCCGAAGGCAATATAACTGACCAGAGGCCCCAGCGAAGTGCCGAAAAAGGCTGGCAGGAAATAACTGTTGATCGGCAGTTTCTCCAGTTTCGCGGTAAAGAGTGCTCCGGCGATGATAGGCAGGGAATTAAACACATTGGTGCCAAAGAAGGCGAAACCCGCGGTTGTGAGCACGGCTGCCAGCAGCGCCCCGGTGATCCGAGTTTGGGTGTAGTGGATGATGACGAGCTCGATGAGGATGATCAGCGCGCTGTTTAAAAGGGTAGCGCCAATCCCGCCGATGACCAGGTAATCTGAGAGCAGCAGGGAGGGGTGCGTATTGATGCGCAGAAAGCCCTGCAGAATCTCCAGCGGCGGGTTGAAAAATAGCCCGGTCAGGATGAAGGTGATACTGATCAGCAGTAAAAAACGCTGTTTGAGCCGATGATGGCCGTCAGCTGCGGATTGAGTATTCAATGGGCGCCTCCGGTCTTGCGGTTTGAGTTTACAAGGGTTTCCGCTGACTGCCAAAGGCAAACTGGGCAGCCGCGGGGCGGCCTGGGCAAATAGTTTTGCCGACCGCAATTATTTTACATGCAAAAAGCAGTCTAGAGCTGCCCCAGGTTCAGAAAAGCGAACACGAAGAGCGTGAGCGTCAGCATGGAGAGGATTGTGGAAATAAGAATGGCAGTGGCTACAAAGTCCTCGCCTTTGCCCATTTCCCGATCGATGGCAAAGGTGTTTAGCGCGGTTGGCGTGCCAAAAATGATGAAGATGAGCAGCAGTTCCTGACTTGAGAGACCGAAGAGCATGCCGATTCCCATGCCGATCAACGGAGCGGCAATCAGTTTGACCGCCGCGGAGACCAGGGCCAGCTTCAGGTAGCTTTTTTGCACCTGCAGGTTGAATGCAACGCCAATGGAAAGCAGCGCCAATGGGGACGACATCGCGGTGATCATGCTTAGGGTGCTTTGAGCCAGCTTGGGTTGAGGGATGTTGAGGAGGTTCAGGAGTAAGCCGAGCATCAGGCCCATGTTCAGCGGGTTGGTGAGGATCGCTTTGAGGATTGACCAGGCTTGCTTCGCGGGATTTTGCGATTTCTCTTTTCGGGGATAGATGATCGAGATCGAGATATTGAAGAGGGTCATGATCACCAGGAAGGAGATCGAGACGGTTGAAGGCAGGTCGCTGAACATCATGCGCAGGAGGGAATAACCTACATAAAAAAAGTTGCTGCGGATCGAGCTGTGCACAAAGGAGGGCACCAGATGCGGCTGCACCTGCATCAGCTTGCTGAGCAGCCACGCCACTAAGCCGGCGACGGTCAAGCCCAGAAGGAGCGAGAGAAACAGGCCCAGAGGATAGCCTTGGGAGAGGTCCGCCTTCCACAGATCCTCCACGAAAACGAGTGGCAGGATCACAAAAAAGAGGAGACGCGAGCTTTGGTGGGCAAAAGATTCGGGCAGCAGTTTGACCTGGCGCAGGATGTAACCCAGGAGGATGATCAGGAAGAGGGGCAGAACGATTTCGAGGGTGGGGAGAATTTTGTCCATAAATGGCTGCCAAATTTTGCCTAAGTATTATAAGGCTCAGCGGCGCATATGCCGCTTAATGGGCACATCGTCATTGGTTTGAGTGCTGGTTTACCCAGCAAACTGTTATAAAGCGGCGAATCCCTAGCCCGAGCAGCGACAGGCGCTTTGCATTGATCCTATTCTGGATCAGGCTGATTCAGTAATCCGGGTCACAAGAACCCAAGACTCATGAATGCAAAAATGAAGGCTGTAAGCGTAAAGAGGGAGAGCACCGTGGTGACCAGGATGCCCGTGTCCACGAGAGGCCCGCTGCCGCCCAATTCCTGGTCTACGGCCCGGGCACTGAGCGCGGTGGGGGTGCCGAAGATCACAAAGATGATCAGGGTTTCCTGGATGGGCATCTTCAGGGCGAAAGCGAGCGCCAGTCCAAGGAGCGGTGAAAGGACCAGTTTGACGAACGACAAAACAGATGCAATCTTGAAAAAGCGTTTCTGGCCCTTGATGTCAAAAGCCAGGCCAATTGAAAGTAAGGCCAATGGTGAGGCTGTAGCGGTGACCATGCCCAGAGTGCTGGATACCAGTTTGGGCTGGGGGACCTTGAAAAGGTTCAGGACGAAGCCTGCTGCCAGGCCGATGATCAGCGGGTTAGTGACCACCCGCTTGAACACGCTGAATATGCGCTTATGCAGGCTCTGGGTTTTAGCGCCATGGGTGTAGACGATCGAAGCGTAGAGGTTGATCAATGTAATGGTCACAATAAAGGAAAGCGAGACCGTAGTAGGGATACCCTTGAAGAGGCGTTGCAAGAGGGCATAGCCGATATAGCCAAAATTGCCATGGAAGGCGGATTGGATGAATGAGGGCGTCTGTTTTTCATCGAGCCGGAGCAGCCTGGCAGCCCCCCAACCCGCCGCCGCGGTGAACGTTGTCCCTAGAATCAGGATCAAGGCAAGGCTCGCCGGGTAGCCCTGGGAGAGGTCGGTATTCCAGAGGTCCTGCCCGTACAGGAGCGGCAGCAAAACATAAAAGAGCAAGCGTGAGCTGGCATCGGCATAGCTGGGCGCCAGCAGTTTGACCCGCCTGATCAGATAACCCAAGAGGATAATGAGAAAAAGCGGTAATACGATTTCGAGGGTGGGGAGCAATTTGTCCATTGTCAGCTTTTCCGGCAAGGGGTTATATTATAAGCGTTGCTGCCAGCACTGCTCCTGCAGCAGGGCCAAGCAAAGCAGGGAGACGCCCGGATGAGCTTACCCGACCTTAAACGCCGGTTTTCCGCGCTCGTGATGCTGGCTTTACTCTGTCTGGGCCTTAGTAGCCCAGTACAAGCCAACGCTGCCGCTTTGCCCCACCTCACGATCCTGGTCTTGCACCCACCTCAGGATCTTTAGCTCAGCCTCGCTTATACGCACGCAGGCAAAAGCGTCATCGTCCCGCTTACCCGGACGCTGCGAGGCTGTGAAGCCCGTTACGATTTCTACTATCCTTACGATGCCGATGAACATTTTCTGCAGGACGCTCAGCTGCAGATCGACTCGGCTGAAGGATCAACGCGTTTACCCTTCGACCTAAAACCGGTTCGCGGATTCTATTGGGGGCTGGTCACCCTGAATCTGGAAGACCAAAGCTTCAGTTATGGCGCCCCGCCCTGGCGCGCGCCGCTATTCATCGCCAGCCGCCTCTTCCTCACCCTGCTCCTGGAAGGCGCCCTCTTTTACGCCTTTGGATACCGCCAGCGCCGTTCCTGGCTGATCTTCCTGGCGTTGAACCTTTTTACCCAAGGCTTTCTGAACATTTATCTCAGCTTAGCCACGCCATCCGGTTACCTGATGCTCGCGTTTCTCTGCCTGGAAGGTTTGATATTCTTTATCGAGGCGATTGTGCTGATGACCGCCTTAAAGGAACAAAGCAAAGCCCGGGCCATTGCATTCGCCCTCAGCGCCAATGCCTTCAGCCTGATTCTTGGCGGCTGGATCCTGACCCGCCTGCCCATTTAAGGCGCAGCTAGTACGCGCCTCCCTCTGCAGGGAAACCCGGCCATACCCCGACCCGGTTATAATGCTCAGCGCTATGCCTAAGCATCCGCAATCGGTCAAGACCTCCCTTTGGCGCAAGCCCTGGCCCTACCTGGGGTTTCTTGTCCTGCTGGTTCTTGCCGCCGTGATTCTGTACAACACTCCGGGTATTCACGAGCGGGCGGTGTATCACATTGCCGTGTGGCGGGGCAAGATCTTCTACTTTTTCAATCCGCCCTCCGCGACAACCTTCGACCCGATCGGGCAGGCAACGCCTGAGTTAAGCGCGGCATTGCCGCCCACTGCCACCAGTTTGCCTACAGCGTCTCCGGTACCAAGCGCCACGCCGCTCGTCCCACCAACGCCGACCACCGTGCCTACCGCGCTGCCCCCCAGGGTGGAGTTGGGCAATATCGTTCTGCAGCCGCAGGCCTTCAACAATTGCGGGCCGGCTACCCTCTCGATGAACCTCAGCTTCTGGGGCTGGGTGGGCTACCAATCCGATATTCAAAAGGTGATCAAGCCGCGCCTGGAGGACCTCTCGGTGACGCCGGAAGAACTGGTGGAATTCGTCAATACACAAACTCCCTACCACGCCTTGCTGCGTTACGCGGGCGATCTTGCCCTGGTAAAACGCTTTGTAGCCACCGGGATACCGGTGCTGGTTGAACGCGGTTACTACATTCCCAGCGATGGCTGGATGGGCCACTTTGGGGTGATCAATGGCTTCGACGATGAAGCTCAAACGGTGCATATCCCGGATTCATTCAGCGGGATCATCGACCTTAAGTATTCGGATCTGGAGCTCTACTGGGCGCAGTTTTTCAACACCTTCATCGTGGTTTATCCGCCGGAACGGGAGGCTGAAGTGCTCGACTTGCTGGGTGCCCAGGCCGACCAGGCCGCATCGCTGCAGCAGGCCCTTGAGCTGTCCATCCAACGGGCCGAGAGCGAAACCGGCCGGGAGCAATATTTCGCCGTCTTCAGTCAGGGGGTGATCTTCAGCCTGCAAGGTAAATATCCCGAAGCAGCAAGCGCCTTTGATCAGGCGTTCGGCTTGTATCGTGAGCTGTACGAAGATGACCGGCCCTGGCGATTGATCTGGTACCAGGAATACCCTTACATCGCTTATTACAACACCGGCCGTTACCAGGATGTGGTCAATCTGGCCACGGTGACCATTGACGCCACTCCCAACAAGGGCTTGCCGGAAAGCTACCTGTGGATGGGGCGCGCCCAAGTAGCCCTGGGCCAGGAAAGTACGGCCGCCTTTAACTTTAAACGCGCGCTTACCTGGCACCCTAATTGGGCTCCCGCACTTGCGGAGCTGGATAAGCTGGGTGTAGAACCCTAAGGAAACGTGCCGCCCCGGCAGTGTCTATTTACCATGCCATCGCAAAAAACACCTAAACCTGATCAACTCAGCCGCCGATTGCGCCAGGACAACATTTGGCGCCGCCCCTGGCCTTACCTGGGCATTTTAGCCGCTCTAGGGCTTCTGGCCTTTGCGGCCTGGCAATTGCCTGGCGTTCGGAACCGCCTGATGCCGCTTTGGCTGCGCCTGTACACCAGCCTGAATCCGCCTGGGCAAACCGCTTTCGTGCCGCAGGAACAGGAACAGGTGGCTACGGCTGCCGCGGCGACCATGCAGGCCTTGATTCCAAGCCCAAGCGAAATGCCAGCCACCCTTTCCGCGATACCTGAACCGAGCCCTACACCGGTAAACACGCCGCTGCCCCTTCCCAGCCCTACTCCCTGGCCCGAGCTTCCGCCGCCTCCGGAAAGGGCTTTGGTTGAAGGTGTTGTCCTGGAATATCAGCGTTTTAACAATTGCGGGCCGGTCAATCTGGCCATGCTGCTCTCGTTTTGGGGTTACCCCACCACCCAGGACAATACCGCTCCCGTGCTCAAGAGCCTGGATGAAGACCGTAACGTTGGTTTGGATGAGATGCTGGCTTACTTGCAGGCCAATACCAGCCTCAAAGCCGTGATCCGCTACGGCGGCCGCATGGAGGACGTGCAGCAGCTGGTTTCGGCTGGATTTCCGGTACTGATCGAACGCGGGCATACCAGCCCCAAGGACGGCTGGATGGGCCATTACAGCCTGGTGACCGCCTACGACAACTCTGGCGGATTTGTCAGCGTGCCGGATTCCCTCCTGGGCAATATCCGCCTGGACTACGCCGAATTTCAACGGGATTGGGACCAGTTTGCCGGGATCTACCTGCTGGCCTACCCACCTGAGC
Organism: Anaerolineaceae bacterium UBA5365; assembly: GCA_002407905.1. GTDB lineage: Bacteria > Chloroflexota > Anaerolineae > Anaerolineales > Anaerolineaceae > Mesolinea. Next base: position 44,407 of record DHPL01000004.1, read on the forward strand.
GCGAAGCGGAAGCCCTGGCCTTACTTGGGCCGGATGCGAACCCGGCATTAAACCTGGAGAATGCGGCAGCATTTTATAGTGAACGGGCCGCCAACAGCAGCGGCCTGGACGCCTTCTTTGAGACCTTTGCTTTGGGCACCATCCGCGGCCTGCAGGGCGACCCGCTGGCGGCTGCACAAGCTTATGATGCGGCTTGGGCGCACTATGCCCAGCTGCCGGTGGAACAGCGGCCCTGGCGCATGCTTTGGTACCAGTTTGGCCCCTATGAAGCCTATTACGCAACCGGCCGCTATGCCGACCTGCGCGCCCTGGCCCGTCAAACCCTGGACGACAGCTATGTGGATTCTCTGCCGGAGACCTGGTATTGGGCTGCCCGTGCCGCGCTTGCAATGGGCGACCTGGACGCTGCACGCTTCAATTTACAGAAGGCCCTGGACTGGTGGCCCAACTGGCCCGCGGCGCTCGAACTGCAATCTGCGGTACACTAGGCTGAGGAAAATCGGGCAGTTGCTGATGTTATAATGCCCCCGCTTTATGAGTAAACACACACAATACGTCAGAAAAAAATTGGCCCGGCGCAGCCCGTGGCAGAACCCATTGGTCTATCTGGGTATTTTGGCGGGACTGGCCGTTCTGGGGGTTTTGGCCTACCAAATCCCGGCTGTGAACCAACGCCTCTACTACCGCGTGGCCAAGGTCCAGGCAGCCATCCACTACTTTTTCCGGCCGCCGGAAGATGTGGTTTTTAGCCCAACCGAGCAAGGCACCCTGGCTGCTGCAGCCCAGGCAACGCTTACTGCCATGGCACCAACTGCCACGCCGCAGCCTCCCACAGCCACACCCTTGCCAACCGATGAGCCTACGCCTACGCCCACACTAACGCCGACGCCTACTATCACGCCTACGCCCATCCCGCAAAATGTTCTGATCGATGGGGTCAAGTGGCAAAAGCAAGGTTTTAACAACTGCGGACCGGCAAATTTGGCCATGATTCTTACGTATTGGGAGCATCCTGTAACCCAATACGATACCGAAAAGGTGCTCAAGCCCTACGTAAAAGACCGCAACGTGATGCCCTATGAAATGCGGGATTATGTGCTGACCCAAACCGGCCTGGGCGCCATCGTGCGCTATGGCGGCGACCTTGAGACCCTGAAAAAATTCGTTGCCGCGGGCTTCCCGGTGGTGATCGAACGCGGATACATGGACGCCAAGGAAGGCTGGATGGGCCATTACGGCCTGATCTATGCCTATGATGATGAAAAGCAGGAAGTGGAGATCCCGGACACCTATTTGGGCAAGATCCGCATGAGTTACGAAGACATGCTGATGTATTGGGCCCAATTCGATGACATCTACATGGTGGTCTATCCCTGGGAGCGTGAACAGGAAGTGATGGACATCCTGGGACCGCAAACGGACGAGAACTTCAATTTGCGCTATGCCCTGGAGCAGGTTGAAAAACGGATCTACACGGTGAAGGACCGCGAACTCTTTTTTGCCTGGTACAGCCGCGGCTCCATCCTGACCCAACTGCAGGATTACGCCGGGGCGGCAGCTTCCTACGACAAAGCCTTCGAGATCTACGAAGCGCTCGAGCCCAAAACGCGGCCCTGGCGGGTGCTTTGGTACCAAACCGGCCCCTACTTTGCCTACTTCTATACCGGGCGTTATTACGACGTGCTCAGTTTGGCCCAGAAAACAATTTCGCTCTCGGCCGAGCCGGCCATTCCTGAGACCTGGGTTTGGGCGGCGAGGGCAAGCCAGCAATTGGGCGACGACCTGAACGCGAAGTATTACTTTAGGCAGGCCTTGCATTGGCATCCCTGCTGGTGGGTGGCCTTGGACGGCCTGGCCACAATGGGCGAAACCGTTCCCTCATGCAACAAATAAAACTATAATTGCCCTAACAGGCGGCCCGGGCTAAAAACAGCCCCAGATTTTACGTGCCTGCGGAGCGCGAATGGATCCCATCTATTTCAAAACCAAAGACGGCAGGGAGGCCTGCGTGCGTACCGTTGAACCAGCGGACGCGGCAGCGATGGTGGCATTAATGCTGACCACCAGCGCAGAAACCCGCTTTCTGGGCTACGAACCCGGCGAATTCCCCTATACGCCGGAAACAGAAACCGAGTTCATCCAAAAAGCGCTTGCGGATCCCAGCCATATTTTTTTGGTCGCGGAAGTAGCGGGGCAATTGGCAGGGGAACTGCAGATTAAAGCGATGAATGCCCGCCGGCGTTTTACTCACCGCGCGGGTTTGGGGATGGTGATTTACCAGGCATATTGGGGCCATGGGATTGGCACCGTACTGATGCAGGCGGGCCTGAGCGAGGCGAAAGCGATGGGTGTGGAACAAGTGGAACTGGAAGTTGTTACCTCCAACCGCCGGGGGCTGGCGCTTTACCAGCGCATGGGCTTTAAGGTCTTCGGCACGCACCCTCGGGCGATCAAGTACGCTGATGGCAGCTATGCCGATGAGTACCTGATGCAAGTCCAATTTTGATCCCAGCAGCAGAAGACAAAACAACAGAGGCCGGCAATTTGCCGGCCTCTGCCTTTAGCCAAGCCCTAAAGTTCGTCCGTATCGATGAAAGGCAGCAGGGCGGTGAAGGTCTTCAGGTCGCCGGCTTTCAGCACTTCCCGGGCAATGCGGGTTAGGTCCGTGCTCTTCATAAAGGGCGCCAAAGCCAGGACGTGCTCGCGTAATTGGCCGGGGTCACGCCCCTCCAGAAGCCTGGACAGCGTGTCGCCATCCAAAAATGGCGCCAGGGCCGCCAGCTGACCGGCGTCTACACCGGCCCCGCTGAGGCGCATAGCCAGTTGGCTCAACTGCTCACGGTTCAGGAAAGGCGCCAAGCCGATCACCTGGTAGACATCAGCGCCTTGATCCAGCTTATCGTTCACCAGGCGCCCCAGGTCTTCGCTTTTTAGAAATGGCGCCAGGGCAATTACATGGTCCAGACTGCCGCTTGTGTTTTCCAGGCCTCGCACCAGTTTTCCCAGGCGCTCCCTGCTCAGAAACGGGGCCAAACCGATCAGCTGACTCAAATCAGTCAGATGCATGCGCTCGGCCCAATCGCCCAGTTTTTCCTCGCTAAAGTAAGGGGCCAGCTGTTCCAGCGCCTCGGGCTCTACCCTGGTTTGTCCGCTGCGTTCGGAGGCTTCGTCCACCTGCGAAGGTTTGAGGACCGGGGCTACCTCGGCTACTTCCTCCAGGCTTACCGGATCCTTGGATCGGGTCACCTTTTCAATGATTTCGGTTTCGCGTTTGGAACCCAGCAATTCTTCCATGCTTACCCCAAACAAATCTGCCAGATCGGCCAGTTTGCTGATGTCCGGCATGGAGTTGCCGCGCTCCCAATTGCTCACAGCCTGGTAGCTGACCAGCATTTTATCGGCCACTTCCATTTGGGTCAGGTCTTTGGCTTTGCGCAGCATGGCGATGCGCTGGCCTACTTTACGTGTATCGAACATGGTGTCTCCTCCATTTACTGGCTGCTCTGATTGTAGAACAGCCTCTCGTTTTTGACTATCCGCCAGCTTCTTTGTCAGGCGGCGAATCTGATCAGGGCTAAGCCAGCGCTCAGCCTGGTCGGCTTTATTGGTCCATACCCCCATGCCCACCTGAGGCAGGTTGAGGTACTCGTTGCGGTTGCTTGGGTAGTACGGGCGATAAGCATTGTTGAACATTGGGCCTCCGTTTTCTGCTTCCAGTCTAAGACGGCAGGGCCAAAATTCCTATCAAGCAATACTTGAATTCAGCCTGAATGCCGGCAATTCAAGCATCGCTTGAGGCCGGCACGCCTCGGCACAGCCGTTATAATTGCGCCTATGCTCAAAGTTCTTCACTTTGCGGATGCCCATATCGATATGGCCCAGGGCGGCGTGCATGACCCGGCTACCGGCTTGCCGGTGCGGGTGATGGACTATCTGCGCAGCCTGGATACCATCGTTGAAACCGCCATTGCTGAGCAGGTGGACCTGGTGATCTTTGCCGGCGATACCTACCGGGACCGTTCGCCCCAACCCACTTACCAGCGTGAATGGGGCCGGCGCATGATGCAGCTTTCCAAGGCGCAAATCCCAACCCTGATGGTTACTGGCAATCACGATATTTCGCCCTCGCACGCGCGGGCGCATGCCATGCAGGAATACGAAACGCTGCAGCCGCCTTTCATTCATGTGGTTAACCAGCCGGCGTTTATGGGCCCCAGTGAATTGGATGGTGCCCAGGTGCAGGTGATCGTGATCCCCTGGATGAGCCGCGCGCAGGGCATCGCGCTTAAAAATCACCCGGACTATGCCGATGCCGAGACCCCGGAGCAAGCTCTGGAAAGCTTCCTCAGCCGGCACATTGAACTCTCGCTGGCGCAGGCAACCCCCAATCTTCCGCTGATTTTGGCCGCGCATGCCTCGGTGCAAGGCGCCAGATATGGCAAGGAACGCGAGATCAGCATCGGGCGGGAGTTGGTGCTGCAGCCGGGATTCGTGCGCGACCCGCGTTTTGATTACGTGGCGCTGGGGCATATCCACAAGTTTCAGGACCTCAACCCCGGGATGCAGCCGCCGGTGATCTATGCCGGCTCCATCGAGCGGGTGGATTTGGGTGAGGTGGGGGAGGAGAAGGGTTTCGTGGTAGCCGAGGTGAGCAAGGGTGCCACGCGGTACGAGTGGCGGCCCCTGGCTACGCGGAAAATGATCGATCTCTTCGTGCCGCTGAGCAAGGGCCAACCGGTACTCGAGACTGTCCTGGCAGCCTTCCCGGAACCGGAGGAGTTGCAGGATTCAATCTTGCGGCTGCGCGTGCGTTACCCGCGGGACCTGGAAGCCTTCATTGACGAGGCCGCAATCCGGCAGCGCGCCAAAGGAGCCTTTGATTTTCACTTGGTGCGAGAGCCCGAGGGCCAAAGCCGGGCACGCCTGGACGCGGGCAAGGGCACGGCCGCGCTGGGGCCTTTGGAATTACTGGACCTGTATTGGCGCGAAGCCGGCCTGGACGAAGCTGAGCGCCAGCGCCTGGGGCAGCAGGCTGCCGACCTGATTGGCGGGGATGAGCAGCCCAATGCCTGAGCCTTGCAGCGGCGTAAAGCGCTATATTCTGATTGGCCTGGGGCTCCTGGCTTTGGGGCTGGCGGGGTTGGGCATTCTGCTGCCCATCCTGCCCACGACGCCATTTCTGTTATTGGCCGCGTATTTCTTCCTGCGCTCGTCCTGCCGCTTGCACGCCTGGCTGGTGAACCACAAAGTTTTCGGGCCTTACATCTGGGCTTACCAGGAACACCGGGCCATCTCTGCCGCAACCCGGCGAAACGCCTTGATCTTGCTTTGGCTCAGCCTGGTTCTAAGCGGATTTTTCGTGCAGAAACCCTGGCTCTGGGCTGTTTTGGCTGTGATTGGCATTGGGGTCAGCCTGCATTTGCTGAGCTTGCGCAAATTCAGCCCTGAGGAACAACGCGCCTATCTGGCGCGTAAGGCCGCGGAGCACTCCGATTAAAACTGGATAAAACTTAATTCGCGTTGCGGATCGCGTCCAGCATGCGGGCCAGGCGCACGGTTGCTTTTACATCGTGGACGCGCAGGATCCCCGCGCCTTTCATCAGGCCCCAGGCGTTGGCCGCCAGGCTGCCTTCCAGGCGATCCTGAGGGGGGAGGTCCAGGGTGTAGCCGATGAAGCTTTTGCGGGAGATACCCAGAAGGATGGGATAGCCCATCTCCAGGAGGCGGTCCAGGTTCTTGACCAAAAAGAGGTTTTGTTCAGTGGTTTTGCCAAAGCCGATACCAGGGTCGAGAATGATCTGGTCATCGCTGATGCCGGCCGCCTGGGCCAGCGCCAGCGATTGGTGCAGGCCGCCTTTCACCGCGGAGATCAGGTCTGTGTATTCCACGCCAATGTAGCGGCCGCCCAATTGACTGAGTTCGGTTTGCTGTTTGGTGCTGCGGTTATGCATGAGCACCACGCTGGCCTGGGCCGCCGCCACGGTGGCTGCCATTTCCGGGTCCTTTTGCATGCCCCAGACATCGTTGATTATCTGGGCGCCGGCATCCAGGCAGGCCTGGGCGACCGCGGCCTTGTAAGTATCGATGGAGATGATTGCCTCAGGAAAGGACTGGCGCATGGCAGTCACGGCCGGGACCAGCCGGGCGATCTCTTCCTCGGCGCTCACTTCCAGCGCGCCAGGCCGCGTGCTTTCTGCCCCAAGGTCCAGTATTTCAGCGCCATCGGCCAGAAATTGGGCCGCCTGAGCCAGCGCGGCTTCAACTGGGCGGGGGCGGCTTTCCAGACCGTCGCCAGAGAAGGAATCCTCGGTAAGGTTGATGATGCCCATCACCACCGTGTGTTTGTCCAGATTGGGGAAGAGGCGGTTGCGCATGGCTGCTCCTTAAGGGCGGGCTTCGAGATGAACGCTCACCCGCGCGATTTTATCACCCAGGCTGAAGACCTGCATGGCTAGAGGCTTGACGGGTTCGATGGGGGATTGTAAGTCCACTATGCGCCAACCCAGGGGCTGGTCCGCGGCGCTCCAGGCTACCGCCAGGACGCGAATGCTGGAGGCCTGGGCGCTTTCCGCGGGCAGGCTGATCTCCAGGTCTGCCCAGCGGCCTTCGGTTTCGATCTCCTGGCTGAAACCGGCAGCGGGCAGGTTGAGGTAGCGTGAGTCATCCGGCATGACCGGGAGCTGGTCCGCAAAGTTGGCCTGAGCAGTGAAATTGGCAGGAGTTGGTCCATAAAAGCGGGTGACCAAGGGCAGTTTTTGGCCAGGCAGCAGGAGGTTGAGCGGCAGGATGGCCTCCTGGGACTTGGTGTAGCCGGTTTCATCGTCCTGGAGGACCACGACGGCGCTGGGGTTTTCAACCGGCTCCGCGGCCCGGTTGGTATAAGGCACCAGGCAGGTAACTGTTTGGGCGGCATCCCGGTAGCAGGCAACCGGCAGCGGCACCTGGGTGAGGTTTGGCGTGGCGTTGGGGGTGGGTTCAGATTCCGGCAGGGGTGTGGGGGTGAGCGGGATGCTCAGCAGGCTGCCTTCGGCCATGCTGTAAGGGTCGATGGCCGGGTTTGCTGTTCGGAGCGCTTCCAGGGAGATGCCATACCGCAGGGCAATGCCGAACATATCCTCGCCGCGAATCACAGCATGGGTTACCGGGTTGGGCGTAGCAGTTGGCGGCGTTGTAGGGCTGGGGATTGGTGTTGGGCTCGGCTGGGGGGGGGCGGTTGGGGTAGGGGGCAGGGGGGGGGGTGGGCAGCCCGGG
>DHPL01000030.1:0-162 GCA_002407905.1 Anaerolineaceae bacterium UBA5365
TGGAGCTCTACCAGCCCAAAAACGGCAGAACCGATCTCTTCCGCCGCCAGATCGATGAAGACTACTTGCCCCAAAGCGGGGACATGCGCCGTAAGGCCATCGCGCTGGCAAAAGCCGTTCTGACCATGCCCTGCTTTGCCCCGCTCAAGGCGGATATCCAAA
>DHPL01000030.1:188-322 GCA_002407905.1 Anaerolineaceae bacterium UBA5365
GGGTGATCCAAATTGGCAATATTTACGAGAACCTCTACCGCATGCGCCTGCGCACGGCCGATCCGCTGCTTAGCGGCACCCGCGAGACTACCGGCCTATTGCGCCAGATCTACGACCGCAAATACCTGCGCTTC